>NZ_JBITGT010000004.1:0-577582 GCF_044457285.1 Streptomyces sp. NPDC050560
AACGGCTCGATCACCGCCCACGATTCATCGGTCACCTCATGACGACGCACCACGAACAGACCAACGACGCCACAACTTTGCGGACACGCCCTAGGAGCTGTCGCCACTTTCGTGGAGACTCGGCGCACAATGGCCCCCAGACCAGGGCCGGGAGTGGAAGAGTCGTATCCATGCAGGACTGGCCTGGACAGGCGTACCCCTTCGGCGCGACGTACGACGGCGCCGGAACGAACTTCGCGGTCTTCTCGGAAGCCGCGGAGCGCGTCGAGCTGTGTCTGCTGCACGACGACGGTTCCGAGACCGCCGTCGAGCTGCGGGAGTCCGACGCGTTCTCGCGGCATGTCTACCTCCCGGGGGTGATGCCGGGGCAGCGCTACGGCTTCCGTGCGCACGGCCCGTACGAGCCCGAGCGCGGGCTGCGGTTCAACTCGTCGAAGCTGCTCCTCGACCCGTACGCGCGCGCGGTCAGCGGGCAGATCTCCTGGGGCGAGGAGGTGTACGGGTACCCGTTCGGCTCGCCCGAGCAGCGCAACGACCTGGACTCTGCCCCGCACACGATGGCGTCCGTGGTGGTCAACCCATACTTCGACTGGGGCGACGACCGCCCGCCGCGCACCGAGTACCACCGCACGGTGATCTACGAGGCCCATGTGAAGGGCCTGACGATGCTGCACCCGGCGCTGCCCGATGAGCTGCGCGGCACGTACGCGGCGCTGGCGCACCCGGCGATCCTTGAGCACCTGACGGAGCTGGGCGTGACGGCGCTCGAACTGATGCCGGTGCACCAGTTCGTCAACGACCACCGGCTCGTCGACATGGGCCTGAACAACTACTGGGGCTACAACACGATCGGCTTCTTCGCGCCGCACAACAAGTACGCGTCCTGGGGCGACCGGGGGCAGCAGGTGCTGGAGTTCAAGTCGGCGGTGCGGGCGCTGCACGAGGCGGGCATCGAGGTCATCCTCGACGTGGTCTACAACCACACGGCGGAGGGCAACCACCTGGGTCCGACGCTGTCGTTCCGGGGTCTTGACAACGCCTCCTACTACCGGCTGACGGACGACCCGCGCTACTACATGGACACCACGGGCACCGGGAACTCGCTGCTGATGCGCTCCCCGCACGTGCTCCAGCTCATCATGGACTCGCTGCGGTACTGGGTCACCGAGATGCACGTGGACGGCTTCCGCTTCGACCTCGCGGCGACCCTGGCGCGGCAGTTCCACGAGGTGGACCGGCTGTCGTCGTTCTTCGACCTGGTGCAGCAGGACCCGGTGGTCTCCCAGGTGAAGCTGATCGCGGAGCCCTGGGACGTGGGCGAGGGCGGCTACCAGGTGGGCAACTTCCCGCCGATGTGGACGGAGTGGAACGGCAAGTACCGGGACACGGTGCGCGACATGTGGCGCGGCGAGCCCCAAACGCTCGCGGAGTTCGCGTCCCGGCTGACGGGCTCGTCCGACCTGTACCAGGACGACGGGCGCCGCCCGCTCGCCTCGATCAACTTCGTCACGTGCCACGACGGTTTCACGCTGCACGACCTGGTCGGCTACAACGACAAGCACAACGAGGCCAACGGCGAGGACAACCGCGACGGCGAGAGCCACAACCGCTCCTGGAACTGCGGCGCCGAGGGCGACACGGACGACCCCGAGGTGCTGGCGCTGCGGGAGCGCCAGATGCGCAACTTCGTCGCCACCCTGATGCTGTCGCAGGGCGTGCCGATGCTCAGCCACGGCGACGAGTTCGGCCGCACCCAGCGGGGCAACAACAACGCGTACTGCCAGGACGGCGAGCTGACGTGGGTGCACTGGGACGGCGCGGGCGACGAGAGCGGTGTCGCGGCGCGCAGGCTGGCGTTCACACGCGCGATGGTGTGGCTGCGCCGTGACCACCCGGTGTTCCGCAGGCGGCGCTTCTTCCACGGCCGGCAGGTGCGGGGCACCCGGGACGAGCTGACCGACATCGCCTGGTTCACGCCCGCGGGCGAGGAGATGACGCAGCGGGACTGGAGCGAGGCGCAGGCGCGGGCGCTGACGGTGTTCCTCAACGGCAACGCGATCTCGGAGCCGGGACCGCGCGGCGAGCGCATCCAGGACGACTCGTTCCTGCTGATGTTCAACGCGTTCCCCGAGCCGATGGACTTCGCCGTCCCGGTCAACCACGGCAAGCAGTGGCAGGTCATCGTGGACACGGCGCGGGAGGACGGCGTGCCGCACGGCGAGGGCGCCCGGGTGAAGGCGGGCGACCGGATCACCCTCAGGGACAGGACCCTGGCGGTCCTCCAGCGCCCGGCCTAGCCCCACGCGCGCGTGGGGCCAGGACCGGCCGCACGCGCGCGTACGGTCCCGACGACGACAAGGAGCCCGGTGGTGCCGAATCCGTCCGAGCGCGACATCGAGGGCCCCGGGGGCGCGGGTGCCGCGCCGCGCGCGGGGGCCGTGCCGGTCCGCGCCACCTACCGGTTGCAGCTCCAGCCCGGCTTCCCGTTCGCCGCGGCCGAGTCCGCCGTGCCGCACCTCGCCCTCCTCGGCGTCTCCCATCTGCACCTGTCGCCGATCCTGGAGGCGGTCCCCGGCTCCACGCACGGGTACGACGTCGTCGACCACGCGCGCGTGCGGGGCGAACTGGGCGGCGAGGAGGGGCTGCGGCGGCTCGCGCGCACCGCGCGCGAGCACGGGCTCGGGCTCGTCGTGGACATCGTGCCCAACCACATGGCGGCCTCCCCCCGGCACAACGCCGCGCTGCGCGACGTGCTGCGCCACGGCAGGGACTCCGCGTACGCGCGCTGGTTCGACGTCGACTGGGAGGCGGGCGGCGGGCGGCTGCTGCTGCCGGTGCTCGGGGCCCCGCTCGGCCGCGAACTCGCCGCGCTGCGCGTCGAGGACGGGGTCCTTCACCTGGGCGGGCAGGAGTTCCCGCTGCGGCCGGGCACCGAGGACCTGCCGCCGCCCGCGCTGCTCGACGCCCAGCACTACCGGCTGTGCTGGTGGCGCCTTGCGCGTACGGAGCTGAACTACCGCAGGTTCTTCACCATCTCCGAGCTGATCGGCCTCAGGGTGGAGGACCCCGAGGTGTTCGACGCCACCCACGCCACGGTGCTCGGGCTGCTGCGCGAGGGCGTGGTGGACGGCCTGCGGGTGGACCACCCCGACGGGCTCGCCGACCCCGGCGGCTATCTGGAGCGGCTGCACAAGGCCACGGGGGGCGCCTGGACGGTGGTGGAGAAGGTCCTCGCGGACGGGGAGCGGCTGCCCGCGTCCTGGCCGGTCGCGGGGACCACGGGCTATGACGCGCTGCGGCACGTGGACGGCGTCCTGACCGACGGGGCGGGCGCCGCGGAACTCGCCCGCGGCTACCGGGCGTTCGCCGCGCCCGCGCCTGACCTCGGCGGCGACTGGGCGGCGACGGTGCGCCGGGCCGCGTACCGGGTCGTCACCCATGACCTGGCGGCCGAGATGGACCGTCTCACGCGCGTGTGCGCGCGGGTCTGCGCCCTGGACCCCGGCCTGCGCGACCACGCGCCGTGGGCGCTGCGCCGGGCGCTCGGCGAACTGCTGGTGCGGCTGCCGGTCTACCGGCCGTACGGCGCCGAGGACGCGGCCCTGCTGCTGCCCTGGCGCACGGTGGAGGAGGCGGAGGCGGCCTTCGAGGTGCCCGAGGAGGCGGCGGCGGTCCGCGCGGTGCGGGGGCTGCTGGCCGGTGGCGACGGGGCGGGTGCCGGGGCCGTGGCGGGCGGCGTGGATGAGGCCGACGGGGCGGGCGCGGGGGTGCGGGAGCTGCGGGCGCGGTTCGCGCAGGTCGCGTCGGCGCTGCGGGCCAAGTCGGTGGAGGACAGCGCCTTCTACCGGTACCCGGCACTGCTGTCCGCGACGGAGGTCGGCGGCGAGCCGGGGCGGCCCGCGCTCGAACCCCGGGACTTCCACGCGTACTGCGCGCGCGTGCAGCGCGACTGGCCCGGGACCGGCACGGTGCTGTCCACGCACGACACCAAGCGCAGCGCCGACGTGCGCGCCGCGATCGCGGTGCTCGCCGAGTGCCCCGAGCGGTGGGCGGCGCTGCTCGACGAGGTGACGGCGGCCGCGTCGGGCGCCCCGGCGCCGGACGGCGCGACCGCGTGGGCCGCCTGGCAGACCGCGGTGGGCATCGGGCCCGTGGAGCCGCGGCGGCTCGTCGACGCGCTGCTGAAGCAGGTGCGGGAGGCCGGTCTGCGGACCACCTGGACCGAGCCCGACGCCGGGTACGAGGAGGCGGTGACGGCGTTCGCGGCGGCCGCACAGGACGCCGCCGCGGGCCCGCTCGCCGCGTTCGCGCGCGAGCTGCGGGAGCCGGTACGCGCGCGCGTACTGGCCGCGGCCCTACTGCACCTGACGATGCCGGGGGTGCCGGAGCTGTACCAGGGCACCGAGCGCGTATACCGGGCCCTGGTGGACCCCGACAACCGGGCCCCGGCCGCCTTCGACGCGGAAGCGCTGCGCGCGCTCGCGGCGGACGGCGCGGGGCTCGACGGCGAGAAGGCGGCGCTGACACTGGCGGCGCTGGGGCTGCGGGCGCGCCGCCCCGAGGCGTTCGGTGAGCGGGGCGGGTACACGCCGCGGCACGCCGAGGGGCCCGCGGCCGCCCATCTGCTGGCGTTCACGCGCGCGGACGCCGCGCTGACGGCGGTGGTGAGGCTGCCCCTGCGGCTCGCGCGGGCGGGCGGCTGGCGCGGCACCGCGCTCGTGCTCCCGCCGGGCGTGTGGCGCGACACCGGGCCGCGGGGGACGGAGCACGAGGGGCGTACGGCGGCTGACGACCTGTTCGCGGGCGCGCCCGCGGTGCTGCTGGAGCGCACGGGCTGACACGCGCGCCGCGCGCGCTACTCGGTGAGCCTGAACTCCATCTCGCCGAAGGTGACCTGGTCCCCGACGCGCACCACGGCGGCGCTCGCGACCCGGCGCCCGTTGACCGTGGTGCCGTTGGTCGAGCCGAGGTCGCGCAGCACCCACATGCCGCCCTGCCAGGTCAGCTCCGCGTGCATGAGGGAGACCGTGGCGTGGCTGAGCCGCAGGCCGTTGCGCGGGTCGCGGCCTATGCGCAGCGGCGCCGTCACGCCCTGGGCGGGCAGCAGCAGCTTCGGCAGCCGCTCGGCCCGCCACGCCCTGCGCAGCCGCTCGCGGAAGCCCGACACGGCCTCGACGGCGCCGAAGAACGCGCGCGACAGGCCGCGCTCGGTGCGCAGGTCGGCGGTGAGCGCGGCAAGCTCGTCGGCCCTGCGGGCGGCGAGCGCGAGTTCCATACGGCGCATGAACGTGTCGTACGAGAGCTTGCCCTGGGCGACGCCGTCGCGCAGGACGACGAGCGTTTCCTCCCGCTCGGCGTCGGACATCCGCAGGGGGACGGGATTCTGTTCGAAGGGCGACGTCACAGACGTGATTGTCGGTCAGGCGGACCGGGGCTGTCCAGAAATCGGGGCGCGGCCCTGGGCCCGGCTGTCGGACCCGCGGGGCAGACTGGGCGGGAAACGGGGCAGGAGTGGGAGGTGGCCGCGTGGGCGGCGACGTGAGACGAGGGGAGCCGGCGTGGAGTTCGAGGTGTGGGCGCCGTCGTCCGAGCGGGTCGGCCTCCGGCTCGGGGACGCGACGGTGCCGATGGGGCGGGACGCCGGGCGCGCGGGCTGGTGGACGGCCGAGGCGCCCGCGGGCCCCGGCGACCGGTACGGCTTCGTGCTCGACGGCGGCCCCGTGCTGCCCGACCCCCGGGCGCGCCGCCTGCCGGACGGGCCGGAGGAGCCCGGCGCGGTGGTCGACCTAGGGGCGTATCCGTGGCGGCACCCGTGGGCGGGCGCCGGGCTGACGGGCGCGGCGCTGTACGAGCTGCACGTGGGCACGTTCACCCCCGAGGGCACCCTGGACGCGGCCGCCGGGCGCCTCGGGCACCTGGCGGAGCTGGGGGTCAGCCATGTCGAGCTGATGCCGCTGTGCCCGTTTCCCGGGCGGCACGGCTGGGGGTACGACGGCGTGGCGCCCTGGGCGGTGCACGAGCCGTACGGCGGCCCCGAGGCGCTGTGCCGCTTCGTGGACACGGCGCACGGGCTCGGGCTCGGGGTGGTGCTCGACGTGGTGCACAACCACCTGGGCCCCTCGGGCAACCATCTGCCCGCGTTCGGCCCGTACTTCACGGAGGCCCACCGCACGCCCTGGGGCGCGGCGGTGAACCTGGACGGTCCCGGCTCCGACGAGGTGCGCGCGTACTTCGTCGGCAGCGCGCTCGCCTGGCTGCGCGACTTCCGGCTCGACGGGCTGCGCCTCGACGCCGTGCACGCGCTGGCCGACACGCGCGCGTACCCGTTCCTCGAAGAGCTGTCTGCGGCCGTGGACGGGCTCGCCGAGGAGGTGGGCAGGCCGCTGTTCCTGGTGGCCGAGTCGGACCTCGGGGACCCGCGGGTGATCACCCCGCGCGCGGAGCACGGCCTCGGGGTGGCGGCGCAGTGGAACGACGACTTCCACCACGCCCTGCACACGGCGCTGACGGGCGAGTCCCAGGGCTACTACGCGGACTTCGCGCGCGCCCCGCTCGCCGCGCTCGCCAAGACGCTGCGCGGCGGCTTCTTCCACGACGGGACCTACTCGTCGTTCCGCGGCCGCCACCACGGCCGCCCGCTGGACCGCACCCGCACCTCGGCGCACCGGCTGCTCGCGTACGCGCAGACGCACGACCAGATCGGCAACCGCGCGCGCGGCGACCGGCTCGCCGCCGCCCTCTCCCCCGGGCTGCTCGCCTGCGCCGCGGCGCTGGTGCTGACGTCGCCCTTCACACCGATGCTGTTCATGGGCGAGGAGTGGGGCGCCGACACCCCCTGGCAGTACTTCACCGATCACACCGACCCGCGGCTCGCCGAGGCGGTGCGGGTGGGCCGGCGGCGGGAGTTCGCGGAGCACGGCTGGGCGGAGAGCGACATCCCCGACCCCCAGGACCCCGCCACCCGGGACCGCTCCTGCCTCGACTGGTCGCAGCCCGCGCGGCAGCCGTACGCGCGCCTGCTCGACTGGCACCGCGAACTGCTGGCGCTGCGCCGCGCCCAGCCCGACCTGCTCGACCCGGCGCTGGCCGCCGTCGGGGTCGCCTTCGACGAGGAGGCGCGCTGGATCGCGGTGCGGCGCGGCGACCTCAGGATCGCGGCGAACCTGTCGGACGCGCCGGTCGAGGTGCCGCTCGGCGGGCGCCCCGCGCGCGTGCTCGCCGCCTGGCTCCCCGGGCGGACCGCGGCGCCGGGCCCCGACGGGCTGCTGCGGCTGCCCGCCGAGTCCTGCGTGGTGCTGGCGCAGGGCTGAGCGGGGGCCGTACGCACGCGGGGGCGGGGCCGGGGCCCGGGGGGCGGCCGGTGGAGCCCCTCGGCCGGTGGCTCCGTCAGCCGTTGGTCTCTATCAGGTCGTAGGTGGCGGAGGTGTGCTCGCCGACCAGCAGTTCATAGCTGCCGACGGCCCACACCCGGCCGGTGCGGCCGACCGGCGCCAGGTCGTTCACCGCGTACGACTGGGTCCGGCCCGAGGCGACGGTGGCGCCCTGCTCGCGGGTCCAGCGGGCGCCGTCGTAGTGCCAGAAGACGGGCGGCCCCTCCCAGCCCGCGGGATCACCCGTCACATAGACGCCGCCCCTGCCGTCGCCCGCGACCCGCTCCGCGAAGAGCCCGGCGACGGGTCCCGTGACGTCGCGCCAGGAGCGGCCGTTCCAGTGCAGCACGGTGGTGTCGTCGCCGCCCTCCGGGGTGCCGGCGCCGGTGCGGCCGACGGCGTAGACGCTGTGCGCGGACTGTGTGAAGACCGAGCTGAGCATGAGGCCGGGGTGGCCGGGCACGGGCACCTCGCGCCAGCGCGCGCCGTCCCAGCGGGCGACGAGCGGCGAGGGGCGGCCGTCGGTCCAGGAGTAGCCAGCCGCCCAGGCGGCGCCGGGCGAGGCCGCGTCGACGTCCTCGATGTCCGCGGCATCGCCGAGGTCGCCCAACTGCCAGGCGCCGTGCGCGTACGAGGTGCTCCACCGGTCGCCGACCAGCCAGACCCGGCCGGGCACCGCGGTGACCTGGGCGAAGCCATGGGCGGCGCCGTCGGGCAGGTCGGGCATGTGCCGCTCGCGCCAGCGGACGCCGTCGAAGTGGACGAGCTTCTCGCCGCCGCCCGTGGTGGACCAGCCGTACGCCCACACGTCGTCGGGCGCGGCGGCGGAGACCGAGGTCCAGTAGCTGACGTCGGGCAGCCCGGGGGCGGTGTCCTGGGCCCAGCGCGCGCCGTCCCAGCGCATGATCACACCGCCGGGTGCGGAGCCGGGGCCCGCCTGCTGTCCGACGGCCCAGGCGGCGTGCGGGCCCGCCGAGGTCACGGAGCTGAGGATCGCGGTGGTGGACAGCGTGCCGGCCTCGGAGACCCGCCAGGGCCCCGTGGCGGGGGCGGCGAGCGCGGCGGGGGCGGCGAGGGCGGTGGCGCTCAGGGCGGCGGTGGCGGCGAGCGCCCTGCCGAGCACCCGGGCCCTGGCGCTGCCGCGCGCGGGCCTCCGTGCGGGGTCCTGCGGTCTGGTGCGTGTGCTCATGGTTCCCCTCCTGTACGGCCTGTCGGGTCCGTGCGGCCCGCCGAGTCGTGCGGCCCGCCGAGTCGTGCGGCCCGCCGAGTCGTGCGGCCCGCCGCTTCGCGGCTGCCGGGTCGCGGCCTGTCGCGCGGGCCGCAGCCGCGCGTGGGACAGCGGCGTCCGGGCCGTGCGTGTCGGCGCGGGCTGCCGCGGGTGCGCCGGAGCGCGTGGGTGTGCGGCGGGGCGCCCGCGCGGGCCTTCGTGCCCCTTATGCCTCACAAGACCCGTGGCGGGCGGGGTTCGTTGTCCACCCGGACGGTGACGGCCCGGCCAACTCCAGGTGAACGGGCGCGTGTTGCGCGATGGTGTGGCGGGCGCGCGGTGGTTCAGCGGGCCGCGGGGGCCGCGTCCCCTGGGTCCTCGCCGGTGAGGCGTTCGAGGAGGATGGGCTCCCAGGCCCGCCACATCCCCTCGCGCAGCGCGGACAGCGCGCCGTCCTTGCCGCCCGCCGCGGCGTCGGCGCCCGCCGTGCGCAGCGCCGCGGCGAAGCGGACCACGGCGTCGCAGCGGGCCAGCCAGAGCCCGCGCAGGCACTGCCGTGCGCCGTACCCGGCTAGGGTCGCGGCCCGTACGGCGGCGGGGGCGCCGAGCGCGGCGGCCAGGCCCGCGATGTCCTCCGCGGGGTCGCCGAGAGCGGCGTCGCCCCAGTGCAGCACCCCGCCGAGCCGCCCGTCGCCGGTGAGCCCGAGGTGCCGTCCTGTGAGGGCGCGGTGCACCAGGACGCCGCCGGGCGGCGCGGCGAGCTGGGCCAGCGCCCGGCCGCCGAGCGGTGCGAACCTGGCGGGCCCGAACTCGCCCTCGTCGGCGAGCGCCCGCGCCGCGCGCACCGCGCTGGCGCGCAGCCGCTCCAGCGGCCTTGCCGGGGCCGCGGGGAGCCCGAGCATCGCCGCCTGCGCGGCGGGCACCGCGCGCAGCCCGCCGAGCAGGTCGGCGAGGTCGGCCTCGCCGCCCGGCGAGACCGTGCCGCGGTCGCCGAAGGCGCCGGGCAGCCGGGTGTCCACGGTGTAGGCGAGAGCGGCGGCCCAGGTGCCGTGCCCCGCGCTCGACGCGACGGCGGCCCTGGTGTGCGGACGCACCAGGTCGCGTACCGCGCGCTCGCGGTCGAGGCGGGCCGAGGCGTCCGCGTCGTGTGCGCAGCGCAGTACGTGGGCGCGGCCCGCCCACCAGGTGAAGTGGCCCGCGCCCGTAGTGGCCCCCGGGTGCGCCGGGTAGACGTCCGTACCGGCCGCGCCGAGCACGGCGCGGGCGAGACGGCGCGCGGTGTCTTCACCTGGCGGCTGTGGCATGGCTCGTTCCGGGGCGCGGGCTGGACGGGGCCTGGGGGTCAGTGGACGATCGCCATCTCCCTGGGCGCGTCGTTGAAGGTGCGTGCCCCGTCCTCGGTGACGGTGACGATGTCCTCCACGCGCACGCCGAAGCGGCCCGGCAGGTAGACGCCCGGCTCCACGGAGAAGCACATGCCGGGGACCAGGCGCTGCCGCTCGCCCTCGACCATGTAGGGCGGCTCGTGGGTGGTGACCCCGATGCCGTGCCCGGTCCTGTGGATGAACCGCTCGCCGTAGCCCTCGCGCGTGATGATCTCGCGTGCCACCCGGTCCACGTCCTGGCAGGCGATGCCGGGGCGTACCGCGGCCACGGCGCTGCGCTGCGCCTCCCGGACCACGTCGTGGACCCGCTGTTCCTCGGCGGTGGGCTCGCCGACGTGGACGGTGCGGGAGATGTCGGAGCCGTAGCCGTGCATGAGGCCGCCGAAGTCGAGGACGACGGTGTCGCCGCGCTCGATGACCCGCTCGCCCGCCTCGTGGTGCGGGTCGGCGCCGTTGGGGCCCGAGCCGACGACGGTGAAGTCGACCTGGGAGTGCCCGAACTGGCGCAGCAGCGCGGCCAGGTCGGCGGCGACCTCGCGCTCGGCGCGGCCCTCGAAGCGCACGCGCGTGATCTCCGCGTACGCCGCGTCGGCCGCGGCCCCCGCGGCGGCCAGGCGCCCGAGCTCCGCGGCGTCCTTGACGGCCCGCAGCATGGGCAGCACGTCGGAGAGGGCCGCGTAGGAGGTGCCGGGCAGCCGCCCGCGCAGACCGAGCAGGTGCAGGGCCCAGGTGTTGTCGCTGATGCCGTAGCGGCCCTCGGGCGCCATCAGGGGGGCGGTGACGTCGTACGGGTCCTGCTCGTCGCGCCAGTCGCGCAGGGTCAGGGCGGGGCCGCCGGGGGCGTGCTCCACGTCGCCCGCCTCCAGGGCGGGGACCACCAGTTCCGGGTGGGCGCCGGGGGCGAGCACCAGCAGGGTGAGGCGCTCGGTGTCGGCGGGCGGCCGGTAGCCGGTGAGCCAGTCCATGTCCGGCCCCGGTGCGATGAGCAGCCCCGCGAGGCCCGCGTCGGCGGCGGCCTGCGCGGCGCGCTCCATCCGGTTCCGGTAGTCGTCTGCCGTGAAGGGCGCGGGCGCGGTGGACATCGGGGCCTCCAGACCTCCCTCGGGCCACCGGTGGGCGGCCCCTACGAGCAGCATCCTGCCCGCCCCGACGGGTCCCCGCACCCCCGTGGGGGCCGGCGCCGGTCCGCGGGGCGGGCATGCGCACGTGCGTGCCGCGGGCCGGCTAGCCGACGGCGGCCGGTGACGGGGACGCCGGGAACGGCACCGGGGGCGGCCCGGGGAGCGTGAAGCGGGCGGGGGGCTCGGGGGCGGCCGGGTCGGCGGGAGCCGCGGGGCCGGGCGCGGGGGCGGCGGGCTCCGGTGCCGTGGCGGCGGGCGGTGCCGCGGTGGGCGGTGTGAGGTCGGCGGCGCCCGGTGGCGGGGGCAGCAGTGCGGTGCTGCCCGCGGGGCGCCGCACGCGCGGGGTCAGATTGCGGGCGAGGTCGGCCTCGCGGTAGCGGCGGCAGCCGCGGTGCCAGTTGAGGATGCCGGACATCCAGTTCTGGAGCTGGCCGACGTAGCGGTCCAGGGTGGCGCGTGCCTCGTCGTCGAGGCCGAAGTCCTCGTAGAGGACCGGGAACTCGTGCGCCGCGACATGCTGGAACTGCCGCATCCGCTGGTTCATGAGGTCGGCGACGACGGCACGCGCGCGCGGCAGGTCGCAGCCGAAGAAGTTCTGCACCACCAGGATGGCGTTGTGGATCTCGCCCTCGTACTCGATCTCCTTCTGGTACGAGAAGATGTCGTTGAGCATGCACGCGTAGTCCATGGCGGCGTTCTCCAGGGACTGCACGGGGCCCGAGCGGTAGATCTCCGGGGGCACGTGGGGGCCGTGGCCGAGGCGGCAGAGGTTCTTGGTCAGCTCGGAGCCGAAGGTGGCGCGGCGCATCTCGACGTAGTCGACGGGGTCGGGGACGCGGTGGCACGCCTGGTTGGCGACCTCCCACACCCATGCCTCTGTCATCACGTCGACGGCGTGCTTCATGGTGCGCCGCGCCGCCTCGTCCATGGGGGCGGTGGTGCGCAGCCAGAGGTCGACGAGGCCGCGTTCCATCGCGTTCGCCGGTGGCGGAGGGGGCTCCTCGCCCTCCAGGGGCATACAGGCCGAGAGGCGCCGGGAGCAGAGCCGCGCGGCGGCCACGTCGCGGCGGTGGCCGAAGACGAGCGGGTAGTAGTCGTCGCCGTAGGTGCCCCAGGCGAGCCAGGCCGAGGTGAGGTCGAGAGCGTCGGCGGCGGCGTCGGGGTGGATGCCCGCGGAGCACAGCGGCAGGTCGTACGCCGTCAGCTTGTGCTCGTCCCATACGCCCTCGGCGAGGATGCCCATGCCCTGCGCCCAGTCCCGCAGCCGGTGCCTCGCGCCCTCCAGATGGCCGCTGAGGCGGAGCGGGTACGGCATCGCGAACTCGGGCAGCACGGAGGGCCCCACCCGCTGGAAGGGCACGTGGGTGTGCCGGCGCAGCCGCTCCGCGCCGACGGCCCGCAGCAGCCGCGCCGGGTCGGCGCCCGCCGTGCCGAGGCCCGCGGGGCCGCCGGGCGGGTCGGCGTCGAGTGCGCCCTCGTTCATGTACCGGCTGGAGCGCAGGTGCCACTCGTGACCGCCGGACTGCCAGTCCGTCAGACCCTTGGTGTACGCGGCGACGGCGGCGGTCTCGGGGGGCGTGAGGCCCTGCTCCAGGCAGAGGGCGGGGACCTCGGTGAGCGCCGTGTGCTCGAACTGGTGCAGGCGCGAGGTGAGGACGTCGTTGACCATCTCGGCGGCCTCCTGGGTGGAGCAGCCGAAGAAGGTCTCCAGGACGAGCACGCCGTTGCTCAGCTCGCCCTCGTCCTCGACCTCGCGCTGGTACGAGAACAGGTCGTTGCGCAGGTGGACACCGTCGGAGAACGTCTCCATCAGCACCCGCAGCGGCCGCTCGCACGCCACGGACGCGGGGACCTCCGAGGTCGCGTACTCGACGAGCCCCGCCGACCAGGGGGCGCCGCCGACCTTGCGGCGCATCTCGATGTACTCGACCGGGTTGGCGATCCGGCCCTCGTTGATGTTGGACAGCTCCCACAGGGACTCGTTGAGCAGGTTCTCCGTGCTGCGTGCGAAGCGCTCGCGCCAGCCCTGGGACATCGCGGGGACGGTGCGCGCCCAGAGGTCGGCGAGGCCCGCCTCGACCGGGTTGACCGGCTCGGGCACGGGGGCTGCGTCGTCCATCGGCATGAAGAGCGGCAGCCGGTCGAGGTACTCCTTGCCGCCGACGCGGTCCTGGCTGCGCTTGAAGGTCTCCAGGAAGTGGTCGTCGAAGAAGAAGACCCACACGTACCAGTCGGTGATGAGCGACAGCGTCCGGCCGTCGCAGTCCGGGTGGGTGTAGGCGCACAGCAGGGCGTAGTCGTGCGCCTCCAGGTCGGCCGCTTCCCAGACGCCGGAACCCTCCAGCATGCCCATGCTCCCGGCCCACTCGCGGGTGTGCGCCCTGGCCTCCTCGACATGCGGATTCAGCCCGGCGGGATACGGCATGTAGAACTGCGGGAGTGCGAACGGCTTGGTCATGGCCCGGCCCTACCCACGCCCCCGGCGGCCATCCGCCATGCCCCAGTTGATCACACCATCGCGTGAACTGTGCGGCAGGGGTTGCACATGGGCGACTCTTCGGGCACTCGCCCCCGGCTGCTCCCCCACCCGGTGTCCACGCACGCCGCCCCGGCCGCCGACACCTGCGCGTTCGCCCCTGGCGGACCCGATCTCCCCTTCCTTGCCCCGCCTTCGGTGCCGAGTAATGCTGATTACATGATTACAAAGGAGCACGATGACGAGATCCGGGGCTGGTTCGCGGGGCGGCTGCCCGGCGATCTGTTCGAGGGCGCTCCAGAGGTGACCGCCGACCGCGAGGAGATCACCGTGGTGGGCGGGATCCCCGCGCCCGACCTCGCCGGGTCGGCCTCGCCCGCCGAGCGTCAGGCCGCCGCCGAGGGCCGCCTCCAGGAGTTCCGCGAGCGCACCAGGGAGCGGCGCATGGCGGTCGCCAGGGACGCCGAGCGGCGCTTCGGCCGGAAGGTCTCCTGGGGCGCCGAGTGCGACGGCGTCAGCGCCCTCTTCACCCATGTCGCCGCGCCGGTGATGACACGGCTGCGGCAGCCGGAGCGGCGGGTGCTCGACACCCTGGTCGCCGCGGGCGTCGCCCGCAGCCGCAGCGACGCCCTCGCCTGGTGCGTGCGCCTGGTACGCCGGCACACCGACGACTGGCTCACGGAGCTGCGCGACTCCCTGGAACACGTCGAGCGGGTACGCGCCCAGGGGCCGGACGTGACACACGCGCGGGAGGCCGACGCGGCACCGGACACCACCGACGAGCAGAACTGACGCCGCCCGGCGGCGTCGTCACCTCCCCTGCTCTTGCGGGCGCAGGGCGGGAATCCACACTCGCATCGCTCCGTCCTGGCGATTGGCCCAGGCGTGGTACGGGACGGCGAGCAGCGGCAGCGGTTCGGCCTCCGGGGGTGCCTTGCGGGCGGTGGCGGCGAACGCGCCCTCACGGAACGGACCCGCGCCTTCACCGAACTCACCTGAGAACCCACCGCACTTGGCCCGCGGCGCGGACCGGGGGCGGGCGGCACCCGCGGAAGGCGGGGAGGCCGCACGCCCGCCGGTCCGCGCCGAGCGTGCACCATGCCGCGGTGCGGCAGACCATCGCGGCGGACCTGTCGGCCGGTCGACGGCGCGCATGGCGCCCGGGGTGATGCGACGCGGTACGAGGCTCCCGGCGGGCCTCGCCGACAGCCCTGAATCGTTCTTAAGAAACTTGATCAAGCCCTGTTGCTGTCGAGGGCGTTGACATCGGCTCGGGCCCGCGCAAAGGATAGTCGGCGCAACGTTGAAACGTTCCAAAACCTTCGGGCCGCTCGACCGCGAAGGGCGATGGACCGTGCCCGAGGCCGTCCCCGGCAGGGCGCGTCGCCCCGCGGGCCCCTGCGCAACGCACACGCGATCACCGTCGGCGGCTGTCCTGCATGGCAGCGCCCGGGGACCCGTCCGTCAAAGCGAGGCCCTTTCCCGCCCGTCCCAGGAGGACCGATGGAAGACAGCAAGCCCGCCCTTGGCCGCAGAGACCTCCTCAAGATCAGCGGCGGTGTCGGCATGGCGGCGGCGCTCTCGGGCTGGGCCGGTGCCGGCTCCGCCGAGGCGGAGTCGACGAGTGTCGCCGACAGGTTCATCAGGGCGCAGCACGCGCTCCTGGACAACCCGGAGGGCAAGTACCGGCCGGGCACGAGGTGGTGGCTGGCCGAGGGGCTGCACACCGACGCGACCATCAAGGCCGACATGAAGACGCTGCACGACATGGGCATCGGCTCGGTGGAGATCGTCTGCATGCCCGAGCCCAACGTGGACAGCGACCTGAGCGACACGGTCTTCGTCGAGAACACCACGGGCAGGACGCCGCAGCAGACCTACAGTTGGGGGTCCGACGAGTGGTGGCACGACACGAAGCTCATCATCCAGGAGGCCAACAAGTACGGCATGGGCTTCTCCCTGACCAGCGGCACCCACTGGGCGAACGCCAACCTGCCCATCGAGAACCTGAAGTTCGACGACGACGGCGCGGGCAAGGCGCTGGGCTACGCCATTCGGACCACGACCGGCGGCACCGCGTTCAGCGGCACGCTGAAGCGGTCCGCGATGACGGTGGAAGGACCCGTGCGGCAGGACCTGGTCTCGGTGGTCGCGATGCGGCGGGCAGCGGACAACACCGGCTCCGTCACCTCCGCAGGTGAGATCTCCGGCACGATGAGCTACACCGGCAAGTCGGTCGTGCTGACCGGCGAGGTCACCCTCGACGGCGTCCCCGTGACCGAGGCGACGATGAAGGACCCCACGGGCCAGCGCGCTTTCGCGCTGAGCTGGACGCCGCCCGAGGGCACGGGGACCTGGGACGTCTACGCGTTCTGGATGCAGGCGACCGGCCAGTCGCCGACGCCTTCGGCCACGAGGAACGTGACCATCAACTACATCGACCCGGCCGGGATGAACGCCTTCATCGACTACTACAAGAACCATGTGTTCGACGACCCCGAACTGAAGCGGGCCATCGCCGACAACGGCCGCGGCGAGAACTACATGGACTCCCTGGAGATCTCGACCAGCAATTCCAACGGCGGCGAGTTCTGGGGCGCCACGCTCATGGACGAGTTCCGCAAGCGCCGCGGGTACAGCCTCGAACCGTATCTGCCGTATGTCATCAGGCTCGGCTCCCGGGCGCGCGACACGTCGTTCCCTGTCACCGGTTCCGACCGGGTGACGGTGAACAAGGCGCGCAACGACTTCTTCGAGACGATCACCGACATGTACACCGACAACGTCCTCAAGCCGCTGCGGGCCTATCTGCACGACGAGATGCACATGAAGCTGCGGGCGGAGATCTCCTACGGCGTGAACTACGAGATCACCACGCCGGCCCAGGCGGTGGACTTCGTGGAGACGGAATCGCTCGAATACGGGAACCAACTGGACGCGCACCGGTCGCTGGCGGGCGCGGCCCACACATACGGGCTGCGTTACTCCAGCGAGACCGGGGCGATCAGCGGCGAGAACTACACCTGGCCGCAGGACCGGTTCATGCAGATCATGAACACCCAGTTCGCCTCCGGCATCAGCCACACGGTGTTCCACGGCTACGCGAGCATTTCGGGTGCCGACTCCAGCGACCCTTCCGACCCCTGGAACGGTACGTACTGGCCGGGCCACGAGGGTATGTACTCGCGGTTCTCGGAGCGGTGGGGCCCGCGGCAGCCGGAGTCCACGCAGTACGCCGACTACATGCTGATGATCGCGCGCACCCAGGCAGTGCTCCAGCAGGGCAAGCCGCAGATCGACCTGGCCGTGCTGCGCACCGACTACGCCTACAACAACGGCCAGCCCGAGATCGACAACATGCGGCACGGCAAGGCCGCGTACTTCAAGGACCTGGAACTCCAGGACAACGGGTACACCTACGACTACTTCGCGCCCGAGATCCTGGAGGGGCGCGGTGTCCGTTACAGCAGGACCGAAGGGCTGATCCCCGAGAACGTGGGGTACCGGGCGGTCGTCATCTACCAGGATTCCATCCGGTTGAGGAGCGCGGCGGCGGTCTACGGGCTCGCCCGTCGCGGGCTGCCCGTCGTCATCGTCAACGGCTTGACCGAGACCCTCGGCGCGACCAGGAACTACCTCAACGCCAAGGCGGCAGTGCACACCCTCGGCAACGAGGGAACCGACGCCGAGCTGGCGAAGGTGATGGCGCGGATGGCGAAGCTTCCGAACGTCAGACTGGTCGACGCGGACGTCCCGCAGAGCCCGACCGACCCCGACCCGGCGGACGCGGACTACGAGAAGAAGTACTACTACGGCAAAACCGGGGTGTACGACGCGCTGCGGAAACTCGGGGTGCGGCCGCGGGCCGAGTACGCGGAACCCAACCAGACCATCCTGACGACCCTGCGCAGGACCCACGACACCGTGTACCTGTGGGCGTACAACTACAGGGAGAAGCGCGGCGACTACAACAACACACCGATCGACGCCGGGACCGCCACGGCGTCCCTCAGTGTGGACGCGGTCGGCAGGCCCTACCGCATCGGCACATGGTCGGGCCGCGTCGAACCGCTCGCCGTGTACAGGACCTCCCGCGGCCGGACCTCGTTCGACGTGACGCTGGCGCCCGGGGAGACCACGGTGATCGCCATCGACCTGAAGAACGGGGCCGCGGCGCCCCTGCGCGGCACCGACGCGCCCCGGGGCGTCGTGACCGCGCAGGGCGCGGCCATCCTCGCCACCGACTCGGGCCGCTACACCGCCAGGCTGGCCGACGGCTCCACCGTGACGAAGAAGGTCTCCGTACCGGCCGACGTCCACCTCACCGACGCGCGGTGGAAGCTGGTGCTCACCAGTTGGACACCGGGGGACAAGGTGACCCTGACCGAGGCGCGCGACGGCTACACCACCAAAGAGGTCTCCTACACGACGCAGAAGTCCGACATCGACGTGGGCACGACCCCGCTCGTCCCGTGGAAGGACATGACATTCACGGCCCAGGACCCCGCGTCGGTGTCGGGGGTCGGCACGTACAGCACCACGTTCCGGCTGCCCAGGACGTGGAACGCCGCGAACGGCGGCCGGCTGCACATCGGCTCCACGGGCGGCGCCCTGGCCCAGGTACGGGTCAACGGGAAGAAGATCCCCGGCTACGACTTCGTCGCAGGACGCGTCGACGTGAGCTTCGCCCTGAAGGCAGGCGTCAATACGCTCCAGATCGAGGTGTCCAGCTCGCTGCGCAACCAGATGAGGGCCCTGGGCTACCCCGACCTGCCCGACGCCGACACCGTCGAGGGCGCCGTGGCGTCGTACGGCCTGCAAGGCGACGTCTCCCTGGAGACCTACACGGTCGCGGTGGTGACACCCCCGGGCCACCGCGGGTGACCGACGGGGGCGGGCAGCACTCCTTCCCCTCGCGCCGACCGCCCCGACCGCGGGGTTGGTGAAGCCATTTGCGAGCGGCGGCACCAACCCCGTACCGACGGCGTGGGGCCCGGTCGGTCTCCTTTGGTGAATCAATCGTTTGACTTGCCCTTTGCGGTGCCCTGCGGAGGGCCGGCTAGCGCGTCACGCGGTAGTGGAGGTGGACGACTCCCGAGCTGAAGGTGCGGGTCCTGACGAGTTCGAGATCCACCCGGCGCTCGTGCCGGGGGAAGAACGGGGTGCCGCCGCCGACCAGTACAGGGCAGACCCTGAGCCGGTACTCGTCGATCAGACCCGCCGCGGCCGCCGCGGCGGCCAGCGTCGCGCCGCCGATCGCGATGTCGCCGTCCCCCGGCTCGGCCCGCAACCGCTCGATCTCCTCCGCGGGGCCGCCGGAGGCCAGGCGTGCATTGCCCCGTACCGCGGACAGCGTGGTGGAGAACACCACCTTGGGGAGCCGCTTCCAGAGCGCGGCGAACTCGCGCGTCGGGAAGTCGAGCGCCGGGTCCTGCTCGGCGGTCTCCCAGTACAGCATCGTCTCGTACAGCCGTCGTCCCAGCAGATGGACGCCGGTCTCCCGCACCTCGTCGGTGGCGAGGCGGAAGACCTCCTCGTCGGGCACCGACCAGTCGAAGCCGCCGTCGGGGCCGACGACGTAGCCGTCGAGTGAGACGTTCATCGAATAGGTCACGCTGCGCATCAGAAGTCCTCCTCGGCGACGGGTCCGCCCGTACGACCGCCGGACACGGCAGAACTCATCGCCGCGTACCCGATCGGGGCGACAGGTTGAGGTGGGCCGTCATGGGTACTCGGTCGGCGCGGCTGCGCACGTCGGCCGCCCCTCTACGCGAAGGCCCCGCAGATGGAGATCGTGGCAGTGCCCCGGCCCGGAGGCCGGGAGGGGAGCGGGGTGGCGCCGACTCGCGCCACCACCGGTGACCCGCGCGGGCCGCGCGGCCGTCCCGGCGAGGGCGCCGGGGGCACGTCGCGAGGGCGCCGCCGTCGGCCGGGCTGCGGGCGTGGGCGCTGTGCGGAGGGTGCGGGAGGGGTGAGCGCGGAGTGAGCGACCCGGGGCGGGACGGCGGCGGGCGGCGGATGCTGGGCGACCTGCTCGCCGCCAGCCACATCATGCCCCTGGAGTACCTGCCGGTGCAGGCCGCCGAGAGCGCCGCTCACGCGGGCTTCTGCGAGGCGGACATCTACCTGGCCGACCTCCAAGGCCTCACCCTGCGGCTGATGCCGGGCGACGACGGGCGGCACCCCCGGCGGGAGCAGGAGGAGATCCCCGTCGACTCCACCGCGCCCGGCCGTGCCTTCCAGTACGGGCACATCGTGGACGCGAAGGCCCCCGACGCCGACGGCTACCACTGGTGGGTGCCGCTGGTCGACGGCACCGCACGTCTCGGGCTGCTGCGGCTCTGCTCCGCGCACGACGACGCCAGGGCGCGCGAGGACGCGGACCGGCTGGCGGCCCTGCTCGCGGTGGTGATCGTCAGCAAGACCCACGGCAGCGACAGCCTGGCCCGGCTGACGCGCAGCAGGCCGATGAACGTGGCGGCCGAGATGCAGTGGCAGTTGACCAACCCGCGCAGCTACGCGGACGGCCGGGTGGTGATCGCCGCCTCGACGGAGCCCGCCTACCAGGTCAGCGGCGACGCCTTCGACTACGGCACCGACGGGCCGCTGATCCATCTGTCGATCTTCGACGCGATGGGGCACGACACCGCCGCGGGCCTGACCGCGCACCTCGCCCTGGGCGCCTGCCGCAACGCCCGGCGGCAGGGCGCGAGCCTGCTGGAGGCGGGCGAGGCCGTGGAGGAAGCCCTGATCGAGCAGTACGACTACCGGCGCTACGCCACCGGCATCCTCTCCAGCCTCGACACCCGCACCGGCGAGCTGACCTGGGTCAACCGCGGGCATCCCCCGCCGCTGGTGATCCGCGGCTCACGCTGGAGCACCCACCTCACCTGCAAGCCCATGCACCCGATGGGCACCGGCCTCGGCATCGAACACCCCGCCTGTACGGAGCAGTTGGAGCCGGGCGACCGTGTCGTGTTCTACACCGACGGGATCACCGAGGCCCGCAACAGCGAGGACACCGTGTTCGGTCTTGAGCGCTTCCTCGACTTCCTCGTACGCCGCCACGCCGACCGGCTGCCCGTCCCGGAGACCCTGCGCCGCCTCACGAGGACCATCCTCGACCACCACGACGGGCACCTCCAGGACGACGCCACCATCCTGCTGTGCGAGTGGCTGGGCCCCTCGCCCGCCCCCAGCACCCGCGCCGCGGCCCTCGCGGGCGTCCCCGACCCCCACGCCACCGCGCTGCCGGGCGACGGCACGCCCATCTTCTCCAGCGAGGAGCGGAGCACCCGGCCATGAGCGAACTCACCCTCGACCCCGCCGAGACCCGGGGCCCGCGTGCCGTGGTGGCCCTCACGGGCGCCCTCGACATGCAGACCGCGGGCGACCTCTACCGCCAGGCGAGCGGCCTCCTCGCCGACCACCCGCTGCTGATCATGGACTTGTCGCGGACCACCTTCTGCGACTCCTCCGGCTACAACGCCCTGCTCCGGCTGCGCCGCCGGGCGCTGGAAGCCGGTGGCCAGCTCGTCCTCGCCGCCCCTCCCCCGGCCGTGAGCCGGCTGCTCGCCCTGACCGGCGCGGAGCAGGTCCTCGCCGTCCACAGCAGCCGCGCCGAAGCACTCGCGGCCCATCCGGCCGCCGACGGCTGACACCGGCAGGACCCTGCGCGCGAGCCGCCTGCCCAAACCCAGGCCAAGCCCATGCCTCGCGGCGGAAAAGCCGGTGGCCACTCCCTGGACGGAGAGCATGGCAGGGTGGAGGGTAGGGCACGGAGGCGGATCTGCCTCCGCGGAGGGGAGCACGATGGACTGGCAGGATTTCGCGGTGCGGATGGCCGCACTCGCCCGGGACCTCATGGCGCAGGAGTCCGTCGACAGCACGCTGCAACGCGTCACCACCTCCGCGGTCGAGATCATCGACGGCTGCGACGCGGCCGGGGTGATGGTCGTGCGCAACGGCGCCGTGCGCACCCTCGCCGCCACCAACCCCCTCGCCACCTCCTCTGACAGGCTCCAGGAGACCTACGGCGAGGGCCCCTGCATCGACACCCGGCCCGCCGCCGGCCACCGGGTGTTCCGCGTCGAGGACTTCAACGCCCCGCAGGACCGGTGGAGACGGTACGTCCCCGCCGCACGCGACCTCGGGATCGGCAGCATGATGGGGTTCCTCCTCTACACGGAGCAGGAGAGGAACCTGGGGGCGCTGAACCTCTACTCGAAGTCACCCGCGGTCTTCGACGAGGACAGCGAGATCGCGGGCTGGTCGCTCGCCTCGCACGCGGCGGTCGGCGTCGCCGGGGCCCGGCACACCGACCAGTTCCGCCAGGGCATCGAGAGCCGCCACACCATCGGCCAGGCCATGGGCATCGTCATGGAGCGCCACCACATCTCGGAGGAGGAGGCCTTCGACGCCATGCGCCGCCTCTCCCAGGAGCGCAACGAGAAACTGCGCGACATCGCGCTGCGCATCTGCCAGACCGGCTCCTTCGAACGCTGACCCGCGACCGCGCGGGATTCGGCGTGTGCCGGACGGCTCACGGCAGCCTCAGGGCTTGAGGACGACCTTCGTCCAGCCGTCGACACGGTCGTCGAAGTTGCGGTACGCCTCGGCCGCCTCGTCCAGGGGCAGTTCGTGGGACACGATGAACGAGGGCTTCGCCCTGTCGTGCCGGATGAGCTGCGCGAGGCGCCGGTTGTACGCCTTCACGTTGGCCTGGCCGGTGCCGATGCGCTGCCCCTTGAACCAGAACTGGCCGAAGTCGAAGGGGAGTTTGCCCTCCTGCGTCAACGAGTTCGGCGCGCCCTCGTCCTGCGGCAGGAAGACGCCGACGACGCCGATGGCCCCGGTCGCTTTGACGGAGGCGACCAGGTCGTTCATCGTCCGCTCCGGCCTCTCGTTCCCCTCGGGGTCGTGGGCCTGGTATCCGACGCATTCACAGCCCTTGTCGGCCCCGCCGTCGGTCAGGTCGAGGATCTGCTCCACGTGGTCGCCGCGCGAGTCGTCGACGGCCACGGCGCCCGCCTTCTCGGCCAGCCGCAGCCGGTCGGGGAGCCGGTCCACGACGATGGTCCGGCTCGCCCCGCGCAGGGTGGCCGAGTACGCCGCCATCAGACCTACGGGGCCCGCGCCGTACACCACCACGGTCTCCCCCGGGGAGACGTCGGCCAGTTCGGTGGCGTGGTAGCCGGTGGGGAAGATGTCCGCCAGCATCACATAGTCGTTCTCCTTCTCCTGCGCGTCCTCGGGAAGGACGAGGCAGTTGAAGTCCGCCCACGGCACCCTCAGGTACTCGGCCTGGCCTCCCGCGTAGCTGCCCATGGCCGCGAACCCGTAGGCGCCCCCGGGGGTGTCGGAGTCCACCGTCAGACAGAAGCCCGTGCGTCCGCGCTCGCAGTTCTCGCAGAAGCCGCACCCGATGTTGAAGGGCAGGCACACACGGTCGCCCACCCGGACCCGGTCCACACCGGAGCCGGTCTCGACGACCTCGCCCAGGTTCTCGTGCCCGAGGACACGACCGGTCTCCATGGGGGTGCGGCCCTCGTACATGTGCAGGTCGGAGCCGCAGATATTGGTGGACGTGATCCTCACCAGGGCGTCGGTCGGCCTCTCGACCCTGGCGTCCCGTACCTCCTCGACCGCGACGTCCTTCGGGCCCTTGTACACCAGCGCCTTCATTGCTGCCTCCCACTCGGTGGCCTACGGCCTTCGTGGCTCACGACGACACGGTCTGTCCCGCCGCGCCGACACAGCCGCGAGTCCCCCCTCGCGGCCCCCTGACACACCGCCCCGTCCCGATGACCGCCCTCTGCGCTCCCGCTGTACGACGACTCCCGTACGACAGCGCCGGGCCCGGTCAGACCCCGTGAGGAACCGCGAGCGAGAGGGAGAGGTGATGGCTTCACTGCCCGGCAGGCCGGTGTCCCACTGGCTGGAGGAGACCGTCCCCGCGCGTCCGCCGCTGCGGGAGAGCACCGAGGTGGACGCCGTCGTCGTCGGTGGCGGCATCGCCGGTGTCTGTGGGAGTGCCCCTGCCACGGCTCACGCTTCGACACCGGCCGAAGCGTCCTCCAGGGCGCCGCGGTGCGCCCGCTGAAGCCCGGCGGGGCGTTCCGCTCGAAGGGCGTCGAGCACGGCACCATGCACGCCCCCCGGTGAAGCCGCCGGTGTCGCAGCGGACTTCTTGCGGCCATGATGGACCCGCGCCGGCCGTTCGACAGCGGCGGCGGGCGCGGTGTCGTAGGAAGACCGACGAAGGCCGGGGGAGTTGACTGTGGAGCCTATGCGGGCGGGGGACCCGCCCACCGTCGGCGCGTACGAGCTGCTGGGGCGGCTGGGTACGGGCGGCATGGGCCAGGTGTTCCTGGGGCGTGCGCGGGACGGGCGGATGGTGGCGGTCAAGGTCGTACGCGAGGACCTGGCCGTGGACGCCCAGTTCCGGCAGCGGTTTCGCGCGGAGGTCCGGGCGGCGCGGCGTGTAGGCGGCGTATGGACCGCGCCGGTGCTGGACTGCGACACCGAGTCGGCGGTGCCGTGGGTCGCCCTCACCTATGTGGCAGGGGCGCCGCTGCAGACGGTGGTGGACTCCCTGCACGGGCCGCTGGCCGAGCGGTCGGTGTGGGCGCTGGCGCACGGGCTCGGGCAGGCGCTGACGGGGATTCACGGTGCCGGGCTGATCCACCGCGATCTGAAGCCGTCGAATGTGATGGTGTCGCCCGAGGGCCCGAGGGTCATCGACTTCGGTATCGCGCGAGCGGTGGACGCCAGTACGCGGCTCACCCGCACCGGGACCCTGCTCGGCACGCCCGGCTACATGGCGCCCGAGCAGATCAGCGGGGAGCGGCTGACGGGCGCGGTGGACGTGTTCGCGCTGGGCGCGGTGCTGGCGTACGCGGCGACCGGTCTCTCGCCGTTCTCCTGGGACGACGCGCCGCTCCACACCGTGCTGTACCGGGTGATGAACCACCCGCCCCGGCTCGGCCCCGAGGAGGGGGCGCTGCGGGGGGCACTGCGGGACCTGGTGGTGCGGTGTCTGGCGAAGGAGCCGGAGGGGCGGCCGGAGCTGGCAGAGGTGCTGCCGCTGGCGCAGGCGGGGGCGGGCACCGACCGCTGGCTGCCGCCGAAGCTGACGGCCCGTCTCGGGCGGGACGTGGCGGCACTGTTACGGGACGAGGGGCGGAGCCGCGACAGGGCGGCCGCGCGGCGCAACCAGACCACGTACGTCCCGCCGGGGGCCGGGCCCGCGGAGCCCGCCGGTGCGCTGTCGCCGCGGGACGAGCCGGTCCTCGGCGCGGCTGCGGGGCCGCGTGACTCCTCGCGGGCGGGGGCGGCACGCGCGGCCTGGACCGTGTGGAGCGGGCGACGCCGCAATCGCCATCTCCTGGGGGCGGTGTCCGCGGTGCTCGCGCTTGCGGTGGGGGGATGGCTGGTGGTGCGGGCCGGGGAGACGGGCCCGCCGCCGGAGGGCAGGGGCGGGACGGCCGGTTCGGCGGGGGCGCCGCTGGGCCACGCCGTGCCGCGGGCGGTGCGCGACGCGGGCGGGCTCACCGTCCATGTCGCCGACGACAAGGGGGCGTTGATGTATGTGGAGGACGGCACCCCGGTCGGGTTCGAGGTGGATCTGATGAAGGAGATGGGGAAGCGGCTCGGCGTGCCCGTCCGCTTCACCCGGGAGCTGGACGACGAGGACATCGCCCCTGCCGCCGTCGAGAAGGGCCGCACGGTCGAGGCCCACCTCGCGGTGAGCGATCTCGCGGACACCCCGGAGCACCGGAAGGGGTGGGGCGTGGACATGGTCGACACCGTCCGCAGCGGTTTCGGCCTCGTCGGCGACACACGGCACGAGTTCCTGTCCGAGGTGTGCGGCAAGGCGATCGTCACCTACGACGACCCGGAGCTTCAGAACGACATCCGCGACGAGGCCCGCTGCCGGCATCCGCTCCACTTCCTGCCCGCCGACCACCGCGAGGAGATGGTCGACGCGATCCGGAGGGGCGAGGCCGAGGTGGCGGTCTTGCAGTATCCGCTGGCGGCCCTGACCACGTACGAGTCGCCGGAGGCCGAGCTGACGGCCAGCCTCGTCAAGGACGCCAGGGGGCTGCGGGGCATCGCCGTTCCCGGCGGCCAGCGGGAGTTGCGGGATGCCGTGGTCGCGGCGCTGAAGGCGCTGATGAAGGACGGCACCTACCAGCGGCTGCTGAACCGGTGGGACCTCGGCGACGCGGCCGTCGGACAGGTGCAGGTTAACGGCGGGCACTGACCCGCCGCCGCTCGCCCGACGCCACGCGGGACCCCTCCCCCGGCCCTGCCCCTAGGGTTCGCGCGGACCAGCCCCACGGCTCCGGTGACACGTGCGCGCCGCGCAAGGGCCGGGCACGGCGGGGAGACACCCGAACAGGGAGGGGAACGCTGTGCGGCGTACCCGTGTGATCCGTATGGCGGGGAGCAGACGCGTCCGGTCGACACTGGCGGCGTCCGCGCTCGTCACGGTGGTGGCACTGGCGGCACCGGCGCTCGCGCGGGCCGACGGTGCCGGGACCGTCACCGGGCCCGGCACCACGGGCAGTGGCGGCCGTGCCGCCGCGAAGAACCCGGCCGACGTCCTCGATCTCGACGACTGGAAGCTGACGCTGCCCACGGGCGAGGAGGGCGACGGGACGCAGGCTGCCCAGAAGTACGGCTGGGGCGACCCGCTGCCGGTGTCCGACGAGTTCGATGACGACGGCCCCGTCGACCCCGGCAAGTGGTCCACCCCCTCGGGTGACGAGGGCGGTACGGAAGGCTGCTGGCCGGGCCACTCCGATCACGGCCGCCGGTGCGCGAAGAACAGCGTCGTCGACGACGGCGTCCTCACCATGACAGGCGACGAGAACGGCGACACCGGATGGCTGCGGCAGAAGCGTGACGCCCACTACGGCCGCTGGGAGATCCGTTCGCGCTCGTCCAACACCGGGGACGACGGCGCGACCTACCACCCGCTGCACCTGATCTGGCCGACCTCGGACGACCGCCTTGCGGACGGCGAGTACGACTGGGTCGAGTACACCGACCCCGACTCCGCGTGCCTCGGCGCGTGGCTGCACTACCCGGACAGCCCCGGCGACGAGAAGAAGCACGTCGAGGACTGCTCGGTGGACATGACGAAGTGGCACAACTTCGCCTTCGACTGGTCCCCGGACGGACTGACCGGCTATGTGGACGGCAAGCAGTACTTCCACCTGGCGGACGGCGCCGACGAGGACCGCGGTGACATCCAGGCCATGCCCGAGGGCAACCTCTGCATCCAGCTCGACAACTTCACCGGCACCAGCGGCGTACGCCCGGCCAGGTTCGAGGTCGACTGGGTCCGCACGTACGCGTCCGAGTGAGAACAGGACGGCGGTGGTGCCCCTTGGGGCAGCCCCTGCCGTCCTACTCCCCTTCGGGAGCCAGCCGCAGCGAGATCGAGTTGATGCAGTAGCGCTGGTCGGTCGGGGTCGGGTAGCCCTCGCCCTCGAAGACGTGGCCGAGGTGGGAGCCGCAGCGGGAGCAGCGGACCTCGGTGCGGACCATGCCGTGGGAGCGGTCCTGGATCAGCTCGACCGCGTCGGTGTCCTTGGGGTCGAAGAACGAGGGCCAGCCGCAGTGCGACTCGAACTTGGTGTCCGAGGTGAACAGCTCGGCGCCGCACGCGCGACAGGAGTAGACGCCCTCGGTCTTGGTGTCGGTGTACTCACCGGTGAACGCGGGCTCGGTCGCGGCCCTGCGCAGGACCGCGTACTCCGCGTCGGACAGCTCCGCGCGCCACTGCTCATCCGGCTTCTCGACGTCGTACGCCATGCGAATCCGTTCCTCGCTTCGCTCACTGGTCGGACGGATCGCCGGACAGCCGTCCGACGATCCGGGGCCCGAGTTCCGTCACGTCACCCGCGCCCATGGTGAGAACGAGATCGCCGGGCCCGGTCATTCCCGCGACGAGCCCCGGCACGTCCGCGCGGTCGTGCACGGCGCGCACCACGGCGCCCGCGGCGCGCGCCGCGTCGATGATCAGCTCGCTGGTGACGCCGGGGACGGGGTCCTCGCGCGCGGGGTAGATGTCGAGGACCAGGGAGGTGTCGGCGAGCGCGAGGGCGGCGCCCATCTCGGCGCCGAGCTGCTGGGTGCGCGAGAACAGGTGCGGCTGGAAGACGACGATGATCCGCGCGTCGGGAGCGGCGCCGCGCACCGCCTCCAGGTCGGCGGTCATCTCCGTGGGGTGGTGCGCGTAGGAGTCCACGACCTGCACCCCGGCCGCCTCGCCGACGAGCTGGAGGCGGCGCTTGACGCCCGTGTACGAGCCGAGGGCGCGCGCCAGGTCGGCGGCGGGCACGCCGAGCGCGGCGCCCGCGGTGAGGGCGGCGACGGCGTTGTGCGCGTAGTGCCGCCCGGGGACCGAGACGGTGAAGGTCAGCTCCTCGCCCTCGTGCACCACCGTGACCTCGCTGGTGAGCCCGTGCGGGCGCACCGCGAGCACCCGTACGTCGGCGTCCTCGGCCTCGCCGTAGGTGACGGTGCGCAGGCCCGCGGGCAGCCGCCCGGCCAGCTCGCGCGCGCCCTCGTGGTCGGCGGCCAGGACCAGCGTGCCGCCCTCGGTGATCCGGTCGGCGAACGTCGCGAACGACTCGTGGATCTCCTCGATGGAGGCGTAGTTGGCGTGGTGGTCGAGTTCGACGTTGAGGACGACGGCGACCTCGGGCGCGTACTTGTGGAAGCTGCGGTCGCTCTCGTCGGCCTCGGCCACGAAGATGTCGCCCTTGCCGTGGTGCGCGTTGGAGCCCGGCACGTCCAGGTCGCCGCCGATCGCGTACGACGGGTCGAGCCCGAGGGTGGTGAGGGCGACCGCGAGCATGGACGTCGTGGTGGTCTTGCCGTGGGTGCCCGCGACGGCGAGCGGCCTGGTACCGGCCATCAGCGCGGCGAGCGCGTCCGAGCGGTGCACCACGGGGATGCCCAGCTCCGCGGCGCGGGCCAGCTCGGGGTTGTCCGCGCGGATCGCGGAGGACACCACCACGCAGGTCGCGTCGTCGGCGAGGTGCGCGGCCGCGTGCCCGATGTGGACGGTCACGCCCAGCTCGCGCAGCGCGGCGACGGTGGCGGACTCCCTCGCGTCGCTGCCCGAGACCGCCGCCCCCCGCTGCGCGAGGATCTTGGCGATGCCCGACATCCCGGCGCCCCCGATGCCGAGGAAGTGCGGTCGGTCCATGGCGTCTGGAAGGCCGGGTGCCATGTCTGTTCTCCCCATGTGCGGAACGTACGACGTGCGGACGGGCGTGCGGGCGCCGGTGGGGCGCCGCCCCGCGCGGCCGGGCACGCGCGCGTGCCGCGCCGCTGCCGGGGCGCGCCCCACCCTATGCCCCTGCCGCCGCCTGGCCGCGCGGCCGATGGGCCCGGCCGCGCGGCCCCGCGCTCACGCGCTGCTGTGCGAGAACAGCTTGAGCACGGGCACGCCCACCTTGTGGCGCGCGCGTGACGCCCAGTCGCGGTGGAAGAACTCCTCCACGTAGTGCGGGTCGGTGAGCACGATCACCTCGTCCGCCCCGGCCTCCTCGACCAGCGAGCGCAGCGCGTCCAACGGGTGCTCCTCGACGAGCCTGCCGGTGGCCTCGCAGCCCGCCGCGTGCAGCGCCGCGACCGACACCTCAAGTGCCCGCTCGCCTGTGCTCCTCGCGGCCCGCCCCTCCGGGGTCTCCGCCTCGCGGGCGGCCTCGTCCAGCTCCCCGAGCGCGACGTCGTCGATGGCTCTCAGCAGCCGGTCGGCCTGGTCGCCGCGCGGCTGGAGCAGTACCCGGAAGGAAGCGCCCTCGTCACCGTGCAGGGTGGTGACGAACTCCACGTCGGCCGACGTCAGGGCCTTTTCGATCATCAGTACGCTTGTGAACACGACGGGCGCCCTTCTCCTCCAGGGGCCCCGGCTCGGGCCCGCGGAAACCATCCTGCCCCGCATTCGCACGGGGACCGCGAGATTTAGTGTGCCCGGCGAAGGCTAAACGGAACTGATTATTCCGGTGGTCGTCAGTTCGAAGGGGCAATCCCGCACAGGAGGTATCCGACCGGACACACAGAGAGGCTCCACCCCCGCAAACACGGCTCCGCGCGCCCCACGGGGAACGGATGCGGGGCGCACGGAGGGGTATCGGACAAATGCGGGGCGTCCGTAATAAATCATGGCGAAACGGTGGGAAACGGAGGGAAGCGCAGGCAGCTTCACGCGGCCCGTCGGTAGCGGGTGAAGAGGAACCCGTCCTCCTCCAGCAGCGAGCAGAGGGCGAGGCGGTGCGGCTCGGGAACGGCGGGGCCGCTCGCGATGCGCTGCGCGCTGCCCGAGGTGAGGGTGGGCGAGAGCGTGAGGCACAGCTCGTCGACGACGTCCTGGGCGACGAACTCGCCGAGCAGGGTCGGCCCGCCTTCGAGCAGCAGCCGGCGCAGCCCGCGCCCCGCCAGCGCCCGTACCGCCGCCGACGGCTCCACCCCGACGCCCTCCCCCGCGACGACCACGTCGGCCCCGGACCGGCGGGCCTCGGCCAGCCGGTGCGCGGGCGCGCCCGCGCCCGTGAGGATCAGGGTGGGCACGACCGGCTCGGTGAACAGCGGCGCCGCGAGGTCCAGGTCGAGGGTGGCGCTGACCACCGCGATCGCGGGCGCGGGCGACTGGCCGGCCGCCGCCCGGGACGCGGCGAACGCGGCACGCGCGCGTGCCGGGCGATACCCCTCCTGCCGTACGGTGCCAGCGCCGACCACGACCGCGTCGGCGAGCGCCCGCAGGGTGCCGAAGATCCGCATGTCCGCGGGGCTCGACAGGGGGGCGGAGCGCCCGTCGTGCTGCCCGGCGCCGTCCAGCGACGCGACCATGTTCGCGCGCAGCCAGGCGCCCCCGGGGCCGTACTCGGCGGGCTCGGGGTAGGCGTAGGCGGCGGCCAGCTCCGGGAGGTCCCAGGCGCGCGCGCCCTCCCGGCCGCCCGCTGTCTCCTCGGTCACAGGGAACAGTTGTCGCATGCGGTGCAGTCTGGCACGCGCCCTACAGTGGGGAACTGTGCCCTCCACGCCCCCTACACCCCCCGCGCCCTCATCGTCCCCTGCGCCCTCTTCGCGCCCTCCGTCCGCCATGTCCCCCGTGGGCCCGTCGGCCCCGTCGGGCTCTCGCGCCGGAGGGGGCGCCCCGCCGTCGCTGAGCGGGCGTGAACCGCGGGTGGACGCCGCGCGCCTCGTCGCCGCGCTGACGCCGCCGCCGCGGTTCGCCGAGGTGCGCTTCGCGACCTACGTCCCCGATCCCGGGCGGCCGGGCCAGGAGGCCGCCGTCCGGCTGCTCGAAGACTTCGCGCGGGCGATCGGCGAGACGCCGGAGCGGGGGCGCGGACGGCGCCTGCTCGGCGCGCGCTCCCGGCGCGCACCGGCGCCCGCTCCGGCGCGCGGAATCTACGTCGACGGCGGCTACGGCGTCGGCAAGACGCACCTGCTCGCGTCGCTGTGGCACGCGGCCCCCGTGGAGCCCGCGCGCAAGGCGTTCTGCACCTTCGTGGAACTGACGCACCTGGTGGGGGCACTCGGCTTCCAGCGGGCCGTGGAGGCGCTGAGCGGGCACCGGCTGCTCTGCGTCGACGAGTTCGAACTCGACGACCCCGGCGACACGGTGCTGATCTCCTCGTTCCTGGGGCGGCTCGCGGACGCCGGGGTCGCGCTCGCGGCGACCTCCAACACACTGCCTGACCGGCTCGGCGAGGGCCGCTTCGCGGCGGCCGACTTCCTGCGGGAGATCCAGGGCCTCGCCGCGCGCTTCCATGCCGTGCGCGTGGACGGCGACGACCACCGCCACCGGGGGCTGCCCCCGGCGCCCGCGCCGTATGACGACGCCGTGGTGGAGGCGGCGGCGCGCCGGGTGCCCGGTGCCTTCCTCGACCGCTTCCCCGAGCTGCTCGCGCACCTCGCGCGCGTGCACCCCAGCCGCTACGGCGCGCTGGCCGAGGGCGTCGGGGCGGTCTGCCTCACCGGGGTGGCGCCGGTGCGCGACCAGGCAGTGGCGCTGCGGCTCGTGGTCCTCGCCGACCGGCTGTACGACCGCGAACTGCCGGTGCTGGCCTCGGGCGTGCCGTTCGACGCGCTCTTCGGCGAGGAGCTGCTGCGCGGCGCCTACCGCAAGAAGTACTACCGCGCGCTCTCCCGGCTCACCGCCCTGGCCCGGGAGGGCGCACGCCTCCTGGACGCGGCACCCGCGCGGGACACCGCCCCCGGAACCACTTCCGGTGAGGCGCCCGGCTGCTGAGCCGGGCCTGCTACCTCCGCACCGTGCGGAACCAGGCGTTGGCCTCCGCCCGGTGCGCACAGGCGACGCCCGCCGCCACGAGGCCCGCGTGCAGGGCCAGGACGCCGATACCGAGCGCGTGCCCCGGGCCCACCGCGGCGAGCGCGTGGCCGTGGACCGCCGCCGTGGCCACCGAGAGCGTGCCGAACACGGCGAGCAGCAGGGCCAGCGCGGTCCTCGCCCAGGGGTCGCCGCCGCGCAGCCGCACCGCGAGGACGAGCGCGGCGGCGAACACCCCCGTGCTCAGGGCGCTCTCGCCCGAACCCGACCCTGCCCCGTACGCGGCGACGGCGAGGTCGCAGCCGACGGCGGCGGCACAGAGCCCGAAGGCGTGGCGCACCGGGCGCGGCGCGGCGTGCGGCGGCGCGGTCGTCACGTTCCGCTGTGCGAAGGACATGGGGTTCCCGTTTCGTCGCGGGCGGAGCCGTACCGGCGGGTGCCGGGGCGCGGGCGTGGCCGCCGTGGCCACCCCGTCATCCTCCGGCGCGGGGGCGCCAGGCACACGCCGGTCAGCCTCCCGGGCCGTGGTGGGGACAGCCCCACCACGGACAACCCCACCACGGACAGCCCCGCCCCGGGCGGCGGCGCCTACCCTGGGCGCATGAGCGAAGAACCCGCGACGGGAGAGCCGCGCGCCGAGTGCGTCCTGTGCCGCGAGCCCACGGAGTACCCCGAGTCCACGGCCGGGATCACGCTGTGCCCCGTGTGCGAGTGGCAGGAGGCCCAGCGCACGGCCTGCTCGGGCTGACCCGCGCGCGTTCAGTCCCGGCGCGGCGCGAGCGCGCAGGCCACGGCGCCCGCCGCCGCGGCGATCACCGCGCCGAGCAGCAGCGGCAGTGCCGGGGTGCGTACGGTGCCGTCCTGCGACCCGGTGACCAGGTCGGAGAGGGCCGTACGCACCGGCGATCCTGTGGTGATCAGCACCACGACAAGCGCGAGCAGCAGCGCGGGCACCGCGCGCCCGGTGCGGTGCAGCAGCGGGCGGCTGGTGAGGGCGCCCGCCGCGGCGCCGAGCAGCGCGCACACCAGCATCGCGAGCAGCCCCGCGCCCGCTGCGGGCCGGCGCGGGACGGGGGCGGTGCCGTCGTTGTTCGCGGGGTCGCTGATCAGGACGACGAACAGGGTGGCCACGGCGCCCAGGGCGACAGCGGCGAGCAGCGCCGCGAGCAGACAGCCCAGATGGGCGCGTACGGCCCCGGCGCCCGCCGCCACGCAGCCGCGCGCCGCCGCGGGCTCGTTGGTGGCGCAGATCCGCACCAGCCACCCCGCCATGGGGAGCGTCGCGGCGGCGGTGAAGCCCAGCGAGTCCAGTATCGGCTGGCCCGGCCGTACGCCGACGGCGGAGAAGCCCGCGTAGAGGATCAGCGGCGGCACCCAGCGCTGGGAGCGCAGCAGCAGCGCCAGGTGGTAGCCGAGCACGGCGCTCAAGCCCCGTCCCCCTCCCGGTCGTTCTCCCCGTCGTTCCTCGCGTCGTTCATCCCATGGCTCCCCCGTCCGTTCATCCCGCGGCGCCCTCGGGGCTCCCCACGCCGTCGGTGCTCGCGGCGCCCGCGGGGTGCGGGGCGGCCGCGCGTACCGAGACGATGTGCCAGGGCGGCCGCGCGTCCAGCAGCGCGCGCAGGGCGGCGTCGGAGCCGGTGGCGGGCACGGCGAGCCGCAGCGTGCCGGGCCCGGCCGCCGCACCGTACGCCTGGCGGGCCTCCCCCTCGCCCAGCACCACCGCGCCCGCCAGGGCGGACGGCAGCGCCGTGGCCTCGGTCCTGGCGGCGCCCGCGCGCCGAGGCGGCACGGCGGGGCGGGTCTCGATGACCACCGTGGGCCCGGCGTCGGCCTCCCGCGCGGGAGCGAGCACGCCGCCGACGACCGCGTAACGCGCGTGCGGCGCGTCGGCGAGCCTGCGGGGGTCGTGGTCGACGAAGACGACGGCGCCGCCCGCGGCGAGCCGTTCGGCGACCGCGCGGTCGAGTTCCGCGCGCGCCGCGGTGTCCAGGCCCGTCCACGCCTCGTCGAGCACCAGCAGGTCGGGCGCGGCGAGCAGGGCCTGCGCCACGGCTACCTTCTGGCTGCTGCCCTTGGAAAGCTCCGACATCGGGGTACGCGCGAACGCGCCCGCGCCCAGCCGCTCCAGCCAGTCGGCGGCGGCGCGGGCCGCGGCGCCCCTGCGCAGGCCGTGTACCCGGCCGAGCCTGGCGAGATAGCTCTCGGCGGTGAACGGCAGCGCGGCGGGGAAGCGTTCCGGCACGTAGGCGGTCCTGCCGCGCCCGGTGATCCGGCCCTCGCTCGGCGCGTCGAGCCCCGCGAGCAGCCGCAGCAGCGTGGACTTGCCGCTGCCGTTCGCCCCCTCGATCCTGGCCAGCCGCCCGCCCGGCAGTTCCAGGTCGACGCCGCGCAGCACCCAGGGGCCGCCGAGCCGGTAGCGCCGCCCGACCCCGGAGAGCCGTACCGGTCCTCCGGGGTGATCACGCCTCATGGGGACCATGGTGGCCCAGCCGGGCGCCCCGGCCAAGCCGTTCCCGGCATTCCCCCCGGCCGCCGGGCGGGCGGCCCGGCGCGCCCTGGCAGACTTGGCCGCGTGAGCAGCGAGGAACAGCAGCCGCAGGGCGGCGCGGCGCAGGACAGCCCGTTCCGGGACGGCGCGGACGAGCGCGACGAGCGCGCGCAGTACGTCCTGCCGATGGTGGTCAGTCTTGAGCGCGCCGCTCCCCCGGCCCGTACGGACGCCCTGGAGACGGCGGCGCGCGCGGTGCTCGTGATGCTCTGCGACCCACGCTCCACCGGCGACGGCGAGTGGGCAGGGGCGATGCGCGCCTGGCAGGACGCCCGTATCCGCAAGGTGGTGCGGCGCGCCAGGGGCGCCGAGTGGCGGCGCGCCGAGGCGCTGCCCGGCATCACGGTCGAGGGCGCCGCCGCGCGGGTGCGGGTGTTCCCCCCGGTGCCACTCGACGGCTGGCCAAAGGACCTGGCGCGGCTCCAGGTCTCCGGCACCGAACTCGACGACCCCGCACCACCGCCACCCCCGCCGCCCGGGACGCCGGTGCTGTGGGTGAATCCGCATGTCGACATGTCGGCGGGCAAGACGATGGCGCAGGTGGGCCACGCCGCCCAACTCGCCTGGTGGGAGCTGGACGACGGGGCGCGTGCGGCGTGGCGGGACGCGGGGTTCCCGCTCGCGGTGCGCACCGCGGACCCGGAGCACTGGGCGAAGCTGCTCGTCGGCGGGGTGCCGGTGGTGCGGGACGCCGGGTTCACGGAGATAGCGCCGGGGCCCACGGTCGCCGTGGCGGGGCACACCGCGATCGGCGGCACGGCGCATGGGCGCTGACGGGTGGCGGGCGGCACGCGCGTGTGTGCCCCGGTGCCGCCCGACGGAACCTCAGATCCAGCTCTGAACGAGGCCGAACCCGCTTCGTCCCCCCGTATGTCGGTCATGTAATCGAAAGACCACGGTGTGCGGGTTCGGTCTGCCCGTGCCGCGCGCCGGACCGGACGAGGGGGGTCGGGGGACGATGGAGCCGCTGTCAAGCGCGCTGTCGGGGGAGACGGCGCTGTTGGGGAACGGGATCGGGTGGCGGCCCGAGATCGCCGGGATCGTCGAGGCGCTGCCCGGCGTCGAGTGGGTCGAGGTGGTCGCGGAGAACGTCTGTCCAGGGCATCTGCCCGCGTCGCTGCTGAGGCTGCGCCAGCGCGGGGTGAGCGTGGTGCCGCACGGTGTGTCGCTCGGCCTCGGGGACGCGGAGCCGCCGCGGCTCGACCGGCTCGCGGCGCTCGCCGAGCGGGCGGAGGCGCTGGGCGCGCCGCTGGTCAGCGAGCACATCGCGTTCGTACGCGCGGGCGGCGAGATGACCGCCACGCGCGCGTTGGAGGCCGGGCACCTGCTGCCGGTGCCGCGTACCAGGGACGCGCTCGACGTGCTGTGCGAGAACGTGCGGATCGCCCAGGACTCGCTGCCCGTGCCGCTCGCGCTGGAGAACATCGCCGCGCTGTTCTCCTGGCCCGGCGAGGAGATGACGGAGGGGCAGTTCCTGTATGACCTGGTGGACCGCACCGGGGTGCGGCTGCTGATCGACGTGGCGAACCTGCACACCAACCACGTCAACCGCGGCGAGGACCCGGCGAAGGCGCTGGACGAGCTGCCGCTCGAAGCGATCGCGTACGTACACGTGGCGGGCGGTTTCGAGCGTGACGGGGTCTGGCACGACAGCCATGCGCACCCGGTGCCGCCCGTGGTCATGGAGGTGCTCGCCGAGCTGGCCGACCGGGTCACACCGCCGGGGGTGCTGCTCGAACGGGACGAGAACTTCCCGGCCGCCGAGGAGTTCGCGGGGGAGCTGGCGGCGATCCGCGACACCGTGTACGGGCCCGACCGGCTGCACGGCATCACGCGCGTGTGCGAGGCGCTGCCCCCGGCGCGCTATCTGCCGGTGAAGGCGGCGGGGGTGGCGCCGCGGCAGCGGCTCGGTCTCGCGCAGGCGGCGCTGCTGTCGGCGCTGGTCGCCGGGACCCCGGTGCCCGAGGGCTTCGACCGGGGCAGGCTCGCCGTGCAGAGCAGGGCGCTGGTGAGCAAGCGCGCCGACGTGGTGGCGAAGGTGGCGCCCGAGCTGCCCCGCATCCTCGGCGCCGGCTACCGGCGCGCGTTCGCCGGGTACGCGCAGGCGCGCCCGCTGACCGGCGGCTACCGCGCGGACGCGCTCGACTTCGCCGAGCACATGCTGGCCGGGGAGCGGCTGCCGCACGGCGTCAGGCGGCGCCTGACCACATGGTGGCTCGACCGGTCGGGCCCGAAGCCGCCGTCGCGCATCACGCGGGTGGCGCGGCGGGCCCTGCACCGGGTGTGAGACGGGGCGGCCCAGGCCGCCCCGCGGCGTCAGGCGAGGCCCGCCACCAAGTCGCCGACGGACCTGCGGCGGCCGGTGAAGAACGGCACCTCCTCGCGGACGTGGCGGCGCGCCTCGGAGCCGCGCAGGTGCCGCATCAGGTCCACGATCCTGTGCAGTTCGTCGGCCTCGAACGCGAGAATCCACTCGTAGTCGCCGAGCGAGAACGACGCCACCGTGTTGGCCCGCACGTCGGGGAAGCCGCGCGCCATCTTCCCGTGGTCGGCGAGCATGGTGCGGCGCTCCTCGTCGGGCAGCAGGTACCACTCGTACGAGCGCACGAACGGGTACACGCTGACGTAGTCGCGTGCCTGCTCCTCGGCGAGGAACGCGGGCACGTGCGAGCGGTTGAACTCGGCGGGGCGGTGCAGCGCCATGTTCGACCAGACCGGCACGAGGGCGCGGCCGAGGCGGGTGCGGCGGAAGAGGTTGTACGCCTCCTGGAGCGCCTCGGCGGTCTCGGCGTGCCACCAGATCATCAGGTCGGCGTCGGCGCGCAGACCGGAGACGTCGTACGTGCCGCGCACGGTGACGTCCTTGGCGGCGAGCTGGTCGAAAAGCTCCTGCACCTCGTCGGCGTAGCCGGTGCGGTCCTGCGGCAGCAGGTCGCGGAGGCGGAAGACGGACCACAGGGTGTAGCGGATGACCTCGTTGAGGTCCTTGGCCTTCTTGCCCGCGTTCGGGACACGTTCGGGAGCAGCACTCATGCGGCTATTGTCCCGCGCCGCCGCGCGGGCTCCGCACCGGGTCCGCCGCGCGCCCGGCGGACCCGGCGGTGTCGCCGCGCAGCAGGTCGGCGGCGGCCCTGGCGCCCGCCACACAGGCCGGGACGCCCACCCCGTCGTACGCGGCGCCGCACACCGCGAGTCCCGGCGGCAGGGCGGCGCGTACGCGCTCCACGCGCGCGTGGTGGCCCACCGGGTACTGCGGGAGGCCGTCGTCCCAGCGGGTGACGAGGCTCGCGACCGGCCGTCCCGCGAGGCCGGTGGCGGCGCCGAGGTCGCGGCGCGCGGCGTCGACGAGGGCGGCGTCGTCGCGCCGCAGGACCTCCGTCTCGCCGTAGCGGCCCACGGAGGCGCGCAGCACCACGAGGCCGGGGTCCTGGGCGGCGACCCAGCCCCACTTGCCGCCGGAGAAGGTGGCGGCCTTGATGGTGTGCCCGTCGACCGGCGGCACCAGGAAGCCGGTGCCGGGCGGCAGTTCGGCGTCGGAGCGCCGGTAGGCGAGGGTGATCAGGGCCATGGAGGCGTACTCGACGGAGCGCAGCTCCGCGGCGGCTGCGGGGGCCTCGGCGGCGAGGAGCAGGGCCGCGGCGGGGGCGGGCAGCGCGAGGACGACCGCGTCGGCGTCGAGGACGTCGCCGCCGCCCCGTGCGCCGTCGTCGACGGTGATACGCCAGCGGCCTTCGCCGGTGCGGCGCAGCGCGCTCGCGCGTGTACCGGTGCGGATCTCGCCCCCACGCGCGCGTACGGCGTCGGCGACGGCGGGGGGCAGGCTCCCGACGCCGCCCTCGATGCCCAGGAACACGGGCCCGCCGACGGGGTGTTCGGCGGCGGCGCGCTGGAGTTCCCGCACGCCCTCGGTGAGGGAGGCGTGGGTGCGGGCGGCACGGAAGAGCTGGGGCACGGCGGAGCGCATCGAGATCCGGTAGGCGTCGCCCGCGTAGACGCCGCCGAGGAGGGGTTCGACGAGCCGGTCGACGACCTCCCTGCCGAGCCGCGCGGCCACGTACTCGCCGACGGCGGTGTCGTCGCCGACCTCGGTCGGCGGCAGGTCGCGGTCCCGTTCGACACGGCGCAGGCCCTCGGCGGAGAGCACCCCCGCGAGGGCGGCGGCCTCGCCGGGCACGCCCATCACATGGCCCTTCGGCATGGGCACGAGGCGGCCCCTGTTCCACAGGGCGGCGCCCGCGGCCGAGGGTGCGACCAGGCGGTCCCCGAGCCCCGTCTCGCGGGCCAGGGCGACGGCCTCGGGGCGGCGCGCGAGCAGCGATTCGGCGCCCAGGTCGACACGGACGTCCGCGATCCGACCGGTGCGCAGCTTGCCGCCGAGCCGGGGGGAGGCTTCGAGCACGGTCACGGAGCGCCACGCGCGCGTGCCCGCGCCGCCGTCGCCGCCGCCGCCGCCGGAGGCGAGCATGCGGTGGGCCGCGGCGAGTCCTGCGATACCGCCGCCGATGACCACGGCGTGCCGCCCGCCCCCGTCCCGCCGTGCGTCCTGCCGTGCCCCCGGGGCCGTGGAGGCACCGGCGTCCGGGTCCGTGTGCGCGCGCATGCGGCCACTCTCTCAGACACCGGGGAAGGGCACGCGACCGCAGGTCCTGGGACCCGCTGTCGGTGGCGGCACGTAGCGTGGGGGCCATGAATCCTTCGCGGCAGCGGCTCGTGGTGATCGGCGGGGACGCGGCGGGCATGTCCGCCGCCTCACAGGCGCGCCGGCTGCGCGGCCCGGAGGACCTGGAGATCGTGGCGTTCGAGCGGGGCGACTTCGCGTCGTTCTCGGCCTGCGGGATTCCGTACTGGGTGGGCGGCCAGGTCGGCGGGCTCGACGAGCTGATCGCGCGCACCCCGCAGGAGCACCGCCGCCGCGGCATCGACCTGCGGATGCGCACCGAGGTCACCGCGATCGACGTGACAAGCTGCCGGGTCAGGCATCGGGACCTCGCGTCGGGCGCCGAGGACTGGCTGTCGTACGACAAGCTGGTGATCGCGACGGGTGCCCGGCCGCTGCGGCCCGAGCTGCCCGGCATCGACGCCGACGGGGTGCACGGGGTGCAGACACTCGGCGACGGCGAGGCGCTGATCGAGGCGCTGCGCTCGACGCGCGGGCGGCGCGCCGTGGTGGTCGGCGCGGGCTACATCGGCGTGGAGATGGCGGAGGCGCTGCTCAACCGCGGCTACGAGGTCACGGTGGTCAACCGCGCCCCGGCACCGATGGCCACGCTCGACCCCGACATGGGGCGCGCGGTGGACGACGCGATGCGCGGCATGGGCATCCGTATGGTCAACGACACGGACGTCACGGGTGTGCGCACCGACGCCGCAGGGCGCGCGGTCGCGGTGCGCACGGCGCCCGCGGACGGCTCGGGCCCCGGCGCCGAGTACCCGGCGGACATCGTGGTCCTGGGCATCGGGGTGGCCCCGGAGACGGCGCTCGCGCGCGCGGCCGGACTGCCGCTCGGGCAGCACGGCGGGCTGCTGACGGACCTGGGGATGCGGGTGCGCGGTCACGAGGACATCTGGGCGGGCGGCGACTGCGTGGAGGTGCTCGACCTGATGTCGGGCACCCAGCGGCACATCCCGCTGGGCACGCACGCCAACAAGCACGGCCAGGTCATCGGCGCCAACGTCGGCGGCGGCTACGCCACCTTCCCCGGGGTGGTGGGCACGGCGGTGAGCAAGGTCTGCGATCTGGAGATCGCGCGCACCGGGCTGCGCGAGAAGGACGCGCGGCGGGCCGGGCTCCAGTTCGTGGCGGTCACGGTCGAGTCGACGAGCCGCGCGGGCTACTACCCGGGCAGCGCGCCGATGACGGTGAAGATGCTCGCGGAGCGGCGCACCGGGCGGCTGCTCGGGGTGCAGATCGTGGGGCGCGAGGGCGCGGGCAAGCGGGTCGATGTCGCGGCGGTGGCGCTGACCGCGGGGATGACGGTCGAGCAGATGACGATGCTCGACCTCGGCTACGCGCCACCGTTCTCCCCGGTCTGGGACCCGGTACTGGTGGCGGCGCGCAAGGCGGTGGCGAAGGTCGGCGCCCGGGACGGGGCGTAGCCGCCTCCCGGCCGGGGACGCGCCCGGGCCGGGAGGGACGGCCGTCTGACGGCGGGTCAGCGCCCGGTGCGGGTGTGGACGTACTCCACGAGCCGGGTGAGGGCGTCCGGGTCCGTCGTGGGCAGGACGCCGTGGCCGAGGTTGAAGACATGGCCTTCGAGGCCCTTGGCGGCGTCCAGGACGGCGGAGGCGGCGTCCTCGACGGCGGAGGTGGGGGCGAAGAGCACCGCGGGGTCCAGGTTCCCCTGGAGGGCCTTGCCGGGGCCGATGCGGCGCGCGGCCTCGTCGAGCGGGACCCGCCAGTCGACGCCGACGACGTCCGCGCCCGCCTCGCCCATCGCGCCAAGCAGTTCCCCGGTGCCGACACCGAAGTGGATGCGGGGCACGCCGTAACCGGCGACGGCGGAGAACACCTTGGTGGACGCGGGCAGCACCGAGCGCCGGTAGTCGGCGGGGGCGAGGGCGCCCGCCCAGGAGTCGAAGAGCTGTACGGCGCAGGCACCGGCCTCGATCTGCGCCTTCAGGAAGGCGGTGGTGATCGAGGCGAGCCGGTCGAGCAGGTCGGCCCAGAGCGCGGGGTCGCCGTACATCATCGCCTTGGTGCGCTCGTGGTTGCGGGACGGGCCGCCCTCGACGAGATAGCTGGCCAGGGTGAACGGGGCTCCCGCGAAGCCGATCAGCGGGGTGGCGCCGAGCTGCCCGGCGAGCAGCCCGACGGCCTCGGTGACATACGGGATGTCGTCGGGGGTGAGGTCGCGCAGCCGGTCGAGGTCGGCGCGGGTGCGCACCGGCTCGGCGACCACGGGCCCGACGCCCGGCTTGAGGTCGATGTCGAGGCCGATGGCCTTGAGGGGCACGACGATGTCGCTGTAGTAGACCGCGGCGTCCACGCCGTGCCTGCGCACCGGCTGGAGGGTGATCTCCGCGACGAGTTCCGGCCTGGTGCACGCCTCCAGCATCGGGATGCCCTCGCGCACCGCGTGGTACTCCGGGAGGGAGCGTCCGGCCTGGCGCATGAACCAGACCGGGGTGTGCGGCACCGGCTCGCGGCGGCACGCCCGCAGGAAGGCCGAGTCGGCCGCGGGACCCGCGGGCGGGCGGGGGGCGTTTCCTGGGGGGTTCTGCTGGGTGCCCTGGGGGCGGATGTCGGCGCTCACCCGGCAAGTTTCGCACGCGGCGAGCAGCGCTATCCGGACAGCCCGCGCGCCGCCGGGTGTCCCTCCCTGCGCCGGGGCCCGCTTCCCCTTAATCTTCCCCGCATGGCTGCGGCTCAGGGACGACTGTCGGACGACGCTGACGGAACGGGCGGGGCGGACACGGCTTCGCTGAGCGCGAAGGACGCGGCTCCCCCCGCGTTCCGCGCTGCGGTCGAGGCGCTGGGGGCGGCACGGCTGCGCCCCGGCATCGAGATCGAGCCGGTGCGCGCGCCGCGCCGCCTCGCCCCGTACACGTACGCGATGGAGGCCACGGTGGTCGACGGCGAGGACGACCTCGCCGACGGCCGTCTTGTGCTCCTGCACGACCCGGCGGGGCACGACGGCTGGGAGGGCACCTTCCGCCTCGTCACGCTGGTACGGGCGGAGCTGGAACCGGAGATGGCGGCCGACCCGCTGCTGCCTGACGTCTGCTGGTCCTGGCTGACGGGCGCGCTTGAGGCGAGGGGCCTGACGTTCGGCGAGGCGAGCGGGACGGTGACACGGGCCGGCTCCCACCACTTCGGGGGCCTGGCGCAGCGCCCTGCCACCTCCCAGATCGAGATCAGGGCCTCGTGGAGCCCGCGCGAGGGCGCGGGGGGTGTGCCCGACACGGGGGCGCACCTGGCCGGCTGGTGCGATCTGCTCTGCCAGACGGCGGGCCTGCCGCCGACGTCGCCCGGGGACGGCTCGGTGGTGTCGCTGCCGCAGCGCCGGGGGCCCCAGACCCCCTGAGCGCCCCCCGGCGCGACACGCCGCGTCAACACCCGTACCACGCACGGCACATCGTTTTTTCCGGCGGGTGCACCCGGGTCCCGGCGGCGCGGCGGCGCCGGGTGCGCCGGGGCGCCGTGCGGTGGTCCGTGAGCCGCCCGCACCGCGCCCACCGGCGCAAACACCGCGCGGCGGCGGGCAGGACCCGGCGGGATTCGCGGGCCGCGGAAGCCCTCGCGGGGCCCCGTCGATGCGCTCCATGTGCGCCCCGCGTGTGCGCCCCCGGTCGCCGCTCCCCGCGGCGTTCACCCCCCTACCGGAAGTAACGCCGTATACCGGGAGCGTCCCCCGCCCGCCCCCGGAGCGGCCCCGCCGGGAGCGCCCCGTACCGCACACGCCTGCCGCGCGCGGGCGGGACCGAGGCGCCTGGATGCCGGGCGCTCCCGAATACGAGCAGTTTCGGCCGCCTTTGAACTTGGTTCGATCTTCGACTGATCGATCGCCTGTCCGAGTCGTTCAAATTGTTACTCACTAAATCGTGATCATTCCCTAAAGGCGAGCCGATGTGCTGCCGAAGACGTCTGTGACCTTGAAAAGCACGGTTCGTACCGGCTTCTCCCCCAAGCCGGTCCCCGTCGTCCCTCACCCAGGAGGCCCGGTGTCCGTTCTCCTAGAGCAGCCCGCAAGCCTGGTCGCCTACCGCCCCAACAAGCCGACCGCCATGGTGGTGGTGGCCGACCCGCGTGTCCGATCCACCGTCACCCGCCACCTGTGGGCGCTCGGAGTGCGCGACGTCATCGAGGCGTCGTCCATCGCGGAGGCCCGTCCCAGAATCGGCAGCCCGCGCGACATCTGCGTTGCCGACGTCCATCTGCCCGACGGCAGCGGTCTCACCCTGCTGTCGGAAACCCGCGCCGCGGGCTGGCCCAACGGGCTCGCCCTCTCCGCAGCCGACGACATCGGCGCCGTGCGCAACGCCCTCGCGGGCGGTGTGAAGGGCTATGTCGTCACCGGCACACGCACCAACATCGGCATGCCGGTCCGCCCAGGCGCCGCACCCATCGGCGCCGCCCGTATGCACCGCCGTCCCCCGGGGGCCCCGAGCCACCCGGGCGGCTACCGGGAGCTGTCGGGCCGGGAGGTCGAGGTGCTGCGGCTGGTTGCGGAGGGCCAGTCGAACAAGGCCATCGGCGTCTCGATGGGCCTGTCCGCGCTGACCGTCAAGAGCCACCTGGCGCGCATCGCCCGCAAGCTCGGCACCGGCGACCGCGCCGGAATGGTCGCGGTGGCGCTCCGTACCGGCATCATCCACTGACCGAACCCCCGCCGCCCCTCCCTCCGTATCGCCCCTATCCCCCACATCCCCCACATCCCACGCCTCCCCCACCTCCCCCGTACCTCCGACACCCCCCGCCCGACGACCGGCCCCACCCGGCCGCAACCCGCCCGACACGGCCCCCGTGGCCGATCCCACGCCCGCCGAGGCATCGCCGCCTCGACGGGCGTGCTGTATACACGGATACCCTTGACAGGTGACCGACTCCCAAGACACCGCAGCCGACAGTCCACTGCGCACCGACGGGGGGCCGCGGCAGCAGCCGCTGTCACAGCCTCCGGACGAGGAGACCAGGGAGCCGGTCCCCCTACTTGAGCCCCGCGAGGGCATCCCCCCGGTCACCGCGAGCCCCGAGGAGCTGGCCGAGGTGGTCGCCCGGTTCGCCGCGGGCACGGGTCCCGTCGCGGTGGACGCCGAGCGCGCCTCCGGATACCGCTACGGGCAGCGCGCCTACCTCGTGCAACTGCGCCGCGCGGGCGCGGGCAGCGTGCTCGTCGACCCGGTGGCCTGCGGCGACCTCACCCCGCTCGGGGACGTCATCGCGAACGCCGAGTGGGTGCTGCACGCCGCCACCCAGGACCTGCCGTGCCTGCGCGACATAGGCATGGTGCCCACCAGGATCTTCGACACGGAGCTGGCCGGGCGGCTCGCGGGCTACCCCAGGGTCGGACTCGGCGCGATGGTAGAGAACGTCCTCGGCTTCGTGCTGGAGAAGGGGCACTCCGCGGTCGACTGGTCCACCCGCCCGCTGCCCGAGCCCTGGCTGCGGTACGCGGCGCTCGATGTCGAGCTGCTGGTCGACCTGCGCGACGCGCTGGAGGCCGACCTCGAAGGCCAGGGCAAGCTGGACTGGGCCCGCCAGGAGTTCGAGGCCATCGTGGCCGCGCCGCCCCCGCCGCCCCGCAAGGACCCCTGGCGGCGCACCTCGGGGATGCACAAGGTCCGCCGCCGCCGGCAGATGGCGGTCGTACGGGAGCTGTGGCTGACCCGGGACCGGATCGCGCAGCGCCGCGACATCTCCCCCGGCAAGGTGCTCGGGGACGCCGCGATCGTGGAGGCGGCGCTCGCGCTGCCCGCCGACACGCAGGCGCTCGGCCGGCTGCCCGGCTTCGGCGGGCGCACCGGGCGGCGCCAGCTCGAACAGTGGCAGGCGGCCGTGGACCGCGCGAAGGCGCTGCCCGACTCCCGGCTGCCCGGCCCCGGCGCCCCGGTCACCGGGCCACCGCCGCCGCGCGCCTGGGCCGACAAGGACCCGGCAGCCGCGGCCCGCCTCTCGGCGGCCCGCGCGGGGGTGTCGGCGCTGGCGGAGCGGCTCGGCATGCCGCAGGAGAACGTGATGACGCCCGACACGGTACGGCGGGTGTGCTGGGAGCCGCCCGCGGCGCCGAGCAGCGAGGCGGTGGCCGCCGCCCTCGCCTCGCACGGCGCCCGGGACTGGCAGGTGGAGCTGGTCACGCCGGTACTGCTCGACGCCCTGACGGCGCAGGGCGACTCCTGAGGGGACCTGAGGAGGGGGAGGAGGGCACGCCCTCCCCTCCCCCGGGCGCCCCGGCCGACCCCCAACTGCCGGGCCTTCTCCGCAAGCCCGCCTTTGGCCGCCGGTGTGACCTTTGACGCCCGGCGGGGGGAGACTACCCCCGTTGGTTACCGGCGAGTAGCATGACCGTACCGCCGTCGGCCCGGCGCCGCGCGGTGGTCTTACCACGCCCGCGTCTGGAGGAGAGCCACAGTGCCTCGTACCGTCAGGGACGTCGTCTTCGTCGACGGCGTCCGCACCCCGTTCGGCAAGGCGGGCCCGAAGGGCATCTACCACGAGACCCGGGCCGACGACCTCGTCGTCAAGTCCATCCGCGAACTGCTGCGCCGCAACCCCGGGCTCGACCCCGCGCGGATCGACGAGGTGGCCGTGGCGGCCACCACCCAGATCGGCGACCAGGGCCTCACCATCGGCCGCACCGCCGGCATCCTCGCGGGCCTGCCCTCGTCGGTCCCCGGCTACTCGGTCGACCGGATGTGCGCGGGCGCCCTCACCGCCGTCACCACCACCGCCGGGTCCATCGCGTTCGGCGCGTACGACGTCGTGGTCGCGGGCGGTGTGGAGCACATGGGGCGCCACCCGATGGGCGAGGCCGTCGACCCCAACCCCCGTTTCGTCAGCGAGAAGCTGGTCGACGAGTCGGCCCTGTTCATGGGCATGACTGCGGAGAACCTGCACGACCGCTTCCCGCACCTCACCAAGGCGCGCGCCGACGAGTACGCGGTGCGCTCGCAGGAGAAGGCGGCGAAGGCGTACGCGAACGGCCTGATCCAGCAGGACCTGGTGCCCGTCTCGGTGCGCCGCACCAACGCGGAGGCGGGCGAGACCGGTTGGGGCCTGGCCACCCAGGACGAGCCGATGCGCCCCGGCACCACGCTGGAGCAGCTCGCCGCCCTGAAGACGCCGTTCCGCACCCACGGCCGGGTCACCGCGGGCAACTCGGCGGGCCTCAACGACGGTGCCACCGCGTCCCTGATCGCCGCCGAGGACTTCGCGCGCGAGCAGGCGCTGCCGGTGAAGATGCGCCTGGTGTCGTACGCGTTCGCGGGCGTCGAGCCCGAGGTGATGGGCTACGGGCCGATCCCCGCGACCGAGAAGGCGCTCGCCAAGGCGGGCCTGTCCATCTCCGATATCGGCCTCTTCGAGATCAACGAGGCGTTCGCGGTCCAGGTGCTCGCCTTCCTCGACCACTACGGCATCGCGGACGACGACCCCCGGGTCAACCAGTTCGGCGGCGCCATCGCCTTCGGCCACCCGCTGGCGTCCTCCGGGGTGCGGCTGATGAACCAGCTCGCCCGGCAGTTCGAGACGCGGCCCGAGGTCCGCTACGGCGTCACCACCATGTGCGTGGGCTTCGGCATGGGCGCGACGGTCATCTGGGAGAACCCGCACTTCGACGGAGGCACCGCATGAGCACCACCACCGCAGAGGCGCTGAAGCGCGCCGCCGACGTCTTCCCCGACGAGGTGGTCACCGAGGCCCATGTACGCCACCTCGAACTCCCCTACGGTGTCGGCCGCTTCGCGCTGATCACGCTGGACAACGGCTTCGACCACACCAAGCCGAGCACCTTCGGACCGCAGTCGCTCGCCCGGCTCGACGCGGCACTCGACCAGGTCGAGAAGGAGGCGGCGGAGGGCACCATCGCCGGGGTCGGCCTCACCGGCAAGCCCTTCATCTTCGCCGTCGGCGCCGACCTCAAGGGCGTCGAGGTGCTGAAGGAGCACACGGACGCGCTGGCCATCGCCAAGGGCGGGCACGACGTCTTCAAGCGGTTCGCGAAGCTCGCCGTGCCCAGCTTCGCCTACTACAACGGCGCGGCCATGGGCGGCGGCGTGGAGGCGGGGCTGCACTGCACCTACCGCACGGTGTCGGCGTCCATCCCCGCGTTCGCGTTCCCCGAGGTGTTCCTCGGCCTCGTGCCCGGGTGGGGCGGCTGCACCCTGCTGCCGAACCTGATCGGCGCCGACCGCGCGGTCACCGTCATCATCGAGAACGCGCTCAACCAGAACCGGCAGCTCAAGGGCGCCCAGGTCTACGACCTCGGCATCGCCGACGCGATCTTCGAGGCCGCCGACTTCCTCGAACAGTCCCTGCTGTGGACCGCGTCCGTGCTCAGCGGCGAGATCGAGGTGGCACGCCCCGAGCCGGACCGCGGCGAGGGCTGGGACCAGGCGCTGGCGCGCGGCAAGGAGATCGCCGACTCCAAGGTGCACGGCGCGGCCCCGGCCGCCTACCGCGCGCTCGACATCATCGACTCGGTGCGCGACGGCGACCTCCAGAAGGGGTACGACGCCGAGGACCGGGCGCTGGCCGACCTGATGATGGGCGGCGAACTGCGCAGCGGCATCTACGCGTTCAACCTGGTGCAGAAGCGCGCCAAGCGGCCCGCGGGCGCCCCCGACAAGAACCTGGCCCGGCCGGTGACCAAGGTCGGCGTGGTCGGCGCCGGGCTGATGGCGTCCCAGCTCGCGCTGCTGTTCGTACGGCGCCTTGAGGTGCCGGTGGTGCTCACCGACATCGACCAGGAGCGGGTGGACAAGGGCGTCGGCTACGTCCACGGCGAGGTCGACAAGCTGCTGGCCAAGGGCCGGGTCGACCAGGACCGGGCCAACCGGCTGAAGGCCCTGGTCTCCGGGGTGCTGGACAAGGCCGAGGGGTTCGCGGACGCGGACTTCGTCATCGAGGCGGTGTTCGAGGAGACCTCGGTCAAGCAGCAGGTGTTCGCGGAGGTCGAGGCGGTGGTGCCGGAGCACGCCATCCTCGCCACCAACACCTCCTCGCTCTCGGTCACCGAGATGGCGTCGGAGCTGCGGCACCCGGAGCGGGTCGTGGGCTTCCACTTCTTCAACCCGGTGGCCGTGCTGCCGCTGCTGGAGATCGTGCGCGGCGAGCGCACCGACGACGCGTCGCTGGCGACCGCGTTCGCCGTCGCCAAAAAGCTGAAGAAGACCGCGGTGCTGGTGAAGGACGCCCCGGCGTTCGTCGTCAACCGCATCCTGACCCGCTTCATGGGCGAGATCCAGAACGTCATCGACGAGGGCACCCCCGTGGACGTCGCCGAGCGCGCCGTGGAGCCGCTCGGCCTGCCGATGTCGCCGCTCGTGCTGCTGGAACTGGTCGGGCCCGCGATCGGTCTCCATGTGTCGGAGACCCTGCACGGCGCCTTCCCCGACCGCTTCACCGTCTCGCCGAACCTGAAGGCGGTCGTGGCGGCGGGCAAGCGCGGCTTCTACGTCCACGACAGCGGCAAGCCGGAACTCGACCCCGAGGTGGCGGCGCTGCTGCGGCAGGGCGACACGGCGCTCACCGAGGAGCAGACCCTGGCCAGGGTGCTGGACGCGGTGGCGCAGGAGATCGGCCTGATGCTGGACGAGGGCGTCGTCGCGGAGGCCCAGGACGTCGACCTCTGCCTGATCACCGGCGCCGGCTGGCCCTTCCACCTCGGCGGGATCACCCCGTACCTGGACCGCGAGGGCGTCAGCGAGCGGGTGAACGGCAGGCGGTTCCTCGCGCGGGGCGTCGCCAGCGTCCCGGCGTAGCGGAGCACCGCCCGGGGACCCGGGCGCGCCGACGGGCCGTACCGGAGCAGCTTCCGGTACGGCCCGCGCGCGTCGTGGCTACCCTGCTGGGATCACGGGCGCCGCCGCGGACGGTGCCGTACGGACTGGGGAAGGCGCGGCAGGGCATGAGGACACTTCTCGTGGTGGACGCCGCCAACGTGGTGGGCTCGGTGCCCGACGGCTGGTGGCGGGATCGCAGGGGCGCCGCCGAGCGGCTGCGCGACGGCCTTGTGCGGTACGCGGAGGAGGGGCTGCCCGGCCATCCGGGACCGCTCGACGTGGTACTGGTCGTGGAGGGCGCGGCGCGCGGGGTGGAGCCGGTGCCGGGGGTGCGGGTGGAGGCCGCGCCGGGCAGCGGGGACGACCTGATCGCGCGGCTGGCCGCCGAGGCCGGGGACCGCCCCTGCCTGGTGATCACCGCCGACCGTGAACTGCGCCGCAGGGTGACGGCGGCGGGCGCCGCCACCGCGGGGCCACGGACGTTGTACGGGGGCGGCGGCAGGGGGTAGCGCGCCCCGCCTTCTGCGGTGCCGTACCGCGCGCCTGTGGCGGGGACGGTGCGGGGGGGGGCACCCCGGGGCGGCGCGGGTCAGCCCGGCCAGGTACCGGTGAGGCGGCGGGTGGTGGTGGCGCCCGCGCGGTTGACGGCGGCCTTCACCACGGCGGTCACCGCGCCCTGCACCGCGGCGGCGGCGACGATCTCCCGCAGGGCGCGCTCCTCGTCGGTGGGGCTCGCGGCGCCGCCCCTGCTGCCGACGCGCTGCCAGGTCTTCCTGACCGCCTTGCCCGCGACCACGCCGCTCGCGGTGCTCAGCACGAGCCCCACGGGCTTGTACACCTTGGCGACCTTCTCGCTGTTCACCGCTGCCTCCTCCCGCAGCCGCGCGCCACGCCCGCGGCGACGACCGCGCTCGCAGCGGCGGCGCCGAGCACCGCCATCCGGTGGTCGCGCACCGCGCGGGCGGCACAGGCCCCGCGGCCCCGTGCCCGGCCCTTCGCATGGTCCGCCCTGCCGCGCGCCCGGCCCCTGGCCCGCTCCGCGCGCTGCCGCAGCCGGTTCCTGGTCTCGTCGGCGCGCTGCCTGGCGCGTGCCTTCACATCGGCCTTGGCGGCCAACTCCTCGACCGTATGCCCGAGTTCCCGCCGGGTGTGGGCCACCTGCGCCCTCAGCTCCTCGGGGTCCGAGGAAGGGGTGGAGTACTGGTGCGCTCCGTCGGTCATCGCCGTGCCTCACCTTCACTTCGGCTGATCATCGCCGTGCCCTCGCCCTCACCTCGACTGATCATCGCCGTGCCCTCGCCTTCACCTCGACTGATCATCGCCGTGCCCTCGCCTTAACCTCGGCCACGTCATCCTTGACGCTGTCGATGGTCTGCTTGGGCGCGGCCGGGGTGGCCCGGCCGATCTCCGTCCTGCCGAGCAGGGCGAGCAGGCCCGCGACCAGCAGCAGGCCGCCGCCCACGATGAGGGCCGCGGCCCAGCCGGGCAGGGCGAGCGCGACGGCGGCGATGGCCGCGGCCGTGAACGCCAGGAAGGCGACGAAGGCGGCCACGCCCGCGCCGCCGAAGAGGCCGCCGCCGAGCCCGAAGCGCTTGCCCTTCTGTGTCATCTCCGCCTGTGCGAGGCGCATCTCCTCGCGGACGAGCTGCGATATCTGCTGGGACGCCCGTGAGACCAGTTCGCCGACCGAGTCCTCGGCCGGGTGGCCGTCACGGCGCTCCGCGCGTTCGAGCGTCGGCATCCTCACGTCTGTCACCTCCATGTCGACGGCGTCTCGGCCGCCCCGGGGGTTGCCGCCCCCCGAGTGACCTGAGACGGCCGTGGTGAAACCGGCCGCCTACCGGCCGCTTCCGGCCGCGTCCGCTCCGTCACGCCCTGGCAGCGCCGCTCAGCGGCGTCCCGCACCGCCGGGGCCGCCGGGGCCGCCGGGGCCGCCGGAGACGACGGGCTTGAGGGGGTCGTGGCCCAGGCTCATCAGCCGGTGGCGCCAGGGGGCCTGCCCCGCGGTGGGCTCCATGTCGACACCGCGCTCCGCGGTGACGGTGTCCACCACCTTCCGCATGATGCGGAGGTCGTCGGAGTCCAGGTCGCAGCGGCGCTTGCCGAGGACATCGAGCACCCTGCGGCCCTTCGGGGGACCCGCCTTGTCGGGCAGTTCCTCGGTCTCCTCCCCCGACGAGCGCGTCTTCAGCCACTCGCTCAGCTCCCGCGAGGTCATGTTCACCACGGCGTGGAACTCGTTCCACAGCTCGTCGAGGTCCTCCCGGGGTACGTCGTCGGCTGCCATCTGCCGTCCCCTCCTCCTCCGCTTCGTCGCGCGGTACCGAGGGGACCGGGTCCCCCGCGGCCCCGCAACGGAAACCGGACCGGCCCCGTGGGCCCGGCGCGGCCGACGATGTACAGTCCCTCCGCACCCTCGCGCGGCACGGCGCCCCCGCCGACGAGGGCCCGGCTCTGTGCGCCCCCGCCGGGGCCCGGCCGCCGCTGGTGCCCCGCGCAGGGCGCCGCCCGCCCCCGCGCCCCCACCTCCCGCGACGACGCCGTAAGGACTGCCCATGCCCCGTACCACCCCCCGGATCGCCCATCTGCGCGCGGCCGGAGTCAGCTTCGTCGTCGATCTTGACAGCGGTCCGCTGCCCCGCGTCCTGCACTGGGGCGAGGAACTGGGCGAGCTGACCGACGCGGACGCCCGGGCGCTCGTGCTGACCGCGGACGGGCCCGTCCTCAACAGCGCGCCCGACCTGCCGCGCCGCTGCACGGTGTGGCCCACACGCGCGGACGGCTGGTCGGGCACCCCGGGGCACGAGGGACACCTGGGCGGCTCCGGTACGGCCCCCAGGCTCAGGCTCGCCGGAGCGGACGAGGCCCCGGGCGAGCTGACAGTGCGGCTCGCCGACGACGCGGTGGGGCTCACCGTCACCCAGCGCTTCCGCCTCGCCCCCTCCGGGGTGCTGAGCGTGGACGCCACACTGCGCCGGCTGCCGGACGCCCCCGCCCCCGGGGTCCCGTACGACCTGGCCTCCGCCGTGCTGCAACTGCCCGTGCCGACACGGGCGTCCGAGGTGCTGGACTTCACCGGCAAGTGGTGTCGCGAGGCCGCCCCGCAGCGCCACCCGCTCGTCCACGGCTCCCACGTCAGGCAGGCACGGCGCGGGCGCCCGGGCTCCGACACCCCGCTGCTGCTGACGGTGGGGGTGCCCGGGTTCGGGTTCGGGCACGGCGAGGTCTGGGCGGTGCACGTGGCGTGGAGCGGCGACCAGCACTGGTTCGCGGAGCGGCTGCCCGAGGGCGCCGGGGTGCACGGCGCCACCCTCGGCGGCGGTGAACTCCTCGCGCCGGGCGAGGTCAGGCTCGCGCCAGGCGAGAGCCACACCACGCCGGTGTGTGCGTTCGGCTGGTCGCGCGACGGCCTCGACGGCCTCGCGGAGCGCTTCCACACCCTGCTGCGGGGCCGCCCCCGGCACCCCTCGGCCCCGCGCCCGCTGACGCTGAACACCTGGGAGGCGGTGTACTTCGACCACCGCGAGGACAAGCTGCTCGCACTCGCCGACGCCGCGGCCGAGGTCGGGGTGGAGCGGCTTGTGCTCGACGACGGCTGGTTCCGCGGGCGGCGGCACGACCGCGCCGGGCTCGGTGACTGGAGCGTCGACGAGACGGTGTGGCCCGACGGCCTCACGCCCCTGGCCGCGCGGGTGCGCGCGCTCGGCATGCAGTTCGGGCTCTGGGTCGAGCCCGAGATGGTCAACCTCGACTCCGACCTGGCCCGCGCCCACCCCGACTGGCTGCTGACGCCCGCCGCGGGCCCCGGCACGAGCTGGCGCCACCAGCACGTGCTGAACGTGGCGCACCCGGACGCCTGGGCGTACCTGCTCGACGCGCTGGACACCCTGGTGGCCACGTACCGGATCGACTACCTCAAGTGGGACCACAACCGCGACGTCCACGAGGCCGTCGCGCAGGGCCCCGAAGGCGAGCGGCCCGGCACCCGTGCCCAGGTGACGGCGGTGTACGCGCTGATGGACGAGCTGCGGCGGCGCCACCCAGGACTGGAGATCGAGAGCTGCGCGAGCGGCGGCGCCCGCGTCGACCTCGGCATCCTGGCCCGTACCGACCGGGTGTGGGCCTCGGACTGCAACGACCCGGTGGAGCGCCAGGCCATCCAGCGCTGGACGGGCCAGCTCCTGCCGCCCGAGCTGATCGGCTCGCATGTCGGCGCGCCCCGCAGCCACACCACGGGGCGCGTCACCGACGGCTCCTTCCGGCTGGTCACCGCGCTGTTCGCGCACGCGGGCATCGAGGACGACCTGACGCTGCGCGATCCAGAGGAACGGGCGGCGCTGCGCTCCTGGGCGGCGCTCTACAAGGAGACCCGCCCGCTGCTGCACTCGGGGCGCGTGGTGCGCGCGGACCTGGACGACACGGCCACGCTGCTGCACGGCGTGGTCTCCCGGGACCGGCGCGCGGCGCTGTACGCCTGGGTACGGCTCGCCTCCTCCGCGCAGGGCCAGTCGGGGCGGGTGCCGCTGCCCGGCCTCGACCCGGCGGGGCGCTACCGGGTGCGGGTGCGCACCGAGGCAGGTCTTCCGGTCACCCGGCGGGTGGCGGACCCCGCCTGGTACCAGGAGGCCGTCGAGGGCTGGGTGGACCTGCCCGGCGCGGTCCTCGCTACCCTCGGCCTGCCGATGCCGACGCTCGCGCCGCAGCAGGCGCTGCTGTTGGAGGTGGGCCCCGGCGGGAGCTGAGCACCGCGGGGAGATCACCGGGGCACGGCGGCGGCGCGGGCGGGCACGGAGCCGTCAGTCGGCGTCCTGACGGCGCCCCAGGCGGCTGTGGCCGCGGCCGTAGCCGAAGTAGACGACGATGCCGACCACCATCCAGACGGCGAACCTGAGCCAGGTCTCCGACGGCAGGTTGAGCATCAGCCAGAGCGAGGCGAGGACGGACAGGACGGGGACCAGCGGCACGAGCGGGGTGCGGAAGGAGCGGTGCAGGTCGGGGCGGCGCCTGCGCAGCAGGATCACCCCGAGGGCCACCACGACGAACGCGAACAGGGTGCCGATGTTGACCAGTTCGGCGAGTTCGTCGATGGAGGTGAGCCCGGCCACGATCGCCACGACGACGCCGAGCAGCACGGTGGAGCGGTAGGGCGTGCGGAAGCGTGGGTGCACCTTGGAGAAGGCGCCGGGCAGCAGTCCGTCGCGGCTCATGGCGAAGAACACCCGGGTCTGGCCCATCATCAGGATGAGGCAGACCGAGGTGAGCCCGACGGCCGCGCCGAAGCTGATCACCCCGGCCCAGAAGGGGTGCCCGACCGACTTGAAGGCGTCCGCGAGCGGGGCGTCGGTGGACAGCCGGGTGTACTTCTCCATGCCGGTGACCACGATCGACACGGCCACGTAGAGGACGGTGCAGATCAGCAGCGAGCCGAGGATGCCCCGGGGCACGTCGCGCTGCGGCAGCCTGGTCTCCTCGGCGGCGGTGGCGACGATGTCGAAGCCGATGAAGGAGAAGAACACCACGGCGGCGGCGGTGAAGACGCCCATCACACCGAAGTTGGCGGGGGTGTAGCCCGCCATGACCTGGATCAGCGGGGCGGTCAGCCCGGAGCCGCCGCCGACCTCTTGCGCGGGCGGCACGAACGGGTGGTAGTTGGAGCCGGTGATGAAGAACGCGCCGACGATCACCACGATCAGCACCACGGTGACCTTGACCGCGACGATCAGGCTGGTCACCCGGGAGGACAGCTTGACGCCCGCCACCAGGACCGCGGTCACGATCAGCACCAGCACGGCCGCGAGCAGGTCGAAGCCGAAGTGCCCGTCGTGGGTGCCGCTGAGCGCGTCCGGCAGCGGGATGCCCGCGGTGTCCATCAGCGAGCGCAGATAGCCCGACCAGCCGACGGACACCACCGCGCAGCCGAGGGCGAGTTCCAGCACCAGGTCCCAGCCGATGATCCACGCGGGGAACTCGCCCAGCGAGGCGTACGCGAACGTGTACGCGGAGCCCGCGACCGGGACCATCGAGGCGAACTCGGCGTAGCAGAGCGCGGCGAGGGCGCAGACGACACCGGCGACGACGAACGCGAGGGCGGTGGAGGGGCCCGCGTTCTCCTTGGCGACCTTGCCGGTGAGGACGAAGATGCCGGTGCCGATGACCACACCCACGCCGAACACCGTCAGGTCGAGCGCGGACAGGCTCCTGTTGAGCCGGTGCTCGGGCTCCTCGGTGTCGCGCACCGACTGCTCGACCGTCTTCGTGCGGACGAGGCTGTTTCTGACGGGCATGTGTGGCGGCCTCCCTGCTCGCGACCCCCGCGCCCGCCCTCGCGGAGCGCGGGGCGGCCGGGCGGTACTCCGTATCCCCGGCTATCCCTCGGGGAGCGGAGTTTCACGCCACCGGGCGCGTGCTGCCACCCGGACGGGGGAGGGCCAGGGCCGCGCCGGTGACGCGGGCGGCCCGGCCGCGTCAGTCGCGCGCGGACTCCTCCGCGGCCTGTGCGGTGACCCCGGAGAGGCGCGCCACGAGGCCGGTGACCTGGCGGGCGATGTCGGGGGCCGTCAGGCCGATCTCGGCGAGCAGTTCGCCGCGCGAGGCGTGCTGGAGGAAGCGCGGCGGGATGCCGAAGTCACGCAGCGGGATGTCGACGCCGCCGTCCCTGAGGGCCTGGGCGATGGCAGAGCCGGCGCCGCCCGCGCGGGAGTTGTCCTCGACGGTGACCACGACGCGGTGGCCCTCGGCGAGCGGCACGAGCGCCTCGTCGACCGGCTTGACCCAGCGGGGGTCGACGACGGTGCAGGAGATGCCCTGCTTGTCGAGGAGGCCGGCCACTTCGAGGCACATCGGGGCGAGCGCGCCCATGGAGACGAGCAGGACGTCGGGCTCCGTGGTGCCCGCGGCGCGCAGCACGTCCATGCCGCCGACCCGGTCCACGGCGGCGACGGCGGGCCCGACGGCGCCCTTGGAGTAGCGCACGACGGTCGGGGCGTCGTCGACGGCGACGGCCTCCCTGAGCTGCATCCTGAGCTGGTCGGCGTCGCGGGGCGCGGCGATCCTGAGGTCGGGCACGCACTGGAGGATGGACATGTCCCACATGCCGTTGTGGGAGGCGCCGTCGCTGCCGGTGACCCCGGCCCTGTCCAGGACGAAGGTGACGCCGCAGCGGTGCAGCGCGACGTCCATCAGGAGCTGGTCGAAGGCGCGGTTGAGGAATGTGGCGTACACCGCGAACACCGGGTGCAGGCCGCCGGTGGCGAGCCCGGCCGCGGAGACCGCGGCATGCTGCTCGGCGATGCCGACATCGTAGATCCGGTCGGGGAACTGCTCGGCGAACGCCTTGAGGCCGAGCGGCTGGAGCATGGCCGCGGTGATGGCGACGATGTCGTCACGCTCCCCGGCGAGCTTCACCATCTCCTCGCCGAACACGGAGGTCCAGTCGGTGCCCGAGGCGGCGATGGGCAGGCCGGTGTCCGGGTGGATGGGGCTGATGCCGTGGAAGTGGTCCGCCTCGTCCTCCTCCGCGGGCTTGTAGCCGCGGCCCTTCTCGGTGATGCAGTGCACGATGACGGGGCCGCCGAAGCGCTTGGCGCGGCCGAAGGCGGACTCCAGGGCCTCGATGTCGTGGCCGTCGATCGGGCCGACGTACTTGAGCCCCAGGTCCTCGAACATGCCCTGGGGGGTGATGAAGTCCTTGAGGCCCTTCTTGGCGCCGTGCAGCGTGCCGTACAGCGGGCGGCCGACGACCGGGGTGCGCTCCAGGAGGTCCTTGCCGCGGGCGAGGAAGCGCTCGTAGCCGTCGCTGGTGCGCAGGGTGGCGAGGTGGTTGGCGAGGCCGCCGATGGTGGGCGCGTAGGAGCGCTCGTTGTCGTTGACGACGATGATCAGGGGGCGGTCCTTGGCGGCGGCGATGTTGTTCAGCGCCTCCCAGGCCATGCCGCCGGTCAGCGCGCCGTCGCCGATGACGGCGACCACGTGGTCGCCGCTGCCGCGCACCTGGTTGGCCTTGGCGAGGCCGTCGGCCCAGCCGAGGACGGTGGAGGCGTGGCTGTTCTCGATGACGTCGTGCTCGGACTCGGCGCGCGAGGGGTAGCCGGAGACGCCGCCCCTGGCGCGCAGCCGGGAGAAGTCCTGACGGCCCGTGAGGAGCTTGTGCACGTACGACTGGTGCCCGGTGTCGAACAGCACACGGTCCCGGGGGGAGTCGAACACCCGGTGCAGGGCGACGGTCAGCTCGACCACGCCCAGGTTGGGACCGAGATGCCCGCCCGTACGGGAGACGGCCTCGACGAGGAAGGCCCGGATCTCCGCACTCAGCTCGGTGAGCTGCTCAGGGCTGAGCCGGTCCAGGTCGCGCGGTCCCGTGATGCGGGTCAGTAGCGGCACCCGTGCCTCCTTGCGTAGAGCCGTACGGGGTGTGCGGTGCTCTGCCGAGCCTCGCACAGTCCGTCCGAACTTCGACCGTTCCACCGTGTCGTGAACCCGTGAGGGCCCGTTGAGTCTAATGTTCCGCCTTCGACCGCGGGAGCGGGGTGCCGGGCCCGCGCGTCACCCGAAGGTATGGCGCGCCGAACAGGGATGTGCCCCGTGCCGGGGGGTGACACGGGGCACATCTGCGGGCCCGGGCGTGGCGCCCGGGGCGTCGGCGGCGGCCCGGGGGTGGGGCCCCGCCGACCGTGTGGGTCAGGCGCGGCCCGCGGTCCGCTGGGTCCTGCGGGTGATGGAGTCGATGCAGACCACGATCAGCAGCACCCCACCGGTGATCATGTACTGGATCGGGGTCTCGATGCCCTCCAGCGCGAGGCCGTACTGGATGGAGGTGATCACCATGACGCCGAGCAGCGCGTTCCAGGTGCGGCCGCGGCCGCCGAAGAGGCTGGTGCCGCCGATGACGGCCGCCGCGATGGCGTTCATCAGCAGGTCGCCCGCGCCCGCGCCCTGGTTCGCCGAGGCGATCTTGGACGCGATGAACAGGCCGCCGATCGCCGCGAAGGTGCCGGCGATCGCGTACACCGAGGTGCGGACGAGGGTGACGTTGATGCCCGCCCTGCGGGACGCCTCGACGCTGCCGCCGAGCGCGAACACCTTGCGGCCGTAGGTGGTGCGGCGCAGGGTGAAGTCGGTGCCGACGAGCACCACGAGGAAGATGACCAGCGCCAGCGGCAGGCCCTTGTACTGGTTGAACATGATCGCTGCGGCGAAGGCGATGACCGCGAGCACGACGGTGCGCAGGACGATCTCGCTCATCGGCCGGGACGGCACGCCCGCCGCCTTGCGCCTGCGGGCGTCCAGGAAGGAGCCGAGGAAGAAGGCCGCGATCGCGACGACGGCCAGCAGGTAGGCGGCGATCACGTCGGAGAAGTAGTACGAGGTCAGCTTGGCGATGAAGCCTTCGCCGTCGAGGTTGATCGTGCCGTTCTTGCCCAGGATCTGGAGCATGAAGCCCTGCCAGAACAGCAGTCCGGCCAGGGTGACGGCGAACGCGGGGGCGCCTATGCGGGCGAAGAAGAAGCCGTGCAGCGTGCCGATCACCGCGCCCGAGGCGATGGCGACGATCACCGCGAGCCACTCGGTCACCCCGTGGTTGACCGCGAGCACCGCGGCTATGCCACCCGCGACACCGCTGACGGAGCCGACGGAGAGGTCGATCTCGCCGAGCAGCAGCACGAAGACGATACCGGTGGCGATCATGCCGGTGCCGACCATCGCGACGGAGATGTTGCTGAGGTTCTCCGCGGTGAAGAACCGGGAGTTCATCAGCGAGAAGATCAGCCAGATGATGATCAGGCCGACGACGACGGGGACGGCGCCGAGGTCACCGGCGCGCATCCGCCGCTTGAACTCGGTGATGTAGCCGCCGAAGCCCTGCTCGCGCACCAGCAGGCGCGGGTCGACGACGGTGGTCGCCTCCGCGGCCGCCTCGGGGTTCTCCGCGGTCTCGTCCGCGGGTGCCGCGGAGGTCTTGTCGATGCTCACTTCGCAGCCTCCCCGGCGCGCGCCGCACGACGGGTCACGGCGTTGTCCGTGGCGCCCGTGATAGCGGAGATGATCTCCTCCTGAGACGTCGTCCTGACGTCGAACACCCCGTTGTTGCGGCCGAGCCTGAGGACGGCGACCTTGTCGGCCACCGCCTTGACGTCCGCCATGTTGTGGCTGATGAGCAGCACCGCGAGGCCCCGCTCCCGCAGCCGCTCGACCAGGTCGAGCACCTGGGCGGTCTGCTCGACGCCGAGGGCGGCGGTGGGCTCGTCGAGGATGACGAGCTTGGGCTCGCCGAGCATCGAGCGGGCGATCGCCACCGTCTGGCGCTGGCCGCCGGAGAGCGAGGCGACCGGGATGCGGACGCTGGGGATGCGGATCGAGAGCTGCGTCAGCAGGTCGCGCGAGCGGCGCTCCATCTCGACCTCGTCGAGGACGCCGACCTTGCGCAGCTCCCGGCCGAGGAAGAGATTCCCCACGACGTCGATGTTGTCGCACAGCGCGAGGTCCTGGTAGACGGTCGCGATGCCCAGGTTCTGAGCGTCGTGCGGCTTGTTGATCTGGACGGGGGTGCCGCCCCACTCGATGACGCCGTCGTCGATGGGGTGCACCCCGGCGATCGTCTTGACGAGGGTCGACTTTCCGGCGCCGTTGTCGCCGACGAGGGCGACCACCTCGCCGGGTTTGGCCTCAAGGTCAACGTCGGTGAGCGCCTGTACGGCGCCGAACCGCTTGGAGACCCCGCGCAACGCCAGCACGGGCGTAGCGGACACGTGAACCATCTCCTTCGCCGCCTGACCGGCGGGGATACCGCGCCCGGGGGTGGGGGGCGCGGGGTTGAGCTGGGGGGGAGTATGCGTGGGTCGCGGCCCGTGGGCCGCGTGCGCGGCGGACACCGCGGCGGGGCCGCCACGTTCTGTCCGGCGCCCCGCCGAAGCTGCGGGGCTGTCGGAGGCGGGACGCCGGACAGGCTTGGAGCGGCCCCGAGGGGGGCGCTGACCTACTTGAGGCCGATCTTGTCGCAGTCCGCCTTGTACTTGGCGGTGCAGATGTCGGAGACCGAGTAGATCCCCTCCTTGATGACCGTGTCCTTGATGTTGTCCTTCGTCAGGGAGACGACCGGGACGAGCACCGCGGGAACGCCCTTGACGGTGGAGCTGTCCACCTTGCTCGTGGCGATCTTGTCGAGCTTCTTGCCCTGGCCCAGCGCGACCGCCATCTCCGCCGCGGTCTCCGCCTCCTTGGGGTAGGACTTGTAGACGCTCATGTACTGCTCGCCCGTCACGATGCGCTGCACGCCGTTCAGCTCGGCGTCCTGTCCGGTGACCGGCGGGAGGGTGGAGAACCCGGCGCCCTTGAGCGACTGGATGATGCCGCCCGCCATGCTGTCGTTGGCGGAGTAGACGCCGACGATGTTCTTCTTGCCGACGGCCGAGATGGCGGCGTCCATGTTGGCGTTGGCCTTCTCGGGCTTCCAGTCGACGGTGTCGTACTCGGGCCCGTAGTTGACCTTGCCGTCGAGGACGGAGTGGGCGCCCTTCTTGAACTGGGCGGCGTTGGGGTCCGTGGCGGAGCCGTTCATCATGACGACCTTGCCGGACTTCGCCTTGCTGCCGAGCGCCTTCAGCAGGGCCTCGCCCTGCACCTTGCCGACGGTCTCGTTGTCGAAGGAGGTGTAAGCGTCGATCGGTCCCTCGGCCAGGCGGTCGTACGCCACGACCGGGATGCCCGCCTCGTGGGCCTTCTTGACCGAGCTGGCGATGGCCTTGAAGTCCACGGCGTCGACGATCAGCACGTCGACCTTGTTCGTCACCATGGTGTCGGCCTGCTGGCTCTGGAGGCTCGCGTCCTGCTTGGCGTTCTCGTAGGTGACGTGGCCCTTGCCGTTGGTCAGCTCGCTGATCTTCTTCTCGATCAGCGGCTTGTCGAACTTCTCGTACCGCGCGGTCTGGCTCTCCGGGAGGAGCAGACCGACCGTGAGGTCGTCGCCCTTCTTCGCGGAGTCGTCCTTGTCGCCACTGCCGGACTCCTTGGCACTGCCGCAGGCGGCCAGCGAGACCGCCATGGCGGTGGCGGCTATGGCAACGGCTGCACGACGCTTGTGCGTGTTCACTTCACAAACCTCCCTGACGAGGCCGCGTCGCTGCGGCCGAGGTGGCTGGAAGTCAACTCGGCCGCCAGGCAGACGTCAAGGAGTAAATCCTTAACGAGATGACAACGGTGCCATGCGTGAACTAAGTGAAGGCAGGTGTGACCGCGGGCTGGAACCCGTCCAAAAGGGTCGAATCACCCATCTCGCTGAGCGCCAGGGCGAGCGCACCGAGCACCTCGGCGCGGCCCCCGAGGGCCCCGGGGCGCACCGAGAGGCGGCGCCCCGCGCTGGGGATCGCGTACCGCCCGACGGACTCCCTGATCGGCCCGAGCACCAGCTCCCCGGCCTCCGCCAGATCGCCGCCGAGCACCACCCTGCTGGGGTTGAGCAGGTTACAGAGGTTCGCCACACCGCTGCCGATGTGCCGCCCCACGTCCGCGATCACCCGCCGGCAGCCCGGGTCGCCGTCCCTGGCGAGCCTGACCACCGTCTCCATTGTCAGGTCGCCGCCGTGGCTCGACTGCAACAGGGGGAGCACGTAGCGGGCGGCGGCGTAGGTCTCCAGGCAGCCGCGGTTGCCGCAGCGGCAGACCGGGCCCGCCTCGTCCAGCGTTATGTGTCCGATCTCACCCGCCGTGCCCCCGGGGCCCCGGTAGATCTTCCCGCTGATCACCAGGCCCGCGCCGACACCGCTCGCGACCTTGATGTACGCGAGGTCGCGCACTCCCCTGCCGCTGCCCCAGACCAGTTCGCCGAGCGCGCCCAGATTGGCGTCGTTGTCCACGTGTACCGGCACTCCGAGGCGCCCCCGCAGCTCCTCGGCAGGGCTCGTACCGCTCCAGCCCGGCAGTATCGACGTGGACCCCAGGGTGCCCGACTCCAGGTCGATGGGGCCCGGTACGCCGAGCCCGACGCCCGCCACCTTCACCCGGTCCACGCCGGTGGCGTCGATCAGCCGCCCCACCAGCTCCTCGGCCCGGTCGAAGCCCTCGGAGGCGGACGCGTCGACGTCCATCGGCTCGGACTCCTCGGCGAGCACCTGGTGCGCCAGGTTCCCGATCGCGACCCGCAGGTGGGTATGGCCGAAATCGACTCCCACGACGATCCCGGCGTCCCCGCTGAGCGAGACGCTGCGCGCCCGTCTGCCGCCCGCCGAGGTGGGCGTGACCTCGACCGTTCCGCCGTCCTTCAGTTCCCTTACGATGTTCGAGACGGTGGCAGCGGACAGGCCCGTCGTCCGTGCGATTTCTGCCTGAGTGAGCGATCCGGCGAGCCGCACGGCGCGTACGACCCGCTCCAGATTTGCCCGGTGCAGCGACGACTGCGACCCCGGAGTCTCCATCGACCCATCCACTCCTGCCCTCGGCCGGGCAGCACGGGGCCACCCGTAGCCCAGGTCAGAGCAACGGGACCCGGGCCATTTACAAGTTGTGAACTCCAAGCTCCGCTGAACGGGTTACCGCAGTCAAGTCCTTGACGGAAATCGGTGCCGAGCGCGCGGGAGCCGGGGCGCTCCCCGGCCGGGCAGAACCACTCCCTCCGCATCGGTCCGGCGCGCGCCTCGCCCCCGGGCCCGGTACACGCGTCCGGGCCGGGGCCGCCTCCGCGGCGCCCGGCCCGGACCGGCGAACGGCTACTTCAGGGCACCGGCGGTGAGTCCGGCGACGACCTGGCGCTGGAAGACGATGTACGCCACGAGCACCGGCAGCATCGCCATCACGAGGCCCGCGAACAGGCCCGACCAGTCCCCCTTGTACCCCTGGCTGACGGCCAGCTCCACCAGGCCCTGGGAGAGCACCTTGTGGTCCGGCTCGGTGTTGAGCACCGTCGGCAGCATGTACTGGTTCCACTGCCCCAGGAAGTTGAAGATCCCGATGCTGATCAGGCCCGGCTTCGCCATCGGCAGCATGATCTGGAAGAACGTCCTGGTGTGCGAGGCGCCGTCCACGAACGCCGCCTCCGCCACCGAGGTCGGCAGCGTGCGGAAGAACGACGTCAGGAAGAACACCGTGAACGGCAGCGAGTACGCGATATAGACGAGGATCAGCCCCGGCAGCGTGTTCAGGAGCTGCATGTTGTTCATGACGTAGAACAACGGCACGAGGGCCAGCATGATCGGGAAGCTCATGCCGCCGACGAACAGGAAGTAGATGAAGCGGTTGAGCGGGAACTCGAAGCGCGCCAGCACATACGCCGCCATCGAGCCGAGCACCAGCGTCCCGACGAGCGAGAAGCCCACCACGATCACGGTGTTGAGGAAGTAGTCGCTCATGTGCGCCTGCGACCAGGCGCGCGACCAGTTCTCGAAGTGCAGGTGGTCCGGGAGCGCCCAGGGCGAGGTGAAGATCGACTTGTCGTCCTTGAACGACGTCATGACCGCCCACAGCAGCGGCAGCACGACCATGATCGCCCACAGGATCAGCACGCCGTGCGAGAAGACGTTCATGACGCCGCTGTCGCCGCCCCGCCCGCGGGGGGCGGGCGGGACCTTCGCGGGCGGCCCGTCCGTCTTCGTGACCGCCTCGTCCATGGGGGGCGGGGTGTCAGTGGTCTTCATCAGAACTCCAGCCGCTCGCGCCGGCCCAGCCGCATCACGACGGCCGCGAACAGCAGCGTGACGATGAGCAGGGCGACACCGATCGTCGTCGCGTAACCGGCCTGGCCGTCCCGGAACGCCTTCTGGTACACGTACAGCGGCAGCACCGTCGTCGAGTCCGCGGGGCCGCCGGGCCCGACGGTCATGATCTGCACGGTCGCGAACGCCTCGGCCCCGAGCGCCAGGATGCCCATGTAGACCCAGCCCGACTGCACGGTGTCCCACAGCAGCGGCAGGGTGATCCGGAAGAACGTGGTGGCCCGGCCCGCGCCGTCGAGCAGCGCCGCCTCGTAGAAGTCCTTCGGGATCGAGGCCATGCCCGCCGAGAAGAGCACGACGAAGAACCCGACGGTGCTCCAGACCAGCACGCCCATCACACACCACAGGGCGAGGTTCGGGTCGCCGAGCCAGTCCGGCAGGTTACTGCTCCCGACCGCCTTGAGCAGACCGTTGATCGCTCCCTGACGGGGGTTGTACGCGAACTGGAACAGCAGCGCGACGATCGAGATCGACAGCACCTGCGGGAAGAAGTACGCGACCTTGTAGAAGCCGGAGCCGCGCACGCCCGAGATGGCCGCGCCCTTGCGGCGCCGCCCGCCCACGTTGAGCATGAACGAGAAGAAGAGCGCCAGCGTCAGCGTCACCAGCGGCAGCAGGACCACGAACAGGATGCTGTGCTGGAGCGACTTCCAGAAGATGCCGTCGTGGAACATCTTCGAGTAGTTCTTGAACCCGACCACGGAGAATTCCGGGCTCAGGCCGGTCCAGTCCGTGAACGAGTAGTAGATCGCCTGGATGAACGGCCAGATGACGAAGAGCGCGTACAGGGCGAGCGGGACCACGAGGAATCCCACGATGAAGCGGTACTTACCGTGCTGCATGACCTACCGACCCCGATCCGTTCGCGCTCGCCTCCCCCAGTGCCCGAAAGCCCTGGGGGAGGCTCCCACGTGACGCCTGTTCACCGGTGCTTGTACTTCTTGACGGAGTCGTCCTTGGCGGTGGTGTCCGCGGCCGCCTGGCACTTCTTGACGGCCTCGGCCGGGGTCATCCGGCCCGCCATCATCTCACCGAGGACGCTCACGCCGATGCGCTGCTTCTCCAGGTCCACGTACCAGTCCTGGAGGCGCGGGTTGAGGACGTTGTCCCCCGCCTTGTCCAGCGCCGCCACGGCCGACTTCAGACCGGGGGTCAGGTCGAGGCCGTCGGTGCCGCCGTTGAGGGAGCTGAGGGACTTCACGGCGTTGATGAAGTTCTTCGAGGAGTTCTCGCTGAGCATGATGCGGAGCTGCTCCATGCCGCCCAGCGAGTTCTTGCCCTTCGCGGGGACGATGAAGGGCTCGCTGCCGGCCGCCCAGATGGTGCCGAACGGCATCTTGTCGCTGCTGTCCAGGCTGGAGGGGCCCGCGACGCTCATCTCGAAGTCCTTCGGCGTGGTCTTCGCCGACTCGTTCTCCACCCAGGAGCCATTCGGGATGAACAGGGCCTTGCCCTCGTTCCAGGCCGTCTGCGACTCGATGTGGGTCAGGCCCGGGGTGCCCTTGAGGATGTAGCCCTTCTTGAACAGCTCGTAGTACGCGTCGAAGGCCGCCTTGACGGCGGGGTCCTTCCAGGCGTTCGGCTCCAGGTTGTCGATGCGGTCGAGGACCTCGCGGCCGCCGATCTTGCCGATGAAGGGAAAGAGGGAGAAGGGCACGTAGTACGGGTACTTGCCCGCGTACGTCCAGCCCGCGACGCCCTTCTTCTTGGCCTTCGCGCACAGCGCGAGCATGTCGTCCCAGTTCTCCGGGTACTCCGTGTCGAACTTGGCGAGGTTGGTCTTCGAGTACCAGACCCCGTACACCGTGTACGCGTAGTACATGGCCCAGACCTGGTCGCCGTCGAACTGGCCCATCTCGACCACGCCGGGGCGCAGCGTGTCGCGGACCTTCTTCGACGGGTCGTCCCAGGAGGCCGCGTCCAGCAGCGGGGTGAGGTCGGCCAGTTGGCTCTTGGAGGCCAGGGTGCCGATGTCCATCTGCTCGGCGCCCGAGTTGTCGATCAGGTCGGGCGGGGTGCCGCCGTTGAAGCTGGGCTGAAGCTCCGTCTGGATCTTCTCGGTGGCGTGGTGGTCGATCTTGGCCTTCGGGTACGCCTTGTGGTAAAGGGCCTCGGCGTCCTTCGCGTACTGATCGCCGAAGCCGCCGTTGAAGATGACGACCTTGAGCGGCGCGTTCTCCTTGACGCCGAGCGGGTTCTTGTCGCTCTTCTCGCCCTTCTCACCGGAGTCGCCGCCACTGTCGCCACCGCTGGCGCATGCCGAGAGGAAGCCCATGGTGGGGACCCCGATCATGCCAAGCGCCGCCGACCTCTTGATCAGGTCACGGCGGCCGACGCCGTGGTTGTTCTGCGCGGGTGTGGGAGATCCCATGCTCAAGTCCTCGCCTTCTCCAGGACTCAGGCGGTGAACCGGATACTCCCCGGCACCGCGGTGTGTGAAGCTGGGGTCGTGCTCGAAAACTGGGGTCGTGCTACGAAAATACCGGGATCAGCCGGAATACCCGGCAGTTGGCGCGCCCAGGCACCGCGTGCCGCCTCCCCGTTCCCCGGTCGGCCCGTACGGGCCCGACCGCTGTGCGGACGCCGACAGGTATAGTCCACTTCCCGAGATATGGGCAAGATCGAATGCAGGTTTGGTCTGCGTTCTTTCCCGAGTTGAGACCTCGTGGACACATGGGGCGATCCTCAATACTCCCGGCGGGCCGACAACGTTGTCTGGGGTGGGTGGGGGGTGTGGGGGGTCCGGGGTGGGTTTCAGGGTGGGGCGGGCGTTTGGGGGAATGGGCGTGTCGGGGGTGGTCGGGCGGTCGCCGGTCGGCCTGGTGGTGGGGGCCGGGGGGCTGTGGGGGCGGAGTCGGGCGGCTCGATGGGACTCGCCTGAGGTGGGTGAGCCCGGCGTGGCGCGCGGCGTGGGTGCGGGGTGCGGGCCGGGCGTGCGGCGCGACCCGGCGCAGGGTGCGGGCTTGGCCGTGGGGTGCAGGGGGGGCCGGTCAGGGGCGATGTACGGCCCAGGCATGGTGTACAGCCCGGGCGCGAGGTGCAGGCCGGGCGCGCGATGCGGAGACCGATCGGGGATCAGTCCCCAGGGGGCGGGGCATAAGGAGGCGGGGCATCCGGGGACGGGGCAGCAGGGGGCGGGGCGTCCTGGGACCGCATCTCGTGCAGGGCCTCGTCGGCCTGGGCGATCTCCTTGTAGTAGTCCCGGTGCACCTTGTACGCGCGGTCCAGATGTATCTCGTGGTAGAGCCCGGTCGGCGTCCCGAACACGACGTCACGCCCCAGCCGAAGTGCCTCGCCGCGGCGCACGACCAGGATCGCGCGGTCGGTGGCGATGATCGTCCACACCGTCGTCCTGAAGAGCATCGCGCCTGTCTGCGCGATGAACCCCGTCTGGACCCGCTCGCCCGGCAACAGATGGGGCTTCGCCCGGGTGGAGATCATCTCCACCCTCCGCTCCTTGTAACCCATGGTCCCCCTCGGGCCCCGCGTGCCCGGGAGGCTATCAGGATCGGCCTTACTGGATAACGGAGTTGGCGCGGCTCCCGGGGGCGCGATCGTGTGCTCCGGACCGGGCGCTCCCCGTTCCAGAATGCCCCGTACGGGTGATTGGCCATAGATCGACGAGAGACGACGGGCGTTGCTACCGTTTCGCCGTCACGCGCCGGTGGACGACCCGGCGCACTGGTCACAGGGAGATCTGTCGCCTCATGGGGTGGGACGAATGGGAGAGGCTGAAAGCCGGGGCCGCGGGGCGGCAGTCGGCGGGGACCCGATTAGACGGCACGTCCGGCGGCGAGGGACCTGGCGCGTCCGACGGTCTCAGGACGAGCAAGGCCGCCTGGGCCAAGGCGGGCGAGGGGCTCGCCTCGCTCAGGAAGAGCATTGCCAGGGGCCGACGCAGGCTTGAGGACGGACAGCAGGGACTCGGCAAGGACGCGGAGTGCGAGACCACGGCGGCCCAGCGGGAGGTGCACACCTCGTGGAAGGAGTACGCCGAGAAGGTCCAGAAGCGATGTGCCGACCTCGGCGAGCTGCTGGAACAGTCGGGACACGAGCTGTCGAAGCCCGACACCGCGGTCGCGGCCGACCTCGAAAAGGTGCGGACCCGGTATACGGACACTCCCCCGGTCGGCGGGGGCGGGTGACCAGGACCCATGGACCTCGACACACTCAGAAAGCTCGAACCTGCCCGGTTCGAGGACGCCGCCGACGGATACCGCGCGCTCAGCGACATGGCCAGTGCGGCCAAGGACCACATCGACAACGTGGTCGTCGCGGGGATGCGGAAGTCGCTGGACGGTGCGGCGGCGAAGGCCGCGCGGGGCCAGCTCGAAGAGCTGTCGGACGACTTCCACTACACCCAGACCGAGTGCGGCCTGGTCAGCACCGCCCTGAACGGCTTCGCACACGACATGGCCGCCCCCAGGAAGAAGCTGACCGCGGCGCTCGCGGAAGCGGCGGCGCAGCACTTCACGGTGGGCCCGGACGGGGCGGTCACCTATCCGGACGGTCCCGACGAAGTGGACGGCGAGATCCCCAGGGGCGGCACGGCCGTCGGCTCGACCGACGCCACGGCCCGGGCCGTCCAGCGCCAGGCGGCGAACTTCGACCCGAACCCCCACTACGCGGCCGCCCAGGGGTGCGCCAACGACATCGTGGCCGCGCTCGAAGAGGCCACCCGCGTCGACCAGAAGTGGGCGCCGAAGCTGCGGGCCCTCAAGGCCGACGACGATCTGGTCGTCAGCGATCAGGACTGGGCCGACGTGGGCAAGGACACGGCCGGGACGCGGGACGCGGCGGCGGACTACCTCAAGTCGATCGGCGGCCCGCCCGGGGGCGGCGGTCCGCAGGCGAACAAGGAGTGGTGGGACGGCCTGACTCCACAGGAGCGGGAAGCGTATCTGGCCCTCCAACCAGGGACGGTCGGAAAGCTCGACGGACTGCCCGCGGACATCAGGGACGAGGCGAACAGGGCCGTGCTCGCGGAGGAGCACGGCCGGTATCGGGTCGAACTGGATGGAATCCCGAAAGAGCCGCCGCAGATGACGACCATCTTCGCGGGCATGTACCCGACGCAGGTGTACACCGACGAGTGGATCGAGTGGAACAAGAAGTACGGCGCCCGGAAGGCCCATCTGGAGAGTTCCCTGCGGGGGATGGAGCAGATTCAGGAGCGGTTCGACCAGACCGGCGTGAACGGCCTGCCCGAGGCGTACCTCCTTGGTTTTGACTCGGGCGGCAACGGACGCGCGATCGTGGCCACGGGGAATCCGGACACGGCCGACCATCAAGCGGTGTACGTGCCGGGCACCACGTCGAATCTGGGAAACATCGGTGGAAACATCGATCACATGACGGAACTGTGGCGCCGCGCAAAGGCCAAGGACCCGAGCGCCGAAGTCTCCACCATTACGTGGCTGGGCTACGACGCACCGCAGAACCCCTATACGGACTCGCCCTTCCGCCACTACGCGGACGACGGCGCGGGCGCGTACAACACGTTCATGGACGGCCTCGACGTCTCGCATGCCACCGGCTCCGACCCGCACAGGACCGCCATCGGCCACTCCTACGGCACGACGCTCATCGGCTCTGCCGCACGGCAGGGGCGTTTGGACGCCGACGACGTCATCTTCGCCGGCAGTCCCGGGGTCGAGGTCGGCTCCGCAGCGGAGATGGACGTCCCGAAGGGGCATGTGTGGAACGAAGAGGCGGACGGCGACTGGATTCCCGACATCGGCCGCTGGGGACTCGGTGGAAGCCAGGGGAGGATGGGCGGCGGCGTCTTCATCAATCCGAGCGACGAGTGGTTCGGAGCGAATCAGATGACGACCGCGGCGGAGGGATCGGGTCCCGTTGCCACGGTCGGCTCCCACGGGCACAGCGAGTACTGGAAGGCGGACAGCACGGCTCTACGCAATCAGGCCGTCGTCGTCACCGGAGATTACGGAGACGTGCACCTTGAACGCTGACACCTTCGAGCGGACGAAGCGCGCCCGGCATCTGCTCCGTTCACCCCTCATCGTCCTGGCCACGACGGCCCTCCCTCTCTTCCTCACGGGATGCGACATGGACAGTTCCGACGACAGTGGCGGTATCCCCTCTGCGGGTATCAGCAGCACAGAAAACGCGTCGGACAAGACGAAACAGATCTCCAGCGAGATCTACGACCTGATCGGCGTCAAGGGAAAGCTGTCAGAACCGGGCCCCGGTGTTCATGAGTGCGACGGAAAGGACAAAGACCGCTTCTTCCAGGCGTATCACCCCTGGAGCCTGGTTCCCCCTTCGGCGGCCAGCCTCGACGGCGTGATGGAGCGGCTGAAGACCGACCTTCCCCGGTCCGGCTGGAAGATCATGTCGTACGGCCGTGACTCCAGTCGCAACAGGAACGTGAGTCTCACCGCGGACAACGACAAGAAGAAGTTCAGCGTCAACATCACGCACTTCGCAAAAGATGATCCACCGATGCTCATGGTGGAGGTGGTCTCGGGCTGCTACGAAGTGCCCGAGGGACAGCACGTGGAGACGTTCTGACCCCCAGAAACCCACCGGGCCGCGGCCTCCCTCACGAGGGAAACCGCGGCCCGTTCTGGCAGCCGGAGGGCGTTTACTTCCGCAAAAGCGACCGCAAAACATACTGCATAATCCCACCATTACGGTAGTAATCCGCCTCCCCAGGAGTGTCGATGCGAACCACCGCGTCGAACTCCACGCCGGTGTCGGTGGTGACCTTCACCGTCTCGGGGATGGTGCCTTCGTTGAGCGTGGTGACGCCGGTGAAATCGAAGGTCTCCTCGCCGGTCAGGCCCAGGGACTCCGCCGAGGTGCCCTCTGGGAACTGGAGCGGCAGGACGCCCATGCCGATGAGGTTGGAGCGGTGGATGCGCTCGTAGGACTCGGCGATGACGGCCTTCACGCCCAGCAGCGCGGTGCCCTTGGCGGCCCAGTCGCGGGACGATCCTGAGCCGTACTCCTTGCCCGCGAGGACGACCAGCGGGATGCCGGCGTTCTGGTAGTTGACCGACGCGTCGTAGATGAAGGAGACCGGGGCGCCCCCCTCGCCTTCGGTGGCCCGGGTGAAGTCGCGGGTGTAGCCGCCCTCGGTGCCGGGCGCGATCTGGTTGCGCAGCCGGATGTTGGCGAAGGTGCCCCGGATCATCACCTCGTGGTTGCCGCGGCGCGAGCCGTACGAGTTGAAGTCGCGGCGCTGGACACCGTGCTCGGTGAGGTACTTGCCCGCGGGGGTGTCCGCCTTGATGGCCCCGGCCGGGGAGATGTGGTCGGTGGTGACGGAGTCGCCGAGCTTGGCGAGCACCCGCCCGCCGGTGATGTCCTGCACCGGCGCGGGCTCCGTCGCCATGCCCTCGAAGTACGGGGGCTTGCGGACGTAGGTGGACTCGGCGTCCCACTCGAAGGTGTTGCCGGTGGGCACCGGGAGCGCCTGCCACTGGGCGTCGCCGGCGAAGACGTCCTGGTAGGACTTGGTGAACATGTCCTCGCCGATGGCACCGGCGACGACGTCGTTGACCTCGGCCTCCGAGGGCCAGACGTCCTTCAGGTAGACCGGGTTGCCGTCCTGGTCGGTGCCCAGGGGCTCACGGGTGATGTCGACGCGCATGGAGCCGGCGAGCGCGTAGGCGACGACCAGCGGTGGGGACGCCAGGTAGTTCATCTTGACGTCGGGGTTGATACGGCCCTCGAAGTTGCGGTTGCCGGAGAGGACCGCGGCCACCGCGAGGTCGTTGTCGTTGACGGCCCTGGAGACCTCGTCGGGCAGCGGGCCCGAGTTGCCGATGCAGGTGGTGCAGCCGTAGCCGACGAGATTGAAGCCGACCTTGTCGAGGTAGGGCGTGAGGCCCGCCTTGTCGAAGTAGTCGGTGACGACCTTGGAGCCGGGCGCCAGCGTGGTCTTCACCCAGGGCTTGCGGGTGAGGCCCTTCTCGACGGCCTTCTTGGCGACGAGCGCCGCGGCGACCATGACGTACGGGTTGGACGTGTTGGTGCAGGAGGTGATAGCGGCGACGGTGACCGCGCCGTGGTCGAGGTCGTAGGTGGTGCCGTCGGGGGCGGTGACCGGGGTCGGGCGGCTCGGGACGCCGTCGGACGCGGCGGGCGCGTCGGAGGCGGGGAACGACTCCTTGCCCGCCTCCTCGTCGTCGGCGACGTAGTTGCGCACGTCCTGGGTGAACTGCTGGGCGGCGCTCGCGAGGACGATACGGTCCTGCGGCCGCTTGGGGCCCGCGATGGACGGCACGACCGAGGCCAGGTCGAGTTCGAGCTTCTCGGAGTAGTCGGGCTCGGCGGCGGGGTCGAGCCAGAGGCCCTGGGCCTTGGCGTACGCCTCGACGAGCGCGACCTGCTGGTCGCTGCGGCCGGTCAGGCGCAGGTAGTTCAGGGTCTCGTCGTCGATCGGGAAGATCGCGGCGGTGGAGCCGAACTCGGGCGACATGTTGCCGATGGTGGCGCGGTTGGCGACGGCGGTGGCCGCGACGCCGGAGCCGTAGAACTCGACGAACTTGCCGACCACGCCGTGCTTGCGGAGCATCTCGGTGATGGTGAGCACCAGGTCGGTGGCGGTGGTGCCGGGCTTCAGCTCACCGGTCAGCTTGAAGCCGACGACGCGCGGGATGAGCATGGACACCGGCTGGCCGAGCATCGCGGCCTCCGCCTCGATGCCGCCGACGCCCCAGCCGAGCACACCGAGGCCGTTGACCATGGTGGTGTGCGAGTCGGTGCCGACCAGCGTGTCGGGGTACGCCTGGCCGTTCCTGACCATGACGGTACGGGCCAGGTGCTCGATGTTGACCTGGTGGACGATGCCGGTGCCCGGGGGGACGACCTTGAACTCGTCGAACGCGGTCTGGCCCCAGCGCAGGAACTGGTAGCGCTCGCGGTTGCGGCCATACTCCAGCTCGACGTTCTGCGCGAAGGCCTCGTTGGTGCCGAACTTGTCGGCGATGACGGAGTGGTCGATGACCAGCTCGGCGGGGGCCAGCGGGTTGATCTTCGCCGGGTCGCCGCCCAGCTCCTTCACGGCCTCGCGCATGGTGGCCAGGTCGACGACGCAGGGCACACCGGTGAAGTCCTGCATGATCACGCGGGCCGGGGTGAACTGGATCTCCTGGCTCGGCTGCGCCTGGGAGTCCCAGCCGCCGATCGCCCGGATGTGGTCGGCGGTGATGTTCGCGCCGTCCTCGGTGCGGAGCAGGTTCTCCAGCAGCACCTTCAGGCTGTAGGGGAGGCGCGCGGAGCCCTCGACCTTGTCCAGCCTGAAGATCTCGTACGACTCGTCGCCCACGCTCAGCGTGCTGCGGGCGTCGAAGCTGTTCGCCGACACGACAGTCTCCTCCATAGATGTGCGCGTACCACCGCGTGCCTGCCGCCACGAGTCGTCACCATCCGCTAAGGTAAGCCTTGCCTAAGTCCTTACCCCGTCATACGGCGGCTGCGGTTGCGCCCCGGCAGATATCTCGATGTCGAGATAACTCTAGTACATGCGCGCGGTCCGGTCATGCGCGGCGGGGGCATCAGCCATGCCTGCGCGCCCCGGGAGAGGCCCGGGGCGCGGGTTACGCGAGGGGCCGATGCGGGACACCGGTCCCGGGTGCGGGCCCGGGGTACGGGTGCGGTCCTGGTCCTGGGGTACGACGCCGGGGCGCAGGCACCGGCGCGGGGTGCCGATGCGGGGCGCCGGTCCGGGTGCGGGCCCGGGGTACGGGGCCGAGGCGTCGAAGGGGTCAGTCCTGCGCCCCGTGGGCCTTCAGCAGGCCGAGGATTCCCGCCACCGCCTGGTCGAACGGGGCCCTGGACCGTGCGGCGCGGGCGAGGACGTAGCCGCCCTGGAGGGTCGCGACCACCGCGGCGGCGGTCTCCTCCGGGTCCATGGCGGCCCTCAGCTCGCCGCCCTCCCTGCCCTCCGCCAGCACCTCGGCGATGCGGGCGCGCAGCCACGCGAAGGTCTCGTCGACCGGGGCGCGCAGCGCGTCGTCCGCCATCACCTCGGGGTCCTGGGTGAGCCGCCCGACCGGGCAGCCGCGCAGCACGTCGCGCTCGCGCAGCAGATAGGCGCGCACCCGTTCGAGCGCGCCGCCGTGTGTGGCGAAGAGTTCCTCGGTGCCGACCCGCATCTCGTCCGCGGTGCGCCTGATCGCGGCGACGCCCAGGTCGCGCTTGCCGCTGAAGTGGTGGTACATGCTGCCCTGGCCGACGTCGGCGCGCCGCAGGACGGCCTTCGGACTCGTGCCCACGTAGCCGCGCTCCCACAGCAGTGAGCGCATGCTCTCGATGAGGCGTTCCGGTGTCGTGGCCATGAGTCAAGCGTACATACCGGTAGGTACACACCCGGAGCGGGACGCCAGGTCGCCCGCCGGGCGCGGCACGCCCTCGTTCGGGTGGAATCCGGTGCCGGGCGACGGCGCGACACGCCGGGCACCGCCGAATGGCCCAACGGCCCGCGGCCGTTTCGCAACATCACGGGACGGAGGACGGGCCACCCCGAACGGCGCCCACGCGCCCGGCCGTCAGGGACCCGCACGGGGCGCGTTTCCGCAAGCGGGAGGGGGGTCGCGAGGGGCGAGAAGAGGGATGCGACCACCGGACCGGCCCAACACCGATTGCCGCGGGACACCCGGCTGACTCATCATCACCATGCGTCCCGGTTGGCGCGGACGCCTCACCCGTACAGTTTCTGTACTCGACACCCAGTGCGTATCTCATCTCATATCTGAGATAGCCTGCATGTATGTCAGACGACTACCTCGTACGTATCGGCAAGCTCATCCGTGACGCCCGTCAGCACCGTGGCTGGACACAAACCCAGCTCGCGGAGGCGTTGGGAACGAGTCAGAGCGCCGTGAACCGTATCGAGCGCGGGAATCAGAACATCAGTCTTGAGATGATCGCCCGGATCGGAGAAGCCCTGGACAGCGAGATCGTCTCTCTCGGCTACGCGGGTCCCATGCACCTGCGCGTCGTCGGTGGACGTCGGCTCTCCGGCGCCATCGACGTGAAGACCAGCAAGAACGCCTGTGTCGCACTGCTCTGCGCGTCCCTGCTCAACAAGGGCCGCACCGTGCTGCGCCGGGTCGCACGCATCGAGGAAGTGTACCGGCTCCTGGAGGTGCTGGGCTCCATCGGCGTGCGCACCCGCTGGATCAACGACGGCGTCGACCTGGAGATCGTGCCCCCGGCACAGCTCGAACTCGACGCCATCGACGCCGAAGCGGCCCGCCGCACCCGCTCGATCATCATGTTCCTCGGCCCCCTGCTGCACCGCACGGACCACTTCAGGCTCCCGTACGCGGGCGGCTGCGACCTGGGGACGCGGACCATCGAGCCGCACATGATCGCCCTGCGCCGCTTCGGGCTCGACATCACCGCGACCGACGGCCTCTACCACGCCGACGTACAGCCCGACATCGCCCCCGACCGCCCGATCGTCCTGACCGAGCGCGGGGACACCGTCACCGAGAACACCCTCCTCGCGGCGGCCCGCAACGACGGGGTCACCGTCATCCGCAACGCGTCGTCCAACTACATGGTCCAGGACCTGTGCTTCTTCCTTGAGGCCCTGGGCGTACGGGTCGAGGGCATCGGCACGACGACCCTCACCGTGCACGGCGTGCCGAACATCGACGTGGACGTCGACTACTCCCCCTCCGAGGACCCGGTGGAGGCGATGAGCCTGGTCGCCGCCGCCGTGGTCACCGAGTCCGAACTCACCGTGCGGCGCGTCCCGATCGAGTTCCTTGAGATCGAGCTCGCCGTCCTTGAAGAGATGGGGCTCGACCACGACCGCTCCGCCGAGTACGTCGCCGACAACGGGCGCACCCGGCTCGTGGACCTCACGGTGCGGCCCTCCAAGCTCCAGGCACCCATCGACAAGATCCACCCGATGCCGTTCCCCGGCCTGAACATCGACAACGTCCCGTTCTTCGCGGCCATCTCGGCATCCGCGCAGGGCAAGACGCTGATCCACGACTGGGTCTACGACAACCGGGCCATCTACCTGACCGACCTCAACAGGATCGGCGGCCGGCTGCAACTCCTCGACCCGCACCGTGTGCTGGTCGAGGGCCCGACCCGCTGGCGCGCCGCCGAGATGATGTGCCCGCCCGCACTGCGCCCCGCCGTCGTCGTGCTCCTGGCGATGATGGCGGCGGAGGGCACCTCCGTGCTGCGCAACGTCTATGTCATCAACCGCGGCTACGAGGAGCTGGCAGAACGCCTGAACTCCGTCGGCGCCCAGATCGAGACGTTCCGCGACATCTGACACGCGCGCCCCGCCGCACCCCTCCCCGACCCGCCACTCAGCCGGTCGGGGAGGGGTGCGGCGGCATCTCTGGGGCTTCTCTGGGGCTTTGGGCCCGCGGGGGGCTACGAGTCACGAGCTCGACGGCCGATGCGTGACGTTGCCCGGCCGCCTCCTCGGCCGACTGTGCCTCGCCGCCCACCACCTCGCCTCCCGCCATGCCAACCTGCACGACCCGGGCCAGGAGGAACTTGCCGACGCCCTGGAAATCACGGTCCACCAGCTCGAAGAGACCAGCCGCCGGATCGACGGAGCCATCGGCGTGGTCCTGGAGCGCTGCTGGCCCCTCCTCGTCCACCTGCGGGCCGATGCCGCCGAAGATGAACTTCATCGGCGACGACGACTTCGGCCGCGATCCGATGACCGGGTTCATGCAGGGCCTGTCGCGCAGCCCCGACGCGGCCACCACCTTCTTCAACGAGACGAAGCCGCAGGACAACGCCCAGTGGGTGCTGAAGGACCGCCCGGTCTTCGACGACTCGCCGCTGAACGACGACGACGGCAACCTGTCCCGCGAGGCCACCGGCAAGGCCCTGTTCGCCGCCACCACCGGCATGGACCCGAACGACCCGCACGCGCCGCTGCAACCACACACCGCAGCGAACCGGCACGCGCTCGACCGGTCGCTGAAGTACCTCTCGGAAACCGGCGACGACTTCCCGCCCGAGACGCGCGACGACATGGCGAAGGCCCTGGTCAACTACGGTGACGAGTACCACTACTCGGCCAGCTCCCAGCACTCGGGCGATGACGACCCGCGGATGCTGGACCGGAACCAGCTCATGGAGGTGTCCAAGCAGATCTCCCGGAGCCAGCACGCCTACGGTCTACTCAACGAGGGCATCAACCACGAGATAGTCGGGGACCTCTACAACGACCATCCCAAGGATCCGCGCGAGACGCTGTACCGCGCCGGTGCCACGGTCGGCTTCCTCGAAGAAGCGCGGTACGAGGCGATGGACACAGACAAGGAGGACCCGTCCTGGAAGGCGAAGTGGGGCTACCACCTCGTCGGCGGCGCCCTCAACTTCATTCCCGGGGTCGGTGACGCGGCACAGCGCGGTGTCGACGCCGCCGCCTACGCGTGGCAAGAGGACGAACAGGCACGCATCGACGGTAAGCAGGAGGACGAGAACCGGAAGGTGTTCGGGGCCCGGGAGCAGCAGCTATCGGTTTTCGCCAAGCAGTGGGCGGAGGCCAACCCTGACGGGATGAAGCGCTACGGGTACAACGAGTACACCGTGGAGGACGACATCAACGCGCACGCGTTCGACGGCAATGACCGTGTGAAGGGGCTGGGTGGCAAACATTGACCGCGTTCGGTGACCGGTCCTTCCGGGCGGCGTGCTGTGCCGCGCTCACGGCGGCGCTGCTGCTGACGATGTCCGGGTGCGGCTCGTCCCGCGACTACGCCGTCCCGGACGACCTGTGCGGCGTCCCCATCGACCCCGACGTCATCTCGCCGTTGCTGCCGGACGGAGACAAGCTGGAGAAGAAGCCGTACGCGGCCAAGCCGCCGGAGCGGCAGCGCTGCCGTGTGTACGTCGACGGTTCGATGATCCTCTGGCTGGCGGGTGACATCACGGACGCGGACACCGACGTACTCAAGGTCAAAGCGGACGACATGCAGCGGGACGGTAACCCGGCCCCGGCGGACATCGCCGACGGCGCCACGCTCGCCGACAGCGGAGCGGTCGCCGTCGCGCACTGCACCTTCGAGGGCAAGAAGCACAACTTCGCCGTCGAGGTCGAGCTGGGCCGCGACTACCCCGAGAAGCTGGAGGACCGCCGCAAGGCCGTGGCGAAGTTCTTCCGCGCCTACGTGCCGGCGGCGGTGCAGCGGCAGGGCTGCTGACGGCGGCGTCCGCCGCGGTTTCAGTTGGTGAGTCGGCGGTAGCCGATGAGGGCGGCAGCTATGCCGACGAACGCGGGGAAGTGTGCTGGAGGTGGTCGTAGTCGTAGCCCTTGTCGGCGTGAAGCTTGGCCGGGCGTCGGCGGCGCGGTCCACGGCGGGAGCGGATGGGCGGGATCCCACGCACGAGCGGCTTGAGGCCGAGGCTGTCGTGCATGTTGGCACCGGAGATGCCCAGCGACAGCGGCAGCCCGTTGCGGTCCGTGATCAGGTGGATTTTCGATCCGCTCTTGCCGCGACCGGTCCAGTTCACCGCGGGCGCCGAGTTCATCGAGGATGCCGAAACAGCATCTATAACTCCTCCGGCACCAAGTGCTCGACGAGATCCGCCATACACGGATCAACGAACGATCACACCATCAGAAACGACGTCTTGGGGCTCGTAACGCGATCTTGTTGAAGTGGCCCGGTCGGGCGTGACCGGTCTGACGGTTTGGACGTTGGTGATGGTGTGAGTATTCGGCCGTGGATCGTGGACGACGACTTGTGGGCACTGCTCGAACCGCTGCTACCGCCCTGGCCCGAGCGGTCACCGGGGCCACGGCCGGTGCCGGACCGTCTCTGTCTCAGAGCATCCTCTACATCCTCTGCAACGACATGGCCTGGCAACTGCTGCCGCTTGAGCTGGGGTTCGGCTCAGGGCAGACCTGCCGACGCCGCCTGGAGCGGTGGCAGCGGGCCGGTGTCTTCGACCAGTTGCACCGCGTCCTGCTCGCCGAACTGAACGCGGCGAGCTGACTCGACTGGTCGCGAGCCTGCGTGGACGGCTCCCACATCCGCGCGAAAAAAAAGGGGGTGCCGACACCGGTCCGTCGTCAGCCAGTACGAGCGCGAAACAACCGAGGGGCATTCGTGCAGCTCAGCGACCTGTGGCTACCAGACATCTCAGGTCACGGCGTTGGCTGGTCTCTTCCGCAACATCTGACAAGCGCACCCCGCCGCGCCCCTCCCCGACCCGCCACTCAGCCGGTCGGGGAGGGATGCGGCGGCATAAAGCGTCAGGACCGGATGGATGCCAAGTAAGTGCGCCAGTTCGTGTGATGGCTGATGTCGGTGCCTGTTGCTGCCGTGTGCGGGTCGCACTGGAAGCCGAGGGGCCAGGTGTCGTCGGTGAGTTGGATGCGGCCCAGGGACATCGGGGCGGGGAGCGCCGCGAGGAAACGGCCCAGGGCGGCGGGGGCGAGGGTCCAGCGTTCGCCGGTGATCGGGCTTCCGGTGTCCGGGCCGACGCGGACGAGGCCGGGCTTGGGCGGGGTGGTGGGCAGTGCGGTCAGGCGGTAGGCGGCGGCTGTGGTGACGTCGTCCCGGTAGCGGGCGCCGACGTCGGTGAGCTGGTGGTTGAGGGGCTGGCCGCGCAGATGGGCGCCGAAGACGACGAGGTCGACCCCCGTGTCGGGCAGCGGGTCCTGCGCTCGTTCGCCGGTGAGGAGGGCCGCGATGTCCAGAGCCGGCTGGTCCTCGAAGGCGCGGGTGATGACGCTGACGCCGAAGGGGCTGCCGTCGGCCTCGCCCGCCGGGACGGCGACGGCGGCCAGGTCGAGGAGGTTGACGAAGTTGGTGTAGGTGCCCAGGCGGGAGTTGAGGGCGACGGGGTCCGCCGCGACGGCGGCGATGTCGGGGTGCTCCGTGGTGGTGGGCAGGAGCAGGGCGTCGTGGCCGGACAGGATGCGGTGGGCCAGGGCCTTGTACCGGTCAAGGCGGTGCTGGTCGGCGGCGAGGGCGTGGGCGGGCAGCGCGGCGGCGGCGAGGATGATGCCGGCCACCGTGGGGTCGGCTGCCGACGGGTCCCGGGCGATGAACTCGCCCACCGCGGCGTAGCGTTCGGCGACCAGGGCACCGTCGTAGAGCAGCCGTGCCGCCCGCAGCAGCGGGGAGACGTCGATGACGGTCGTCTCGGCGCCCGCAACCTCCAGGCGCTTGACGGCCGTGTGGAACGCGGCCCGTGCCTGCGGCGAGAGGGGTGCGAGGTCCCTGTCGCCGGGGAGCGCGACACGGGGGTGCTCGGGGGCCGCCAGGCGGACGTCGTCCGGCCAGGTGCGGCCGAGCGGGTCGCCGTCGTCGGGGCCGGTCATGACCACCAGGGCACGCTGGGCCTCGGTGAGGGTGCGGGCGAAGACGGTGACGGTGTCGTACGGGCGGGCGGCGGGGACGACTCCCGTGGTGGGGACGAGGCCGAGGGTGGGCTTGACGCCGACGATGCCGTTGAGGGCGGCCGGGACCCGTCCTGAGCCCGCGGTGTCGGTGCCCAGCGCGATGTCGGCGACGCCCAGTGCGACGGCGACCGCGGAGCCGGAGCTGGAGCCGCCCGCGATCTTCTCGGGGCGCAGCGCGTTGCGGACCGGGCCGTGGGGACTGCGGGTGCCGACCAGGCCGGTGGCGAACTGGTCGAGGTTGGTCTTGCCGAGCACGAGCGCACCGGCGTCGAGCAGCCGCCGGGCGGCGGGCGCCGAGCGGTCCGGTGTGTAGGCGTACGCGGGGCAGCCGGCCGTGGTGGGCAGGTTCGCGACGTCGATGTTGTCCTTGACCGCCACCAGTGTTCCCGCCAGGGGCAGTTCGGCTCCGGCGGCGAGGCGCCGGTCGAGGTCGTGGGCCTCGGCCAGGACGTCGGCCGCGGGCCGCAGGGTGATCCAGATCTCGGGCCGTCCGATCTCGGCGATGCGCCGGTAGGCGTCGGTGACGCGGTCGGCGCAACTGGCGGCCGGGGCCTGGGTCATGCGGTCTCCTCTCCTACGACGACGGCCAGCGGTGCGCCGGCGTCGATCTGCGACCCGGTGGTGACGAGTATGTCGGCGACGACGCCGTGGGCGGCGGCGCGTACCACGACCTCCATCTTCATGGCTTCCAGTACGAGGAGGGGCTCGCCGGGTGCGACACGGGTGCCGGGGCGTGCCTCGACCTTCCAGACGGTGGCGCTCAGGGGTGCCTCGACGAGGCTGCCGCCCGGCGGGAGCGCCGGGGCGGCCGCGTCCTGTGCGACGGCCGCGGGCGGTTGGCGTGGGGCGAACTCGCCCGCCTTCTCCCAGGCTTGGCGTTCCGCCTCGAAGGCGGCGGCCTGGCGGGTGCGGAAGGCGTCGATGCTGTGGGCGTTCTCGCGCAGGAACCTCTGGTGTGCGGCGAGGGAGAAGGTGCCGGGCCTGATGTCCAGGCACGCGCGCTCGGCCGCCAGGTCGGCGCGGATGTCGAGGAGTTCCTCCGCGCTCACCGGGTGCCAGACGATGCGGTCGAAGAAGCGCAGCAGCCAGGGTGTGCCGTCGGCGAAGGAGCGTGGCGGGCGCAGGCCGCCCCAGACCGGGGCGGTGCGGCCGATGAGCTGGTAGCCGCCGGGGCTCTCCATGCCGTAGACGCACAGATAGGCGCCGCCGATGCCCACCCCGCCCTCGGCGGTCCAGGTGCGGGCCGGGTTGTACTTCGTGGTGACCAGGCGGTGGCGCGGGTCGAGCGGGGTGGCGGCGGGGGCGCCGAGGTAGACGTCGCCGAGGCCGAGGACGAGGTACTGGGCGTCGAAGACCGCGCGGCGTACGTCGCCCGTGCCGGCGAGGCCGTTGATACGGCGGATGAACTCGATGTTCGACGGGTTCCAGGGTGCGTCGTCGCGTACGGAGGCGGTGTAGCGCGCGATGGCCTCCCGGACGGTGGGGTCGTCCCAGGAGAGCGGGAGGTGGACTTCCCTGCTGGGCACGGTCAGTTCTGCGGTTTCCGGCAGCCGTTCCTCGGCCTCCTGGAGCAGGCCGAGGAGGGTGCGCAGCGGCAGGGTGTCGGGGTCGGTGTGCAGGTGCAGGGAGCGGACGCCCGGTGTGATGTCGATGAGGCCGGGCGGCCGGGGGGTGTGCAGATGCCGGGCGAGTGCGTGGACGCGCATGCGCAGGGCCAGGTCGAGGGTCATCGGGCCGTACTCGACGAGGATGTTGTCCTCGGCGCCGCGCCGGTAGGTGACCTCGGGGGTGGTGTCGGTGGCGGGGCGGCGGGCGAGTACACCGTCGTCGCCGTCGGGGCCCGTGCCCGTGGAGAGGGTGGTGAGCGGGGCGGGCGCGCGGCGCAGGGTGTCGGCGGCGGCCTCCCCGACGGGGACGAAACGCACGGTGTCGCCGGGGCGTAGCTGCCCGGTCTTCCAGCGGTCCGCCCTGACGATGGTGACGGGGCAGGCGAAGCCGCCGAGGCTGGGGCCGTCGGGGCCGAGGATCGCCGGGGTGTCGCCGGTGAAGTTGACCGCGCCGACGGAGTAGGCGGTGTCGTGGACGTTGGAGGGGTGCAGTCCGGCTTCGCCGCCGTCGGGGCGTGCCCAGTCGGGGCGGGGGCCGATGAGGCGTACGCCGGTGCGGGCGGACTGGGCAGAGACCTTCCAGTCGGTGGCGTAGACGGCCCCGATGCCGTCGCGGGTGAGGAAGTCCGGTGCGGGGTGCGGGCCTTCGCTGACCGCGACGCGCCAGTGCGCGGTGCAGTGCGGCCGGTCGGCCGCGGGCACCTCGGTGGGGGTGGGGGCGTCGGCCGCGGGGGCGGCGGGGCGCAGCACGTCCCCGGTGCGCAGGGCGCGTCCCGCGTGCCCGCCGAAGGCGCCGGGGGTGAAGGTGGCCGTGCTGCCGAGGTATGGGGGGAGGTCGAGACCGCCGCGTACGAGGACGTAGGTGCGCATGCCGGGGCCCTTGGCGACGCCCACGTCCAGGAGTTGACCCGCCGTCAGTTCCAGTGGCTGCCACTGGGCGACGCCCCGTCCGTCGACCCTGACCTCGGCGGGTGCCCCGGTCACACAGACCACCGCGGGGCGGGAGAAGCGCAGGGCCGGGCCCTCCAGGGTGCATTCGAGGCCCGGTGCGCCCTCGGCGTTGCCGACCGCGGTGTTCCCGAGCCGGAACGAGAGGTCGTCCATCGGGCCGCCGGGCGGGACGCCGACCTCCCAGTAGCCGGTGCGTCCCGGCCAGTCCTGCACGGTGGTCTGGGCGCCGCCGCGCACGACGTCGATACGGGGGCGCGGGTCGGTGAGCCCGGCGAGCGTGGCGGTGGAGTGCAGCGCCGCACGCACCTCGGGCGCGCGGCAGGCGACGCGGAGCAGCCCGAGGTTGGTCTCCACCCCGTCGATCCTGGTGTCGTCCAGGGCCCGTGCGAGGCGGTCGAGGGCCTCGGCACGGTTCGGGCCGGTCGCGACGACCTTCGCGAGCAGGGGGTCGTACGCCGTGGATATCCACTGCCCGGTCTCGGCCCAGCCGTCCACGCGCACCCCGTCGGGAAGGCGCACCCGGGTCAGCAGGCCGGAGCTCGGCCGGTGGTCGAGGGCGGGGTCCTCGGCGTAGATGCGGGCCTCGACCGCGTGGCCGAGCGGCACCGGGTCGGTCTGGAAGCCGGTCTCGCCGCGGGCGAGGCGCAGCATCCAGGCCACCAGGTCGATGCCGTGGGTCTCCTCGGTGACCGGGTGCTCGACCTGGAGGCGGGTGTTGACTTCGAGGAAGTACGCCTCCTGGCGTGCAGGGTCGTGGACGAACTCCACGGTCCCGGCGGAGCGGTAGCCGACGGAGGCGCACAACTCCCGTGCCGCGATGTGGAGTCGGGTGCGGATGTGGGCGGGGATGCCGGGCGCGGGGGCCTCCTCGACGACCTTCTGGTTGCGGCGCTGGAGGGAGCAGTCGCGGTCGCCGAGCACGGTGACACGGCCCGCTCCGTCGCCGAAGACCTGGACCTCGACATGGCGTGCGCGCTCGACGCAGCGCTCCAGGAAGACCCCGCCGTCGCCGAAGCTGCTCCGGGCGAGCCGGGTCACCCGCGCGAACGCCGCCCGCAGCTCCTCGGGGCCGGCACAGGCCCGCATGCCGATGCCGCCTCCGCCGCCGGTGGCCTTGAGCATCACCGGGTAGCCGGTCGCCTCGGCCGCGCTCAGCGCCTCCGCCTCGTCGGCGAGCAGGCCGCTGCCGGGCAGCAGGGGCACTCCGGCCGCCAGCGCGGCGGCGCGGGCGGTGTGCTTGGCGCCGAAGACCTCCAACTGGGCGGGTGTCGGGCCGACGAAGACGAGTCCGGCCTTCTCCACGGCCGCCGCGAAGGAGGCGTTCTCGGAGAGGAAGCCGTAGCCGGGGTGGACCGCTCCGGCGCCGGTGGCCGCGGCCGCCGCCAGGACCAGGTCGGCGCGCAGATAGCTCGCTGCGGCCGGTGCGGGACCCAGCCGTACGGCCTCGTCGGCCATGCGGACGTGGGGGGCCGTGCGGTCGGCGTCGGAGTACACCGCCACGGTCCGCAGGCCGAGGGTGCGCGCGCTGCGGATGACGCGGCAGGCGATCTCTCCGCGGTTGGCGACGAGCAACGTGTCGAACATGGTGGCAGCTCCTCCGAAGAACGGCAGGGGGCGGTGGACGCGCCGCTCGGGTCCCGGGTCAGACGGCGGACGGCCGGGCGGGCAGCACGTGGTCGCCGAGCCTGTCCGTGCTCAGGCACAGCGAGCAGACGACCGCGTCATGGGTCTGACAGGCCGTCAGGTCGGGGCGCTCGTAGGGCTGGTGGCAGACGTGGCAGTCGTACGCCGTCGCGGTGGGGTTGCCTGCCGCGTCGAGCAGCGGTTCTTCGATGCCGTCGTCAGCGCGGCGCAGGTAGTACCTGCCCCTGGTGACCAGGGCCGTCAGCGGGGTGAGGAGGAAGGCGATGACGGCGGCGGCGACGGGAGAGTACGGCTGGAGGGTGTCGCCCAGCGCGTGGAAGTACAGGGCGATGGACAGACCGGAGGCGGCGACGAAGGCCACGACGCCCACGGGGTTGACGGCGTAGAGCATGCCCCGGCGGAACTCGGGCTGGAGCGGGGAGAGTCGCAGCAGGTACTTGTTGACGCCGATGTCCGTGGCCACGGTGACCACCCAGGCGATCGCGCAGTTGGAGTAGAAGCCCAGGATGGTGTTGAGGAAGCTGAACATATCGGCCTCCATCAGGGCGAGCGCGAAGCCCAGGTTGACCAGGACGAAGACCATGCGCCCCGGGTAGCGCCTGGTGACGCGGGTGAAGGAGTTCGTCCACGCCAGCGATCCCGAGTACGCGTTCGTGACGTTGATCTTGATCTGGCTGATCACGACGAGGGCGACGGCGAGCGGGAGCACGAGCCAGGACGGCAGCATCGCGTCGAGGGCGCTGCGGAACTGCTGGATGGGTTCGGGCGCGGCCTCGGGGCCGACCTCGGCGAGGATGTACACGGCGAGGAAGACGCCGATGGCCTGCTTCAGCGCGCCGAGCACCACCCAGCCGGGTCCTGCCATGACCACCGCGGTCCACCAACCGCGCTTGTTGGCCTCGGTCTTGGGCGGCATGAAGCGCAGGTAGTCGATCTGCTCGCCGATCTGCGCGATGAGCGAGAGGCACACGCCCGCGCCGAGCAGCACGGAGGCGGTGTTGACGCCGCCCGTGTCGTCGGTGCCGGTGTAGGAGAGGAAGCGGTCGACCGTACCGGGGTCGTCGGCGATCAGGTAGACCAGCGGGGCCACCATCAGCACGAGCCAGACGGGAGTCGTCCACACCTGGAGCTTGCTGAGCGCCTTCATGCCGTAGACGACCAGCGGGATCACCATCAGCGTGGAGACCAGGTAGCCGAGCCACAGCGGCAGTCCGAGGCCGAGCCTGAGGCCCTGGGCCATGATCGAGCCTTCGAGCGCGAAGAAGATGAAGGTGAAGCTGGCGAAGATGACGCTGGTGAGGACCGAGCCGTAGTAGCCGAAGCCGGAGCCGCGGGTGATCAGGTCCAGGTCGATGTTGTAGCGGGCGCCGTAGTACGCCAGGGGGAAGCCGGTGACGAAGATGACGGCCGCGGCGACGGCGATCGCCACGAGTGCGTTGCCGGTGCCATGGGCGAGGCCGATGCCGGCGCCGATGGAGAAGTCGGCCATGTAGGCGATACCGCCGAGTGCGGTGGTCGCCACGACCATCGGGGTCCAGCGGCGGTAACCGCGGGGCGCGAAGCGGAGGGTGTAGTCCTCCAGGGTCTCCTTGGTCGCCTGGCTCTTCTCGGCGCCGGGCGGGGTGGTGGTTGCCGAACGTGCGTCGGTGGCGCTCATGGTCGGCCCTTCGGGGGGGGGAGGGTGAAGCCGAGTGCGGTGCGGCGGAGGGGGTGAGCGGTGGGGCGCCCGCGGTCGGCAGTCGCCAACACCGTTGGCGGGGAGCGGTGTGGGGGGCCGGGGGCGGGAATCCGCGGGAGTTTGTGGGGAGTTCAGAGGCGGTCGGCGTGCAGGGCCATCTGGGTCATGGCGCGCCGGGCGCGTTCCAGGACCACGGCCATCGATTCGCCGACGTGGGCGTGGAGGGCCCGGTAGCCCTCGTCGAGCCGTCCGTCGCGGACGAACTCCATGATCTCGATGTGCTCGGTGATGGTCGCCTCGACGCGGTCCTGGGTGAGGAAGTCGTACATACGGACCCGGCGGATGCGCTCGCTGACCGCCACGAGCGCGTCGGTGAGGGCGGGGTTGCCCGAGGCGCGCGAGAGTTCGGCGTGGAAGCGCTCGTCCTGTACGACGAAGCGCGGGTCGGGCACCGGCGGGTCCTCGCGCATCGCGTACCAGCGGTCCAGCTCGGCCGCGATGACCTCCGGGGTGTGTACGACGGAGGGGTCCTCCCTGGCGCGGGCGATCCCGCGCAGCTCCAGGGTGATCCGAAGCTCGTAGAAGTCCTTGAGCTGTGTGAGGTTGGGGATGGTGACGAAGAAGCCGCCGTCGCCCCGCTCGATCAGCCCGTCGGACGCGAGCCGCGCCAGCGCCTCGCGCACGGGGGTGCGTGACACCCCGAACCGGGCGGCGAGACGCATCTCGGCCAGCCGTTCGCGCGGGCCGAAGTCACCGTCGAGCACGGCGGACCGCAGCTTCGCGTAGACCGCCTCACGCAGCGGGGGGACCGCCGGGAGGAGCGCATCCGGCGCGGTGTCCGAGGGCGTATACAGCTTCGCATCCATGGACGGACACGCTAGGAACCGCCTGTTTCCCCCCGGGCCCCCGCGCTGTGAACGCCTCGTTTCCTGGACCTCACCCGTGGCCGTCGCGGGCGGCCGCACACCCGTGCACACCGCCGCCCCGGCATCCGCGGCCCACCGCATGGTCTACACGACGTAGACAAAGGTGGCTCGGAACCGTACGATGGGAGTCGGTCCGGGGGTGGAAACGCCGCCCGTGCCGGTTCGCCTGAGGTGGGTCAGCTCGGGGGCGGCGCGTCCTTGGCGGGCCCGGACGGGGTGCCGGGGGCGCCGTAATAGACGAAGGTGCCCTTCTTGCTGCGTTCCGCCTCCCCCTTGGCGACCAGGGACTCGACCGTGCTGCGCACCACGGTCGTCTTGAAGCTGCGATGCGGGTGCGAGGTGGCGAGGGCGTCGGTGATCTCCCCGGCGGAGCGTGGTTCGCCCTGCCCGGCCAGATAGGCGCGCACGAGATCGACGAGGGTGATGTCGTGGCGCTGGCGTCTGCCGTCGGACGCCGCCCGTGCCGCGGCCGGGCGTTCGCGCGCCGCGGCGGCGCCCGCCCGTCCCGCGGGCGAGGTGGACAGCAGTGGTGCGGAGGCTCCGTTCGCGCTCTTGTCGTGGAGCGCCTTCTGGAACTCCGTCAGCAACTCCCGGTCGGCCCGCAGGCGTTCGAGCCGTTCTTCGAGCGTCGCGATCTCGGTACTGACGCGTTCGAGGTCGGTGGCCACCCGCGAGGCGTACTGGCTTGTGAGGTTCGGCGCTTGCTCCGGCGGAGCGTCCGGCATGGCGGAGGGTCCCTTCTCGATGTCGGTTCAACGCGCACGGTGCGGGGTCCGGGGAGCAGTCCGCCCACCGTCGAAACGCTCGTTCAACCAGCCTGATCCATAAGAGTCTAGAGAGGCGCCGCGAGGGAGAGCCGCCACCCGTGGCCGACGGTCGTCCTCCCGCGAGGTACGGGGCCGCAGAACCGTCGCCGTCTGCCACAATGCGGGCATGAGCGAGCAGCACGGTGAGCGTCGGCCGGCCGGGGAGCTGGAGGCCAGTGTCCTGGGTGCGCTATGGGCCGCCGACCGCCCCATGACGCCGGGAGAGGTGCGCGAGGCCCTGGACGCGGACCTCGCCCGTACGACGGTCACCACCATCCTGACCCGGCTGCACGACAAGGGGACGGTCGTCCGCGCCCGCAGCGGACGCGGCTACGCCTACGCCCCCGTCACCGACGACTCCGGCCTGCACGCGCTGCGCATGCACCAGGAACTCGACCGCGGCGGGGACCGCAACAGCGTCCTGGCCCGCTTCGTGTCCGACCTCGGCGAGGAGGACGAGGCGATGCTCCGCTCGCTGCTGGAGGGCGACGAGGAGCCACGGACGTGATCTACTGCGTCTGGCTTCCGCTCCTGGCACCCCTGTTCGCCGTCCCGGCCCTGCGCTTCAGCGTCCGCAGGCTGCCGCCGCGCCGCGCCGCCTGGGTCCTGGTCGGCTGCTCGACCGTCCTCGCCTGTTGCAGCACGGCGGCGCTCGGCGCGCTGGCCGCGCTCGGCCTCCTCCAGATCAAGGCCGTCGCCGCACTGGCCCACTTCACACCGCGGCAACTGAACGGGTACGCCACCCCGGCCCTCTGGGTGGCTCCCCTGGCCGTCGCGCTGCTGCTCGCCGCGCTCGCCCAGTCGACCCGCGTCGTGGGCCGCCACCACCGGGAAGTGCGCGCACAGCGGCGCGCCACGGGGCCGACCGCCGGGGAGCTGTCCGTACGCCGGGACGAGAACCCCTACGCCTACGCCCTGCCGGGCAGGCGCGGGCGGCCGGGCCACATCGTCGTCAGCGACGCCATGCTGCGCGTCCTGCGCCCGGCCGAGAGGGAGGCGCTCTTCGCCCATGAGCGCGCGCATCTGACAGGCAGGCACCACCGGTTCCTCGCGGCGGGCCAACTCGCCGCCGTGCACCACCCCGTACTCCTCGGGCTCCGTGAACCGCTGGCCTACGCGCTGGAGCGCTGGGCCGACGAGGCCGCCGCCCGGGCCGTGGGAGACCGGCAACTTGCCGCGCGGGCCATCGGACGAGCGGCGCTGGCGGCCCACGAGGCCAACGGCCCCGCGGTGAGCCGGGGGGCGATGCTGGCGACGGCCGGGGGCGCCGTGCCCCGCCGGGTGAAGGCCCTCCTCGAAACCGACGCCGCACAGCCGCAGGGGCAGCGCTTGCGGCGGCTGTGCGTGATCGCCGCGCTGCTGTGCTGCATGGCCGCCACGGTCGCCACCGCCGCGGATGCCGTCGAGGACCTTCACCTGGACGTGCGCCTCGCCCAGGGGCGGCCCGCCGCGCCCTGAGCGGACCGCCCCTGGGGTGCGGGCGGGCGCGGTACGGTCGCGTGGTGGACCTGAGCGCGGCCTCCCTGTTGCCCGTCAACGCCACGCTCGCTGCCCTGCTGGCCGTGCTGCTGGTGGTCGCGGGCGGCGTGACGGCGCTCTTCCGCCTCGAACCCCGTACCGGCTCGGGGCGGGTACGGCAGGTGCTGCTCGCGGGGGTGCGCGCGGCGCTCCAACTCGCCGCGGTGTCCGCCGTCATCGCGTGGGTCATCCGATCGCTCGCCGGCACCCTGGCGTTCCTTGCGCTGATGTTCGCGGTCGCCGTCCGCACCGCGGGCCGCCGGGTCACGGCGGACGGATCGTGGTGGGCCACCGCCGCCCCCATCGCCGCCGGGGCCTTCCCGGTCGTCGGGGTGCTGGTGGGGCTCGGCCTCGTACCGGTCAGGGGCATCGCGCTGATTCCGATCACCGGGATCCTGATCGGCGGGGCGCTGACCGCGACCGTGCTGTCCGGGCGCCGGGCCCTGGACGAACTGAGGTCGCGGCACGGCGAGGTGGAGGCGGGGATGGCGCTGGGGCTGCCGGACCGGGAGGCCCAGCTGGAGATCGCCCGCCCGGCGGCCTCGGACGCGCTGCTGCCCGGCCTCGACCAGACGCGTACGGTCGGCCTCGTCACGCTTCCCGGGGCGTTCGTCGGGATGCTGCTGGGGGGCGCGAGCCCAGCGGCCGCGGGAGCCGTCCAACTGTTCGTCCTGATCGCCCTGATGGCGGTGCAGGCGGTGGCGGTGGCCGTGACCGTCGAACTCGTCTCCCGCGGCGTCCTGCACCGGCCGCCCGAGGGCGCAGACGGCCAGGGCCGGGCGCCGGGGGCGGCGGGACGCCGGAGGCGGGCGCTCGCGGCTCTCCTCGGCCGTCGCGGCGTGCCAGGGCCCTGAGCGCGGAGTGACAAGGACTGCCGGCCCCCGAGCCCTCCGAGCCGACAGCCGGGCAGCAGGTCCGGGGGGAGTGTGCGTCAGAGGCGTCTCGTGGTGAACAGGGTGGTGCCGTACACCGCGTCCACTTCCTTCCGGTCGGTCTCGGTGAAACCGACCTTGGCGAGCACGCGGCGAGAGGCGGTGTTCCAGTCCCAGACAGTGGCCCACACACGCTCATACCCGGACGACCGCGCCCACTCCAGAACCGCCGTCGCGGCCTCGGTCGCGTATCCCTGCCGCCAGACCCGGCGCAGCAGCTCGAACGCCAACTCCGGTTCCCCCGCCGCCGTCCGCCCGCCGGGGACCAGCCCGCAGTAGCCGATGACGTCGCGGGCGGCCTTCCGTTCGACCGCCAGCAGCCCGGTCGACCACAGCCTTTCGGTGCGGATCGCCTCCTCAAGGTCCGCGACCGTGGGGTGTCCGTCCGCGTCGATTCTGCGGTGCGGCGGCACCCGTGGGTCACGTTCGGTCCACAGCTCACGCTGGACGGGGGCCTCGGCCACCCGCCAGGGCCTGAGCAGCAGACGGCTCGTCTCCAGGACGACCCCGCCGCCCGGTGCGCCATCTGTCATGGCAGCAACCCTCTCACGGGCGAAACGCGCCGTCGCGTCAAGAGAGGCCGTGGGGCCCTTCGAAGACATGTCACACAAGTTAGCCGCACCTTACTGAGTCACCTACACACACCCGGCGATGTCGCCCCCTGGGTCAAGGACGCCTCCGCGGAGTTCATGGCCCAACTGGGCATGAGGCTCGCCACCGTACGCCGCGGTTCCTGTATCGGCCTCGACCTGTCCACGGCGCTGGCCATCGGCTTCCCGTCCGCGCTGCACGTGCGGTGGGGAATCGACAAGCTCGGTCCCAAGATCCGTGCCGCCCTGCGCCGACCCCCGTGGGGCGGCAGGGTGTCCACCCGAGGCTGCGCGCGGCGTCCAGCAGGGGCTCCTCCACGCTCCTCGGCCACCGGCCGAACACGTCCCGGGTGGTGGCCGTGTCGAGGTCGACGCGCCTGCCGAGCCCCCCCCCCCCCGGCCACCTGTCCGAGTTCGGCGTCGAAGAGCGCGACGACGCGCACCAGGAGATCGGGGAGTGTCCTGGTCGGCACCTTCGCGGCCGCCGGGCCGAGCCGCTGCCGCAGCAGGGCCGCGATCTCGCTCATCCAGCGGAACCCGGCGTCGGCGACGAAGCGGCGGCCCGCGGCGGCGGGTTCTGTCATCGTCGCGATGTGCAGGTCCGCCACGTCCCCGCACGTCGACGAGGGGGAAGCCGAGGTGGGGCAGCCCCGGCATGCTGTCGTCGAGCAGTCGGGAGACGGTGCGCATCGAGTACGAGGGGCCCGTCGCCAGGACGGGGCCGACCATGGCCGACGGCGCGAGGGCCACGAGGCGGTCCCTGTCGCCCCGGGCGTCGGCCCCGTGCCAGGCCGCGCGCCCGGCGAGGATCTTGGAGCGTACGTAGGCGGTGGTGCCCGGCGCGTCCGGGTCCCGCCACCGGGTCTCGTCGTACGGCCCCGGGCCTGACGCCTCCACGGTGCTGCCCGACGACGTCATGACCACCCGGCGGATCACGGGCCCCTGGGGGCACCCCCATCGCTCCCTGGTCCCCCTGGCCCACCCTGATCCGAGCGGAAGACCCTGGGCGGCGCCGTACGGGACTTCGGGGCGCGGGGTGACGGCCGGTCAGTGGCGGGCGTAGCCGGGGATGAGTGCCTTGATGCGCTCGATCGCGCGGGGGTCGGAGATGCCCTGGAAGTCGTGGCGCGGGGTGTAGGGGGCTTCGAGGCGGCGGGCCTCCTCGTCGTCGAGGTCGAGGTCGAGGGAGGCCACCGCGTCGTCGATCTGCTGGATCGAGCGGGCGCCGACGACGGGGGCCGCGACGACGGGGTTGCGGCGCAGCCACGCGAGCGCGACCTGGGCGCGGGTGGCGCCGTGGGCGTCGGCGACCGCACCCACCTCGTCGAGGATCTGCCGGTCGCTGTCGGCGTTGGCCTCGGTGTAGAGCAGGTCCGCGTAGGCGGCGTCGGTGGCGGCGCGCTCGGTGCCGCCCTCCTGGCCCACGGGACGGGCGAGGCGGCCCCTGGCCAGCGGGCTCCACACCATGGTGGCGACGCCCTCGTCCGCGCAGAGCGGCAGCATCTCGCGCTCCTCCTCACGGGCGAGCAGGTTGTAGTGGTCCTGCATGGTCACGAAGCGGGCCCAGCCGTTTCGCTCCTGGAGGTGGAGCGCCTTGGCGAACTGCCAGGCGTGCATGGAGGAGGCGCCGAGGTAGCGGGCCTTGCCGGACTTCACCACGTCGTGCAGGGCCTCCAGGGTCTCCTCAAGCGGTGTGTCGACGTCGAGGCGGTGGATCATGTAGATGTCGACGTGGTCGGTGCCGAGCCTGCGCAGGCTGTTGTCGATCTCGGCCATGACCGCCTTGCGGGACAGCCCGCCGCCGTTGGGGCTGTCGGGGCGCATGCTGTGGCGCACCTTGGTGGTGATGACGACGTCGTCGCGGTGTGCGTAGTCCTTGAGGGCGCGGCCGAGGATCTCCTCGCTCGAACCGTAGGAGTACATGTTGGCGGTGTCGAAGAAGTTGATGCCGGCCTCAAGGGCGTGCCGGATCAGGGGGCGGCTGGCCTCCTCGTCGAGGGACCAGACGGGGTGGCCGCGGTCGGGCTCGCCGTAGGTCATGGCGCCGACGGCGAGCGGCGAGACGTCGAGGCCGGTGCGGCCGAGCTTGATGTAGCGCACGGGAAAGCTCCTACAATGGGAGGCGACAGTAAACGGAGAATTCTCCGCCTGACATCGCCGACGCTAACGGAGAACTCTCCGGATGGCAATCGCAGCCCTCGGCCGCACACCGGACCGCATGCCAGGACCGCACCCCAGGAGGCCCCCATGCCCGACGCAGCGGCGCAGCGCTCCGACGCGCTGAAGAACCGGGAGACGATCCTCCAGGCCGCCCATGACGCGCTCGCCGAGTCCCCCGACGCCTCGCTCAACTCCATCGCCAAACGCGCCGGTGTCGGGGCCGGCACGCTCTACCGGCACTTCCCCACCCGCGAGACGCTGCTCCTTGAGGTCCACAGGCACTACATGGAGCGCCTTGTCGCCTCCGTGCCCGACCTGCTCGCCGCCCATCCCCCGCTGGACGCGCTGCGGCTCTGGTTCACCACCCTCGCCACCTCGGGGCGTATCAAGCACGGCCTGGGCGAGGCGCTCCACTCGGCCGCCGCGCAGGAGGCCGTCAGCGCCGCGTGGCCCCCGGTCACCGCCGCCGTCGCCCGGCTCCTCCAGGCGTGCGAGGCGGCCGGGGAGGTACGCCCCGGAATCGACCCCGTCGACGTCGTGCTGCTGCTGAGCTGCCTGTGGCGCACCCCCGAGACCCCCGAGGGCGTCGCCCAGGCCGACCGCCTGCTGGAACTCGCCATCACCGGCTTCCGCCCGTAGCGCCGCCTCAGGTCGTCTGCTTGTGGCCCTCGCCCGAGCGGCGCTTGTCGCGGGCGTAGATGACGGCCGTCTTCCCGTCGCCTGGGGCACGGCGGGCCATCTCGAACAGGGTGGTGGCGGTGAGGAGGTCGCTGAGCTTGGTGTAGCCGTAGGTGCGGGAGTCGAAGTCGGAGCGCTGCTTGGTGATGATGTGGCCGACGTTGGCGAGATGGGCCCAGCCGTCGTCGTCCGAGGCCGCCTCCACGGCGTGGCGCAGCAGGTTGACCAGGGCGGTGTCACCCTTCAGCCGGGCGGCCGTGGCGCGCTCGGCGGGCTTCGCCTCGGCGGGGGCCGTGGCGCTGCTGAGGTTCTCGGTGTAGATGAACTTGTCGCACGCCGCGACGAACGGCTTCGGGGTCTTGCGCTCGCCGAACCCGTACACGGTCAGGCCGGATTCGCGGATACGGGCGGCGAGGCGGGTGAAGTCGCTGTCGCTCGACACGATGCAGAACCCGTCGAACCTGCCCGAGTACAGGAGGTCCATGGCGTCGATGACCATGGCGGAGTCGGTGGCGTTCTTGCCCGTGGTGTAGGCGAACTGCTGGATCGGCTGGATCGACTGGGTGAGCAGTTGGTCCTTCCAGCCCTTCAACTGGGTGCCGGTCCAGTCCCCGTAGGCGCGTTTGACGTGCGCCGTCCCGTACTTGGCGACCTCCGCGAGCAACTCCTCGACGGCGGTGGGCTTGGCGTTGTCGGCGTCGATCAGCAGCGCCAGTTTCGCGGTGCTCTCCTCGGCTCTGTCCACGAAGTCGACCGTAGCGCAGCCGCCCCCGGGAAGGGGAGCGCGCCAGGACGTGGCACGGTGCGGCCCGCGCCGGGCCCCCGCACACCGCGTCCTGACGGTGCCGGGTTCCGGGGCGGCGCGGTCAGTGGTCGGTGGTGCGGGGTGCGTAGCGTTTCGCCCAGGCGTCGATGCCGTGCAGGCCCGCGTTGACCAGCAGGGAGAGCACCGCGGCGATGACGACGTAGCCGTACGCCGTCGCGCTGAGGAACTGCTGCTGTGCGGTGGCCAGGAGTCCGCCGATGCCGGTGGTGCCGGTGAGCAGTTCGACGAGCAGGGTGATGAGCAGGGCGATCGGCGCGGTGACGCGCGCGCCGAGCAGGACGGGCGAGATGAGGGACGGCAGCAGCAGCTTGCGCAGGCGGGCGCCGCGCGACAGGTGCAGGGTGGCGCTGACGTCGAGCAGCAGCGGGTTGAGCGCGTGTACGGCGCTGCGGGTGGCGATGATGACGGGCCACACGCTGGTGAAGACGACGATGGCGACGGCGGTGGCGTCGCCGGTGCCGAGCAGCAGGGTGGCGGCGGGGACGATCGCCGCCGCCGGGATGGCGCGCAGGAACTGGATGAGCGGGTTGAACGCCGCGTCGGCGCGCTGCGAGGAGCCGACGGCCACCCCGATGACGCCGCCGATGACGACGGCCAGGACGAGGGCGACGAGGAACGACACCACGGTGAGCACGACCGCGTCGCCGAGCACCCCCGACTCGGCGTCGTGGACGAGGGCGGACGCCCACTGCGAAGGCACCGGGAAGTAGGGGGAGTTCCTGTTCCCGAGGAGCTGCCACAGCAGGAGCAGCACCGCGAGGGGCGCGAGGCCGCGCAGCGGTCTGAGGACGGCGAGGGCGCCGCGGCCCGTCCTGCGGGCCGCGGAGGGCTTCGGCGGTGTGCGGGCCAGTGTCTGCGTGGTCATCGCCTCGCCTCCAGGATTCCCGGCCTGACGCGGCCGTAGAGCAGGTGCAGTCCGTAGGAGAAGAGGATGCCGAGCAGGCCGCTGACCGCGATGTAGGCGAACATCCGCGGTGGGTCGAGCGCCGACTGGGCCATGGTCACCTCGTGGCCGACGCCGGCCGGTGTGGCGATGATCTCGGCGATGACGGAGACGACGAGGGAGATGCCGAGGCTCAGGTTCACACCCACCGCGATCTGTGCCGTCGAACCTGGCAGCACGATCTTGAACAGGGTCGCGGGACGCCCGAGGTGGAGTGTCCTGCCGACGTCGTGGAGCGCCCTGTTCACACCGGAGACCCCGGCGACGGTGTTGAGCAGCACGGGCCAGAGGCAGGCGTAGACGACGAGGTACATCTCCATCCTGGTGGTGAGGCCGAGCACCAGCACCATGACGGGCAGGACGGCGACCACGGGGATGGCGCGGAAGATGTCGAGGGTCGACATCGACCAGATCTGCGCGTGGCGCGACAGGCCGACGGCGGTGCCGACGACGACGGCGACGGCGGAGCCGATCAGCCATCCGAGCAGGGACACCCAGGCGGTGTGTCCGACCGCGTTCCAGAACTCGCCGGTGCCGACGAGGCCGCCGCCCGCCGCGAACACCTCGGTGGGCTCGGGGAGGTACTTCAGCCGGGAGACGCCGAGGCTCGCGAGGCCCTGGAGGATGCCGAGCACGGCGACGATCGCACCGACGCCGAGCGCCGCCCTAGGGAGTGTCTTCAAAAGAGCGTCGTCCGCCTGGAGGGCGGGGGCGGGGTGGTCCGGTGCGTGCGATCGCAAGGCGGAGGAGGGAGTCGACGCGGCGCGTCGGCGACCGACGACAACGCGGCGAGCGTGCGTGCCGGGCCGCCCCGACCAGACGGGCTTTTGAAGACACGACCTAGCTGGCGTTCTCATGGCTCTCCCGCAGGGCGCTGTAGAGGAGGTGGCGGATGCGCAGGTACTCGGGGGCCTCCTTGGTGGTGACCTGGTGGCGTGGGCGGGGCAGGGTGATCTCGGCGTCGACCGCGACGGCGCCGGGCGAGCCGGCGAGCATGATCACGCGGTCGCCGAGGTAGACGGCCTCGTCGATATCGTGGGTGACGAACACGACGGTCGTCCGCGTCTCGGCGTGAATCCTCAGGAGGCTGTCCTGGAGGGACGCCTTGGTCATGGCGTCGAGGGCGCCGAAGGGCTCGTCCATCATGAGGGCGGTGGGCCGGGTGACGACGGCGCGGGCGATCTGCACGCGCTGCTGCTGGCCGCCGGAGAGCTGCCACGGGTAGGAGGAGGCGTACCGGGTGAGGCCGATCATCTCCAGTGCCTCGCGGGCGCGTTCGCGGCGCTCCTTCTTGTCGCAGGTCTGCTCGATGCCGAGTTCGATGTTCTGCTGCGCGGTGCGCCAGGGCAGCAGCGAGGACGCGTAGTCCTGGAAGACGGTCACCACCCCGGCCGGGGGTCCCGAGACGCCCTGGCCGCCGTAGCTGACATGGGACGTCGGGTCCGGCCTGTGCAGGCCGCCGAGGACGCGCAGCAGGCTGGTCTTGCCGACGCCCGAGCCGCCGATCAGCGAGACGAACTGCCCCGGCGCTATCGACAGGTCGAGCGGGCCGAGGACGAGCCTGGTGTGCCCGGTGCCCGTGGGGAAGCTCAGCGACACGTTCTCGCAGACGAAGCCGCCCGCCCCGCCGCCCTTCGCCGCTGCCGTCGGCGCCCCTCCCCTGCTGAGCCAGCCGGTGGTGGATGTGCTCATCGCTGTTCTCTCCTCTGACGTAGAGCGCGCGATCCGGGTCGCGGTGCGGTGTGCGGCCGCTGCGCGCGGGGGCTCAGCCCTTGAAGATCGCGTCGGACAGATCGGGCTTCGACTTCATGGCCCCGAGGGTGGTCAGCGCCTCCGACCAGTTGCCCAGGTCGTCCGCGGTGGGCGGGACTCCGACGACCTGCGGCATCTCGAAGGCGGCGACGTCGGCGGCGGGCTGCCCCGTCCAGTCCGACAGGATCTTCAGCGTCTCGTCGGGGTTCTTCCCGGCCCAGGCGGCGGCCTCCTCCAGCGACTTCTGCATCGCCTTCACGGCGTTCGGGTTCTGCTTGGCCCACTGGGAGTTGGCCATCTGGAAGGAAGTCTGCTGCGGGGTGCCGATCGAGAGGCAGGGGTCCTCGATCATGCGGTAGCCGGACTTGGTCATCGCGGCGGTCTGCGGGGTCTGGAGCAGGGCGGCGTCCACCTGTCCCGCGCTCAACTGGCTCTTCATGTTGGTGAACGGGACGGCGACCAGGTGGGCGGGCTTCAGGCCCTTCTGGTTGATGTGCCACTGGAGGCACTGCGACAGGTTGCCGCCGACGGTCGGGGTGGCGACCTTGCGGCCGCCCAGGTCGCCCAGCGACTTGACGGGGCTCTTCTCGGGCACCATGAGGCCGAACTGCGGGTCGTCCTTGTTCTCCATGTTGCCGCCCGCGGCCGCGACGACCGGCAGATGTTGCAGCACCGCGTTGAGGAACAGCGGCGGTGTGATGTTGGAGAAGTTGTATTGGTTCGACGCGATCGCGGCGGGCATGAGCTGCTGGTTGTCGATCTTGTTGATCGACACGTCGAGGCCGTTCTTCTCGAAGATGCCCTTCTTGTCGGCGATCGCGATGGCCAGTGCGGAGGCGTTCGGGCTGGCCGCCAGCTTCACCTTCCCCGTCTTCCCGCTGCCGGACGACGAGTCGGACGAGCCGCAGCCTGCGAGGGAGAACGCGGCGAGGAGGACAAGCGCCGTCCCGCCCATGACCTGCGCGGTCGTTCTGCGATGACCGATGGGGTGGTTCTTCATGCGAGGCTCATTTCAGTGGCTGAGGGGAAATGGCGGGTACGGCAGTGCGTGACCTGTGACGGGTGGCAGACTGCGGGGCCGTCCGCTCGGCGCGGCAAGGTGGGGTGCCGGGCGTCGCGGGCCCGCGAAGATCCACCGGACACGGCCCGGGCCACGCCCTGGCGGCTGAAGACCGGGGGAACACTCTCTGACCGGTATGGAACTTTAATGAGGTACTGGAGTCAAGTAATTCTCCGAAGCAAAACATGCCCGGTACGAGTTCGACACGGAGGGGACCGCCCCGGGCGGCACCTTGCGAGCGCACCTGAGTGTGTGACATGGGTCTGCCTTTCCGATAGCTTGAGCAACCGGCCGACCACCGCAGGAGGGACCTGGTGTCGATGACCGACGGGATGCGCGCCTACCTGGACTGGGCCGACCTCGGAGAGGGCAGGCGCAAGCGCGAGTTCCAGTCCTACGTGCGCAACATCGCCGAGGCCCGCTACGTCATGCGCCGCGTGCTGCGCATCGTCGAGGACCGCGCCAAGGAGCACGGCCTCGACCCGCTCGTCCACCAGGCCCTGCTCCAGGTCTACGGCACGGGCGACGGCCAGGGCATCACCGTCGGCGCGCTGGCCGCACGCCTGGACATCGCCGCCGCCCTCGCCTCCCGGGTGGTGCGCCGCCTGGAGGAGAAGGACCTGGTCGTGCGCAGCCCGAGCGCCACCGACAAGCGCGCCATCATCGTCAGCGCCACCCCCGAAGGGGCGGACAGGCTCGCCGCCATCGACGACTCCGTGCACCGCTACGTCGCCTTCCTCCAGCAGGAGCTGGGCGACGAGGAGAAGCTGATGGCGCTGTCGATCTTCGCGTTCTACGTGGGCCTGAGCCCCGAGGCGCCGGTGGCCCGCGAGATCCGCTCGGCGATGGGCGACTGACGCGGCGCCCCGGGGCACGGGGCCGGTTCAGGAGGCCAGTTGCGGCAGCTTCTCGGCGCGCACCTGGCGCACCTGTGCCGCCCGCAGCGCCAGCGTCGTCCCGCAGCTCAGCAGCGCGGGCACCGCGAACACGATGAAGTACACCGGGTACGGCAGGTCGAGTTCCAGCAGGTAGCCGCCGACCAGCGGGCCCAGGATGCCGCCGAGGCGCCCCACACCGAGCGCCCAGCCGAGCCCCGTCGCCCGCATCTCGGTGGAGTAGGTGCCCATCACCAGGGTGTGCACCACGTTCTGACCGCCGATGATCAGGGCGCCCGCCAGCGCGTTGAGCAGGTACAGCGCCCACACCGCGTCGGTGAAACCGAACAGGACCAGGCACACACCGCCCGCCGCGAACGCGACCGCGAGCGCGAGCCGCTTGTCCACCCGGTCCAGTACCCAGCCGATGGCCAACCCGCCCACCGTCGCCGCGAGCGCCTGCTCGATCGCGTACGAGTAGCTGCCGACCAGCGACATACCGTGCTTGACCAGCAGGCTGACCATCCAGAAGTCCAGCGCGTACACCACGAACTGAAGGAACAGGTACAGCAGGGTGACGAGCACCGTCGAGCGCAGGTACCGCGGTGCCCACAGGGTGCGGAAGGCCGCCCGGCCCGCGCTCTCGTCCTCGACGCTGAAGTAAACATCCGGTGACACCGCCCCGGGCACGGCGGCGGCGGGAAACACCCTGCGCACGGTGGCGAACGCCTCGTCGTAACGGCCCTTGGAGGCCAGGTACTGCGGGGTCTCCGGGATGAACCACGCCACCAGCGCGGCCACCGCGAGCGCCAGGTAGGACAGGTGGAACATGGGCCGCCACCCGTGGTGCGGCACGATGACCATGGCAAGCACCGCGGCCACCGTGAACCCGAGGGTGAAGCACCCACCGCCGATGGCGACGATCCGGCCGCGGAACTTGGCGGGTGTGTACTCGCTCATCATCGTGATCGCGCCTGGCAGCACACCGCCCATGCCGAGCGCGGCGCAGAACCGCAGGACCACGAACTGCTCGTAGCTGCGGGCGAACCCGGCCGACCCCATGAAGAGGGCGAAGACCACGATGCCGATGACCAGCATGCGTTTGCGGCCAAGGCGGTCGCCCACCGCGCCGAGGCCGACGGCACCGGCGAAGAGCCCGCCGAACGTATACGAGGCGAGCAGCCCCGCCTCCACGGAGGAGATGTGCCACTCGGCAACCAGCTTCGGCAGGGTGTAGGACAGAGCTTGCAGGTCAAAGCCGTCGAAAATGACGGCCACACCCGCGATGGCCGCGATCGCGTACACACGTCGCGGTATCGGTACATGGGAGACGGCCTGATCGAAGGTTGTTGCTTCCATGCGCAACTCCAGGGCAGACGCCGGGCACATACGACTGTCGGGGAAGGCGTCATCGCCACATCCCGCTCAACCATGTCAAGTACCCAAGTACCTGACTTGACAACTTGAATTAGTGGGGTGAGGCTAAGTGGCCAGAACCACGCTGTCAACGGATCGCTCAGCGGACCGGTCCACCGCCACCGACCCACAGCCCGCTTCCACAGGCCGACGACCGGCCCGTTCGACGAGGAGCCCACACGTGGCCGACGCAGGCGCCTACCCGTACCGAGACCTCCGCGACTACCTGCACACGCTCGACACCGAGGGCCTGCTCTGCCGCGTCGACAAACCCATCGACAAGAACTCCGAACTCGTTCCCCTGGTACGGCTCCAGTTCCGCGGGCTGCCGGAGAGCCGGCGCCGCGCCTTCCACTTCACGCACGTCACCGACGCCCACGGCCGCAGCTACGAGGGCTCCGTCCTCATCGGCGGCTTCGCCGCGTCACGGGACGTGTACGCCGCCGCCCTCGGCGCGAAGCCCGACGAGGTGGGCGCGCGCTGGGCCGCCGCCCTCGACCACCCCGTCGAGCCGGTGCTCGTCGACACGGGCCCCTGCAAGGAGAACGTCCTGACCGGCCAGGACCTCCTCGACTCCGGCGGTGTCGAGGCGTTCCCGCACCCCGTCTCCACCCCCGGCTTCGACCCCGCGCCGTTCCTCACCGCCCCGTACTGGATCACCAGGGACCCCGAGGACGGCACGTACAACGTCGGGACCTACCGCGGCATGGTCAAGGGCCCCGACCGCATCGGGCTCCAGATGGACACGCCCACCCAGCACATCGCCATCCACCTCGCGAAGGCCCGCCGCGCGGGGCGCAAGCTCCAGGCGGCGGTCGTCATCGGCGCCGTCCCCGCCGTCGGCTTCGCCAGCGTCCAGAAGATCCCGTACGGCGTCAGCGAGTACGCCGTCGCCGGGGGCCTCATGGGCCGGCCGCTCGACGTCGTCCCGTGCGAGAGCGTCGACCTCACGGTGCCCGCCCACGCCGAGATCGTCATCGAGGGCGAGATCGACCCCGGGCACCTGGAGTCCGAGGGCCCCTTCGGCGAGGCGTCCGGGTATATGGGGGCGCGCACCATGTCGCCGGTGCTGCGGGTCACGGCCGTCACCCACCGCACCAGGCCGGTCGTCCAGGCGTTCATCAGCGAGTTCCCGCCCAGCGAGTCCACGCTGATGCGGAAGATCGCCTTCGAGAACGTCTACCTGCGCTTCCTCAGGCAGTCCTGCAACATCGGCGCTGTGCGCCGCGTCGTCACCCACGAGAGCGGCACCTGCAACATGTTCTTCGTCGTCCAGCTCAGCGACCCCACCGCGGGCCAGGCGCGCCAGGCCCTCTACGCCGCCTCCGGGTACGAGGCGTCCATGGGCAAGACCATCGTCGCCGTCGACGACGACATCGACCCCGACGACATGGACGCCGTGGTGTGGGCCATGAGCTTCCGTATGCAGCCCGCACGCGATGTCACCGTCCTGCCGGGCAAGCTCCCCCGCCTCGACCCCTCCGCCACCACGGACGGCTCGGAAGCCTCCTCGTCGGCCCTGCTCATCGACGCCACCCGCAAGACCCCGTACCCCCCGACCTCGCTGCCCGCGCGCGCTCACATGGAGCACGCCCGCGCCCTGTGGGACGAACTCGGGCTGCCCGAGCTGCGGCTCGCCGAGCCCTGGCACGGCTACGAGCTGGGCGCGTGGAGCGACGAGGACCGCCGCAACGCCGACGCCGCGGTCCGGGGCGAACGGCCGGAGTAGGGCGCGAGGTCCTGCGCCGCAGACGCCCTCTGCCCGCACACCAAGTGAAAGGGACGGTGGCACCCGTCATGCCCGCACACCCCCCGTTCGACCTGCGCGCCTGGCTCGACACGGCGCACAGGCTGAACGACGTCAGGACGCTGCACGGCGCCCACTGGGACAAGGAGATCGGCGCCGCAGGCACCGTCAACTACCAGCGCCCCGCGCCCCCTGCGCTCCTCTTCGACGACATCGTCGGCTACCGTCCCGGGCTGCGTGTCCTCACGTCCTCCACGAGCAACGCACGGCTGCTCGGGATGACCCTGCGCCTGGGCACCGACATGACCGACCGCTCCCTGGTCCAGGCGCTGCGCAGCCGCCCGGGGCAGTGGGCCGCCGACGCACACCGCTACCCGGTGCGCGAGGTCTCCGACGGGCCCGTCCTCCAGAACGTCCGCAGCGCGCCCGAGGCCAGCCTCCTCGACCTGCCCGTCCCGCGCTGGCACGAGGGCGACGGCGGCCGCTACGCCGGCACCGGCTGCGCGGTGTTCACCACCGACCCCGAGACCGGGCAGCTCAACGCCGGCGCCTACCGTATGCAGGTCCACCACGGCGGCCGCACCGCCACCGTCAACATGGAGGCCGGCAAGCACGGCGCCGCCCACGTCCGCAAGTGGTTCGCGCGCGAGGGCCGCGCGCCCCTCACCGCCACCCTCGGCAGCGACCCGCTGCTCCTCATCGCCTCGGGCACCGAAGTCCCGGGCACCGTCTCCGAGTTGGAGTACGTGGGCGCGGTGCTCGGGGAGCCGGTCGACGTCATCCCCGGGGACCTCACGGGGCTGCCCGTGCCCGCCACCGCCGAGATCTGCGTCGAGGGCTGGCTGTACCCCGACAAGCGGGAGCTTGAGGGCCCGTTCGGGGAGTGGACCGGCTACTACAGCGGCGGCCAGACCGAGGTCCTCGCCATGGACATCGAGCGCATGTACTTCCGCGACGACCCCATCCTGCTCGGCGCGCCGCCCGGAAAGCCCCCGCACGACTACTCGTACATGCGCAGCGTCATGAAGTCGGCCATGATCCACGACGCGCTCGTCGGCACAGGGCTGCCCGGGCTCGAAGCCGTCTGGGCCCACGAGTCGGGCGGCGGGCGCCAGCTCATCGCCGTCGCCGTCCACCAGCAGTACCCGGGCCACGCCCGGCAGGCGGGCCACCTCGCGGCGCACCTGCCCGCCGCCGCCTACATGAACAAGTTCGTGGTCGTCGTCGACGCCGATGTCGACCCCCGCAGCCTCGACGAGGTCGTCTGGGCGATGTGCACCCGCACCGACCCCGCGCAGGACATCGAGACGCTGCGCCAGACCTGGGGCAGCCGCGTCGACCCGCTCAAGGAGGCCGGTGCGCCGCCGTTCAACACCCGCGCCGTCATCGACGCCTGCCGGCCCTGGTCCCGCCTCGACAGCTTCCCCCCGGTCGCCGAGGCCGACCGCGGCCTGCTCGACGAGATGCTGCGCCGCTGGCCAAAAGAGCTGGGCGGCGCCCGATGAACGGCGGGGGCGCCCCATGCGGCTGATCGTCGGCGTGACCGGCGCCACCGGCGCCCCCCTCGGCATCCGCCTCCTCCAGGTCCTGGCCGAACTCGGCGTCGAGACCCATCTGATCCTCAGCCAGTGGGCCCGGGTCACCATCGAGACGGAGACCGACTGGAGCATCGCCGACGTCCGCGCGCTCGCCGCCCGGGTGCACGGCCCCCGCGACCAGGCCGCGCCCGTCTCCAGCGGCTCGTTCCTCACCGACGGGATGGTCGTCGCGCCGTGCAGCATGAAGACGCTCGCGGGCATCAGGGCCGGTTACAGCGACGGCCTCATCGGGCGGGCCGCCGACGTCGTCCTCAAGGAGCGGCGCCCCCTGGTCCTCGTCCCCCGCGAGACACCGCTCAGCGAGATCCACCTGGACAACATGCTCGCCCTGGCCCGCATGGGCGTACGGCTCGTCCCGCCCATGCCCGCCTTCTACCACCGGCCCAAGACCGTCGACGAGATCGTCGACCACATCGTGGCGCGCGTCCTCGACCAGCTCGGCCTGACGTTCCCCGGCTTCCGGCGCTGGGGGGAGGGCCCCGCCGGGCCCACGCACGCCGACACCCGCGCCGACACCGACACCGAGCGGAAGGACCACCTCATATGACCGCCACGACGACCGCGGAGCACGCCAGAGCACTCTCCGACAAGTGGGGCGCGCACTTCCCCGCCGCCGAACTCGACGTCCTCGCCGCCGCCGGTTACGGCGCCCGCATGGGCTTCGGCGAGCGGCCCGCCCTGCTGGTCGTCGACGTCACCTACAGCTTCTGCGGCGCCACCCCGATGCCGGTGCTCGACGCCATCAGCAGGAACCGCCGCTCCTGCGGCGAGTGGGCCTGGGAGGCCGTCGACGCCATGGTCCGGCTCGTCGACGCGGCGCGCGCGGCGGGGGTGCCCGTGGTGTACAGCACCATGATCGACCCGGACAGCCCCGCGTACGAGCCAGGGCTGTGGGGCGCGAAGAACGCGCGCGGCACGGAGGACAGCCCCGCGGCTGGCGACGGGCCCCGCGGGGATACCCCCCGCAGGGACAACGACGTCGTCGACGAACTGCGCCCCGCCCCTGGCGACCTGGTGCTGGCGAAGGGCAAGCCGAGCATCTTCCACGGCACCAATCTGCTCGACCACCTCGTGGCGCGCGGCGTCGACTCCCTGATCGTGTGCGGCGGCACCACGAGCGGCTGTGTGTACGCGAGTTCCGTCGACGGCTTCTCCCACAACTTCAAGGTCACCGTCGTCCGCGACGCCTGCTTCGACCGGGTCGGGACCCCGCACTGGGCCGGCCTCCTCGACATCGACATGAAGTACGGCGACGTCATCGACACCGACGAGACGGTCGGCCACCTCACGACGCTCAAGTAGGGAGCCCGCTATGCGCCTGGCAGTGCCCGACCTCGTGTCCAACTCGTACTTCCCCGCGGTGGCGGCCGCGGAACTCGGCTACTTCCGCGACGAGGGCCTCGACGTGGACCTGGAGTTGCGGTTCCCCGTGACGGACGCGGCAGCCGCGCTGCGCGACGGGGAACTCGACTTCCTCGCCGGGGCGGCCCACGCGCCGTTCCATGTCGATCCCGGGTGGCGGGAGACCAGGCTGCTGGCGGCGCTCGCCCGCAACATGTACTGGTTCCTCGTGGTGCGCGCCGACCTCGACCCGCTCCCCACCAGGGACCGGCTCGACCTGCTGAAGGGGCTCCGTATCGGCGCGGCGCCCGGACCCGACCTCGGCCTTCGGGGGCTGCTCGCGGCCGCCGGGGTCGCACCGGAGGCAGCGGGCATCGAGATCGCGCCCGTGCCCGGCGCCGCAGGCGACGTCTCCTTCGGTGTCACCGCCGCGCGGGCGCTGGCGCAGGGCGGTATCGACGCGTTCTGGGCCAACGGCATGGGCACCGAGGTGGCCGTGCGCGAGGGGGTCGGCAAGGTCGTCGTCGACGCGCGCCGCGACGGCGGCGGCCCGGCCCTGTTCACCTTCCCCGCCCTCATGACCTCCCGGCGGCTGGCCGAGGAGCGGCCGGAGGCCGCCGCTGCCGCCACCCGGGCCATCGTGCGGGCCCAGCGGGCGCTGCGCGAGGACACCGGGCGCGCCACGGCCGTCGGGCGCGCCCTCTTCCCGGTCATGGAGGCCGAGTTGATCGCCGGGCTCATCGAGCGGGACCTGCCCTACTACCGGCCAGGACTGGACGCCGAGGCGCTGGCGGGCCTCGCCGGGTTCGCCCGCTGGGCGGGCCTGGCCGAGGGTGTGACGGACCTGGCGGCGGTGGTGCCCGATGCGGCGCGCGCCGTCTGGCAGAGGGGCGCGGCGTGAGGATCGCGCTGATCCAGATCGCCAGCCCGGCCGACGAGCCCTCCGCAAACCGCCGGGCGCGCGCCGAGTCGCTGGTCCGCGAGGCGGCACGCGGCGGGGGCGACCTCGTCGTACTGCCCGAGCTGTGGGCCGCGGGCTACTTCGCCTTCGACTCCTACGAGGCGGAGGCGGAGCCCGCCGACGGCGTCACGGTACGTCAGTTCGGCGCGCTGGCAAGCGAGTTGGGCATCCATCTGCACGCAGGCAGCCATGTGGAACGCCTCGCGGACGGGGGGCTGCGCAACACCGCGGTGCTCCTCGGCCCGGACGGCGGGGTCGTGCACAGGTACAGCAAGGTGCACGTCTTCGGCTACCGGTCGAAGGAGGCCCGGCTGCTGCGGCCCGGCGACCGGATCTCCACCGCCCCGACCCCGTTCGGCACGGTGGCCGCGACCACCTGCTACGACCTGCGCTTCCCCGAACTCTGGCGCGGTCTTGTCGACCTGGGCGCCCGGGTGGTGATCGTGCCGGCCGCCTGGCCCGCCGCGCGCCTCGCCCACTGGCGGCTGTTCACCTCCGCGCGCGCGGTCGAGGAGCAGGTGCTGCTGATCGCCTGCAACGCGGTCGGCGTCCAGGACGGCGTCGAACTCGGCGGCCACAGCCGGGTGGTGGACCCGTGGGGCGACGTACGCGCCGAGGCGGGCCAAAGCGAGGGCATCACGTACTGCGACGTGGACCCCGAGGTCGTGCCGAGCGTGCGTGCGGAGTTCCCGGTGCTCGGCGACCGGCTGCCGTCCTACGCGCCGCTGCGCGCCGACACCCCCGATTCCACGAGGAGCCCCGTATGACCGCCACGACACTGACGTTCACGGTCGCCGGCACAGGTGAGGAACTGCGCCTCGACGACTTCGACCTGGTGGTCGCCGGCTACACAGGACGCGACGAGGTCTCGGTGCGCGCGCATATCGAGGAGCTGGCGGCGATCGGGGTCCCCGAGCCCGACTCGGTGCCCGCGTTCTACCCGATGGGTCCCGAACTCGCCGTCCAGGACCCGGAGATCGCCGTGGCGGGCGGCTACACCTCGGGCGAGGTGGAGCCCCTGCTCGTGCGGCACGGCGGGCGCCTCTTCCTCGGGGTCGCCTCCGACCACACCGACCGCGACCTGGAGCGCGAGAGCGTCGCCAGGTCCAAGGAGGTGTGCCCGAAGCCGGTCTCCGCGCAGGTCGTCGAACTCCCCCGGGGCGGCGCGGACTTCGACTGGGACGCGGTGGGCGCGGAGTGCGTGGTGGACGGCGCCGTCTACCAGCGCGGCACCCTCGAAGCGCTCCGCGTCCCCACCGAGGTACTCGCCCTGCGCGACGCCGCGGTGCACGCGGGCCGTAGCGTGGTGATGCTCTGCGGGACGCTCCCGCTGCTCGACGGCACCTTCGTCGCGGGCACCTCCTGGCGGCTGGCGCTGAGGCTGCCGGACGGCGCCGAGATCCGCCACGCCTACACGGTCAGGACGCGCGTCGCGGTCTGACCAGGCCCCCCGCGCCTCCGCCCTTCCGCCCCTCCCCCATGTACGCCCCCTCCCGAAAGGAGCCGTGCCGTGGCCAAGCCCGAGTACGAGTTCTTCCCCGCCGAGTCCGTCGAGTTCACCCGCTGCGAGGGCGCGGTCGAGAGCCTGGTCGAGCGGGTGCTGGCACGCGACCCCGCGTCGGGCGTCGCCACCCGCGTCCTGCACATGCCGCCGGGCACCGACACCACGCCCAACGGTGTGCAGGTGCACGACTTCTGGGAGGAGGTCTACATCGTCGCGGGCTCCTTCACCGACACCCGGCTCGGACAGACCTTCTCCGCGGGCGACTTCGCCTGCCGCCCGCCGGGCATGGAGCACGGCCCCTGGACCACCGAGGAGGGTGTGACGACCTTCGAGGTCCGCTACCGGGCCTGAGGGCCAGGGCCGGGAGCGTGCGACGCAGACGAGGGGTGGGGAACCCGGCCGGGTTCCCCACCCCTTTTGTCGTGCCCGGGTCTGTCGTGGCCGGCCGGGGAGGAGGCAGGGCGGCAGCGGCGGTCAGTCGGTGCGGGAGCCCTCAAGGCCGTAGCCCGCCAGGGCCCTGTCGACCAGGTCCGTGGCGCGGTCGAAGTCGTACATCTCGCTCATGCGGGTGCGCACAAGGAAGGGGGCGCCCGCGTAGAACATCTCGTACTGCTGGTGCCGGCTGGCGAACTCGGAGCCGACCATGTCCCACACCAGCTTCAACAGCTTGACGCGCTCCTCGCTCGGGAAGCCGGGCGACTGCACATACCGCTCCAGGTCGGCGCGCGCCTCCGGGTCGGCGTAGTCGGCGGCGGCGGAGGGCAGTTGGATGACGCCGCCGCCGCACAGGTCGCGTACGGTGTTGAGGAGCCTGGGGTAGAACTCCGACTGGAGGGTCATCACCGCGTACGCCTCCGCCCTGCCCGGCCAGGCGATGCCGTACTCGTCGACGGTGCAGTTCTGCTCCTGGGCGGCGACGAGCCCGGACACCATGGCGGCGTGGGCCGCGATCTCGCCGAGGGTGCCGCGGACGGGCGGGAAGCCGGCCGTGCCGTTCATCTCCGCGACCCGCATGGCCATGCCGGCGATCAGGTCGAGCTTGACGGAGAAGCGGGTCTGGGCCTGGTTGTTGCCGAGCAGATGGGCCGGGGTGCGGCTCCACTGGTCCCGGGCGATGTCCAGGTTGCGGAAGACGAAGACGTGCTCCCAGGGGACGAAGACGTCGTCGAGGACGATGAGGGCGTCGGTCTCGTCGAATCGGGAGGCGAGGGGGTAGTCGTAGAAGCTGGTGGCGGCCTCCGCGTAGCCGCGCCGGGAGTAGATCTTCAGGCCCTCGGCGCCGATCGGGATCGCCACGTTGACGGCCTGGTCCTCGTCGCCGGGGCGCAGCGGCACGATGCAGCTCAGTATCAGGTAGTCGGAGAGGGCGGCGCCGGTGCCGAGCATCTGCGCCCCGGCCAGGACGACGCCGTCCTCGCGCTCCTCCTTGACGCCCGCGTACAGGTGCGGGTCGGCCTGCTGGTGTGCGGGCTTGGAGCGGTCGATCTGCGGCGGCACGATGGCGTACGAGCAGTAGAGGTCGTTGTCGCGGACGTGCTCGTAGAAGCGCACCATGTTGTCCGCGTACCGCTGGCCGCCCTCGGCGAAGACGTCGGGGCGTGCCGCCCAGCCGGCGAGGAAGCCCGCGACGTGCTCGGGGCCTCGCCCCATCAGGCCGAAGGTGAGTTCGGCCTGCGCGCGCAGCGCGGTGCGGCGGGCGCGCAGGTCGTCCTCGCCGCGGGGGATGAGGAAGGACTTGTTCACCCGCTCGCTCGTGGTGGGGGACGGATACGTCATCACGTCGCCGTTGGCCGGGTCGTTCGCGTGGTCGTAGAGGCCGGCGATGGAGCGCACCGCGCCGCGGAAGGCGGGGTGGGTGGTGACGTCGTCGACGAACTCGCCGTTGATGAAGACTCGGCGGCCGTCGCGCAGCCCCTCGATGTATCCCTTGCCTGAGCGGGTCACGCGTACTCCTTCACGACGGACGGCGGACTTGTCCGGTCCGCGGCCTGCGGACGGGACGCGGGGGACGCGGCGCCGCCGAGTTCTCGGTAGGCGCCGCGGAAGTGGATCAGGGGGGCGCGGCCCGGGCGGTCGTCGCCGGCGATCCCGATGCTGCGGACGCGGGCGATCAGCACGGCGTGGGTGCCGGCCTCCACGTCCTTCTCGGTCTCGCAGTCGAGGAAGGCGAGAGCCTTCGCGAGGGCGGGCGCGTGCCACTCGGGGCGGTCGACAAGCCACTCGCCAGCCAGGGTCTTGTCCGAGCCGGGGCGTGCGCAGTGGTCCGAGATCTCGCGAGCCGCCGCGCCCAGGATGTTGACCCCGAACCTGCCGGTCTCCGCGATGCGTTCATAGGTGCGGTTGGCGCGGTTGACACAGATCAGGACGAGCAACGGGTCGGTGGAGACCGACGAGAACGCCGTGGCGGTCATCCCCTGCGGGCTGCCGTCGGCGTCGTTGAGCGTGATCACGTTGACACCGGCGGCGAAGGAGCCGAGGGCGGCCCGGAAGCCGTCGGCGTCCGTGGCGGCAGGTTGAAGACTCATGAAAACCTCCTCGTCCTCAGTGAACGGCAATGGAGTACTTAGGTCAAGTACTTGAGTAGATGAAATGTCGGTTTCCGATGGGCAGGAACGCCGAAGTGAGGTACTCCAGTACGGGAGAAAAGTGTTTGTTTCAAGTGTGTTACTTTTGTGCGCGATGCCGTAGAGGGCATCGACGGAGAGTGGGGTGCACCGATGAGCGACGGCATGCGCGCCTATCTGGAATGGGCCGACCTCGGCGAGGGGCGCCGGGTGCGCGAGTTCCAGCCGTATGTGCGCGGTGTCGCGGAGGCCCGCTACGTCATGCGCCGTGTGCTGCGCATCACCGAGGACCGCGCCAAGGAGCACGGCCTCGAACCCCTGAGCCACCAGGCCCTGCTCCAGATCTACGGGGCAGAGGGGGGCGTCACCGTCAGCCGCCTCGCCGGGCGCCTCGACATCGCCGCGGCCTTCGCCTCACGCCTGGTGCGGCGCCTGGAGGAGACCGGCCTCGTCACCCGCACCCCCTCGCGGACCGACCGGCGGGTCACCATCGTGACCGCCACGGGGGACGGCGTCGACAAGCTCTCCGACATCGACGACGACGTGCACCGCCACGCCGCCCTCCTCCACCACCAGCTCGGCGCGGACGAGCGGCGCATGGCCCTCTCGGTCTTCGCCTTCTACGTGGGCCTCGACCCCCGCGGCCCGGTCGCCGGTGCCATTCGCGCGCAGACCGACGGCTGAGCGCCGCCGCGACCCGCGGGAGGTCACTTCAGTCACACCGGCATCAGGCGGTCTTACGCTGTGCAGACGTCACGGGGACAATGGACCGGCCACGACGGTTCTGTACGTCGCTTTCGTGAGCCGCGGAGCGTGCGATGTCCGGGCGACGCCCTCAACGGGGAGGGGGACCGCTGGCGCCCCTGGGACGGGGGCGCCTCCGCACGCGATCCCGACTCACGGAAGGTACGGCCCACATGCGCGTCATCGAGCCGCTGTACGCGGAGATCCTCCGCCGCAACCAGGGGGAGAACGAGTTCCACCAGGCGGTACGGGAGGTGCTGGAGACCCTCGATCCGGTACTGGAGCAGCGACCCGAGTTCCTGGACGCCCGCATCATCGAGCGGATCTGTGAGCCCGAGCGCCAGCTCATCTTCCGGGTGCCGTGGTCCGACGACGCGGGCGACATCCATGTCAACCGCGGCTTCCGCGTCGAGTTCAGCAGCGTGCTGGGACCGTACAAGGGCGGCCTGCGCTTCCACCCCTCGGTGAACCTCGGCATAGTGAAGTTCCTCGGCTTCGAGCAGATCTTCAAGAACGCCCTCACCGGGATGCCGATCGGCGGCGGCAAGGGCGGTGCCGACTTCGACCCGAAGGGCCGCTCGGACGCCGAGATCATGCGGTTCTGCCAGTCGTTCATGACCGAGCTGCACCGCCACCTCGGCGAGTACACCGACGTCCCCGCGGGTGACGTGGGCGTCGGCGGCCGGGAGATCGGCTATCTGTTCGGCCAGTACAAGCGGATCACCAACCGCTACGAGTCCGGGGTCCTCACCGGCAAGGGCCTGGGCTGGGGCGGCGCCCAGGCGCGCACCGAGGCGACCGGGTACGGCTGTGTGCTCTTCACCGCCGAGATGCTCCACCGCAGGAGCGAGATGCTGGACGGGCAGCGGGTCGCGGTCTCCGGCTCCGGCAACGTCGCGATCTATGCGATCGAGAAGGCCCAGCAGCTCGGCGCGACCGTGGTGACCTGCTCCGACTCAGACGGCTACATCGTCGACGAGAAGGGGGTCGACGTCGCCCTGCTGAAGGAGATCAAGGAGGTCGGCAGGGGCCGGATCTCCGAGTACGCGGCGCGCCGCGGCCAGCACGTCACCTACGTCCCCGGCACCGGCCTGTGGGGCGTCCCCTGTGACGTGGCCCTGCCCTGCGCCACCCAGAACGAGCTGAACGAGGCCGACGCGCAGGCCCTGGTGCGGGGCGGTGTGAAGGCGGTCGCCGAGGGCGCCAACATGCCCACCACGCCCGAGGCGGTACGCGTCTTCCAGGAGGCGGGCGTCGCCTTCGCGCCCGGCAAGGCGGCCAACGCGGGCGGTGTGGCCACCAGCGCCCTGGAGATGCAGCAGAACGCCTCGCGCGACTCCTGGACGTTCGAGCACACCGAGGAGCGGCTGGCGGCGATCATGCGCCACATCCACGACTCCTGCTACACCACAGCGGAGCGCTACGGCAGCCCGGGCAACTACGTCGCCGGCGCCAACATCGCCGGCTTCGAGCTGGTCGCGGACGCGATGCTCTCGCAGGGGCTCATCTGACCCGGCCGACCGGCGCGGTGGGTGCCCGCCCGGGTACCCACCGCCGGGCGGTGGGGCGTTCACCGGCCGCGTGAGGCCAGGGTGATCAGGTCGCGCACCGGGCCCTGGGGCGGCTGGGTGCCGCCCGCCCAGACCGCCCGCAGCTCCCGTACCAGGTCCACACCGGTCACCGGGACCGCGTGCAGCCTGCCGAGGGCGATGTCGTCGGCCACCGCGAGCGAGGAGAGCGCGCCGGGCCCCGCGCCCGCGAGGATGGCGGACTTGACCGAGGCGGTGCCGGTGAGTTCGAGCACCGGGGCGGCCTGCGGGGTGCCGGGCACGGCGTCGAGCAGGGCCGCGGCCAGTGCCTCCCTGGTGCCCGAGCCCTCCTCGCGCATGACGAGCGGGGTCGCGGCCAGCCGCGCCGCGGTGACCGGGGACGTACGCCTGGCCCAGGGGTGGCCCGCGGCGACCACGACCAGCAGCTCGTCGCTGGCGACGGTGCGCGAGCGCAGCCCGAGGGGCGCCCTGGGGCCCTCCACGAAGCCGACGTCGGCGCTGCCGCCCGCCACCGCGTCGGCCACCGCGACGCTGTTGGCGGCGGTCAGCTCGACATTGGTCGCGGGGCGGCCGGTGAGGTGCTGCTGGTCGCGCAGGGCGACCATCCACCGCGGCAGCAGATGGCCCGCCACGGTGAGGCTCGCGGCCACCTTCAGATGGCCCGCGCGGTCGGTGCGCAGCGAGGTGATGCCCGCGTCCAGCTCCGCCGCCGCGTCCAGGACCCTGGTCGCCCACTGTTCGACCAGCCTGCCGCCCTGGGTGAGCCGGGAGCCGCGCGGGCCCCGGCTCAGCAGCGGGATGCCCACCCGCCCCTCCATCACCCGCACCCGCTGGGACAGCGCCTGCTGGGAGACGCCGAGTTCGGCGGCGGCCAGCCGCAGGCTGCCGGTGCGGGCGACGGCGGCCAGCATCTGGAGATCGGCGAGTTCGGGAACGTGCGTGCTCAGCATGGCGCTGTCCTCTGCCTCCACTCTCCGGCCGCCGCTGCCGACAGCCACACCCTGTGACAAGCTTTCCTTGTCACTCTCACAAGCAATTGCAGACTACTCCCGGCCACCCCGCGCGCCCAGGGTGGGAACCGTGAAAACGTTCCTGGCCAGGCAGGGGTGGGTGCCCGGCGTGGCGGCCGCCGGGGCCGCCACCGCCGTCGCCTACGCCGTCTCGCACATGGTGCCCGGCCTGAATCCGTCCACGGTCGCGGTGGTGCTCGGCGCCCTCGTCACCAATCTGCGGCTGCACCACCCGGTGCTGCGCCCCGGCACCCGGCTCGCCGGGAAGCGGCTGCTGCGGTGTGCCGTCGTACTGCTCGGGCTGCAACTGTCGCTGCCGGAGCTGGGGCACCTCGGGGGGCGGGGGCTCGCGCTCGTGGTGGTGACGGTGGCGGTCACCTTCGCCGGGACCCGGGTGCTCGCCCGGTGGCTCGGGGTGCCACCGGCGCGCGGGCTGCTCGTCGCCACCGGCTTCTCCATCTGCGGGGCGTCGGCGGTGGCGGCGATGGAGCCGGTGGCGGGCGGCGACGAGGAGGACACCGGGGTCGCGGTCGCCCTGGTGACGCTCTGCGGGACGCTGGCGATCCTCGCCCTGCCCCCGCTGCGCGGGCCCCTCGGGCTCGGCCCCGCCGACTTCGGCTCCTGGGCGGGCGCGAGCGTGCACGACGTGGGGCAGGCCGTCGCCACCGCGCAGCGCGTGCCCGGCTCCCTGACCACGGCCGTCGTGGTCAAGCTGACCCGGGTGGTACTGCTCGCGCCGCTGGTCGCGGCGGTGGGGCTGCACGCGCGCCGCCGCCAACGCGCCCTGGTGGCGGCGGGGGCCGCCGGGGCGGGTGCGGAGGCGGGGGCCGCCGACGTCAGGATGCCCCCGCCGGTGCCGCTGTTCGTGGCCGGGTTCCTCGCGGCCATCGCGGTGACCAGTACGGGGCTGCTGCCCGGGCGGCTGCTCGCGGACGCGAAGACCCTCCAGTCGGTGCTGCTGGTGGCCGCGCTGTTCGGCCTGGGCACCGGCATCCACGTCCCCGCGCTGCTGCGTACGGGACGCCGGTCCCTGGTGCTCGGCCTGCTCTCCTGGCTGCTGGTGGCGGCGGTCGCGTACGCGGGCGTACGGCTCGTGGCCGCGTGACCGACCGCCGCCCCGCCTTCCCGCCCGGCTCAGTCCCCCGGCGGGACCGTGCGGTAAAGACCCAGGTGGCTGAGGCGCGGGGTGGCGCGGGACTGCTGGACCCTGACGCGCACCCGCGCGGTGGTGACCGGTTCCGCGAGGGTGAGGATGCGGGAGTAGCCGATGGTGGTGGCGGTGGCCACCTCCCGCCAGGCACCCGCCGACCAGGCGTCCACCGCGCACCTCTCCACGTGCTGCCCGTGCCTGATGTCCTCGCCGAGCCAGATCTGGTCGAAGGTGACGGGGTGTCCTGTCCGCAGGTCGAGGGCGCCGGTGCGGGCGCCGCCGCCTGGGCTCCAGGCGGTGGTGAGGCGCCGCCCGGTGAGGGCGCGGGCGAGGCGGGCGGGTGCCGCGCCGGCCAGCAGGTTGTGCCGGTAGGCGGCGTCGACGGCGGCGCCGAAGCCGGTCAGTGCCGCCATGTCGGCAGCGGCGACCCTGCCGTCCGCGGCGGGCGGCACGTTGAGCAGCAGGACGGCGTTGCGGCCCACCGAGGTGCGGTAGAGCCCCGTCAACTCCTCGGCCGTCTTGGGCTGTTCCTCGCGGTGCCAGAACCATCCGGGGCGCAGTGACACGTCCGCCTCCGCGGGGAACCACTGCAACCAGCGCACCCCCTCGGCGGTCAGGGCGGCGTCCGAGCTGATGTCGGCGGCCTGCGGCCCGTCGGGCAGCAGGGTCTCCCCGTGGGCGGTGTCCGGCTGCGCGGTGGCCGGGGTGACGCTCCACTCCGTCTCCCGCGCCACCCCCTCCTCGTTGCCCACCCACCGGGTGCCCTGGGGCCCGGCGAAGGTCACGGTGTCCGGGGAGAGCGCGTGGATCAGCGCGAACCAGGCCGTGAAGTCGTAGGTCTCGGTGATCCCGCTCGACGACCAGGGGTTGGCGCCGTCGAGCCAGAGTTCGTCGATGGGGCCGTACTGGGTGAACAGCTCATAGAGCTGGTTGAGGTAGTACGCGTTGTAGTCGTCGGCACGTATCCGGAAGGACGGCAGCCGGCCGCTCGCCACCGCCTCGGCGCGGTCGTCGCCGGGCACCAGGGTGGGGATGGTGCGCACGGTGACGGCGCTGCCGCTGCCGTAGCGGCCGAGCCCGGCGGGCGCGCGGTCCCGGTCGTCGTACGTGGACTGCTCCTCGATGCTGAGCTGTTCGCCCGCGTCGTGCTTGGCGACGATGTCGTGCACCCAGGTCTCGTGCCATGCGTGCGGCAGTTCGGCGCCGTCGGCCGGGGAGAGGTAGACGCCGGTGCGCAGTCCCGCGCGGCGCGCGGCCCGCAGGTAGGTGCCGAGGATGTCGCCTTCCGGGTTGGTGTCGCCCACGTCCCTGATACGCCAGTGGGCGGCGCCGTCGTGGGCGCGGGCCGCCGCCGCCCCGGCCCTGGCGCGCGCCGCGGCGGCGTCGGGCGTGCCGCCTCGATACCACCAGGGGCTGGCGGCCACGGAGTGGTTGGTGTACCGGGTGGGGTAGAGCACGAAGCCGTCGTGGTGCTTGGCGGTGAGCATGGCCTGTTTCACCCCCGCCGCGCGGAAGGCGCGCATCCACTGGTCGACGTCGACCGCGGGCGGCGCGAACACCGCCTCGTCCTCGCAGCCCGAGCCCCACTCGCGGTCGGTGAAGGTGTTCATCCCGAAGTGGGTGAAGCCGGTGACCAGGCGCTCCTGCCAGGCCACCTGCGGCGCCCTCGGCACCACGGCCGCGGCCTTGGCGACGATCTCCTCGGGAGTGTCGGACGGGGTGACACGCACCAGCGGGCCGGAGCCGGGGCGCCCCGGCGCGGCACCGCCCGCGAGCGGGGTGGTGGCGGCGGTGGCCGTGGTGGGCAGGGCCGCGGCGGCCGCGGCGGCGCCGCCGGTCAGCAGGAGACCCCTGCGGCCGATCATGACGCGCCCTTCCCGGTACGGTCGGCGGGCTCAAGACGCCACACGTCCCGGCGGGCGACGTCGCGGGGGCGCTGTACGGCGCCGCCCGTGCCGGTGGCGGTCAGGGTCTGCTGGGTGCTGGCGTCCACGAGGCGGTGGCCGCCGGGCACCTGCTCCCACTGCCACTTCTGGGAGGCGGTGTCCGCGCAGGTCTCCGCGGTGGCGGCGGCCCCGGACTCCATGACGACGCCCATGTTGTTCCTGGCGCCGCGTGACACGTCCGCGCACAGGCCGCCGTCCCGGGTGGCAAGCCGGTAGTAGCCGTCGTCGGTGGGTTCGACGCGCCAGCCGTCGGCGCCGCGCCGGGTGACCTTGAGGGGGGTGCCGGGTTCCGTGCCCGGGGCGGGCGCCGTCAGCCATCCGCCGCCCTGGGCCCGCAGCCGGTAGTCGCCGCCGGGCACGGGCGCGCCGCCGGGCACGTCCCAGCCGGGGGCGTGGCCGAGGGTGTCGGCGAGGGCGGTGAAGCCGTCGTAGTCGGCGGTGGGGCGCGGTCCGCCCCAGACGCCCTGGGCGAAGGCGCGCAGCGAGTCGGACATGCCCCGCTCGGTCTGGTTCTCGGTCTCCTTGCCGTAGTTGTCGGGCCAGACGGTGTACATGGCGCCGGTCACACCGTCGGTGTGGCGGGTGACGGTGCCGTCCGAGAAGTCGGCGGGCGACCAGTCGGCGTCGTACAGCTTCCTGGCGTCGGGGGCGTAGCCGCCGCGCACGTAGTACCAGGCGTCGCTCGCGTTGAGCACGCGGTGGCCGTCGTCGAGGAGTTGCTGCGCGGTCACCGGCTCCGGCAGCCAGTGCTCCACCACGATGTCCTTGTGGAGCGGCACGGTGTTCTCGCCGGTGAGGCCGTCGTTCCAGATGCGCAGGGTGCGGCCCTTGGAGCGCACGTAGTCGTCGACCCGGTTGACGAAGTCGACGTAGGCGTCCTGCGGGGTGGCGTCCTTGCCGTACTTCTCGCGGGCGTAGGCGAGCAGTTCCGGGTAGTTCGAGTAGTCGGTGCGCAGCATGTACTCGTCGGCGCCCATGTGGAAGGAGCCTGCGGGGAACACCTTCAGGTCGTCGTCCACCAGGTGGGTGTAGAAGGCGAAGGCGGCGGGGTCGGTGATGTCGAGCCTGGTGGGGTCGGGGGTGCCCGCGGTGTCGGTGAGCTGGAGGCCCGGGTAGGGCGTGAGGTACGGGTCCATGTGTCCTGGCGAGTTGATCTCGGGGACGACCGTGATGTGGTAGCGGGCGGCGAGCGCGACGAGCTTCCTCACCTCGGCGGGGGTGTAGTAGGAGAAGGTGTTGATCTCCGGGTACCGCGCGCTCTTCACCTTCAGTTCGAGGTGGAGCGTGTTGAGTTTGAGGTACGCCATGTCCTTGATGAGACGGGTGAACCACGCCTCGGTGTTGTACGTGTAGCAGGCGCACACCCCCACCGCCCGCTCCCCCGCGGCCGGCACGTCCCGGGTGGCGCCCCGGGGCAACGCCGTGCTCCTGACGAGGAGTTGGAGCACCGTCCTGGTGCCGTGGAAGACTCCGTCGCCGGTGCGCCCCGTGACCGTCACCCGGTCGGCGACCCGCAGCGCGTAGCCCTCGGCGCCCAGGTCACGGCGGCCGGTGTCGGTGCGCAGCACGATGTCGCCCCGGTGCGCCGCGCCCCGTACGACGGGCAGCCGCAGGCCGTGTGCGGCGCGTATCTCCCCGGCGAGCTGCCGGGCGGTGCCGAGGTTCGCGGTGTCGGTGGCGATCCTGGTCCCGGCGCCGACACGGGTGGTCCCGGTGGCGGGTGTCCAGTTCACCGGGGCGGGGATGAGGGCGGGGGCGCCGGATGCGGACGCGGTGGGCGCGGGGGTGGCGGGTGCCGCGGCCGCGGTGCCGGCGAGCGCGGCGGTGGCGGTCAGCAGTGCGCCCGTGAGCAGCGCGGTGGCGGTGCGCACCCGTCTGCGGGTACGTGCGGGGGTGGCGTCGGGGGTCATGGGCAGCTCCCTGGTGGCGGGGGGTGGCGGTGGTCAGGCGCTGCGGCGGATGCGGCCCGCGTAGCGGTTCTCCAGCTCGTGGTTGTGCTCGTCGCCGCCCGGGATGTTGGCCGACAGGTAGACCGGCGGGGTGACGCCCGCCTCGATGAGGAGCCTGACCACCTCGGCGTTGAGCATCTGGGCCAGGTAGGCGGCGGTGATCGACGACACCGCGCACACCGATCCGCCGCCTTCGAGCGGCAGCAGCGAGTCCCCGAACGGTGCGCCGTTGTCGAGGACGACGTCGGCGAGGTCGACGAGCCGCTTGCCCGAGGGGTGGCGGGGTGTCACCTTCCGGGTGTGGTCGAGGGAGGTGAACGCGATGAGGGCGTGCCCGTGCTCCTTGACCAGGCTCGCCATCTCCACGATGCAGCCGTTGATGCCCGAGTTCGAGGCGATCACGAAGACGTCGGCGGGGTGCGGGGCGGCGAGTTCGTAGAGCCGGTGGGCGATGGCCGGGTCGCGCTCCAGCTTGGGGTCGGCCAGGGTCTCGTGCGGCGCGCCGCCGAGAAGCACGAGGTCCCGTACCGCGATCTTGTTCGTGGGCACGAGGCCGCCCGCGCGGCCGGCGATCTCGGTGGCCAGCGACTCCGAGTGCCCAGTGCCGAACGCCTGCACCACACCGTCGGCCCGCAGCGCGGCGGCCACCAGCTCCGCGGCCCTGCCGATCTCTGCGGTGTGACCGGTCACCACCCGGTCGACGATGTCCCTGGCCGCCGCGAGGAACTGCTGACTGTCCGGCACTCGAACCTCCAGATGGAGAATTATTCTTCTTTGCGGCACTGACTGTGCGCGCGGCGGCGGGGCGGCGTCAAGGGCCCGTACCCCTTGTTCATTTTCTCCGGGCCGCCTGCCACAGCGCCCCTTTCACACCCCTCCCCCGCGTCTGCGCGCCTGTCCCCCGGGAGTACGGGACGCGTTGAGGGTCTTGTCGTCGAGGCCCACGTAGAGAAAAATTCTTCACATGGTGCAGAGTGTCGGTATGCGTACCAGGACCAGTGGGGACAGCGGGGGGCCGGTGGCCGCGGCGGGAGCGGGCGGGGCGGCCGGGGGCGACGGGGGGATCGTCGACCGGGTCGGGGAGTTGCTGCCCGGGCTGCCGGAGGCGCAGCGCACCGTCGCGGAGTCGCTGCTCGCCGATCCCGGGGCGGCCGCCCGTATGACCATCGTGGACCTCGCGGACTCCTGCGGCGTCTCGACGGGGAGCGTCACACGGCTGTGCCGCACGCTCGGGCTGCCCGGCTACTCGGCGCTTCGGCTGGCGCTCGCCTCCGACACCGGGCGCTCGGTGGCGGAGACCTGGCAGGCCAACATGGGCCGTGGCATCTCGGAGCACGACGACATCCGGCGGGTGGCGGGTGCCATCTCCGCGGGGGTGCGCAGGGCGGTGGGCGAGACGTTGGGCGCGCTCGACCCTGCGGTGGTGGAGCGGGCGGCGGACGCGGTGGCGCGGGCCCGCAGGGTCGAGATCTGCGGGGCGGGCGGCAGCGGCAGCATGGGCGCGGAGTTCCAGCAGCGGGTCTACCGGATCGGGGTGCCCGCCTGGTCGTGGAGCGACGCCCAGGTCGCGCTGACCGGCGCGGCCCTGCTCGGCCCCGACGACGTCCTGGTCGCCCTGTCGCACAGCGGCCGTACCCGTGAGGTCACCGACCTCGCCGCCGAGGCCGCCTCGCGGGGCGCGACCACGGTCGCGGTGGTCGGCGACCTGGCGTCGCCGCTGGCCCGCCGCGTCGACCTCGTGCTGCCGACGACGGTGGCCGACGACGGTCCCGGACACACCACCATCCTCAGCAGGCATGCGCAGATGGCCGTGCTCGACCTGCTGTACATCGCCGTCGCGCAGCGCACCTACGACCAGAGCACCGAGGCGATGGCCGCGACCACCGAGGCCGTCAGGCCGTACAAGCAGCCCTGAGGACACCCACGCAGGGCCGAGGAACCCGCCACGCGGGACCGAAGTACCGGCGCTGACTCCCCCGTACACCCCAGGACAGGGAGCACATGACGACGACACCGCCCAGCGCGGGCGACACCGGCGGCGCGCTCGTCGTCGGTGTCGACGCCGGGGGCACCCGCACCCGCGCCGCGCTCGCCGCCGCCGGTGGCGGGCCGCTGCTCGGGCGCGGCGCCTCCGGTCCTGGCAACGCCCTGTCGGTGCCGCCCGACGTGCTCGCGGAGCATCTGGGGGCCGCCGTGGCCGGGGCCGTGCCGCCGCCGCTGCGGCCGCGGGTGAGCGCGGTGGCGGCCGGGCTCGCGGGGTGCTCCTCGCTGCCGGGGAACCCGGCGGCGGCCGTCGCCCTCGACGCGCTGCGCGGCGCGCTGGGGCGCCTCGGTGTCGCCGCGGGGCGGATCTCGGTGCACAGCGACACCGAGATCGCGTTCGCCTCCGGCCCGTCGGCGCCGCGTGACGGGCTCGTCCTCATCGCGGGCACGGGCGCGGTCGCGGCCCGTATCGCGGGGCGCCGGCAGGTGGCCACCGCGGACGGCAACGGCTGGTTGCTCGGCGACGGCGGCAGCGGCTTCTGGCTCGGCAGGCGTGCGGTGCGGGCCGTGCTCGCGACGCTGGACGGCCGCGGCGGGCCCACCGCGCTCGTGGCCGCCGTCTGCGAGTTCTACCTCGGGGAGGCCGTCTCCCGGCCGCCCACCGGGTATGTGGCCGCCCACACCCTCGCCGACCGGCTCGTACGGGCCGTGCACGAGCGTCCGGTGCTCGAACTGGCCGCGCTGGCACCGGCGGTGACCGCGGCGGCGGACCTGGGCGACGGTGTGGCGCTGCGGCTGCTGCGGGGTGCGGCGCGCCGTCTCGCGGCCACGGTGGGCATGCTCGGGCCCCGCCCGGGCGAGCCGCTGGTCACCACGGGCGCGCTGCTGGCCCCCGAGGGCCCGCTGCTCGACCGCCTCACGCGCCGCCTGCGACGCACGGGTGTCGTCCCGGCGCCGGTGCCCGACGGCCTCGCGGGCGCGGTCGCCCTCGCCCGCACGCCCGGCCCCGGCTCCGGCTCCGGCTCCGGCTCCGGCTCCGGCTCCGGCTCCGGGTAGCGCGACACGATGCCGCCGCACACCGGGGCCGCGCTTGCGCGGGGTCCGGTGTGCGGCGGCATCGGTGGGGTTGCGCCGGATCACGCCTTCCTGAAGACGTCCTTCACCAGGATCTTGCCGTCGCGCAGGGTGAAGAGGTCGATGCCGCGCTCGATGACGTCGCCGCCGATCTTGCGCAGCGACCACTCGACAATGGCCTGCTCGCCGTTGACCAGGAAGACGGGCTCCTCGAAGACGCCCTCAAGGCCCTGCTCGGTGACCTGCTTGGACAGGTCGTTCATCTTCTCGATGTGGTCGCGGATCGCCTGCTTCTCCAGGGCGGTGCCCGGGCCGTTCCCGTCGCTCTCCGGAAGGTTCCACACGCCGTCCTCCGCGAAGCAGGCGAACGCCCCGTCGAGGTCCTCCTTGGCGCCCAGTTCGAAGAAGCGGCTGATCACGTTGTCGGCCATGTGTCCTGACTCCCTTGTCCTTCGGGTGTGCTGTGTACGGTGCGTGGTGGTGGTCTGGTGGGGTGCGGGCCGCGCCGGGCGGGCCCGCACGGGGTGCGGGGTGTGCCCGCGGGTCAGCTCAGCCGGACCGGGAGGCGGTCCAGGGTGCGGAACTGGAGGCTGTCGCGCCAGCGCAGCGCCTCCTCGTCCACCGCGAGGTCCCACTTGGGGAACCGGTCGAGCAGTCTGCCCAGCGCTATCTCGCCCTCCATGCGGGCCAGCGGCGCGCCGAGGCAGTGGTGGATGCCGTGGCCGAAGGCGAGGTGGCTGTTGGCCTCGCGGCCAGTGTCGACGGCGCCTGGCTCGCCGAAGCGGGCGGCGTCGCGGTTGGCCGCGGCCAGGGAGATGAAGACGATGTCGTCCCTGGGGATCGTCAGCCCGTCGATCTCGACGGGTTCCAGGGTGAAGCGGACCGTGGCGAGGTTCAGCGGGCTCTCGTAGCGCAGGAACTCCTCGACCGCGGCGGGGATGGCGTCGGGGCCTGTGCGCAGCCGCTGCCGCTCCTCGGGGTCCCTGAGCAGCGCGTACACCGAGTTGCTGATCATGCTGGCGGTGGTCTCGTAGCCCGCGTTCATGACCAGGAAGATCGTGGACAGCAACTCGCCCTCGTCCAGGCGCTGTTCCTCGTCGTCGACGTCGAGCAGCGCGCTGACGAGGTCGTCGCCGGGTGTCTCACGCTTGCGGGCGATGAAGTCCCGCAGGTAGGCGCTTGAGGCCAGATGGGCCTGCATCTTGTCCTGCATGGTGGCGGTGGTGCTGGTCAGGGTGGCGTTCCAGGAGCGGAAGTCGTCGCGCTCGTCGGCGGGGATGCCGAGGAGTTCCCCGATGACGGTGATCGGCAGCGGCAGCGACAGCGCCGTCACCAGGTCGACGTCCTCGCCGGGCGGGATGCGGTCGAGCAGTTCGTCGGTGGCCTGCTCGATACGGGGCCGCAGCCGCTGCACGCGGCGCATCGTGAACGCCTTGCCCATGATGCGGCGCAGCCTGGTGTGGTCCGGCGGGTCGCTGAAGAGCATGCTCTTGAAGTTCGCGAGCTGCACGGGGTCGGCGCTGACCTTGTTCCGCTCGACGATGCGCGGCAGTTCAGTGGCGTTCTTGGACAGCCGGGGGTCGGCGAGCAGCGAGCGCGCCGCCTCGTACCGGGTCACCACCCAGGCGTGCAGCTCGGTGGTGAGGGTCTTCGCCACGACCCGGTGGGCGGGCGCCTCGGCCCGCATGTCGTCGTAGATCGTGTACGGGTCCTGGGTGAACTCGGGGCTCAGCAGGTCCACCACACTCGATGTTCCGCTCACACGCGTCCCTCCTGCTTCTTCCTGTGGGCGTCCTGGTCCGCCAGCCAGCGAAGGACCGGCTCGGCGGTCGACGCGGCGGACTCCTGGATCATGGACAGATGGTCGGCCCCCGCCACCTCGGCGGTGGTGTGCGGCAGCGGCCAGGCCGGGCGCAGCCGCGCCGCGACCGGCCCGGGGTCCCGGGTGCCGGTCGGTACCTGGCGGGCGGCGGTGAGCTGCAACGTGGGGGTACGTGCCGCGGCCGGGCGCCAGTCGCCGAAGAGTTTCACATAGCGGCCCATGGCGGTGAGTTGGGCGTCGTTGATGCCGCCGAACCGCTCCGGGTCGACGGCGTGGTCACCGCCGAGCAGCACCTGCTGGATGTCGGCGAGCCCTTCGCTGCCGGGGAGGTGGCAGTCCAGGAGCACCACACCGCGGGCGGGCGTGCCGGCGCGGGCCAGTTCCTCGGCGACGGCGTGGGCGACCCAGCCGCCGGAGGAGTAGCCGACGAGGACGGTGTCCCGGCCTCCGGCACAGTCGCGGACCGCGGCGGCCCGCTCCGCGACCAGTTCGCCGAGGGTGCCGGGCAGCGCCTCCCCCGTCTCGAAGCCGGGGTGCGGCAGCACCGACAGCGGGTACGTGTCGCGGAACGGGGCGGCGAAGCGCGCGAACTGGAAGGCGTTCGACGGCGCCACCACCGAGGGGAAGCAGACGAGTACGGGTGCGTCGGGCGCGTCGACGGCACGGCTGAAGACGACCGGCTCACCCGCGACGAGACCGCCCCCCTCGCTCCGCCCCGTCTCGACGTCCCGCAACTCGGCCGCCGCGCCCAGGAGTTCGAGCCCCGCCGCAAGCCGCCCGCGGGCACAGGCGGTACGGAACAGCTCCCGCAGGCCCACGTCACCGCCCCGCGTCCCGCCGTCGGCGCCGGTGGCCTCCGCACCGCCGGGCCCGGCGCCGTCCGCCCCAGACTCCTCGGCCTCGTCGCCGAGTTGCGCCAGGTATTTGGCGAGCTGCCGGGGCGCGGGGTGGCCGAAGAGGGCGTCGGGCGTCAGGGCGAGCCCGGTGGCCGCCTTGAGCCGTTCGCACAGCTCCACCACGGTCAGGGAGTCGAAGCCCAGCTCCGCGAAGAGGCCGTCAGGACGCACCTCCTCGTCGGGCGCGTAGTCGAGGATGGCCGCGACCTCCTCGCACACGGCCCCCAGCAGCTCGCCCTCCCACTCCCCGCGCGGCACGGCCGCGAGCCGCCGCCTCAGAGGGTGGACCGCCTCTTCCTCCGCCTCGTCGGAGCCGGACAGCACGGCCGCCCCGGGGGTCCCAGGGGCCAGTGACGGGTTGACGCCGTCGATCCAGTAGCGCTTGCGCTGGAAGGCGTAGGTGGGGAGGTCGACGGTACGCGCGCCAGAACCCTCGTACAGCGCCTCCCAGTTGACGGAAGCGCCTGTCGTCCACAGCGCACCGAGGGCCCGCACGGCGGTCTGGGACTCTTCGCGGTTACGACGCTGGAGCGGCACGCAGCCCTCGACCAGAGAGGAAAGCGCGGCATCAGGACCGACCTCAACAAAGCGCACCACACCCTGGGCGCGGGCAGCCTCCACATCGTCGTGGAAACGGACGGCCTCGCGGACGTGGCGCACCCAGTACTCGGGGTCGGAGACGTCCTTCACCAGAGGGAGACGGGGCTCGTTGAAGGTGACCTCCGACAAGACCTGACGGAAGTCGTCGAGCATCGGCTCCATCAGCGGCGAGTGGAAGGCGTGACTCACCGCAAGGCGCTTCACCTTCCGGCCCTCGGCCTCGAAGTGAGCAGCGATCGCCAGGACCGCGCCCTCCTCACCCGAGACCACCACCGCGTCCGGGCCGTTCACCGCCGCCACCGACACGGCATCCGACAACAGGCCGGACACCTCGGCCTCCGTCGCCTGAAGCGCCACCATGGCGCCACCCGTGGGAAGTTGACCCATGAGCCGACCACGGGCAGTGACCACCTTCACCGCGTCTTCGAGGGACCACACCCCCGCCACATGCGCCGCAGCCAGCTCACCAATCGAGTGCCCGACCATCACATCCGGGGTGACGCCCCACGACTCCAGCAGACGGAACAGCGCCACCTCACATGCAAAGATTGCGGGCTGCGCCCACTCCGTACCGCCAAGCCTCTCCACAGGCCCCTCGAACATCACCTCACGCAAGGGGCCGTCAAACGCGCCACACACCGCATCCAGCGCCTCAGCAAAGACGGGGTAAGCCGCGTACAACTCACACCCCATCCCCACCCGCTGCGACCCCTGACCCGAGAACACAAACCCCGTACCGCCAACGGCCACGGAGCCGGTCACGGGGCGGCCGTCGTCCACGATGACGGCCCGATGCTCGAATGCCGACCGTGTCACCGCCAGTGACCAGCCCACGTCCACCGCGTCGAGGTCGGCCGCCGCCTCGCGCACCCGGGCCAACTGCGCGTCCAGTGCGGGCGCCGACCGTCCCGACACCACCCACGGCACCACCGGAACCCCCACGCGAGAAGCAGCGGTTTGTCCGTCCTCCGCGGGGGCCTCCTCCACGATCACATGGGCATTCGTCCCGCTCGCCCCGAACGCCGACACACCCGCCCGACGTATCCGGCCCTCCACACGCGGCCACTCCCGCGTCTCACCCAACAGCTCCACCGCACCCGCACCCCAGTCCACCTGCGGCGTCGGCACCTCCGCATGCAACGTCCGCGGCAGTGACTCCTGTTGGAGGGCCAGCACCATCTTGATGACGCCCGCGACTCCGGCGGCGGCCTGGGCGTGGCCGATGTTGGACTTCAACGAGCCGAGCAGCACCGGTCGTTCGGCGGCGCGGCCCTGGCCGTACGTGGCCAGTACCGCCTGGGCCTCGATCGGGTCGCCGAGCGTCGTGCCCGTGCCGTGCGCCTCGACCACGTCCACGTCCGCGGCGGACAGGCCCGCGCTCGTCAACGCGGCGCGTATGACGCGCTGTTGGGAGGGGCCGTTGGGCGCAGTGAGCCCGTTGCTCGCACCGTCCTGGTTGACCGCGCTCCCCCGCACCACCGCGAGCACCCGGTGTCCGTTGTGGCGGGCGTCGGAAAGCCGTTCCACCACGAGGACGCCGACGCCGTCGGAGAACCCGGTGCCGTCGGCGTCCGCGGAGAAGGCGCGGCAGCGCCCGTCCGGGGAGAGACCGCGCTGGCGGCTGAAGACCTGGAGCATGCCGGGCGTGGCCATCACGGTGGCACCGCCCGCCAGAGCCAGAGAGCACTCCCCCGCGCGCAGCGCCTGGGCGGCCAGGTGCAGTGCCACAAGCGACGACGAGCAGGCCGTGTCGACCGTCACCGCCGGGCCTTCGAGTCCGAGGGTGTAGGAGATGCGTCCCGAGACGACGCTGCCGACGTTGGCGGTGAGGAAGTAGCCCTCCATGCCCTCCGGGCTGCTCTTCAGGAGTTCGCCGTAGTCCTGCATGCTGTTGCCGAGGAAGACCCCGGTGCGGCTGCCGCGGAGCTTCTGCGGGTCGAGGCCGGTGCGTTCCAGCGCCTCCCAGGAGGTTTCGAGGAGCAGCCGCTGCTGGGGGTCCATGGCCTGGGCCTCGCGGGGCGAGATACCGAAGAAGCGGGGGTCGAAGTCGGCGGCGCCGGTGAGGAAGCCGCCCTCGCGTGCGTAGACGGTGCCCCAGCGGTCGGGGTCGGGGTGGTACAGGTTCTCCAGGTCCCAGCCGCGGTCGGTGGGGAACGCGGCGATGGCGTCGGTGCCGTCGGCCAGCAGCCGCCACAGCGCCTCCGGGGTGTCGGCGGCGCCCGGGTAACGGCAGGCCATGCCGACGATGGCGACGGGTTCCGCGGTGCGTGACTCCAGTTCGCGGACGCGCTTGCGGGCCTGGACGAGGTCGGCGGTGACCCACTTCAGGTAGTCGCGGAGTTTGCCCTCGGTGTCCGCGGGCTCGGCGCCCGTGGGCTCGCGCTCGGCCGTCACTGGTCCCTCCCGAGTTCCTGGTTGATGAAGTCGAAGATCTCGTCGTCGGTGGCCGTCTCGATCCGCTCCGCGGTGTCGTCGTCCTCTGCGGGGGTGTCGGGCGAGGGGCCGTGGGAGTTGGCCAGGGCCTCGATCCGGCCGAGGAAGTCCCGCAGCCGTTCGGTGGCCCTGGGCCGGTTCCAGTAGTCGGCGGCGGCGGTGAGCAGGGAGTTCTCCAGTCGGTCGAGGTCGTCGAGCGGGTCGCCCGAGGGTGCTTCCGCGGCGCCGAGCAGGGCGCCCCGCAGGTGTTCCGCGAGGGTGGCCGCGGTGGGGTGGTCGAAGACGACGGTGGCGGGGAGTGCGAGTCCCGTGGCGGCGCGCAGCCTGTTGCGCAGTTCGACGGCGGTGAGGGAGTCGAAGCCGAGGTCGCGGAAGGCGCGGTCCGCGTCGACCGCCGTGCCCTTGGTGTGGCCGAGCACGCCCGCTGCCTCGGCGCTCACCAGGTCGCGCAGGAGCGTGCGCTGCTCGTCCTGGGGCAGCCCTGCCAGTCGGCTCTGCCACGAACCCGCCCCGGTCCGGCCGGTGTTGGCGGTGTCGTCGGCGAGGAGCGCGGCGACGTCGGGCAGGTCGGAGAGGAACGGGCTCGGCCGGTGGAGGGTGAAGGCGGGCAGGAAGCGGTCCCAGGCCATGTCGGCGACGACGAGTGCGGTCTCGTCGTCGGTGACGGCCTGTTCGAGGGCGGTGATCGCGGCTTCGGGCGCCATCACGCCGACGCCGCCGCGGGCGAGTTGGCCCACCCGCTCGTCGTCGAGCATGCCGCCGCCTCCGCCCCAGGCGCCCCAGGCCACGGAGGTGGCACGGCCGCCCGCCGCGCGGCGGGCGTGCGCCAGGGCGTCGAGGTAGGCGTTGCCCGCGGAGTAGGCGGCCTGGCCGCCGCTGCCCCACACCCCGGCGATGGAGGAGAAGAGGACGAACGCGTCCACCGCGTCGGGCTCAAGGAGTTCGTCGAGGTGGCGGGCGCCCGCGACCTTCGCGGACAGTGCCTGCGCGACGCCTTCCGGGGTGAGGTCGGCGAACGGCGCGTACTCGGCGGTGCCCGCGGCGTGGAACACGGCCCGGACGGGGTCGCCGGCCGCGGTGAGCCCCTTGAGCAGTTCCTCGACGGCGGCGCGGTCGGTGATGTCGCAGGCCGCCAGGGTCACCCGGGCGCCCAGGGCGCGCAGTTCTTCGGCGAGTGCGTCGGCGCCGGGCGCGGCGGGTCCCGCGCGTCCGGCGAGTACGAGGTGTTCGGCACCGCCGCGCGCCGCCCACCGCGCGACATGGGTGCCGATCGCGCCCGTGCCGCCGGTGACGAGCACGGTCCCCGCGGGCGCCCAGGGGGTGTGGGCGTGGGCGGGGCGCGGGGCATGGGCGAGCCTGCGTACGAACACCCCGGACTCGCGGATCGCCGACTGGTCCTCGCGGTGCGCGTCCGCGTCGCCGAGCAGGCCGAGCAGCCGACGGGCGGCACGTTCCGACGGGTTGGCCGGAAGGTCCACCAACCCGGCCCAGTGGCCGGTGAGTTCCAGGGCCGCGGTCCTGCCGAGGCCCCATGTCATGGCCTGTGCGGGGCTGGTGAGCGGATCGCCGGTGTCGACGCAGACGGCGCCGGACGTCAGGCACCACAGGGGCGCGCCGCAGTCGGCGTCGCCGAGGGCCTGGGCGAGCAGCACTGTGTCGGTGGTGCCGGGGGTGAGCGCCGGGTGGGCGGGGTGCTCCCGGTCGTCGAGCGGGGTGAACGCCAGGACGCCACGCAGGTCCGTGTCGCCGGCGGTCTCGCCGACCAGCCGGGCGAGTGCGACACGGTCGCCTTCCGCGCGGCTGGTTTCCAGGACGCGTACGTCGGCCCCTGCGTCGGTGAGCGCCTTGGCGACGGTGTCGGACCAGTCGGCCGCTCCCGGGTGGTCTGGCACCGCGACGAGCCAGGTCCCGGTGGGGGGCGCCGCCGTACGGTCCGGGACGGCGCGCCAGGTGACGTGGTAGCGGGCGCCGTCCAGCGCCGTGCGCTGCTGGTGCTGCCTGCGCCAGGCGGCGAGCGCGGGGACGACCGAGTCGAGGGCGCCGGACTCGCGGAGGTCCAGGGTGTCGGCGACGGCGTCGAGGTCGCCGTCGTCGACGGCCCGCCAGAAGTCGGCGGTGCCGTCCGTGGCCGGGGTGCCCGCCGCTTCGGGGGCCGCGGCCACGGGCCAGTAGCGCTCGTGCTGGAAGGCGTAGGTCGGCAGGTCGACCCCGTTGGCGTCGACCCCGTCGAAGAGGGTCTGCCAGCGCACCGGGGCGCCGTAGGTGTACGCCTCGGCGGCCGACAACAGGAACCGTTGCAGACCGCCCTCGTCCCGGCGGAGCGAGCCCACGGCGACGGCCTCGGTCTCGGTCGCCTGGAAGGTCTCCGCGAGGGCGACCGTCAGCACGGGATGCGCACTGGACTCGACGAAGAGACGGAAGCCGTCGGCGAGGAGCGCGCGGATCGTGTCCTCGAAGAGGACGGTCTGACGGAGATTGGTGTACCAGTAACGCCCGTCCATCTCCGTCGTATCCAGCACACCACCCGTCACCGTCGAATAGAACGGCACACGGGAAGTACGGGGCTGGACCGGGGCAAGCAGCTCCGCCAACTCCGCCTCGATCGACTCCACATGAGCGGAGTGCGACGCATAGTCCACCGGGATGCGACGCACGCGTACGTCTTCGGTTTCGAGGCGGGCGAAGAACTCGTCCAGCGCGTCTGCATCACCCGAAACGACCGTGGACGAGGGGCCGTTGACCGCCGCGACCGAGATCGCACCCTCCCACCCCGCGATCCGCTCACGTACATCACCGACCGGCAGGGGCACGGACAGCATCCCGCCACGCCCCGACAGGGCGAGAATGGCCTGCGACCGCAGAGCCACCACCCGCGCCGCGTCCTCAAGCGACAGCGCGCCCGCCACGCAGGCGGCGGCGATCTCGCCCTGCGAGTGACCCACCACTGCCGCCGGAGCCACCCCCAGCGACTCCCATACCGACGCCAGCGACACCATCACCGCGAACAGCACCGGCTGCACCACATCCACCCGGTCCAGCTCCGGCGCGCCCTCCACTCCGCGCACCACATCCAGCAGCGGCCAACCGGTGAACGGGTCAAGGGCCGCCGCACACTCCCCCATCCGCTCGGCGAACGCGGGCGACGACTCCAGCAGACCCACCGCCATACCCACCCACTGGCTCCCCTGGCCGGGGAAGACGAAGACGGGGCGGGTGTCCGTGCCGGTGGTGCCCGTGGTGGTGTGGGGGCTGGTCTCGCCCTGGGCGAGTGCGGTGAGGCCGGTGAGGAGTTCGGTGTGGTCGGTGCCGACGATGACGGCGCGGTGCTCGTGCGCCGTGCGGGCGGCGGCAAGGGCGAGGCCGGTGTCCTGGTGGGGCGGTTCGTGTGCGGCGGGTGCGGCCAGCAGGCGCCGGGCCTGGGCGCGCAGTGCCGCCGCTGAGCGTGCGGTCAGTACCCAGGGGACCGCCGCGGGGGCGGGCTGTGGTTCGCGTCGGGCGGGGGCGGGTTCGGGGGACTGTTCGACGACGACGTGGGCGTTGGTGCCGCTGACGCCGAACGCGGAGACGGCGGCGCGGCGGGGCCGCGACAGTTCGGGCCAGGGCCGGGCCTCGGTGAGGACGTCCACGTTTCCGCCGTCCCAGTCGACCTCCTGGGTGAGCCGGTCGACGTGCAGGGTCCTGGGCAGGACGCCGTGGCGCAGCGCCATCACGGTCTTGATCAGTCCCGCGACCCCCGCTGCGGCCTGGGTATGGCCGATGTTGGACTTCAACGAGCCGACGTAGAGCGGCTGTTGGTCGTCGCGTTCCTTTCCGTAGGTGGCGAGGAGGGCCTGCGCCTCGATCGGGTCGCCGAGCCTGGTGCCGGTGCCGTGGGCCTCGACGAGGTCGACGTCGGCGGGGCCGACGCCCGCGTTGGCGAGTGCCTGTCGGATGACGCGCTGCTGGGAGGGCCCGTTGGGTGCGGAGAGGCCGTTGCTTGCGCCGTCCTGGTTGACGGCGGAGCCGCGTACCACCGCGATGACCTGGTGCCCGTTGCGGCGTGCGTCGGAGAGCCGTTCGACGACGGCCATGCCGACGCCCTCGGCCCAGGCGGTGCCGTCCGCGGTGTCGGCGAACGCCTTGCAGCGGCCGTCTGGCGACAGGCCGCGCTGGCGGCTGAACTCGACGAAGAGATCGGGGGTGGACAGTACGGCGACGCCGCCGACGAGGGCGAGTTCGCACTCTCCTGAGCGCAGGGCCTGCCCGGCGAGGTGCAGGGCGACGAGGGAGGAGGAGCAGGCGGTGTCGACGGTGACCGCGGGGCCTTCGAGGCCGAAGGTGTAGGCGAGGCGTCCTGACAGGACGCTGCCGGTGCTGCCGGTGAGGAGGTAGCCCTCGTAGTCGTCTGCGGCGTTGGCGAGAAGCGAGGAGTAGGTCTGGCCGCTGGCGCCGACGAAGACGCCGGTGCGTGAGCCGCGCAGGTCGGCGGGGTCGAGGCCGCCGCGCTCCAGCGCCTCCCAGGAGGTTTCGAGGAGCAGCCGCTGCTGGGGGTCCATCGCCAGGGCCTCGCGGGGCGAGATACCGAAGAAGGCGGCATCGAATCCGGCGGCGTCGTGGAGGAAGCCGCCGTGGCGTGCGTAGGTGGTGCCCTGCCGGTCGGGGTCCGGGTCGTAGAGGCTGCCGGTGTCCCAGCCGCGGTCGCCGGGGAAGCCGGACATGGCGTCGGTGCCGGTCATGACGAGTTCCCACAGGTCCTCTGGCGAGTCGACGCCGCCGGGGAAGTGGCAGGCGACGCCGACGATGGCGAGGGGGTCCTGGCTGTCGCCGGTGGCGACGGCCGCGGTGGGTGCGGTGGGTGCGGCGAGTTCGCCGCTGACGTCGGCGATGAGGTGCGTGGCGAGCGCCCGGGGTGTCGGGTGGTCGAAGACGAGGGTGGCGGGCAGCCGGACGCCGGTCTCCGCGGTGAGGCGGTTGCGCAGTTCGACGGCGGTCAGCGAGTCGAAGCCCATCTCCTGGAAGGCGCGGCCCGCCTCGACCGCGTCAGGGGAGCCGTGGCCGAGGACGGCGGACGCCTGTGCGCGCACGAGGTCGAGGACGATACGCAGCCGCTCCTCCTCGCCGCGGCCGTGCAGGCGCCTGCGCAGCCCTGAGCCCGGGCTGTCGTCGGTGCCCTGCCTGGCGCGGGCCGCGGTGGTACGGACCAGGCCGCGCAGCACGGGTGGCACGGCGGTGCCGCGCCGCTGGAGGCCCGGCAGGTCGAGGCGGGCGGGCAGCAGGGTGGGGGCGCCGTGCCGCAGTGCGGTATCGAACAGGGCGAGTCCTTCGGCCTCCGTCAGCGGCACGAGGCCGCCGCCCGCCATGCGCCGCCTGTCGACGTCGGCGAGTGCTCCCGCCATGCCGCCGGGCTGCTCCCACAGCCCCCACGCCAGGGACACGGCGGGCAGGCCGAGGCCCCTGCGGTGTTCCGCGAGGGCGTCGAGGAAGGTGTTGGCCGCGCAGTAGCCGGCCTGGCCCGCCGCGCCGAAGGTGGCCGCTGCGGAGGCGAAGACGGCGAAGTACGCGAGGTCGAGGCCGCGTGTCAGCTCGTGCAGGTGCCAGGCCGCGTCGACCTTGGGCCGCAGCACCGTGTCGATGCGCTCGGGGGTGAGCGAGGCGACGGTGCCGTCGTCGAGCACGCCCGCGGCGTGCACCACACCGTGCAGGGTGGAGGTCTCGGCGATGGTGGCGAGGAGCCGGGCGACGTCGTCGCGGTCCGACACGTCGCAGCCGGCCACGTCGGCTTGTGCGCCCGACTCGGCGAGTTCTTCCGCCAGTTGGACGAGGCCGGGGGTGCGGTCGCCGCGGCGTCCCGCGAGCACCAGCCGCCGTACCCCGTGCTCGCGTACGAGGTGACGGGCGATCAGACGGCCGAGTGCGCCGCCCGCGCCTGTCACCAGGACCGTGCCGCCGTCGTCCGCGCCGTGGGGCGCGGTGTCGGGAACGGTGAGGACGACCTTGCCGACGTGCCGTGCCTGGCCGAGGAAGCGGAACGCCTCGCCCGCAGAGCGGGCGTCCCAGGCGGTCACCGGGAGCGGCCGAAGTATCCCGCGCTCGAACAGGTCGACGAGGGCGGTCAGCATCTCGCCGATGCGTTCCGGGCCCGCTTCGAGCATGTCGAACGCCTGATAGCGCACGCCCGGGTGGGCGGCGGCCAGCTCTTCCGGCCGCCTGATGTCGGTCTTGCCCATCTCCAGGAAGCGTCCGCCGCGCGGCAGCAGCCCGGCCGAGGTGTCGACGTACTCCTTGGCGAGGGAGTTCAGTACGACGTCCACACCGAGCCCGCCGGTGGCGTCGGCGAACTGCGGCCCGAAGTCGAGGGTCCTGGAGGAGGCGAGGTGGTCGGCGGGTACCCCGAGGCCGTGTACGGTGGCCCACTTGCCGGGGCCCGCCGTGGCGAAGACCTCGGCGCCGAGGTGCCGGGCGAGCTGCACGGCGGCCATGCCGACGCCCCCGGCGGCCGCGTGGATCAGCACCTTCTCGCCCGCGCGCAGCCCGGCCAGGTCCACGAGCCCGTAGTAAGCGGTGAGGAAGACGACGGGCACGGCGGCCGCGTCCTGGTACGACCAGCCGTCGGGGACGCGGGTGAGCAGCCTGCGGTCGGTCACGGCCACGGGTCCGAGCACCCCGTAGAAGAGGCCCATGACCCGGTCGCCGGGGGTGAACCCGGTGACGCCGGGACCGACTTCGAGCACGACTCCGGCGCCTTCCGCTCCGACGCGTGCCTCGCCCGGGTACATGCCGAGGGCGATGAGGACGTCACGGAAGTTCAGTCCGCCCGCCCGCATCCCGACCCTGACCTCGCCCTCCGCGAGCGGCCGGCCTGCCTCGGGGTACGGCGTCAGCGCGAGGTTGCCGTCGAGGGTGCCGCGGCCCAGGGTCTCCAGGCGCCATGGGCCGTCCTCCGGCATATCGAGGCCGGAGGACGCCCGGGCGAGCCTGGGCACCAGGGTGTGCCCGCCGCGCACCGCCCACTCGGTGTCGTCGCCGTCCGCGAGGGCGGCCAACAGGGGCCAGGTGTCGTCGAGTTCGTCGACGTCGGCGAGGAGGAAGCGGCCCGGGTTCTCCGTCGCGGTGGTCCGCACGAAACCGCGGGCGGCGGCGTGTGCGGGTTCTGACACCCGTTCCCCGGGGTGTACGGCGACCGCACCGCGGGTGAGCAGCAGCAGCCGCCCCTCGGCGAACCGCTCGTCCGCGGTCCAGGCTTGCGCGAGGCGCAGCGCCGCGTGGGTCGCGGAGTGTGCGGCGGCGGGGACGTCGCCTTCGGAGGCGGCGGGTCCTGTGTTCGGTACGACCAGGACGTCGGGGAGTGGAATCCCCTCGTCGACCGCGGCGGCCAGTGCGTCGAGGCCGGGGTACGTGGCGACGGCTCCGGCGGCGAGCGCCCCGGCCGCGTACGGGGAGCCGTCATCGGCCAACAGCGCCCAGGTAATCGCGTGTTCTGGGGCCGGTGGCTGCCGCTCGACCCACTCCACGCGGAACAGCGCGTCGAGGGTGCGACGGCCCTCCGCGCGCAGCCGCTCGGCGGACACCGGCCGCAGGACGAGCGCATCCGCGGTGGCGACGAGCTGCCCCGTGGTGTCGGCGACGGACAGGGCGAGCCTGTCGTCACCGGTGCGGACGAGGTGCGCTCGGAGCGAGGAGGCGCCCCACGCCCGGATGTCGACCCCGCTCCACGAGAACGGCAGCCGCCCCGAGGCGTCCTCCGCACCGAGCAGCCCGCCGACCCCCACCGCGTGCAACGCGGCGTCGAGCAGCGCCGGATGGAGCGCGAACGCCGCCGCGTCACCGCTCGCCTCGGCGGGCAGGGCGACCTCGGCGAACAGCTCGTCACCGCGCCGCCACACCTCCCCGAGGCCCTGGAACGCGGGGCCGTAGGCGAATCCCGCCGCCGCGAAACGGTCGTAGAGGTCGTCGACCGCGACGGGGGTGGTGTCGGCGGGTGGCCAAACTCCGCCGAGATCGGAGGAGCCGGGGGAGGTACGGGCGGCGGTGGCGACGAGGGCGCCGGTCGCGTGCTCCTGCCAGGGGGTGTCGGCGTCCGCGTCGGACAGCTCCGGGCGGGAGTGGACCGACACCGCCCGCCGCCCCGCGCCGTCCGCACTGCCCACGGTCACCTGGAGCTGCAACGCACCCTGCTCCGGCAGCACCAGCGGCGCCTGGAGCGTCAGCTCCTCCACGGTGGGCGCAGCCATCTGGCTTCCCGCCCAGACGGCCAGCTCAAGCAGCGCGGTGCCGGGGAGGAGCACCGTGTCCAGAATGGTGTGGTCGACCAGCCAGGGGTGGGAGGTGCGGGACACCCGCCCGGTGAGGATCAGCCCGTCACCCTGCGCGAGGTGCACGGCAGCACCGAGCAGAGGGTGCGCCGCAGCGCCGAGCCCGGCAGCGGTCACGTCACCCGTGGGCGCGGGCTGCTCAAGCCAGTAGCGCTCACGCTGGAAGGCGTAGGTGGGGAGATCGACGGTGCGTGCGCCGGAACCCTCATACAGCGCCTCCCAGTTGACGGAAGCGCCCGTCGTCCACAGCGCACCGAGGGCCCGCACGGCGGTCTGGGACTCTTCGCGGTTACGACGCTGGAGCGGCACGCAACCCTCGACCAGGGAGGAGAGCGCGGCATCCGGACCGACCTCCACGAAGCGCACCACACCCTGAGCGCGGGCCGCCTCCACGTCATCGTGGAAACGGACGGCCTCGCGGACATGGCGCACCCAGTACTCGGGGTCGGAGACGTCCTTCACCAGAGGAAGACGGGGCTCATTGAAGGTGACCTCCGACAAGACCTGACGGAAGTCGTCGAGCATCGGCTCCATCAGCGGCGAGTGGAAGGCGTGACTCACCGCAAGGCGCTTCACCTTCCGGCCCTCAGCCTCGAAATGGGCGGCGATCGCCAGGACCGCGCCCTCCTCACCCGACACCACCACCGCATCCGGGCCGTTCACCGCCGCGAGGGACACGGCATCCGACAGCAGGCCGGACACCTCGGCCTCCGTCGCCTGAAGCGCCACCATGGCGCCACCCGTGGGAAGTTGACCCATGAGCCGACCACGGGCAGTGACCACCTTCACCGCATCCTCAAGCGACCACACCCCCGCCACATGCGCCGCAGCCAACTCACCAATCGAGTGCCCCACCATCACATCCGGCGTCACACCCCACGACTCCAACAGACGGAACAGCGCCACCTCACACGCAAAAATCGCAGGCTGCGCCCACTCCGTACCGCCAAGCCTCTCCACAGACCCCTCAAACATCACCTCACGCAAGGGGCCGTCAAACGCGCCACACACCGCATCCAGCGCCTCAGCAAACACCGGATAGGCGCCGTACAGCTCACGCCCCATCCCCACCCGCTGCGACCCCTGACCCGAAAACACAAACCCCGTACCACCCGGGACGGCGACCCCCGTGACCGGATCGCTGCCGCCGTCGACCACCACCGCACGGTGCTCGAACACCGACCGCGTCGTCAGCAGGGACCACCCCACGTCCACCGCGTCCAGGTCGGTCGCAGCCTCGCGTGTCCGGGCCAACTGTGCGTCCAGCGCTGCCGCCGACTGTCCCGACACCGGCCACGGCACCACGGGGACCGCACCGCGGGGAGCGGACTCCTCGTCCCCCTCGGGTGCCTCGTCTGTGGGTGCTTCCTCCAGGATCAGGTGGGCGTTGGTGCCGCTGATGCCGAAGGAGGAGACGCCTGCCCTGCGGGTGTGGCCTTCCTCGGGGGTCCAGTCCTGTGCCTCGGTGAGCAGTTCGACGGCACCCGCGGACCAGTCGACCTGCGGGGTCGGTTCGTCGACGTGCAGGGTGCGCGGCAGGGTGCCGCGCTGGAGGGCCATCACCATCTTGATGACGCCCGCCACGCCCGCGGCGGCCTGGGTGTGGCCGATGTTCGACTTCAACGAGCCCAGCCACAGTGGCCGTTCGGTGTCGCGGCCCTTGCCGTACGTCGCCAGCAGGGCCTGGGCCTCGATGGGGTCGCCGAGCTTGGTGCCGGTGCCGTGCGCCTCCACCGCGTCCACGTCCGACGCGGACAGTCCCGCGCTCTCCAACGCGGCCCGGATGACGCGCTGTTGGGAGGGCCCGTTGGGCGCGGTGAGGCCGTTGCTCGCACCGTCCTGGTTGACCGCGCTGCCCCGCACCACCGCGAGTACCCGGTGGCCCTGCTCGCGGGCGTCGGACAGGCGCTCGACGACGAGGACGCCGATGCCCTCGCCCCAGCCGACGCCGTCGGCGGCCGCGGCGAAGGACTTCGAGCGGCCGTTGGGTGCCAGACCGCGCTGACGGCTGAACTCCATCAGGACGCCGGGCGCGGCCATCACGGCGACACCGCCGACGAGGGCGCGTTCGCAGTCGCCGGCCCGCAGGGCCTGGGCCGCCACGTGCAGGGCGACCAGGGATGACGAGCAGGCGGTGTCCAAGGTGACCGCGGGGCCTTCGAGGCCGAGTATGTAGGCGATGCGGCCCGACATCACGCTGGGGGTGTTGCCGGTCATGAGATGTCCGGCCACCTCGTCGGGGGCCTGGGTGAGCGGGGGCGCGTAGTCCCAGGTGTTGGAGCCGACGAAGACCCCGGTGCGGCTGCCGCGCAGCTTCTGCGGGTCGAGGCCCGCGCGTTCCAGTGCCTCCCAGGATGTTTCGAGGAGGAGCCGCTGCTGCGGGTCCATCGCCAGGGCCTCGCGCGGGGAGATGCCGAAGAACCCCGCGTCGAAGTCGCCGAGCGCGTCGAGGAAGGCGCCCTCGCGGGTGCCGATGGAGCCGGGGCGGGTCAGCTCGGGGTCGTAGAGGTCGTCGACGTCCCAGCCGCGGTCGGTGGGGATCGGGGCGACGGCGTCGGTGCCGGTGGCGACCAGCTCCCACAGGTCCTCCGGGGTGTGGACGCCGTGCGGGAAGCGGCAGGCCATCGCGGTGATGGCGAGGGGCTCTTCGGCGCGCTCCTCCAGCTCCTTCACGCGCTCCCTCGACTGCACCAGGTCGGCGGTGACCCACTTGAGGTACTCGCGGAGCTTCTCTTCGTTGTCCATCTGCGGTGTTCGCTCCATCCAGCGGTGTGTTGACCCGTCTTGCCTGTGCTGCCGTGTGTCGCGTCGCCGTGCTACTCCGACTTGCCGAGCTGCTTGTTGATGAAGTCGAAGATCTCGTCGTCGGAGGCGGACTCGATGGTCCTGGCCGAGGCGGCGCCCGGGCCCGCGGCGGCCGGTGCGCCGCCGATCGCCGCCAGGACCTCGCGGGCCCGCTCGACGACGCGCGGCCGTCCGCCGTCGGTGGGCGCGAGCGCCGCGAGGGCGGCTTCAAGGGCGTCGAGTCCTTCGAGTACGGAGTCGGCGGTGGCCTCCTGGGCGGGTGCCAGTTGCTCGCGCAGGTGGGTGGCGAGCGCGGCGGGTGTCGGATAGTCGAAGACCAGCGTGGCGGGCAGCCTGAGGCCGGTCGCGGCGTTCAGGCGGTTGCGCAGTTCGACGGCGATGAGGGAGTCGAATCCGAGTTCCTTGAAGGCGCGTTCCGGGGCGATCTCGGCGGCCGAGGCATGGCCGAGCGCGGTGGCCACATGGGTGCGTACCAGGGTGGTGAGGAGTTGGTTCTGCTCGGCGGGGGCGAGGGACGCGAGGCGGTCGCCGAGCCGTTCGGGGCCGTCCTCGGGTGTGCCGCCTGCCGCGCCGCCCGCGGGTGTCCTGGCGGCGGTGGTCCGCAGGGCGCGAACGTCGGGCAGGTCGCGGATGATCGGGCGGGCCCGGCCGCCGTGTACCTCGGCGACGAAGCGGCGCCAGTCGACGTCGATGACGGTGAGGAACGGTTCGTCGGCGAGCAGGGAGCGCGCCATGACGTCGACGGCGGTGCCCGGGTCCATGGGCCGGATGCCGCGCCGCTTGATACGGGACTCGTTGGAGCCGAGGGTGGCCATGCCGTCGCCGCCCCACATGCCCCAGCCGAAGGAGGCGCCGACGCGTCCCTGGGCGCGCCGCATCTGGACGAGGGTGTCGAGGAAGGTGTTGCCCGCGGCGTAGCTGGCCTGCCCGGCCGAGCCGAGGACGCCGGAGACGGAGGAGAACAGGACGAAAGCGGACAGGTCGAGGTGGGCGGTGAGTTCGTGGAGGTTGAGCGCCGCGTCGATCTTCGGGCGCAGGACGGCGTTCATGCTGTCGACGGTGAGGCTGTCGACGATGCCGTCGCGGGAGACGCCCGCGGTGTGGATGACGGCGTCGAGTGGCGCGTCGGCTGGCAACGAGCCGAGGAGTTCGGCGAGTTGGGCGCGGTCGGCGACGTCGCAGGCGGCGATGGTGACCTTGGCGCCAAGCGCGGTCAGCTCGGCCTCCAGTTCCACCGCGCCCGCCGCGTCGCGTCCGCTGCGGCTGGTGAGGACGAGGTGGTCGGCCCCCTCCGCGGCGAGCCAGCGGGCCACATGGCCGCCGAGGGCGCCGGTGCCGCCGGTGACGAGGACGGTTCCGGCCGGCTGCCACGGCCGCTCCCCCGACGGCTGCGGGTGCGGGGTGCGCTGGAGGCGACGGGCGAGAACTCCCGTGTCGCGGATGGCGAGTTGGTCCTCGTCGCGGTCGGCGGCGAGGGCGTCGGCGAGCCGTCCGAAGGCGCGTTCGCCGACGGCCGCGGGCACGTCGACGACGCCGCCCCACTGCTTGGGCTGCTCCAGCGCGACGACCCGGCCGAGGCCCCAGACGGTGGACTGGAGCGGGTGGTCGACGGGGTCGGCCGCGGTGGCGTGCACGGCGTCCTGGGTGGCGATCCACAGCGGTGCCTCGATGCCCGCGGTGTCCATGGCCTGGACGGTGCTGACGGTGTGGGCGAGGCCGAGCGGGACCGCCCCGTGGTCGGGGTGCATGCGCTCGTCGAGGGCCAGCCACGACAGCACACCCGCGACGGTCCCCGGGGGTGTGCTGTCCGCGGCCGCCCGTTCTTCCCCGTCCTGGTGGAGGCCGTCGTGCCGGTCCTCCTGAGCGGCCTCGGTGAGGCGGGCGGCGAGGGCGGTGCGGTCGGCCGCGAGGGCGTCGTCCACCAGGACGGTGGTGACGTGGGCGCCGCGTACCTCCAGGGCGCGTGCGCTCGCCGCGATCCACGGGTGGTCGGCCCGCGCCTCGGGCACGGCGAGCAGCCAGGTGCCGGTGAGGGCGGCGTCGGGGGTGTCGGCGAGCCGGGTCCAGTCGATGCGGTAGCGCCACGCGTCCTCGGGCGCGGCCGTCTCACCGAGGGCCTTCTTGGCCTCTTCGAGCTGGTCGGCGGCGAGCGGCCGGGCGGCGAGGGACTCGACGGTGGCGACGGGAGCGCCCGTCGAGTCGGCGACCGTGACGGTGACCACGTCCTCACCGCCGCGCCGGAACCGTACGCGCAGCGCGTCGGCGCCGGTGGCGTGGGTGCGCACCCCGTTCCAGGAGAACGGCAGGACGGCGGTCTCGGTGTCCCCGTGGTAGCCGAGGACGGTGGCGTGCAGCGCGGCGTCGAGGAGCGCGGGGTGCAGTTCGAAGGCGTCGGCCTGGGAGGCGTACTCCTCGGGCAGGGCGACCTCGGTGAAGACCTCGTCGCCGCGGCGCCAGGCGCGCCTGAGGCCCTGGAAGGCGGGGCCGTAGCCGTAGCCGAGGTCGGCGAACCAGTCGTAGACACCGTCGACGTCCAGTTCCTCGGCGTCGGCGGGCGGCCAGGCGGTCAGTTCCTGCTCGGCGCCCGCGGGTGCCGCGGTGCCGGGCGCGGTGAGGTGGCCCATGGCGTGCCGGGTCCAGGGGCGGTCCTGCGGCGGCGCCCCTGAGATGTCGTCGGCGCCCGGGGCCGTGGCGGGTTCGGTGCGCGAGTAGACGCTGATCTCGTGGCGCCCTGTGGCGTCGCTGCCGCCGACCACGACCTGCACCTGGACAGCGCCGCCCGTGGGCAGCACCAGCGGTGCGTGCAGGGTGAGTTCGTCGATGCCGTCGGCGCCGACGCGGCGGGCCGCGTACTGGGCAAGTTCCACGAACCCGGTGCCGGGCAGCAGGACCGTGTCGAGGACGGCGTGGTCGGCGAGCCAGGGCTGAGTGGCCGTGGAGAGCCGCCCGGTGAACACCGCGCCCGCGCCGTCGGCGAGTTCGACCACGGCGCCGAGCAGCGGGTGGTCGGCGCCGCCGATGCCCACGCCCTCGACTTCGCCGCCGGTCCGCCGGGAGGCGGGGCGCAGCCAGTAACTCCGGCGCTGGAAGGGGTAGGTGGGCAGTTCGACGACGTGTGCGGTGCCCGTGTCGAAGGCCGCCTCCCAGTCCACGGGGACGCCGCCGACGTGCAGTTCGGCGGCGCTCAGCAGCATCCGGTCGAGCCCGCCCTCGTCGCGCCGCAGCGATCCGGTCACCACGAGGTCGTGACCGCCCGCGTCCTCGGCGGTCTCCTGGATACCCAGCGTGACGACCGGATGCGGACTCGACTCCACGAACACCCGGAAACCATCAGCGAGGAGCGCACGGATCGTGTCCTCGAAGAGGACCGTCTGACGGAGGTTCGTGTACCAGTAACGCCCGTCCATCTCCGTCGTGTCCAGCACACCACCCGTCACCGTCGAATAGAACGGCACACGGGAAGTACGAGGCTGGACCGGAGCAAGCAGCTCCCCCAACTCCGCCTCGATCGACTCCACATGAGCCGAATGCGACGCATAATCCACCGGAATACGGCGAATTCGCACGTCGTCGGCTTCGAGGCGGGCAAAGAACTCGTCCAACGCCTCCGCATCACCCGAAACGACCGTAGAAGACGGGCCGTTGACCGCCGCGACCGAAATCGCACCGTCCCACCCCGCGATCCGCTCACGTACGTCACCGACCGGCAGAGGCACGGACAGCATCCCGCCACGCCCCGACAACGCCACAATCGCCTGCGACCGCAACGCCACCACCCGCGCCGCGTCCTCAAGCGACAGCGCACCCGCCACGCAGGCGGCGGCGATCTCGCCCTGCGAGTGACCCACGACTGCCGCCGGAGCCACCCCCAGCGACTCCCACACCGACGCCAGCGACACCATCACCGCGAACAGCACCGGCTGCACCACATCCACCCGGTCCAGATCCGGCGCGTCCCCGGCCCCACATACCACGTCGAGGAGGGACCAACCGGTCAGCGGGTCAAGGGCCGCCGCACACTCCCCCATCCGCTCGGCGAACGCGGGCGAGGACTCCAGCAGACCCACCGCCATACCCACCCACTGACTCCCCTGGCCGGGGAAGACGAAGACGGGGCGGGTGGCGCGGCCCTGTACGGAGGGGGTGCCGGTGACCGCGGTGGGTGCGGGGTCGCCCGTTGCGAGGGCGGCGAGGGCGGTGAGGAGGTCGTCGGTGTCGTGGCCGACGACGACGGCGCGTTCCTCGAAGAGGGAGCGGTGGCGCACCAGGGTGAGGCCGACGTCCGCAGGGGAGGCCCCTGAGGTCAGGAGGGCGCGCAGCCGCTGGGCCTGGACGCGCAGTGCGGCCTCGGAGCGTGCGGACACGACGAGCGGGAGGGCGGGACGCGCGGCGACTGCCCCGGCCACGGCGGTTGCCTCGGCCACGCCGGGCACGGTGGTTGGCTCGGGTGCGGCGGTGTCCGCGGTGCCATGGGGCGTGGCGGCGCTCTGGGCCGTCGTCGCCGTCTCCGGTGCCTGCGCGATGACGACGTGGGCGTTGGTGCCGCTGACGCCGAAGGAGGACACGGCGGCGCGGCGCGGCCGGTCGGCGGCGGGCCGCGGCCAGGTGCGGTTCTCGGTGAGGAGTTCCACGGCACCGGCCGCCCAGTCGACCTCCGGGGTGGGCTCGTTGACGTGCAGGGTCCTGGGCAGGACGCCGTGGCGCAGCGCCATGACCATCTTGATGACCCCGGCGACTCCGGCCGCGGCCTGGGTGTGCCCGATGTTGGACTTCAACGAGCCGAGCAGGAGAGGCCGTTCGGTGTCGCGGTCCTGGCCGTAGGTGGCGAGCAGGGCCTGTGCCTCGATGGGGTCGCCCAGTTTGGTGCCTGTGCCGTGTGCCTCCACGGCGTCGACGTCTGCGGGGGCGACGCCCGCGCTCGCCAACGCCTCCCGTATGACGCGCTGTTGGGAGGGCCCGTTGGGTGCGGTGAGGCCGTTCGAGGCGCCGTCCTGGTTGACGGCGCTGCCCTCGACGACGGCCAGCACATGGTGTCCGCTCCTGCGGGCGTCGGAGAGCCGTTCGACGACGAGGACGCCGACGCCCTCCGCCCATCCTGTGCCGTCCGCGTCGGCGGAGAATGCCTTGCAGCGGCCGTCGGGCGACAGGCCGCGCTGGCGGCTGAACTCGACGAAGAGGGTGGGGGTCGCCATGAGGGCGGCGCCGCCGACGAGCGCGAGGTCGCACTCGCCGTCGCGAACGGATCGGGCGGCGAGGTGCAGGGCGACGAGGGAGGAGGAGCAGGCGGTGTCGACGGTGACCGCGGAGCCTTCGAGGCCGAACGCGTAGGCGAGGCGGCCGGAGATGACGCTCGCGGAGCCGCCGGTGAGGAGGTAGCCCTCGTAGTCCTGTGGGGCTTCGGCGAGGAGCGCCGCGTAGTCCTGGCCGTTGGCGCCGATGAAGACGCCGGTGCGGCTGCCGTGGAGTGCGGCGGGGTCGATGCCCGCGCGTTCGAACGCCTCCCAGGAGGTTTCGAGGAGCAGCCGCTGCTGCGGGTCCATGCCCAGGGCCTCGCGCGGGGAGATGCCGAAGAACCCGGCGTCGAACTGGTCGATGTCGTGGAGGAAGCCGCCGTGGCGGGTGTACGTCCTGCCGGTGTGCTCCGGGTCGGGGTCGTAGAGGGCGTCCACGTCCCAGCCGCGGTTGTCGGGGAAGCCGGTGATGCCGTCGGCGCCGTCGGCGACGAGCTGCCACAGTTCCTCGGGGTTGGTGACCCCGCCGGGGAAGCGGCAGGCCATGCCGACGATGACGATGGGGTCGTCGGTGGCGGCGGCGGTGTGGGCGGGGGTCGCGGGGGTCGGCAGGGCCTGTCCGCCGACGAGCTGTTCCGTGATCCTCGCCGCCATGGCGGCCGGTGTCGGATAGTCGAAGACCAGGGTGGCGGGCAGCCTGAGGCCGGTGTCGGTGCCGAGGCGGTTGCGCAGTTCGACCGCCATGAGGGAGTCGAAGCCCATCTCCTGGAAGGCGCGCCCCGGCTCGACGTCGGCCGCGGAGCCGAGGCCGAGCACGTCGGCGACATGCCGGCCGACCAGGTCGAGCGCGACGGTCTCCCGGTCGCCCGCGGGCAGTGCGGCGAGCCGGTCGCGCAGGGTGCGTGCCGTGTCGGTGCCCGCGGCTCGCACGGTGCGGCGCGCCGGGCGTACGAGGGCGCGCAGCAGGGCGGGCACGTCGCCGGAGCGGCGGAGCGCGGCCAGGTCGAGGCGGGTCGGCACCACCACGGGGTGCTCCTGCGCCAGGGCGGCATCGAAGAGGGCGAGCGCCTCTGCGGTGGGCAGGGCGGTCATGCCGCCGCGTGCGGCGCGCCGCAGGTCGGCGTCGCCGAGGTGCCCGGTGAGGGCGCTCGCCTGCTGCCACAGGCCCCAGGCGAGGGACACGGCGGGCAGGCCCTGGGCGGCGCGCTGCTGGGCGAGCGCGTCCACGCAGGCGTTGGCCGCGGCGTAGCCGGCCTGGCCCGCGCCGCCGAAGGCTGCGGCGGCCGACGAGAACAGGACGAACGCCGCGAGGTCCATGTCGCGCGTCAGCTCGTGCAGGACGCGGGCCGCGTCCGCCTTGGGCCGTAGGACGGCGTCGACGCGTTCCGCGGTCTGGGCGGCGAACACACCGTCGTCCACGACGCCCGCCGTGTGGACGACGGCGGTGAGCGGTGCCGATTCGGGGATGGCGTCCAGTACGGCGGCGAGCGCGTCCCGGTCGGCGGCGTCACAGGCGACGACCTCGGCCTGCGCCCCCAACTCTGTGAGGGCTTCTACGAGTTCGGTGGCGCCGTCGGCGGCGGGGCCGCGTCGGCTGGTGAGCAGGAGGCGGCGGGCGCCGTACCGGGTGGCGAGGTGGCGGGCGACGAGGCCGCCGAGGGTACCGGTGCCGCCCGTGATGAGGACGGTGCCTTCCGGGTCGAGGGCCGGGGGCTCGCCGCCCGGCGCGGTGGGGCGTACGAGGCGGGGCACGAGGGCCTTGCCCGCGCGGATGGCGGCCTGCGGCTCGCCGGTGGCGAGGAGCGCGGCGAGGGCGCGGGCGGTGTCCTCGTTGGCGTCGCCGTCGGGCGCGCCGCTCTCGCTGTCGACGAGCACGACACGCCCGGGGTGCTCGGTCTGTGCGGTGCGCAGCAGGCCGTGGACTGCGGCGCCCGGCAGGTCGGTGACGGTCTCGCCCGCGCGGGCGCACACCGCCCCCCTGGTCGACACCACGAGCGTGGACGTGGCGAAGCGCTCGTCGTCCAGCCACTCCTGCACGAACCGCAGCGTCCGGTGCAGTGCGGTGCGCACCGCGTCCTGCCCCGTGTCGCGTGCCTCCGTACGGCAGGTGAACACCACGGCGTCCGGGGCCATTTCACCGCCGTCGACGGCCGCGCGCAGTGCGTCGAGGCCCGCGTGGGCGGCGGCCGTGGCGCCCAGCGCGGTCAGCGCCGCCGCGAGGGGGTGCCCGCCCTGACCGGTCGGCCCGTCGGTGAGCACGGCCCACGTGGTGTGGGCGGCGTCGGGCCCTGCCGGGGCCTGTTCCGTCCAGTCGATGTGGAACAGGGCCTCGTCGCCGCGCGGGCGGGCCGCGGCGAGCTGGTCGCCGCTGACCGCGCGCAGCAGCAGCGACTCGACGGTCGCCACAGGCTGCCCCGAGGGTGCGGCGGCGGTGAGCCGGAGGGTGTCGGGTCCTGTACGGGTCAGCCGCACCCGCAGCGCGGTGGCGCCGGAGGCGTGGAGCGTCACACCGCCCCATGCGAACGGCAGCCGCGCCGCCGCCTCGCTGTCGCCGAGCAGACCGCTGAGCCCGACGGAGTGCAGCGCCGCGTCGAGCAGCGCCGGATGGACCGCGAACTCACCGGTCTTCCCGGCGACTTCGGCGGGCAGTTCGACGTCCGCGAACACGTCGTCACCGTCGCGCCACACGGCACGCAGCCCCTGGAAGGCGGGCCCGTAGTCGTGCCCCTCGGCCGTCAGCCGCTCGTAGTAGCCCTCGGTGGACACGGCCTTCGCCCCCGCGGGCGGCCAGGCCGCGTCACCGTCACCCAGCCCGGCGGCTCCGGCGCTCCCGGCATCCGCGGCGGCCTCGTCGGTGAGAAGCACACCTGAGGCATGCTGGGTCCACTGCTCCTCCGCCTCGCCGTCACCCAGGTCGAGCCGCGAGTGAACACCGATCTCCCGCCGCCCGCCGCCGTCGGCACCGCCGACGGTCACCTGGAGCTGTAGCGCACCCTGCTCCGGCAGCACCAGCGGCGCCTGGAGCGTCAGCTCCTCCACGGTGGGCGCACCCACCTGGTCACCGGCCCACACGGCCAGTTCGAGAAAGGCCGTACCGGGGAGGAGCACCGTGTCCAGGATGGCGTGGTCGGTCAGCCAGGGGTGGGAGGTGCGGGACACCCGCCCGGTGAGGATCAGCCCGTCACCCTGGGCGAGGTGGACAGCCGCGGCGAGCAGGGGGTGCGCCGCGACCCCGAGCCCGGCGGCGGGCACATCGGCGGCGGGCGCCGCGGGCTCAAGCCAGTAGCGGTCACGCTGGAAGGCGTAGGTGGGGAGATCGACGGTACGCGCGCCAGAACCCTCGTACAGCGCCTCCCAGTTGACGGAAGCGCCGGTCGTCCAGAGCCCGGCGAGTGCCTGCACGGCGGTGAGGGGTTCTTCGCGGTTACGACGCTGGAGCGGCACGCAACCCTCGACCAGAGAGGACAGCGCGGCATCAGGGCCGACCTCCACGAAGCGCACCACACCCTGGGCGCGGGCGGCCTCCACATCGTCGTGGAAACGCACCGCCTCGCGGACGTGACGCACCCAGTACTCGGGGTCGGAGACGTCCTTCACCAGAGGGAGACGGGGCTCGTTGAAGGTGACCTCCGACAAGACCTGACGGAAGTCGTCGAGCATCGGCTCCATCAGCGGCGAGTGGAAAGCGTGACTGACGGCGAGACGCTTCACCTTCCGACCCTCGGCCTCGAAGTGAGCAGCGATCGCCAGGACCGCATCCTCCTCCCCCGAGACCACCACCGCATCCGGCCCGTTCACCGCCGCCACCGACACGGCATCCGACAGCAAGTCGGCCACTTCCGCCTCGGTCGCCTGAAGCGCCACCATCGCACCACCCGCAGGCAGCCCACCCATCAACCGACCACGAGCAGCCACCACCCTCACCGCATCTTCGAGAGACCACACCCCCGCCACGTACGCCGCAGCCAGCTCACCAATCGAGTGCCCCACCATCACATCCGGCGTCACACCCCACGACTCCAACAACCGGAACAGCGCCACCTCACACGCAAAAATCGCAGGCTGCGCCCACTCCGTACCGCCAAGCCTCTCCACAGACCCCTCAAACATCACCTCACGCAAGGGACCATCAAACGCGCCACACACCGCATCCAACGCCTCAGCAAACACCGAATAGGCGCCGTACAGCTCACGCCCCATCCCCACCCGCTGCGACCCCTGACCCGAGAACACAAACCCCGTACCACCGGCAACCACAGAACCCGTCACCGGCTGACCGTCACCCACCATCACCGCCCGGTGCTCGAACACCGACCGCGTCGTCAGCAGCGACCACCCCACATCCACCGCGTCCAGACCCTCCGCGTGCTCGCGCAGCCGGGTCACCTGGGCCTGTAGCGCCTCGGCGGAGCGGGCCGAGACCGGCCATGGCACGGTGGGCAGGGTGCGGCGGGGGGCGGTGGCCTCGGGGGTCTCCGCGTCGTCCTTCGGTGCCTCTTCCACGATGACGTGGGCGTTGGTGCCGCTGATGCCGAAGGAGGAGACGCCCGCCCGGCGGGGGCGCCCGTCCTGTGCCGTCCAGTCGCGCGGCTCCCGCAGGAGTTCTACGGCGCCCGTGGTCCAGTCGACCTGGGTGGTGGGTTCGTCGGCGTGGAGGGTGCGGGGCAGGGTGCCCGCACGCAGCGCCATGACCATCTTGATGACGCCCGCGACTCCGGCGGCGGCCTGGGCGTGGCCGATGTTGGACTTCAACGAGCCGAGCAGCAGCGGGTGTTCGGTGTCGCGGGCCTGGCCGTAGGTGGCCAGCAGGGCTTCGGCCTCGATGGGGTCGCCGAGTGGGGTGCCGGTGCCGTGGGCCTCCACGGCGTCGATGTCGGCGGGGGTGAGGGCGGCGCTCGCGAGGGCGTCGCGGATGACGCGCTGCTGGGAGGGGCCGTTGGGAGCGGTGAAGCCGTTGGAGGCGCCGTCCTGGTTGATCGCGGAGCCGTTGATGACGGCGAGGACGCGGTGGCCGTTGCGGCGGGCCTCGGAGAGGCGTTCGAGGAGGAGGAGTCCCGCGCCCTCGCCCCAGCCGGCGCCGTCGGCTTCGGCGGAGAAGGACTTGCAGCGGCCGCTCGGGGAGAGCCCGCGCTGCCTGCTGAACTCGATGAAGGGCCCCGGGGTGGACATGACGGTGACACCGCCGGCCAGCGCGAGGGAGCACTCCCCCGCGCGCAGCGCCTGCACGGCCAGGTGCATGGCGACCAGCGACGACGAGCAGGCGGTGTCGATGGTGACGGCGGGCCCGACGAGGCCGAGGTTGTAGGCGACGCGGCCGGAGGCGACGCTGCCCGCGCTGCCGTGCAGGAGGTATCCCTCGAAGCCCTCGGGGATGTCGCGGACGCGGCTGCCGTAGTCGCCGTACATGACGCCCGCGTACACGCCGACCGGGGTGTCCTTCACGGACTGCGGGACGATCCCGGCGCGCTCGAACGCCTCCCAGGCGATGTTCAGCAGCAGCCGCTGCTGTACGTCGACGGCCAGGGCCTCGCGGGGGCTCATGCCGAAGAAGGCGGGGTCGAACTCGTCGGCGTCGTGCAGGAATCCGCCCTCGCGGACGTAGCTCGTGCCCTGCCGGTCGGGGTCCGGGTCGAAGAGGGTGTCGAGGTCCCAGCCGCGGCGGGTGGGGAAGTCGCCGACGGCGTCGGTGCCTTGGGCGACGAGCCGCCACAGGTCCTCGGGCGAGCGGACGCCGCCGGGGTAGCGGCAGGCCATGCCGACGATGGCGACGGGCTCGCGGTTCTTGTTCTCCAGCTCTTCGAGGCGGTGGCGCGTCTGGTAGAGATCGGCCGTGACCTTCTTGAAGTACGAGAGAAGCTTCTCGTCGTTCTCCATTGTGGAATACCTCAATCAATCAGTCGGCGGGTGACGGCGGATCTACTTGGCGTTGGTGCCGAATTCCTTGTCGACGAACTCGAACATCTCCTCCATGGAGGAGGCGCCGATCCCCGTCACCACGTCGTCGACGCCGTGGGCGGACGCCGGTTCCGACGGCTCCTCGTCCCAGGCGTGCAGGAGTTCGCGGAGGCGGGACCTGGTCATCTCGCGGGCGAGTTTGTCGAGGGTGACGGCGGTGAGTACGTCACCGAGCCGGTCGATCTCCTTCAGGACGCGCTCCTCGGCGGTGAGCCCGGCGTCGACGATCTCCCGGCGCAGGTAGTCGGCGAGGGCGAGCGGTGTCGGATAGTCGAAGACGAGGGTGGCCGGGAGGCGGCGGCCGACATCGGCGTTGATGCGGTTGCGCAGGTCCACGGCGGTGAGGGAGTCGAAGCCGAGTTCCTTGAAGGCGGTGTCGCCGTCGACGCTGTCCGGGTCGGCGTTGCCGAGGACGGTGGCGACGTGTCCCCGTACCAGTCGCAGGAGTTCGGTCTCCTGCTCGGGGACGGTGAGGGTGGCAAGCCGCTCGGCGAGCCCGCCCTGGACCGCGGTGCCCGCGGCGCCGGTACCGGCCGCGGCCCCCCGGCGCGGGGCGAGCCGTACGAGGCTCCGGAAGAGGTGGGGCAGGCTGTCGCCCTGGGCGCGCAGGGCCCTGGTGTCGAGCCGCATGGGCAGCAGCCAGGGCTCGGGCACGGTGAGGGCGGTGTCGAGGAGGCCCAGCGCCTCGTCGGCGTCGAGTGCGGCCATGCCTGCCCGTGCCATGCGCTGGTGGTCGGCCTCGGTGAGGTGCCCGGTGATGCCGCTGGCCTGCGCCCACAGCCCCCAGGAGAGGGTGAGCGCGGGCAGTCCACCGGCGTGGCGGTGGGTGGCGAGGGCGTCGAGGAACGCGTTGGCGGCGGCGTAGTTGCCCTGTCCCGCGCCGCCCAGGGTGGCGGCGGCGGAGGAGAACAGCACGAACGCGCCGAGGTCCAGGTCCCTGGTGAGGTCGTGCAGATGCCAGGCCGCGTCCACCTTGGGGCGCAGCACGGCGGCGGTGCGTTCGCGGGTGAGGGAGCCGATGACCCCGTCGTCGGCGAGGCCCGCCGCGTGCACGACCGCGGTGAGCGGGTGCCGGTCGGGGACGGCGGCGAGGAGCCGTGCGGTGGCGTCGCGGTCCGCGATGTCGCAGGCGGCGACAGTCACTTCGGCGCCCTGCTCGGCGAGTTCGCCGACGAGGTCGTGCACACCAGGCGCGTCGGCGCCGCGGCGGCCGACGAGCAGCAGGTGCCGTACGCCGTGCTGCCGCACGAGGTGACGGGCTATCAGACCGCCGAGCACGCCGGTGCCGCCGGTGATCAGGACGGTGCCTTCAGGGGCGAACGGCACGGATTCCAGGGCTGGTTCCGCGGGGACGCGGACGATCCTCGGGACGAGTACGGTGCCGTCGCCGGTGAGCGCGGCCTGTGTCTCGCCGGTGGCGAGCACGCCGGGAAGGGCGCCCCAGCCGCCGGGGGCGATGTCGGCCAGGACGATCCGGTCCGGGTTCTCGGTCTGCGCGGACCTCAGCAGGCCCCACGCGGCGGCGGCAGCGAGGGCGCCGGAGGCGTCGTGGGCCGTGCCGTCGCTACCCGTGCCGTCGACGTCGTCACCGTCGTGGTCCGTACGGTCGTGTTCCGTGCCGGGGCGGGCGATGACGAGCCTTGCTGTCTCGAAGCGTTCGTCCGCCAGCCACTCCTGGGCCAGGGCGAGCGCCCGGGTGACGGAGGCGTGGGTGTCGGCGACGACGTCGCCCCCGGTGGGGAGCCGCAGCGGCATGACGACGATGTCGGGCACCGCCGTTCCCCCGTCCACGGCGCCGCGCAGCTCCGCCAGGTCCTCGTGGTGTGTCACGGTCGCCCCGTCGGGGGCGGTGTCGGCCCGCGCCGCCGCTGCCGGGTCGCCGCCCGTGATGACGGCCCAGGTCAGGTCCTGGTCGAGGGCGGGGAGAGGCGTGGGCAGCGGTACCCAGTCGGAGCGGAAGAGGGACTCGTGGTGTGCCACGCGCCTGGCTCCGCCGAGGGCGTCGGGGGCGAGGGTGCGCCACATCATCTGGGCGGCGGTGGCCACCGGCGCCCCGGTGGCGTCGGCGACGTGCACGGCGACCGTGTCGGCCCCGGTCCTCGCGAGCCGCACCCGCAGGCTGTCGGCGCCCGAGGCGTGCACGGTCACCCCGTTCCACGCGAACGGCAGCACCGGCTCCGCGGCGCCGTCGAGTGCCACCACCATGGCGGCGTGCAGCGCGGCGTCCAGCAGCGCGGGATGCAGGACGTACCTGGTGGCCTCGGCACGCTCCTCCTCGGGCAGGGCGACCTCGGCGAAGACGTCGTCCCCGCGCCGCCAGGCCCGCCGCAGGCCCTGGAACACCGGCCCGTACTCGTAGCCGAGGTCGAGGAAGCGGTCGTACACACCGTCGACGCCCAGCTCCTCGGCGTCGGCGGGCGGCCAGGCGTCCGCTCCGGGCGCGGTCTGCTCGGCGGATTCGCTCGGCCCGGTGAGCAGCGTGCCGGCCGCGTGCCTGGTCCACGGCGACTGCTCTTCGTCGCTGACCGGCCGCGAGTGGATGACCAGTTCACGGCGCCCGTCGTCGTCCAAGCCCCGTACGGCCACCTGGAGTTGGACGGTGTCACCGTCGTCGAGCAGCAGTGGTGCGGCGAGTGTCAGCTCTTCGAGGCGTGCGGCGCCCACCTGGTCCCCCGCGCGCACGGCGAGTTCCACGAAGACCGTGCCGGGCAGCAGGACCTGCCCGTTCACGGCGTGGTCCGCGAGCCAGGGGTGGGTGCGCAGGGAGAGCCGCGAGGTGAGCAGCACCCCGGCGTCGTCGGCGAGTTCGACCGCCGCGCCGAGCAGGGGGTGCCCTGCCGTCTCAAGGCCCGCGGCCGACAGGTCCTGCACCGCGCCCTGGGCCGGCTCAAGCCAGTAGCGGCTGCGCTGGAAGGCGTACGTCGGCAGGTCGACCATGCGCGCGTGGGACCCGGCGAAGGCCGCCTCCCAGTCCACCGGCACGCCGCCGACGTGTAGTTCGGCGGCGCTCAGCAGCAGCCGGTCCATTCCCCCGTCGTCCCGGCGCAGCGAGCCGACGGAGACGGTGGCAGCGCCCGCGTCCTCGAAGGTCTCCTGGAGCCCGACCGCGAGGACGGGATGCGGGCTGATCTCCACAAACGTGGAGTGGCTGTCGGCGAGGAGGGCCCGGACGGTGTCCTCGAAGAGGACGGTCTGACGGAGGTTCGTGTACCAGTAACGCCCGTCCATCTCCGTCGTGTCCAGCACACCACCCGTCACCGTCGAATAGAACGGCACACGGGAAGTACGAGGCTGGACCGGAGCAAGCAGCTCCGCCAACTCCGCCTCGATCGACTCCACATGAGCGGAGTGCGACGCATAGTCCACCGGGATGCGACGCACGCGTACGTCTTCGGTTTCGAGGCGGGCGAAGAACTCGTCCAAGGCGTCCGCGTCACCCGAAACGACCGTAGAAGACGGGCCGTTGACCGCCGCGACCGAGATCGCACCCTCCCACGCCGCGATCCGCTCACGTACGTCACCGACCGGCAGGGGCACGGACAGCATCCCGCCACGCCCCGACAGGGCGAGAATGGCCTGCGACCGCAGAGCCACCACCCGCGCCGCGTCCTCAAGCGACAGCGCGCCCGCCACGCAGGCGGCGGCGATCTCACCCTGCGAGTGGCCGACCACCGCGCCAGGGCTCACACCCAGGGACTCCCACACCGACGCCAGCGACACCATCACCGCGAACAGCACCGGCTGCACCACATCCACCCGGTCGAGACCCGGGGCGCCCTCCACGCCACGTACCACGTCGAGGAGGGACCAACCGGTCAGCGGGTCGAGGGCCTCCGCACACTCCCCCATCCGCTCGGCGAACGCGGGCGAGGACTCCAGCAGACCCACCGCCATCCCCGCCCACTGGCCGCCCTGGCCGGGGAAGACGAAGACGGGCTTGCGGGTGGGCCTGCGGGACGGGGCGGTGCCGGTGACGAGGTGGGCGGCGGAGCGGCCCGCCGCCAGGGCCTCAAGACCGTCACGCAGGGTGTCCTTCGCGGTGCCCACGACGACCGCCCGATGGTCGAAGGCCGCGCGCGTGGTGGCCAGGGACCAGCCGACGTCGGCCGGGGCAAGGCCGGGCTCGCGGTCGAGGTGGGCCAGCAGCCTGCGGGCCTGGTCCGCGAGGGCGGTGTCGGTGTGGGCGGAGAGCAGCCAGGGCCGGGCCGCCCCGTCATCCGCGGGCTCGGCCTGCCCGTCCGTGGACGGGGCCGCGGGGGCCTCCTCGACGATGAGGTGGGCATTGGTGCCGCTGGCGCCGAAGGAGGAGACGGCGGCCCTGCGGGGCGCGGCGCCACGGGGCCAGGGTGTGGCGTCGCCCAGCAGCCGTACGGTCCCTGTCGACCAGTCGACCTTCGGGGTGGGGTCCTCGACGTGCAGGGTCCTCGGCAGGAGTTCGTTGTGCAGCGCCATGACCATCTTGATGACGCCGCCGACCCCCGCGGCGGCCTGGGAGTGCCCGATGTTCGACTTCAACGAGCCCAGCCACAGGGGCCGTTCGGTGTCGCGTTCCTCGCCGTAGGTGGCGAGCAGCGCCTGTGCCTCGATCGGGTCGCCCAGCGCGGTCCCGGTGCCGTGGGCCTCGACGGCGTCGACCTCGCCGGGGCGCAGCCCCGCGTTGGCGAGTGCCTGCCGGATGACGCGCTGCTGGGAGGGGCCGTTGGGTGCGGTGAGCCCGTTGGAGGCGCCGTCCTGGTTGATCGCGCTGCCGCGCACGACGGCGAGGACGCGGTGCCCGTTGCGCCGCGCGTCGGAGAGGCGTTCCACGACGAGGACGCCCACGCCCTCGGCCCATCCTGTGCCGTCCGCGTCGGCCGAGAACGCCTTGCAGCGGCCGTCGGGCGACAGTGCGCGCAGCCTGCTGAACTCGACGAAGGTGTTCGGGGTGGTCATGGCCACCGCGCCGCCCGCGAGGGCGAGTTCGCACTCGCCGGAGCGCAGTGCCTGCCCGGCGAGGTGCAGGGCGACGAGCGAGGAGGAGCAGGCGGTGTCCACGGTCACCGCAGGGCCTTCGAGGCCGAAGGTGTAGGAGAGGCGTCCTGACATCACACTGGCCGCGTTCCCCGTCATCAGATAGCCGTCGTAGTCCTCCGGGCGCCCTGGCAGCAGGTCCGGGTAGTCCTGGCCGCTTGAGCCGACGAAGACGCCGGTGCGGCTGCCGCGCAGGGCGTTCGGGTCGAGCCCGGCCCGCTCGAACGCCTCCCAGGTGGTCTCCAGGAGCAGCCGCTGCTGCGGGTCGAGGGAGAGTGCCTCACGGCGCGAGATGCCGAAGAACTGCTCGTCGAAGAGGGGCAGTTCGGGCAGGAAGCCGCCCCGCTTGGTGTAGCTCTTGCCCGGCTTGTCGGGGTCGGTGTCGTACAGCTCCTCGATGTCCCAGCCGCGGTCGGCGGGGAACTCGGTGACCGCGTCGGTGCCGTCCACGACGAGCCGCCACAGCGCCTCGGGGGAGTCGACACCGCCGGGGTAGCGGCAGGCCATGCCGACGATCGCGATCGGCTCGTCGCTGGTGACGGCCGCGCGCTGCCGCCCCGCGGTGTCGGCGGCCCGGTCCGCACCGGCAAGTTCGAGCAGGTGGGCGGCGAGTACGAGCGGGGTGGGGTGGTCGAAGACGAGCGTGGTGGGCAGCTCGACGCCGGTGACGGTACGCAGCTTGCCCCGCAGCTCGACGGCCGCGAGGGAGTCGAACCCGACGTCCTTGAAGGCGCGTTGGTCCTCCACCAAGTCCGTGGAGGCGTAGCCGAGCACCTGGGCGACGGCGTGGCGTACGGCGTCGAGGACGAAGGCGAACCGCTCGTCCTCCGGGCGCGCGTCCACCTCGCGCTGCCAGTCCGAGGCGCCCTCGTGCCCCGGCCGCGGCTCGTCCGTCTCGGTGAGTGCGGCGAGCACGGGGCGGCGGCGGGCCGCGGTGAACTCCGGCAGGAACTCGGCCCAGTCGATGTCCGCGACGATCAGCCCGGGCTCCGCGGCGCCTGCCACGGCACGGGACAGGGCGTCGAAGGCCACCGCCGGGTCGAGCGGTCCGATGCCGCGGCCGTGGCGCGGCGCGACGACACCCGTGTCCCACGGGCCCCAGGCGACGACCGTGCCGGCGAGTCCGCGCGCCCTGCGCCGTTCGGCGAGCGCCTGGGCGTGGGTGTCGACGAGCGCCTGTCCGAGCTGCCCCGGTGCACCCAGGACGCCGACGAGAGAGCCGTACAGCACGAACTCCGTGGCGGGGTCGTCGACCAGTTCGTCCAGGTGGGCGGCGCCGAGGACCCCCGCGTCGGTCGCGGCCCTGAGCCCTTCCGGGGTCATGTCGGCCAGCGGGCACCCCTCGGTGCCACCGGTACCGGCCAGGTGCACCACCGCGCCGAGGCCCGTGTCCCGGAGGCCGTCGACGACACGGGCGAGCGCCGCGCGGTCGGTCACGTCGCAGGAGACCACGGTGGTGGGCACACCGCCGCCCGTCAGCTCGGCCGCGAGTTCGGCCGCGCCGGGCGCGTCGGGGCCCCTGCGCGAGAGCAAAACCAGACGCTCGGCGCCGTTGCCCGCGGCCCATCGCGCCGCGCGGGTGCCGAGTGCGCCCACACCGCCGGTGATGAGGACGGTGCCGGTGGGCGTCCAGGCGGCGGGGCCCGGGGCCACGGGCTCGCGTACGAGGCGCCGCGCGAGGACCGCGGAGCCACGCAGGGCCACCTCGTCCTCACCGCCCCCGTCCCGCACGGCGGCGGCCAGTACGGTGGCCAGCCGCTCTGCGTCCTCCCGCGACACGGGGCGCCCACCGCCCGACAGGTCGACAAGTCCGCCCCAGCGCCCCGGCTCCTCCACGGCTGCGACACGGCCGAGGCCCCACAGCCGCTCGGAGCCGACAGGTTCGCCCTCGTCGAGGCCGGTGCGCACGGCGCCCCGCGTCACACACCACAGCCGGGCGCCGACACCCGCGTCGGCAAGCGCCTGCCACAGGGTGACGGTGTCCTGAACGTCGTCGGGCCCGTCGAGCAGGGACAGCACCCCCGTCGGCGGCTCGCCCTCACAGACCTCGGTGACGGCCGCGGAAAGCTCGGCACGCCCCCAGGCGCCCGCCTCGGGCACCACGAGATGACGCACCTCGGCACCGCGCGCCCGCAGCACCGCGGCGACCTGCGCGTCCGCCTCCTCGGAACGCACCGCAAGCAGCCAGGCCCCCGAAAGCCCGGCGGCCGCCTCCGCCTCCACCTCCTGCCACTCAACCCGATACGCACGCTCGACCGCCGCCGAGCCATCCGCTCCCACACGCCAGGCGTGGGCGGCATCGGGGGTGAGCCAGTAGCGGTCGTGCTGGAAGGCGTAGGTGGGCAGATCGACGACTCGCGCGCCAGAACCGTCGTACAGCGCATGCCAGTTGACGGCAGCACCGGTTGCCCAGAGCCCGGCGAGTGCCTGCACGGCGGTGAGGGGTTCTTCGCGGTTACGACGCTGGAGCGGCACGCACCCCTCGACCAGGGAGGACAGGGCCGCATCCGGGCCGACCTCAACGAAACGCACCACACCCTGGGCGCGGGCGGCCTCCACGTCATCGTGGAAACGCACCGCCTCACGGACGTGACGCACCCAGTACTCCGGGTCGGACACATCCTTCACCAAGTCGAGGTGCGGTTCGTGGAAGGTCACCTCGGACAGGACCTGGCGGAAGTCGTCGAGCATCGGCTCCATCAGCGGCGAGTGGAAGGCGTGACTCACCGCAAGGCGCTTCACCTTCCGACCCTCGGCCTCAAAGTGAGCGGCGATCGCCAGGACCGCATCCTCCTCACCCGAGACCACCACCGCATCCGGCCCGTTCACCGCCGCGACGGACACCGCATCCGACAACAGCCCGGACACCTCGGCCTCCGTCGCCTGAAGCGCCACCATCGCACCACCCGCAGGCAACCCACCCATCAACCGACCACGAGCAGCCACCACCCTCACCGCATCCTCAAGCGACCACACCCCCGCCACATGCGCCGCAGCCAGCTCACCAATCGAGTGCCCGACCATCACATCCGGGGTGACACCCCACGACTCCAGCAGACGGAACAGCGCCACCTCACACGCAAAAATCGCAGGCTGCGCCCACTCCGTACCGCCAAGCCTCTCCGCAGGCCCCTCGAACATCACCTCACGCAAAGGACCGTCAAACGCACCACACACCGCATCCAGCGCCTCAGCAAACACCGGATAGGCGCCATACAGCTCACGCCCCATCCCCACCCGCTGCGACCCCTGACCCGAAAACACAAACCCCGTACCACCGGGCGCCACCGCTCCACGCGCCAGCTCGACCCCATCCCCGGCCACCACCGCACGGTGTTCAAACGCCGACCGTGTCACGGCCAGCGACCAGCCCACGTCCACCGCGTCGAGGTCGGCCACCGCATCGCGCAAGCGGCCCAACTGCGCGTCCAGCGCGACCGCCGACCGCCCCGACACCACCCACGGCACCACCGGAACAACCGCGCCGCCACGACCGGACTCCTCGTCCTCCGCGGGCGCCTCCTCCACGATCACGTGCGCGTTCGTCCCGCTCGCCCCGAACGCCGACACACCGGCCCGCCGCACCCGGCCCTCCACACGCGGCCACTCCCGCGCCGCACCCAACAGCTCCACCGCACCCGCACCCCAGTCCACCTGCGGCGTCGGCACCTCCGCATGCAGCGTCCGCGGCAGGGTGTCCGCGCGCAGGGCCATGACCATCTTGATGATCCCGCCGACTCCGGCGGCGGCCTGGGTGTGCCCGATGTTCGACTTCAACGAGCCCAGCCACAGCGGCCGTTCCGCGTCACGGTCCTTGCCGTACGTCGCCAGTACCGCCTGGGCCTCGATCGGGTCGCCCAGCTTGGTGCCGGTGCCGTGCGCCTCCACCGCGTCCACGTCCGACGCGGACAGTCCCGCGCTCTCCAACGCGGCGCGTATGACGCGCTGTTGGGAGGGGCCGTTGGGCGCAGTGAGGCCGTTGGAGGCACCGTCCTGGTTGACCGCGCTCCCCCGCACCACCGCGAGCACCCGATGCCCCAGCCTGCGCGCATCCGACAACCGCTCCACCACCAGCACACCCACACCCTCGGCCCACCCCGTACCGTCCGCATCCGCAGAAAACGCACGGCACCGGCCGTCCGCGGAGAGCCCACGCTGCCGGCTGAACTCCAGGAACTCCCCGGGGGCCGACATCACCGAGACCGCTCCGACGAGGGCCTTCTCGCACTCGCCCGAGCGCAGTGCCTGGGCCGCAAGGTGGAGGGCGACGAGGGAGGACGAGCAGGCGGTGTCGAGGGAGACGGCGGGGCCCTCAAGGCCGAGGGTGTAGGCGATACGGCCGGAGAGGAAGCTCGCGATGTTGCCGGTGAGGAGGTAGCCCTCGTAGCCCTCGGGTGCCTCGTGGAGCGACAGGTAGTCCTGGTTGGTGAACCCGGCGAAGACACCGGTACGTGTCTCGCGCAGGGAGTGGGGGTCGATACCGGCGCGCTCGACGGCCTCCCAGCACGTTTCGAGGAGCAGCCGCTGCTGCGGGTCCATCGCCAGCGCCTCGCGCGGGGAGATGCCGAAGAACCCTGCGTCGAAGTCGGCCGCGTCGTAGAGGAAGCCGCCCTCGCGGGCGTAGACCTTGCCGGGCTTGTCGGGGTCGGGGTCGTAGAGCTGCTCGGTGTCCCAGCCGCGGTCGGTGGGGAACGCGGAGATGGCGTCGGTGCCGTCCGCCACCAGGCGCCACAGGTCCTCGGGTGAGCGCACCCCGCCCGGGTAGCGGCAGGCCATGCCGACGATCGCGATGGGTTCGCCGGTCTCCAATGCCTTGACTCGGCGGCGGAGTTGTTCGTTCTCCTTCACCGAATTGCGCAGTGCGGCGACGATGTCTTCGGTCGATGCAGCCACTTGTCCGGCCCTTTCGCAATGCCGTGGGGGAGCTATTCCTGGCGGGACGCGATCCTGACGAGTTCTTCGATGTCCATGGCGTCGACCTCTGCGGCGAGGTCTTCGTCGTGCGGTGCTGTCCCGTCCGTGTCCTCGGCGTCCTCGGGGTCGGGTACGGACTCCTCGTGCGCCTGGGCCGCGGCGAGGTCGCGCAGTTGGTCGAGCAGGCCCACCTCGCGGAGCCTTCCCAGCGGGATGACGCTGATCAGGTCCCTGACGTAGGTGGCGTCCTCGGCACCCGTGTCCGTGTGCGGGCGGCCGTTTCCGTTCGCCGCCGTGGCCTCGGGGAGTAGCTGTCCGCGCAGGTGGTCGGCGAGTTTGGCGGGGGTGGGGAAGTCGAAGATGAGGGTGGCGGGCAGTGCGAGCCCTGTTGCCGCCCTGAGGCGGTTGCGCAGTTCGACGGCGGTCAGCGAGTCGAAGCCGATCTCCTTGAGGGCGCGCTCCGGCTGGATGCTGTTGTCCGAGGTGTGTCCGAGGACCGCCGCCACCTCGGAGGTGACCAGGCGCAGCACCCGCTTGCGCTGCTGGGCGGGGCCGAGTCCTGTGAGTGTGGCGGCGAGGTCGGGCGCCTGCTCCTGGGCGGCGGGGTCCGTGCGGTCGTCGCGGGACTCCTGTGCTTCTGGCAGGTCGCCGAGGAGTGGGCTCGTGCGGCGCATGGTGAACGCGGGCAGGAAGAGCTTCCAGTCCATGGCCGCGACGGTGAGCGTGGGGCGGCGGTCCCCGACGGCCTGGGCCACGGCGGTGACGGCGAGGTCGGGGTCCATGGTGAGGACGCCGCCGCGGTCGAGCTGCCTGCGCTTGTCGTCGGCGAGCATGCCGCCGCTGCCCCAGGAGCCCCAGGCGAGGGAGGTGGCGGGCCTGCCCTCGGCGCGCCGCCGGTGGGCGAGCGCGTCGAGGTAGCTGTTGCCCGCCGCGTACGAGCCCTGTTCCCCGCTGCCCCAGACCCCGGCGACGGAGGAGAACAGGACGAACGCCTCCAGGTGGGTGTCGTCGGAGAGTTCGTCGAGGAGCCGGGCGCCGATCACCTTGGTGGCGAGGGAGCCGGCGAAGTCGGCGGGGTCCGTCGCGGTGAGGGGGACGTAGTCGACGGCGCCGGCGGTGTGGATGATCCCGCGCACCGGGCCCTGGACCGCGGCCTCGTGGAGCAGTGCGGCGACTTGGTCGCGGTCGGTCACGTCGCAGGCGGCGACCGTGACCTCGGCGCCCAGTTTCCTTATGTCGGCGGCGAGTTCGTCCGCGCCCGGCGCGTCGGCGCCGCTGCGGCTCGCCAGCACCAGGTGGTCGGCGCCCGCCGTGGCGGCCCACCGTGCCATACGGGCGCCGAGCGAGCCCGTGCCGCCGGTGATCAGCACCGTCCCCGAGGGCGTCCAGGCGGGGGTGGCGGTGTCGTAGCGCTCGGCGCGGGTGAGACGGCGGGCGAGGAGCCCGGACGGGCGTATTGCGATCTGGTCCTCGCCGGTCGCGCCGGAGAGAGCGAGCAGCAGCCGGTCCACCGCTGCGGGCGAGGGGGCCGCGGGCAGGTCGACGAGGCCGCCCCAGCGCTGCGGGTGCTCCAGCGCGGCGACCTGTCCGAGGCCCCAGACGAGCGCGCCCTCGGGGTCGCACGGCTGTCCGTCGTCGGCCGTGACGGCGCCCCGGGTGAGGCACCACAGCGGTGCCTCGGCGTTCAGGTCGGCGAGGGCCTGGATGAGGCCGAGCGACGCCCGCGCGCCGACGGTGAGCCCGGGGTGTCCGAGGTCGGCGGCCGTGTCGAGGGAGAGGAGGGAGACGACTCCTGCGACCGGTTCGTCGAGGGCCGCCCCCAGCCGGTCCTTGAGTTCCGCGCGGTCGAGGCCCGGCAGGACGAGGTGGCGCACCTCGACGCCCCGCGCCGCGAGCCCGCCGACGACGGCCTGCGCCCAGCCGCCGTCCTGCTCACCCTCCCCGCTACAGACCACCCAAGTGCCTTCCGGCTCGGCCTTGTTGGTGGTGGTGACGGGCTGCCATGCGGTGCGGTAGCGCCAGCCGTCGAGCCGCCCCTGTTCCTGCCGCCTCCTGTGCCAGGAGGCGAGGGCGGGCAGGACGGCGCCGAGCGGTTCCGCGACACCGTCGTCCGCGAGGGACGCGACCAGCGCGTCCAGGTCGCCGTCGTCGACAGCGCGCCAGAAGTCGCTCTCCCCGGGGTCGGCGGCGCCCTGGTGCGGGGTGCCCCGCTCGGGCCTCGGCGTCAGCCAGTAGCGCTCGCGCTGGAACGCGTACGTGGGCAGCGCCACCGGCGGTACCGGGCCGGCCCCGAGGATGGCGCTCCAGTCCACCTCGGCGCCGCGGACGTACAGCTCGGCGGCCGAGTTCGCCACGCGCCCGAGCCCACCGTGGTCCCGCCGCAGCGTGCCGATGGCGACGGCGCTGACACCCGCGTCCTCGGCGGTCTCCTGGATACCCAGCGTGACGACCGGATGCGGACTCGACTCCACGAACACCCGGAAACCATCAGCGAGGAGCGCACGGATCGTGTCCTCGAAGAGGACCGTCTGACGGAGGTTCGTGTACCAGTAACGCCCGTCCATCTCCGTCGTCTCCAGCACACCACCCGTCACCGTCGAATAGAACGGCACACGGGAAGTACGAGGCTGGACCGGGGCAAGCAACTCCGCCAACTCCGCCTCGATCGACTCCACATGAGCCGAATGCGACGCATAATCCACCGGAATACGGCGAATTCGTACGTCCTCGGCTTCGAGGCGGGCGAAGAACTCGTCCAACGCGTCCGCGTCACCCGAAACAACCGTGGACGAAGGGCCGTTGACCGCCGCGACCGAGATCGCACCCTCCCACCCCGCGATCCGCTCACGTACATCACCGACCGGCAGAGGCACGGACAGCATCCCGCCACGCCCCGACAACGCCACGATCGCCTGCGACCGCAACGCCACCACCCGCGCCGCATCCCCCAACGTCAGCGCACCCGCGACACACGCAGCGGCGATCTCGCCCTGCGAGTGACCCACCACTGCGGCCGGAGCCACCCCCAGCGACTCCCATACCGACGCCAGCGACACCATCACCGCGAACAGCACCGGCTGCACCACATCCACCCGGTCGAGACCCGGGGCGCCCTCCACACCACGTACCACGTCGAGGAGGGACCAACCGGTCAGCGGGTCAAGGGCCGCCGCGCACTCCGCCATCCGCTCGGCGAACACCGGGGATGTGTCGAGCAGTTCCACCGCCATCCCCGCCCACTGGCTTCCCTGGCCGGGGAAGACGAAGACGGGCTGGCGGGACTCCGAGGTGTCGGCGGTGCCCTGGATCGTGTTCGGGTGCGTCTCTGCGCGGGCGAGCGCGGTGGTGGCTTCGAGGAGGCCCGCGTGGTCGGTGCCGAGGAGGACGGCGCGGTGCTCGAAGGCGGTGCGGGTCTCCAGGAGGGCGTGTGCGACGGCCGTGGGCGGCGCGTCGGCGACGGTGGTGAGCAGTCGGCGTGCCTGGTCGCGCAGCCCGCTCGCGGTCCTGGCCGAGATCAGCCAGGGGATGAGTCCGCCCGGGGTCTCCTCAGGTGCGGGGTGGCTCTCGGGAGCGGGGTGGCTCTCCGGGACGGGACCGTGCTCCGGGGCGGGGGGTGCCTCGATGACGACGTGGGCGTTGGTGCCGCTGATGCCGAAGGACGAGACCGCGGCCCTGCGCGGCCCGCCGTTCGCCGGCTCGGGCCAGGGCCTCTCCTCGGTCAGCAGCCGTACCGTGCCGGACGACCAGTCGACCTGGGGGCTCGGCTCGTCCGCGTGCAGGGTCCTCGGCAGCACCGCGTCTCGCAGGGCCAGCACCGTCTTGATGATGCCGCCGACTCCCGCGGCGGCCTGGGTGTGGCCGATGTTCGACTTCAACGAGCCGAGCCACAGCGGGCGTTCGGTGTCGCGGCCCTGGCCGTAGGTGGCGAGCAGCGCCTGTGCCTCGATGGGATCGCCGAGCCGGGTGCCGGTGCCGTGGCCCTCGACCAGGTCCACGTCCTCGGGCCGCAGCCCGCCCGCGGCCAGGGCGCGGCGGATGACGCGCTGCTGGGAGGGGCCGTTGGGTGCGGTGAGGCCGTTGCTCGCGCCGTCCTGGTTGACGGCCGACCCGCGGACGAGCGCGAGCACCGGGTGTCCGTTGCGGCGGGCGTCGGAGAGCCGTTCGACTAGGAGGACGCCGACGCCCTCGCCCCATCCCGTGCCGTCCGCGTCGGCGGAGTACGCCTTGCAGCGGCCGTCGGGCGACAGGCCGCGCTGGCGGCTGAACTCGACGAAGGTGCCCGGTGTCGACATGACGGTCGCGCCGCCCGCCAGCGCCATGTCGCACTCGCCTGCCCGCAGCGACTGGGCCGCGAGGTGCAGCGCGACCAGCGACGAGGAGCAGGCCGTGTCGACCGTCACCGCCGGGCCTTCGAGTCCGAGGGTGTAGGCGATTCGGCCGGACATCACACTGCCGGTGTTGCCGGTGAGGAGGACGCCCTCCAACTGCTCGGGCATGCGCTCCAGGGGCGGCGCGTAGTCGTGGTACATGATCCCGGCGAAGACGCCGACGCTGGTGCCGCGGAGGGCGCCGGGGGCGATGCCCGCGGTCTCGACGGCCTCCCAGGACGCTTCGAGGAGCAGCCGCTGCTGCGGGTCCATCGCCAGCGCCTCGCGCGGGGAGATGCCGAAGAAGGCGGCGTCGAAGTCGGCGGCGTCGTGCAGGAATCCGCCCTCGCGGGTGTACGACGTGCCCTGCCGGTCCGGGTCGGGGTCGTACAGGTGCTCGATGTCCCAGCCGCGGTCGACGGGGAAGGTGGAGATGCCGTCGGTGCCGGTGCGCACGAGCCGCCACAGCTCCTCGGGGCCCGTCACGCCGCCGGGGTAGCGGCAGGCCATGCCGACGATGGCGATGGGTTCCGCGTTGTCCACGGGCCCGGCGGCCTGTGCCGTGTCGTCGGCGGGGGCGCCCAGCGCCTCGGCTTCGAGGAACACGGCGAGCGCGGAGGGCGTCGGGTAGTCGAAGAGGAGTGTGGCGGGCAGCCGGAGCCCGGTGGCCGCGTTCAGCCCGTTGCGCAGTTCCACGGCGGCCAGGGAGTCGAAGCCGATGGCCTTGAACGGCTTGGCGGGGTCGATGGCGAAGGTCGGGGCGTGCCCGAGGACAAGCGCCGCCTGCTCGCCGATGAGCCGCAGCAGTACCCGGCCGCGCTCCTGTGCGGTGAGCCCGGCGATACGGCCGCGCAGGCCCCCGCCGTCCGGGGCCGCCGCGGCGGCCGCGCGCCTGGTCCGTGGGCGTACGAGGCCGCGCAGCAGCGCGGGGACGCCCTCGGAACCGGCGTGCGCCCGGACCGACTTGGCGTCCAGGCGCAGCGGTACGAGGAGGGGTTCTGTGTGGGTCAGGGCGGTGTCGAAGAGGGCAAGGCCCTCGTCCGACGCGAGGCTCGCCACCCCGGCCCTGGCCATCCGGGCGAGGTCGGCGGTGTCCAGGCTCTCCGCCATGCCGCCGCTCTGGTCCCACAGGCCCCAGGCGAGGGCGTGCGCGGGCAGGCCGAGGGCGTGGCGGTGGGCGGCGAGTGCGTCGAGGAAGGTGTTGGCCGCCGCGTAGTTGGCCTGGCCCGCGGCGCCCACGAGGCCGGAGACGGAGGAGAACATGACGAAAGCGGCCAGGTTCTGATCGCGTGTCAGCTCGTGCAGGTTCCAGGCCGCGTTCAGCTTGGGCCGCAGGACACGGTCGAGGCGTTCCGGGGTGAGGGCGTCCAGGACGCCGTCGTCGAGGACCCCCGCGGTGTGGACGACGGCGGTGAGCGGCCGGTCGGCGGGGACCGCCCTGAGCAAGGTGGCGGCCTGCTCACGGTCCGCCACGTCGCACGCCTCGATCCACACCTGCGCGCCGAGCGCGGTGAGTTCGTCCGACAGCTCCCAGGCCCCGTCGGCCGCCGCGCCGCGCCTGCTGGTGAGGAGCAGGGAGCGCACTCCGTGCCGGGTGACCAGGTGCCGGGCGAGCAGCCTGCCGATACGGCCGAAGGCGCCGGTGAGCAGGACCGTACCCGCCGGGTCGAGGCGGGGCGCGTCGACGGTGTCGTTCGCCGCCACCCGCGCGAGCCTGGGGACGTACGCGGCGCCCGCGCGCAGCGCGAGTTGGGGCTCGCCGGTGGCGACGGCCGCGACGAGGGTGCGGGCGTCGGCGCCCGGGTCGTCGGTGTCGACGAGGACGAGCCGGCCCGGGTGTTCGGTCTGCGCCGTGCGCAGCAGGCCCCACAGGGGTGCCTCGGCGAGCCCTCGTGGGTGGTCGGGGACGTCGGCGCCTGCCGCGACGGCGTGGTGGGTGGCGACGACGAGCCTGGCCGCGGCGAACCGCTCGTCGGCGAGCCAGTCCCGTACGAGCGCGAGGGCGTCCGCGACCCGCGCGTGCGCACGGTCGGGCACGGTGGAGCCGTCACCGTCGTCGGTGCGGCCGGGGGCGGCGGCGAAGTCGCCGAAGCCGACGAGGACGGCGTGCGGGGCGCCACGGCCCGCGTCGACCGCGTGGCGCAGGGCGTCGAGGTCGGCGTAGTGGTCGGAGCCGACCCCGGCGGCCCAGGGGCCGACGAAGGCGACGGGCAGCAGCACGGCCTCGGGCAGCGGCTGCTCGACCCAGTCGACGCGGTACAGGCTCTCCTCGAACCTGACCTGGGTGCTGCGCAGTTGGGCGGCGTCGATCTGACGCCAGATCAGGGTGCAGACGGCGACGACGTGTCCGGCCGTGTCGTACACGGTGAGCGCCGTGGTGTCGGTGTCCGTTTTGGCGAGCCTGACCCGTACGGCGGTGGCGCCGACCGCGTGCACGCGCACGCCGCTCCACGAGAACGGCAGCCGCCCTGTCATGTCGTCGCCCAGCAGCCCGCTCGCCCCGACCGCGTGCAGCGCGGCGTCCAGCAGGGCCGGATGCAGGGCGAAGTCCTCGGCGTCCCGGTCGAGTTCGGACGGCAGCTCGACATCGGCGAAGACCTCGGTACCGCCGCGCCACACCGCGCGCAGCCCCTGGAAGGCGGGCCCGTACGCGAACCCGTCCCCCGCAAGACGCTCGTAGACGTCCGCCATGTCCGTGTCGAGCGGTTCTGCCTCCGGGGGCGGCCACTGGGTGAGGCTGTCCACGGCCTCGGGGCCCGCCGCCCCGAGCATGCCGGTGGCGTGCCGCACCCAGGGCCCCTCGTCCCCGCCCTCGGGGGTCTCGTTCCTTGAGTGCACCACGATCTCGCGCCGCCCGAAGCCGTCGGGCGTGCCGACGGTCACCTGGAGCTGTAGCGCACCCTGCTCCGGCAGTACCAGCGGCGCCTGGAGCGTCAGCTCCTCCACGGTGGGCGCACCCACCTGCTCGCCCGCCCACACCGCCAGCTCAAGGAAGGCGGTGCCGGGGAGCAGCACGGTGCCCAGGACGGTGTGGTCGACCACCCACGGGTGGGAGTGGCGGGACAGCCGGCCGGTGAGGACGAGCCCGTCGCCCTCCGCGAGGTGCACGGCCGCTCCGAGGAAGGGGTGCGCGGCCCTGCTCAGCCCGGCGCCCGACACATCGCCGGTGCGGGCGGGCTGGTCGAGCCAGTAGCGCTCACGCTGGAAGGCGTACGTCGGCAGCTCCACCGCCCCCGCGCCGGAACCCTCGTACAGCGCCTCCCAGATGACGGGCGCACCGGTCGCCCAGAGCGCACCGAGGGCTCGGACGGCGGTGAGGGGTTCTTCGCGGTTACGACGCAGGAGCGGCACGCAGCCCTCGACCAGAGAGGAAAGCGCGGCATCAGGACCGACCTCGACAAAGCGCACCACACCCTGGGCGCGAGCGGCCTCCACGTCATCGTGGAAACGCACCGCCTCACGGACGTGACGCACCCAGTACTCCGGGTCGGACACATCCTTCACCAGGTCAAGGTGCGGTTCGTGGAAGGTCACCTCGGACAGGACCTGGCGGAAGTCGTCGAGCATCGGCTCCATCAGCGGCGAGTGGAAGGCGTGACTCACCGCAAGGCGCTTCACCTTCCGACCCTCGGCCTCGAAGTGAGCAGCGATCGCCAGGACCGCATCCTCCTCACCCGACACCACCACCGCATCCGGCCCGTTCACCGCCGCGACGGACACCGCATCCGACAACAGCCCGGACACCTCGGCCTCCGTCGCCTGAAGCGCCACCATCGCACCACCCGCAGACAACCCACCCATCAGCCGACCACGAGCCGTGACCACCCTCACCGCATCCTCAAGCGACCACACCCCCGCCACATGCGCCGCAGCCAGCTCCCCAATCGAGTGCCCCACCATCACATCCGGCGTCACACCCCACGACTCCAGCAGACGGAACAGCGCCACCTCACACGCAAAAATCGCAGGCTGCGCCCACTCCGTACCCTCCAACCGCTCCACAGACCCCTCAAACATCACCTCACGCAAAGGACCATCAAACGCACCACACACCGCATCCAGCGCCTCAGCAAAGACGGGATAAGCCGCATACAACTCACGCCCCAACCCCACCCGCTGCGACCCCTGACCCGAAAACACAAACCCCGTACCACCGGCAACTACAGAACCCGTCACCGGCTGACCGTCACCCACCACGACCGCACGGTGCTCGAACACCGACCGCGTCGTCAGCAGCGACCACCCCACATCCACCGCGTCCAGACCCTCCGCGTGCTCGCGCAGCCGGGTCACCTGGGCCTGTAGCGCCTCGGGGGACATCGCGGACACCGTCCAGGGCGCCACCGGCGGTTCGGTACGGGGCTCTGTCGGTGTGGAAGGCTCCTGTGCGGGGGCCTCCTCCAGGATGAGATGGGCGTTGGTGCCGCTGATCCCGAACGAGGAGACGGCTGCCCTGCGGGTGTGGCCCTGCTCGGGGGCCCAGGTCTGTGCCCCGGTGAGCAGTTCGACAGCGCCCGAGGTCCAGTCGACCCGTGGTGTCGGTTCGTCGGCGTGGAGGGTGCGGGGCAGGGTGCCCGCATGCAGCGCCATGACCATCTTGATGACCCCGGCGACTCCGGCGGCGGCCTGGGCGTGGCCGATGTTCGACTTCAACGAGCCCAGCCAAAGCGGCCGTTCGCCGTCACGGCCCTGCCCGTACGTAGCCAGCAGGGCTTCCGCCTCGATGGGGTCGCCGAGCTTGGTGCCGGTGCCATGGGCCTCCACCGCGTCCACGTCCGCGGCGGAGAGGCCCGCGCTCGTCAACGCGGCCCGTATGACGCGCTGCTGGGAGGGGCCGTTGGGCGCAGTGAGGCCGTTGGAGGCACCGTCCTGGTTGACCGCGCTCCCCCGCACCACCGCGAGCACTCGATGCCCCAGCCTGCGCGCGTCCGACAACCGCTCCACCACCAGCACACCCACACCCTCGGCCCACCCCGTACCGTCCGCATCCGCAGAAAACGCACGGCACCGGCCGTCCGCGGAGAGCCCACGCTGCCGGCTGAACTCCAGGAACATGCCGGGGGTGGCCATGACGGTGGCGCCGCCCGCGAGGGCGAGGGAGCACTCGCCCGAGCGCAGGGCCTGCGCCGCCATGTGGAGGGCGACGAGGGAGGAGGAGCAGGCCGTGTCCACCGTCACCGCCGGGCCCTCGAAGCCGAAGGTGTAGGCGATTCGGCCGGACATGACGCTCGGGGTGGTCCCGGTGAGGAGGTATCCGGCGAAGCCGTCGGGGGCGTCCTGGGCGCGGGGCCCGTAGTCGTGGGTGGTGGCGCCGACGTAGACGCCGGTGCGGCTGCCGTGCAGGGTCCTCGCGTCGATCCCGGCGTGCTCGACGGCCTGCCAGGAGGTTTCGAGGAGCAACCGCTGCTGGGGGTCCATCGCCAGGGCCTCGCGGGGGGACACGCCGAAGAAACCGGCGTCGAATCCCGCGGCGTCGTGGAGGAAGCCGCCCTCGTGGGCGTAGCTGGTGCCCCAGTGCTCCGGGTCGGGGTCGTGGAGCCGTTCGACGTCCCAGCCGCGGTCGGTGGGGAAGTCGGTGATGGCGTCGGTGCCCTCGGAGACGACGCGCCACAGGGCCTCGGGCGAGTCGATGCCGCCGGGGTAGCGGCAGGCCATGCCGACGATCGCGACGGGCTCGTCAGGGTCGGCGGGGGCGGTGGTCTCTGCCGTGGTTTCCGGCAGGTCGGTCAGTGCGCCGACGATGTGGGCGATGAGGCGTTCCGGGGTGGGGTGGTCGAAGACGACCCCGTTGGAGAAGGGGAGTCCGGTGGCCTCGTGCAGGGTCTCGGAGAGTTCGACGGACATCATCGAGTCGAAGCCGAGTTCCCTGAAGGTGCGGGTGAGGTCGGGCGGTTCCGCGCCGTCCGGGCGGTCGAGGGCGGTGGTGACACGGTCGCGTACGAGCGCGCGTACCGCCGTGTGGCGTTCGTCGTCGGGGAGTTGGGCGAGGGGGTGGGCGGGTGCGGCGGGCGGTGCGGTCGGGGCCGTGGCGGCGGGGCGGCCGGGGGTGCCCGCGGTGTCCTCCGTGTCGAGCCAGTGGCGGCTGCGCTGGAAGGCGTACGTGGGCAGGTCGACCAGCGGCCCTTCGGGGTCGGGGAGTTGTGCGGCGAGGTCGACGGGGACGCCCCGGGTGTGGAGCTGGGCGAGGGCGGTGGCGGCGGTCAGGTTTTCGTCGCGGCCGCGGCGCATGGTGGGGACGGCGGTGGCGCCGGGGATCGCTGCGGGCACCAGGGCGGCGAGTACCGCGTCGGGGCCGATCTCCAGCAGGGTGGTCGCCCGGAGGTCCGCGAGGGTGTGGAGGGTGTCGAGGAAGCGGACGGGGCGGCGGACGTGGCGTACCCAGTACCCGGGGTCGCTCAGTTCGTCGTCGGTGGCGGTGCGGCCGGTGAGGTTGGAGACGAGGGGGACCGTCGTGGGGTGGCACTCGGCCGACTCGACGACCTCGCGGAACGCGTCCAGCATCGGGTCCATGCGGGGCGAGTGGAAGGCGTGGCTGACGGTGAGGCGCCTGGTCTTGCGGCCCTGGGCGGCGAAGTGCTGCGCGACGGCGGTGACGGCGTCCTCGTCGCCCGAGACGACCACGGCCTCGGGGCCGTTGACCGCGGCGACGGCGATACGGGCCGGGTCGAGGTCCGCGAGCACGTCGGCGGTCTCGGCCTCGGTGGCCGCGAGGGCGGCCATGGCGCCGCCGCCGGGCAGTGCCTGCATCAGCCGGCCGCGGGCGGCGACGATACGGGCGGCGTCCTCCAGGGACCACAGGCCCGCGGCGTGTGCGGCGGCGAGTTCGCCGACGGAGTGTCCGGCGAGCGCGTCGGGCCGCAGGCCCCAGGAGCGTACGAGCCGGTGGAGGGCGGTCTCGACGGCGAACAGGGCGGGCTGGGCCCATGCGGTCCTGTCGAGCAGTTCGGCCGGGCCGTTCAGCACGATGTCGCGGAGGTCGCCTTCGAGGTGGGGGGCGAAGGCGGCGCAGACCTCGTCGAAGGCGCGGGCGAACTCGGGCTGTGCGGCGTGGAGTTCGCGGCCCATGCCGACGCGCTGGGCGCCCTGTCCGGTGAAGAGCAGGGCGAGGCCGGTGGGGGCGGCCTCGCCGCGTGCCGTGCCGGGGGCGGTGGCGCCGTCCGCGAGGGCGGCGAGGGCGCGGGTGAGGGAGGGCAGGTCGGCGCCGACGGCGACCGCGCGGTGCGGGAAGGTCTCGCGGGTGTGCAGCAGGGAGCGGGCGATGTCGGCCGGTGCGGGCGGGGTGTCGGCGGTGGTGAGGTCGAGCAGGTTGCGTGCCTGGGCGCGCAGGGCGGGTGCGGAGGTGGCGGACAGCGGCCAGAACAGCAGGGGGGCGGTGTCGGCCGCGGGCCCGGCGGGTTCGTGCCGCGGTGGGGTGCGGGGGGCTTCCTGGAGGACGACGTGCGCGTTGGTGCCGCCCATGCCGAAGGAGCTGACACCGGCGATGAGCGGGCGTTCCGGGTGCGGCCAGGGAGTGAGCCGCTGCTGGACGCGCAGGCCGAGGCGGTCGAGGGGGATGTCGGGGTTGGGGGTCTCGTAGTGGAGGCTGGCGGGGAGCATGCGGTGCTTGAGGCTGAGGACGGTCTTGAGGAGTCCGGCGATCCCGGCGGCGCCGCTGAGGTGGCCGATGTTGGTCTTCACGGAGCCGACGGAGAGCGGGTCGCCCGTGGGGCGCCCGGTGCCGAGGACGGCGCCGAGCGCGGCCGCCTCGACGGGGTCGCCCGCGCGGGTGCCCGTGCCGTGCAGTTCCACGTACTGCACGGCCTCGGGCGGGACTCCGGCCTGCCGGTACGCCTGGCGCAGGACGTCGCTCTGGGCGTCGGGGTCGGGGGTGGTGAGGGCGCGTCCGCCGCCGTCGTTGTTGGTGGCGCTGCCGCGGATGAGGCAGTGCACGCGGTCGCCGTCGGCGAGGGCGCGGGCGAGCGGTTTCAGTACGAGTGCGCCGCCGCCCTCGCCGGGGACGTAGCCGTTGGCGCGGGCGTCGAAGGTGTGGCAGCGGCCGTCGGGGGAGAGTCCGCCCCAGCGTGCGGCGAGGAGGGGGCTCTCGCCGAGGAGGTGGAGGTTGACGCCGCCGACGAGGGCGAGCCCGGTCTCGCCCCTGCGCAGGCTCTCGCAGGCGAGGTGGACGGCAACGAGGGACGAGGACTGGGCGGAGTCGAGGGTGAGGCTGGGGCCGCGCAGCCCCAGGAAGTAGGAGAGCCGGTTGGCGACGAGGGCGCGCTGGGCGCCGGGCATGGCGTGGTGGGCGCCGGGCAGGGCGGCGGCGTCGCGGTGCAGGAGCCGCGCGTAGTCGTCCGCGTTGACGCCGATGTAGACACCGGCGGCGGCGCCCCGGAGGGTGGAGGGGCGGATGCGGGCGTCCTCCAGGGCCTCCCAGCCGAGTTCCAGCATCAGGCGCTGCTGGGGGTCCATGAACCGGGCCTCGCGGGCGGAGGTGTGGAAGAAGTCGGCGTCGAAGTCGGCGACCCGGTCGAGGAAGGCGCCCCGGCGCAGGCCCGCGGTGTCGCCGAGGCCGGGGAGGTCCGCCAGGGCGGCGGTGTCCCAGCGCTCGGCCGGCACGTCGGTGACCGCGTCCCCGCCGTCGCTCAGCAGGGACCACAGGGGGCCGGGCCCGTCGGCCCGCGGAAGGCGGCAGGAGATACCGATGATCGCGACGGCGTCCTCCGGCGTGGCGGCCGTCCGGGGTTTACCGGCTGTGACGTGACCTGCTTCGCGCATCGTCGCTCCCCGTGGTGAATTAAGCGGCAGTACGGCTGGTTGAATTTCAGTGCAGGAGAATCGGTTTGACCGTCTCTCCGCTTTCGGAGTCCTTGACGGCCGCGGCGATGTCGTCGAAGTCGTAGGTGCGCACGAGTTTTTCGAAGGGGAAACGCCCGGCGGCGTGGAGGTCCATGAGCTGCGGAATGAACAGGGCGGGCACGGTGTCGCCTTCGAGGACGCCGTGCACGGAGCGGCCCATCAGTTGGGTGAGGCCGAGGGAGACGTCCTTTCCGCTGCCCGCTGAGCCCGCGATGGCGGCGGCGCCCGCCATGGTGAGCGCGTCGACGGCGCTGCGCGCGGTCTGCGGCAGTCCGACGGCGTCCAGGGCGAAGTCGACCCCGCCGCCGGTGGCGCGTACGAGCTGTCCCGCGATGTCGTCCTCCGCGGCGTCCACGACATGGGTGGCGCCGAGTTCCAGGGCGAGGTCGAGGCGGCCGGGGTGCAGGTCGACGGCGTATACGGGGTCGCAACCCGCGATCCTGGCGGCCATGATGCCCGCGAGTCCCACGGCGCCCGCGCCGAACACCGCGATGGAGGCGCCGGGGCGGGGGGCGAGGACGTTGAGGACGGCGCCCGCGCCCGCCTGGAGCCCGCAGCCGAGGGGGCCCGCGAGGGTCAGGTCCAGGTCGTCCCTGACCTTGACCACCGAACGCTGCGGGACGACGACCTGGCCGGAGAAGGACGACTGCCCGAAGAAGTGGCCGTTCAGCTCCTCGCCGTCCGCGCCGCGGTAGACGGTGCTGCCGTCGCTCCTGCGGCCGCGCAGGTTCAGCGGGCCCCAGTAGACGCAGTGCATCGGGTGCGCCGACTGGCAGTTGCGGCAGCGCCCGCAGCTCAGCGGGGCGAGCACGACACGGTCGCCGGGGGCGCAGGTGGCGACGGCGACGCCGACGGCCTCCACGATGCCGCTGCCCTCGTGCCCGAGGACGGCGGGCAGCGCCGGGGGCAGCACCTGGTCGCGTACGAGGAGGTCGGTGTGGCAGAGGCCGCTGGCGACGATCCGTACCCGTACCTCGTCGGGACGCAATTCGTCCGCGACGGATATCTCTTCAATGCGGAAATCCCCCGACCTGTCGCGGAGAACAGCGGCCCGAGTTGTAACCATCAACCCTCTCCCGTGCCAGACAATGCGTCCTTTGAGGCTCCGTCGCCGACCCCCGGTTCACAACCCCTAGAAAACCGGTACGGCAGCGGTGGGACATGGGGCTCGCGGCCCCTAGGAAACCACAGTCGGCGGGCCGGATGAGCCCGCGGTGCGGCCCGCGTTCTTTCCGGGTATTTAGGGGTTGTTCCGCCCGGGGGCCGCTGCGAGATTCTTCTGACGATGCCGCCGTGCCGTGCGGACGGGCGGGCGTGTTCCCTGTGTGCGGGAGGCGCCGACGTGGCCCGGCCGCCGGCCGGCCGGCCCTTCCCCGTCCGTGGTACGGAGGTGCCCACGATGTCCCAGATCAAGGTGCTCCTGGTAGGCGGCCCGTCCTACTTCCCCGACGACGACCGCGTGCAGTTCGCGGCCTCGCTCACCGAGAAGGTCAAGCACCGGCTCGGGGCGGGCTACGAGCACTTCGTCCACCGGGGCGACTTCACCACCCGCGGCGGCGAGCGGCTCGCCGTGTTCGACTGGACGGCGCGCACCGCCATCGCGGAGTGAGCGCCGTACCCGCCCGGGCGGTGCGCCACCGCGGCGCGCCGCCCCCACCCATGACGACGAGAGGTCCCGATGGCGGACGACGCGACACCCGATGTGACACCCGGCGGTCCTGGCGCCGATCCCGCGGAGGTGGTCCGCAGGGTCGTGGCCTGCTTCAACGCCGGGGAGTTCGACCCGGCGCTCTTCGCGGACGACGTGGTCGACCATGTGGCGCCGCCCGGCACACCCCCGGGCCCCGAGGGGTGGCGGCACAAGTGGGCGGCCATGCGCGCGGGCTTCCCCGACCTCAGGTCCACCGTCGAGCAGACCGTCGTCAGCGGCGACCTGGTGTGCAACCGGCACACCGTACGGGGCACCCACACCGGTGACTTCATGGGGGTGCCGGGCTCGGGCCGCACGTTCGAGGTGCTCGCCCTCGACATGCTGCGGGTGCGTGACGGCCGCGTGGCCGAGCACTGGGCGGTCAACGACGTGCTCACGATGTTCGCGCAGCTCGGCCTCGACCTCGCCCCCGCGGCACCCCGCGACTGACGTGCGCACGGGCCGCGGTGCCCCGGCCCGGCGAGCGCCGGAGCCGGGGCACCGCGGTGTGCGGGCCGGTACGGGGACACGACCTAGTTGAGTTCGGGCTGTTCCCTGCGCGCCTGCGCGGGGACCCGGTCGACGGGCTCAGGGGGCTTGGGGGGTACGGCCGTCCGTGCGGAGCGCGGCTTGCTCCAGCGCCGCATGACGGGCATCTCCACGGCGGTGTGCAGCAGCCACGCGGCGGCCAGCGCCACCACGAACCCCGCGGCCCACAGGCCGATGCCCGCAGGGGTGCTCCAGGTGCGTGTCCCGATGAGGCGGTGGCCGTAGTGCAGCACCAGCCAGTGCACCATGTAGAACGCGAAGGAGACCTCGCCGAGCCTGACCATCACCTTGCCGCGCAGGCCCCAGGTGCTGGTGCCGCGGCGGTCGGCCTCGGCGCCGGCCGCGACCAGGAGCGCCAGCGGGATGATGCCCGCGGCGGCGAAGGAGTAGAACATCGGGACCTTCACCACGGCGTAGTAGTCGCACACCGCGAGGATCATCGCGGGGGTGAAGCCCAGGTTGATCCAGCGGCCCGCCAGCACGATGCGGGCCATCACGATGCCCACCACGAACTCGAAGAGGTGGGCGAGCGGGAACACCTTCATGAACCAGGAGCCGTAGAAGGTGACGTTGTACACCGGCACCACGGGCTGCTGCGGCAGCAGCTCCGTGATGAGCGGGGTGCACATCACGACGGCGGCGCACACGGCGGCCGCGGGCCACAGCAGCGCCGGGCGTATCTTGCGCACCAGCCAGATGAGCAGCGGGAACGCGAGGTAGAAGAGCGCCTCGCAGCACAGCGACCAGGAGGGCGAGTTCAGGCTGACCATGGTGTCCGACCAGGGGAACCAGGCGTGCAGCAGGAACAGGTTGAGGGTCGCCACGTGCCAGTTCAGCACCAGCCCCGGGGACTTGACGGTGGCCAGCAGCAGCAGCGCGAGCGCCCAGGTCACGAAGTGCAACGGGTAGATCTTCGCGACCCGCCGCCGCCAGAAGCCGCGCACGGTGTCGTGCGGCCGCGCCGACCAGGTCAGCACGAAGCCGCTGAGGACGAAGAAGAACGAGACGCCGTAGCGCCCGCCGGGCTCCAGTACGTGGTGCGTCCACGAGGCGACGCCCTGGTCGCTGAAGACCGACTCGATCGACGCGTGTGTAAAGAAGACCAGCAGGGCAGCGATAAAACGCATTCCAGTCAGCGACGGGAGACGTGTCCCGGGTCCACTCTGTTTGTTTTCAAGCATGCCGCTGGGGCCTCCGAGTCTGTAAGGCAGCCTTGACCGTTCCGCAGCGGAAAGCACGCTACTTTACGGCCGGTTCGCTGCGGCCCCCTAAGAATCCACAGCGAAAACGGAGGTAAAAGCTCCACCTCGGGGGTCGGAAAACCGCCGACCACGGGGCCGCGTCGCGCATGATGCGCCGTAACGCTGCCCGCGTTACGGCACGAGACTTCCCTAATGGGGGGTGGCGACGCCTGCGCGCGGTGAGCAACGATCAGGGACACAGCAAGAATGATCAAATGTTCGATCACGGAGGACCGGACCTTGAACCACATGGGGCGGGCGAGGCCGGCCACGTTATGGGCGGGCAGCGGGACCCGTCCGATTATTTCCGCGCCGATGAGGTCGCGTACCGCTAAGGCATGGACGAATACCGAGCGGGGGCATCCGTGGAACACCTGGAAAGGGTCACCGAATTCGCCGTTTTCAACACTCTCCTGAGAAATGCCGCGCATCGCGCAGGCAGCGTCGTGATCGTTCTCGGTCCACCCGGTTCCGGCAAGACGACACTGATGTCGGCCGTCGCGGAAACGGCGGCGTCGCGCGGGTTCGAGGTGGACACCCTCACGTTCCCGCACCCCTCCGGCCCCCTCTCGGCCGAGGCCCTGGAACGGCCGGGAACCGCTCCCAGGCTGCTCTGCCTCGACGAGGTGCAGGCGGCCGACGCGGCCTCGCTCGGGGCCGTCCTCGCGTTCGCACGGAAGGTTCGGACACAGCCTGTGCTCGTCGTCCTCGGGGAGAGGTCCACACAGCACCCCGCACACCACCACGGGCTCGCCGGGCTCGCGGACCAGCCGCACTGCCGCACCGTCCGCCTGGAGCCGCTGCCCGCGACGGCCGTCGCCAGGATGGCCGCCCGGCGGTTCGGACTGTCCCTGAACAGCGCCACCGCCGCGGAGCTGACCCGGCTCGCGGGCGCCAACCTGGCCCTGCTCAGGGCGCTGCTGCTGGACTACAGGCGGCTGCTGGAGACCAGCCCCAGCGCCGTCGTCCCGGTCTCCCAGGCGCCGGGCGCGCACTACCGCGACGCGGCCCTGAGCCGGTACTACCGCTGCTCCGCCGCGGTGCGCAGGGCGGCCCAGGCCGTCGCCGTCCTCGACACCCATAGCACCGCGCACGCCGTCGCCGAGGTGGCGGGGACGGCCCCCGAGGACGCCGCCGAGGCGCTGACGGAGCTGGAGGCGGCCGGGCTGCTCGCCGAGGGCCGCTTCCGGCACCCGGCGGCCGCGCGCGCCGTCCTCGCGTCGATGCCGCTGCCCGAGGGCACCGCGCTGCGCCGCAGGGCCGCCACGGTGCTGCGCGCGGTGGGCGCGCAGGCCGTCAAGGTGGCGCGGGTCCTGATCGAGGCCGACCACACGGACCCGTCCTGGACCGACTTCCTGGCCCAGGAGGCCGCCGCGCAGGCGCTGGCGCTCGGCGAGCGCGATGTGGCGGTCAAGGCGCTCTGGCTGGCGGTGCGCGGCATGGCGGACGGCGCGCAGCGCGCCGGGATACTGGCCCACATCGCGGAGATCCAGTCGGCGAGCAACCCGGAACTCTGCGCCCAGTGCCTGCACGAGGTGCGCGCGCTGATCGGCGCCGAGGCCCTGTGGCAGAACCAGTCCTCGCTGCTCAGCGAGCAGATGGCGCGGCGCGGCAAGGCGGCAGACGCGATCGCGGAACTGGACGCGCTGGCCGCCGGGCTCGACCCCCTGGGGGTCGCGGCGCACGCCGAACTGGAGGCCGACCGGCTGCTGCTGTGCGGGGACTACCCGGCGCTGACCAGGACCACGGCGCTGTGCCTCGACGACCCGGCGCGCACCGCGGCGTTCGGCTCCGCCTCGCCCCGCTTCGCGGCGGCCTGGCCGCTGGTACGGATGCTGACGTCCGGCCGGCCCGACCCCGGCGCCGCCGAGGCCGCGGCGACGGCGCTGTACGCGTCCACCTTCACGGAGGACTCCGCGCCCGCGGTGCTCGCCGCCCTCTCCGCGCTGCTGTACGCGGGGGAGCTGAAGCTGGTGCACTCCCTCACGGACAAGCTCGTCGACGAGGCGGCGGTGCGGCGGGCGCCGGTGTGGCAGGCCAGGTTCCTCGCGATACGGGCCGAGGCGTCGCTGGACGAGGGCCGCTACCGCGAGGCCGCGGCCGCCGCCGAGGAGGCGATGGCCACACTGCCCCCGCAGTCCTGGGGCGCGAGGTTCGGCGGGCCGCTGGCCTCCCTGCTGCTCGCCCGCGTCATGACGGGCGAACTCGCCGAGGCCAAGCGGTGGCTGGAGCAGCCGCTCCCGGCCGCCGCGCTCGACACCCGGCACGGGCTGCGGTTCCTGTTCGCCCGCGGCCAGGTCAACCTGGCGGACGGCAGGGCCGACGCGGCGCTCGCCGACTTCCTCACCTGCGGGCGGCTCATGACCGCCTGGGGCGTCGACCACGAGCACGTACTGCCGTGGCGGCTCGCGGCGGCCGCGGCCCACCTGGTGCGCGGCGACCAGGAGGCGGCGGTGGACGTCGTCGACGAGCGCGGCGCCAACCTCACCGCGGACGGCGGCCCCGCCAGGGCCGACGACACACACCGCTCGGCGCGCGAGCACGTCTACGACACCCTCAGCGGCGGCGTGGAGTGCGGCGAGGTCATCGAGTCCATCAGGCTCCTGACCCGCAACGAGGCGGCGCCGCCCAGCCCACGGCCCGCCCGCTACCGGATAGAGGACCGCTTCTCGCGCTATCTCGACAAACTCACCTTCTCCGAAAGGAAGGTGGCCGTGCTGGCGGCCAAGGGCAGCAGCAACCGGGTCATCGCCCGCTCCCTGTCGCTGAGCATCAGCACGGTCGAACAGCACCTCACGCACACCTACAAGAAGCTCGGTGTCTCGGGGCGGCAGCAACTGCGCGCCAAGCTCGGCTGAACCGCACCGCACCGTACCGCAGAACCACACGATCCGACGGGCCGAAAGCTGCGCCCGCTGCCCGACGACCAGGGATCGCGCCCCCGCCGCACGCGGAGACCGCGGGGCACGGTCCTCCCTGCACACGAAGGAGATCGACGGCATGCCTACTTCCGTCAAGGACGGAGCATGGACGGTGGGAGCGGCTCCCGGAGCGCTGCCGGTGCTCGGCCATTCGCGCCAGATGCGCCAGGACCCGCTGGGCTTCCTCAGTTCCCTGCACCAGTACGGCGACATCGTCTCGATACGCATGGGCCCGACGCCGCTGAACGTGCTGTGCCGCCACGACCTCGCGCACCACCTGATGGTCGAACGCTCCAAGGACTTCGGGCGCGGCGGCCCGTTCCTCGAACGGTCCAAGACGGTCATGGGCAACGGGCTCGCGACGTCGACGGGACCCGAGCACATGCGCCAGCGGCGGATGTCGCAGCCCGCCTTCCACTCGCAGCACATCAAGTCGTACATGCGGGTCATGCAGGAGGAGGCGACCGCGATGGCGGAGCGCTGGCAGCCGGGTGAGGAGGTCGACATCATCAAGGAGATGCACGACCTCACCACCCGGGTGACGCTGCGCTGCTTCTTCACGATGTCGACCGGGGGTTCGAGCGCGCAGGACACCGTCAGCCAGGCGGCGGACTCGCTCGACCGCATCGCGGCGGGCATGTACCAGCAGATGACGGCGCCGCTCGCGATCCTCGGCAAGCTCCCGACGGCCGCGAACCGGCGCCACCAGGAGGCGGTACGGCAGTTCGACGAGACCGTCGACCGGATCATCGCCGACCAGCGCCGCACCACGGCCCGCGACGACCTGCTCGGGCTGCTGATGGCGGCGCGCGACGAGGAGACCGGCTCCACGTTCAGCGACACCGAACTCCACGACCAGGTCATCACGTTCCTGGCCGCCGGAATCGACACCACCGCCAACACCCTCTCCTGGGCGCTCGGTCTGACCGCGCAGTACCCGGACGTGCAACAGCGGTTCCAGGCCGAGATCGACGAACTCCTCGACGGCGAGGACGTGTCGTACGAGAGCATCCGCTCGCTCTCGTACACCAACGCGATCCTGGACGAGACGCTGCGCATGTACCCGCCGCTGTGGATGCTCACCCGGCGGGCGCTGCGGCCCACCACGCTCGGCCCGCACAAGTTCTCCGAGGGCACCCAGTTCGCGGTGAGCCCGTACGCGCTGCAACGCGACCCGCGGGTGTTCGACGAGCCCGAGGTGTTCGACCCCGACCGGCGGGGGCGGCAGCCCGGCATCCCGCGCAGCTCCTTCATCCCGTTCGGCGCCGGGGTGCACAAGTGCATCGGCGACGCGTTCGCCCTCACCGAGTCCACCATCGCGATGGCCACCATCGCGCAGCGCTGGCACCTGCGTCTGGCGCCGGAGAGCAACCCCGTCAAGCCGCTGACCGAGATGACGCTCGGCCCCGCGTCGGTGCGGGTGACCCCCGTCGCCAGGAAGGCGTGAGCCCCGGGGCCGTCCCGTGATCCCCCGACGGGGCGGTCTCCCCCGCGGCGGTGCTACCCACCAAGCGCGGTCCTCGCCCATGCGGCGACCTGGGCGCGTGACTCGATGTTCAGTTCGCTGCGCAGCCGGGCCAGGTGGGTGGACACCGTCCGCGGGGACACCCCGAGGCGGTTGGCTATCTGACTGTTCGTCAGCCCTTCGGCCACGAACAGCGCGATGTCCACCTTGCGGGAGGACAGCAGCCCGTCGCGCTCCTCCTCGCTGTCGTCGGGCCAGTTGCCGCCCAGCGCGAAGGCCCTGGCGAACCGCGGCGACAGGGTGACCGCGACCTTGCGGGTCTGCCGCACCTCGGCGGGGCGCCGGCCGCGCACGAACTCCCGCAGCCTGCGCTCCACTTCGTCGTCGAGCCACATCTGCTCGCCCATGCCGCTCTGTTCGCGCATGGCGCGGGCGACTTCGGCGAGGCGCAGGGCGCGGACCGGGTCGCCCGCCGCGGTGACGGCCGCGGCGAGCCGGCTGAGCGGGCGCTGCAACAGGCCCGCGTCGTCGGGCAGTCTGCGCAGCATCTCCTCGGCGTGGGCGGCGGCCCTGCCCGTCTCCCCCGCGGCCAGCGCGATGTCCGTCGCGGCGTCGAGGGCCTGCACGGTGCCCGCCTCGTCGTGCTCGGGCAGCGAACAGAGGACGTCCGAGATGGTCCGGGAGGCGCGGTCGAGGTCGCCCGCGGCCATGCTCGTGACCGCCAGGTGTTCGAGGCAGGCGGCCTCGTCGCGGACGTCGCCGTGGGCGCGCACGATGTCCAGGGCCTGACGCGCCGTCATCTCGGCCGCGGTGTGCTGTCCGATCCTGCGCAGGCAGGAGGCGAGGGCGAGCAGGGCGCGGGCCCTTATGGTGTGGTGCTCGCTCCCGCGCGGGTCGGGCGCGTCCCCCGCTGCGCCCTCGTCGCCCATCAGCTCCACCGCGCGGGAGGCGTGGGTGACCGCGTCCACCAGGCTGCCCCCGGCGAGTTTGGCCTCCGCCAGCTCCGTCAGCAGGATCGCGTGGTCGGTGCGGCCCGCCGCCATGTGCAGGGCGCGGTCGCCGAGCCAGCCCTTGAGGTCGGGCTCGCCCCTGGCGCGCAGCGCCCTGGTGAGCGCGGCGACGAGCACCACGTGCCGGGCGTCGCCGGTACGCGCCGTCCACTCGGCGGCGGTCATGATGTGGTGGTGGACGCGGCTGACCCGCAGCAGCAGTTCGCGGTCCACGGTGACGTGCCGCGACAGGGGGCGGCAGAGGTCCACGAGCCATTCGACCAGCCGGTCGCGGGCCGCCTCCGCCTCCCCGGCCTCCTCAAGCAGCTCGCTCGCGTACCGGCGCACCGGGTCGTACTGGCGCAGCTCCGTGCCGTGCGGTGAGTCCACCGTCGCCACCAGCAGCGACTTCGCCCGCAGCCTGGTGAGGAGTTCGGCGCTGTGCTGGCCGGTGAGGCCGCCGCAGACCACCGTGGCGAGCTCGATGTCGAAAGGACCCGTCAGCACCGACAGATGGCGGAACACGGACTGCTCGGCGGTGTCGAGACGGTCGTAGCTCGACGCGAAGACCGAGAGGAAGCTGCTGTGCCGGTCGCTCGCGGTGCGGCTGGCCACGGTCAGGGACCGCACCGACTGGCGCAGCCGCTTGAGCAGTTCGGTGACCGTGAGCAGGCCGACCCAGTGCGCGGCGAACTCGATGAGCAGCGGCAGCCCGTCGAGGTCGACGCAGAGTTCGGCGATGGCGGCGGCGTTGTCGCAGCTCAGGGCGAAGTTGGGGTTTCCGGCCGAGGCGCGCTCCACGAAGAGCTGGCCCGCGTCCGAGCGCAGCAGCACCCGGGGGCTGGCCTCGGCGCGCGGGGGCAGGGACAGCGGGTCGAGCCCGATGACGGTCTCGCCGGGGATACGGAACGCCTCCCTGCTGGTGGCGAGTACCCGCAGCGCGGGGCGGCGGGAGAGGACCGTCTCGACATGGGAGGCGTGCCGCTCCACCGCGTCCTCGCAGTTGTCGAGGACGAGCAGGACGGGCCGTTCGTCGGGCCCCGCCCCCTCGGTGCCGTCGAGCGCGTCGGCGAGGGCGGCGGGGAAGGGGGCGTCGTCGGGGAGCCTTTCCAGGTCGAGCCAGACGACCTCCGTGCCGTCGGCGAACGCCGCCTCGGCGTACTGCATCGCGAGCCGGCTCTTGCCGACGCCCGGCGCTCCCGTGACCGTCAGCAGCCGCTTGCCGCGCAGCGCGGTGAGACCTTCCAACTCCGCCGTCCTGCCGACGAACTTGTCGAGCCGGACCGGGAAGGTGGGGGCGCCTGACGGCCTCGGGTGGGCGGTCGACATCTCGCGGGCGGCGAGCCGCCGCCGGTAGGCCCGCTGCCGACAGGCGTTGGAGCAGTACTGCTTGTGCGTTCTGGTGCCCTGGCCCGCGGGTGCGACGATACGGGTCTCACAGATGACGCAGTAGATCGCCGATGCTGCCAACGGTGCTGCTCCCCCTTGTCCTGCTCACTCTTCCTGTCCGGGCCTTCCGCCCCGTCCGTACCGTCAGGCCCCTCACCCACGGACGGCGCGGACGGCGCGGGCTCACATCCGCAGCGCGACACCTCCGGGGAAGGGGCCGTCCCCCGACGACGCCGACTCCTGGGCCGGGGTGGCGATCTGGGGGCGCGGCACGCCGCGCGGGGATCTGTCGGCCACCCATCCGGCGAGCTGGGTGCGGGAGCGGATGCCGAGCTTGGCGTAGATCCGCTTGGTGTGCGACGCCACGGTGCTCTCCGCGATCTGGAGGTGGTCGGCGATGCGCCGGTTGCTCAGGCCCTGGGCGACCAGCAGCGCGATCTCGTGCTCGCGTCTGGTCAGCGTCGAGGGCTGCCGCGGGGGCAGCCGGTCGGCGCTGCCCAGGGCGTAGCTGATGAGCTGCTGGTCCGTGTAGCCCTGCGCGGTCTGCCCGATGTCCTGGATCTCGTCGGCCTCCAGGCGGGCGCCCGCGGCGAGGCGGGCGTCGCTCAGCCGCTGCTCCCACCAGAGCGGGACCCTGGTCTGCCGGCCCGCCCCGGCACGGAACCTGTCGTACGCGGCGAGCAGCATCAGGCAGCGGCTCGGCTGCCCGCGCAGCAGCGCGATGAGGGCGAGGCCGCCCACGGGGTAGAAGCAGCTCGGGCCCGAGGAGTTGAAGATGCCGACGGCGGCGCGCATGTGCACCTCGGCGGCGTCGAGCGCGCCCGTGGCCAGGTCGGTGGCCCCGGCGACGAAGCGGTAGCTGGCGTACTGGAAGGGCTCGGCCTGCTCCTCGAAGGCCGGTGTGGTGACGGAGATCGCGGCGCACGCCTCGGCGTGCTCGCCGGTGCCGAGCAGGAACCAGGCGTAGATGTGGGAGCAGAGGGAGAGGCTGAAGTCGTCGTTCAACTGCCGGGCGAGGCCCATGGCCTCCTCGAAGCAGCGCCGCGCCGACTCGTGGTCCTCCAGGCGCACATACACGCAGGCGAGCGAGGTGACCGCGCGCATCAGCACGGAGTCGGTACCGGTGGCGCGGGCCGCGACGACGGCGCCCTGGACGACGTCGAGGTACTCCCCCGACTCGCCGTCGTTGCGGAACCACAGCCCCCACAGCAGCAGGTCGCTGCGGTAGGGCGAGTACTCGCTGCGGCCCAGCGCCCGGTCGACGAGCCGGCGTCCCGCGTCCTGGCGGCCGCTGTGCAGCCAGAGGTTGGCGAGCAGGACCACCATCAGGTCGTGCCGGTCGTCGTGGCCGGTACGCCAGGTCCACTCGACGGCGCGCTCCAGGTAGTCCATCCGGTCGGCGAACCACTCGCTCTGCTCCCTGGAGAGCATGTAGGCGTGGGTCAGCCAGCGGACGTGGTCCCATATCCAGTCCACCAGCAAGCCGTTGACCGAGACCGTCTCCAGGCACTCGGCCAGGCGCGCCGCGCCGTACTCGACGGTCCCCTCGGACCAGCGGAACCTGCTCTTCTCCGAGTCGCCGCGCACCCGCTGGATAAGGCCCCTGGCCTCCAGCACGGCGAGCGCTCCCACGATGTCCATCGCGCCGAGCCTGCTGTCGCGGCAGACCGCCGCCGCGGCCTCGGCGTCGAACTCGGTGCCCAGCACCGAGAGCCGCCGGAAGGCCGCCCGCTCGTCCGGTGTCAGGTACTGGTAGTGCCGGTCCAGCAGCGGCCACGCCGGCCGCCCCGCCCAGGGCCAGGTCCCCTGGTCGTCGGCCTCCGGATGCGCGCCCCAGCGACGTGCCTGGACGCCGCCGTTCATGCCCCGTACTCCATCCTTCTCTCCCCCGTTTCGGTGTAAGCGTCGCGACAGGACCGGTTCCACCACCGGCGCCCGTCTTCGCCCGTTCACAGGCGTGCTGTGGGCTTGTCGCGGGTGCGCAGGCCGTCGAGCAGCATGCGGAGCAGCCGGTCGGCGTGCTCCTCGCTGTCCGGTGCCCGCTCGGCGGCCACCGCGATGGCGTGGGTGAAGGTGATCAGGTCGGAGACCTCCAGGTCGGGGTGGAACGCGCCGTCCTCCTTGGCCCGCCGCAGCAGCGGGGTCGCCGCCGTGTCGAGTGCCTGGCGGCAGTAGCGGAACAGCTCGGAGCCGCCGTCCTTGTTGTCCGCGGCGAGCGCGGCGGCGAGGCCGCGCCGCATCGTCAGACCGATGAGGCTGCGCAGCCAGGTCACGATGCCCTCGACCGGGGAGTCGGCGAGCAGCAGCCGGTCGGCCTCCTTGCAGAGTGCCTCGATGCGCCCCCAGAAGACCGCCGCCATCAGCGCGTCGCGGCTGGAGAAGTGCCGGTAGAGCGTGCCGGAGCCGAGGCCCGCCCGGCGTACGACGTCGTCCAGCGGTACGTCCGTGCCCCGCTCGCCGAACAGCTCGTCCGCCGCGGCCACCAGGCTGTCGTAGTTGCGTCTGGCGTCCGTCCTGGTGGGACGGGAGGGCAGGCTCGGCGGAGCCGGTCTCGAACGCTGCATCGGTCCTCCATGTTGCAATGCGGAGAGCATCCCCCGTATCGTACGGGCTATACCCGGAGAATACTCCCCGCTTTCTTTGCCGGGCACTCCTCCCTGCACAGCCGTCATCCGTTCCGCGAGCGTCGTCTCGCCGAAGGAGGCTCCGAAAGTTGTCCAGCACCGAACCCCCCGGCCAGGCCGCGGGGGGCCCCGCGCACCGCGGCGCCATCCTGACCGTCATCCTCTGCGTCCAACTGCTCAGCGCCATCGACATCACCGTGATGAACATGGCCCTGCCGAAGATCCAGAACGCGCTCGACGTCTCCCCCACCGGGCTGTCCTGGGTGCTCAACGCCTACACCCTGGTGTACGGCGGCTTCCTGCTCCTCGGCGGGCGGATGGGCGACATCCTCGGCAACCGCAGGGCGCTGCTGACGGGAGTCGCGCTCTTCACGATCGCCTCCTTCGCCGGCGGCTGCGCCCAGGAGACCTGGTGGCTGCTGACCGCCAGGGCGCTCCAGGGCCTCGGCGCCGCGCTGGCGCTGCCGTCCACCCTGGCGCTGATCGTGAGGACGTTCACCGGCCAGGAGGAGCGCACCAAGGCGCTCGGCATCTCCGTCATGGCCTCCGGCATCGGCTCCACCGGCGGACTGCTCCTCGGCGGCGTCCTGACGGACCTCGCCTCGTGGCGCTGGGTGCTCTTCATCAACGTCCCCATCGGCCTCGTGGTGCTGATCCTGACGCCGCGGCTGATCCCCGCCGCCGAGCCCCAGGGCGGCCGGTTCGACGGCACGGGCGCGCTGCTCGGCACCGCCGGGATGAGCGCGCTGGTGTACGGATTCGTGCACGCCGCCGACGAGGGCTGGTCCAACACGCTCACCGTGGGCTCCTTCGTCGCGGGCGTCGTCCTGCTCGGCCTCTTCGTACTGGCGGAGAAGCGCCACGCCCAACCGGTCCTCAACCTCGGGCTCTTCACCGACCGCAACCGGGCGGGCGGCTTCCTCGTGTTCGTCTGCTCCGGCGGCGCGATGTTCGGCATGTTCTTCTTCCTGACCCAGTTCGTACAGAACGTGCTCGACATGAACCCGATCCAGGCCGGACTCGCCTTCCTGCCGATGTCGCTCGGCATGGTCGTGGTACCGAGGACGCTGACGCCGAAGGTCGTGAAGAAGTACAGCCCCAAGACGTCAATGACGGTCGGCCTCGTGATGGTCGCCGTCGCGATGACCTGGCTGACCCAGATCTCGGACTCGACCGGGTACTTCAGCGGCATCATGATCCCGATGCTCCTCGCGGGTGCGGGCGTGGGCATGCTCAACGCGCCGCTGGCCGCGACCATCCTCGCGAACGTCCCGCCGAAGGAGGCGGGCGGCGCGTCAGGCGCCCTCCAGACGGTCGGCATGATCGGCGGCTCCATCGGCACGGCGGTGCTGGTCACGGTCTTCGGCAGCGCGCTGCGCGGCAACGGCGGCGGCCACACCAAGGCCGGTCTCGCGGACAGCATCGCGACGACGTGCCTGGGCGGTCTCGCCTTCGCCGTCGTCGGGCTCGTCCTGGTACTGGCGGTCATCCGCACCGCGAAGCCGAAGCCGGCCGAGCAGCGCGAGGCGGTCGGCGCCGCCTGACGCGCCCGGGGCCCGGTGCGCGTCACCGGTAACACGTAAAAAGGAGGGAGTCGGGAAACGGATTCAATCCGTTTCCCGACTCCCCCTTACCGCGTGCGGCGCGAGACCGATACGGCGAGATCGATACTCAGTCGCCTTCCGGTTCCGGGAACACCCAGCGGGTCGCCGTGTTGAAATACGGGGCGTTCCAGCCGAGCACCTTCGTCGGCGTAATCTTGAAACCGGGGCCGCCGTAACCCTGCGGGGTGAAGACACCCTCGTCGGTGGCGACGGTCTCGTGGCTGAAGTACTCCCTGTAGTTGTCCGAGATCACCTGGAGCCTGTCTTTTCCGTGGAGCCTTTCGCAGCGGCCCTCCACGATCACCACCTCGTCACCGCTCTCGGTGTGCACGGTGACGTTGTTGTCCGCCTCGATGTAGGCGACGGAGCGGTTCGTCGTGGAGAACCACAGCCCGCCTTCCAGCCAGAACCCCCAGACCGGACGGGTGTGGGGGCGGCCGTCGAGGCCCTGGGTGGTGATCCAGAAGTTCTTCGACTCCCGCAGCCGTTTGTGCGCCCACTCCCAGTCAAGCTGCGGCCCCGTGGCCGTGTAGCTGAATATCCAGGCGGGCTCCGTGACCGGCTCAGGGTCCGCGTGCAGCAACTCCGGGTTGGCCATCGGAATTGCCACCTCCATTTCGTCTAGGCGAGGACGCGTCACGTTCATCTCCAAGCTAGCGGCGCGGCCGGGCGCTACAACCCCTAAGAAGCCACAGTGCGACCGCGGGAGCGGCCACGCACACCCCTGGATTTCCGTTTCGGAGCGGAATCCGAAAGCTATGCAATGCCCCTTGGAAAAGGTATGATGGACATGTTCCGCCGGATTTCCGCAGGGGTGGTATTTCGCCCGGGCGGTCATCCGCTTCCGCACCGACCCGCCGGCTTCACCCCCTCCCCCAGCCGTGCGAGTCGGTCGGTGGCCGCGCACCCGGCACCCCCCGGCCGGCGCCGCGCGGCACCAGAGCGGTGCGGGAGGGACAGGGCCCACCCCCCGTGTCCTCTCCTTCCCGCACCCCTGCTCTCGCGGGGGCCGCGCTCAGTCGTCGCGGTCGACCCATTCGAGCGCCATCGCGCGCACCACGTCGAGCGCCGAGGTGTCCGCGTCCGTCTCGTCGTAGGCGGCGGCCAGATGCAGGAAGGCCGCGGCGAAACCGCCGGTCAGCAGCGCGATCCGGTCCTCGGCCCGGCGCTCGGTGAGCGCCACCGCCTCCGCGGCCGACACCCCGTCGGGCAACTCCTTGTCGAGTCTCGCCAGTTCGTCCATCAGCAGCGACAGGCGGTCCGGCTCACCGTCGTACGGTTCCTCGGGCATCAGCGTCAGTGCCAGGATGCCCGCCACCAGCCGCCAGATATCGCTCTTCCTCATGCACACATGGTGCCCGACGCGGCGCCCGGGTTCGCGCGGCCGTGGCCCGGCCGGTTCAGGACGCGGGCGGGGTGCTCGACGCCGCCCAGGACGTGGGGGTGCTCGACATGGTGAAGTGGAGCGTGCCCCCGGCGAGTGTCTCCTCGTGCGTGATCCAGGCCCGGTCGATCGCCTTCCCGTTCAACCGCGCCCCGCGCACGTACACGTGTGACGCGCAGGTGTCGGGCGCCTCGACGGTGAACACGGTGCCGCGGCTCGTGGTGAACGCGGTGCGCGGGAAGACGGGGCTGCCGAGGACGTAGACGCCGCTGACCGGCGACACCGGGTAGAACCCGGCGGCGGCCAGCACGTACCAGGCGGACATCTGCCCGCAGTCGTCGTTGCCCGCGAGCCCCGCGGGCCCGGTGGCGTAGGCGTGTTCGCACACATAGCGCGACCACTTCTGGGTCAGCCACGGCGCCCCGGTGTACACGAAGAGGAACGCCATCTGGTGCACCGGCTCGTTGGAGTGGTTGTACCTGTCGTTCCACCGCATCATGTCCTCGGGCGGGGTGCGCGCGAAGACACCGTCGAGCCGGGTGTTGAACGCGTCGTTCCCGCCGGCGAGTCGCGCGAGGCCCGGCACGTCGTGCGGCACGAACCAGCCCTGCTGCTCGGGGTTGCTCTCCACACAGCCGTCCTGGTCGCCCATCCAGGAGCCGTCGGCACGCCTGCCCCGGAACCAGCCGACGTCCTCGTTGAAGACGTTGGTGTAGTTGCGGGCGGTGCGCTCCAGCCGCGCGGCGTCCTCGGTGTGCCCGAGGGCGTCGGCGAACCGGGCGAGCGCGAAGTCGGAGTAGCAGTTCTCCAGGGTGGCGGAGAGGCTGTCGGTGACGCAGTGGCCGAGGGCGGTCCAGTTCGCGAAGTCGTTGCGGTTGGACCGCTCGGCGGGGCCGAGCGCCACGTCGCGGCAGTACCCGTACGCCTTCTCCGCGTCGAAGCCGCCGACGCCCTTCAGATGGGCCTCGGCGATCACGTTCACCGCCGGGTCGCCGATCATGGTGTTGGTGTCGGTGCCCAGCAGCTCCCAGCGGGCCAGGCCGCCCACGGCGCCCGAGTCGGTGAGCGCGAGCAGGGTGTTGACCTGGTCGCGTACCGTCTGCTCGTCGACGAGGGTCAGCAGCGGGAACTGCGCCCTGAAGACGTCCCAGCCGCTGAAGACGGTGCGCCGCGCGAAGCCCTCGCGGCGCGGCGGCCCCTCGCCGGAGCGCGCGGTGCCGTCCGCGTCGCTCACGACCCTGGGGTCGATCATGGTGTGGTAGAGCGCCGAGTAGAAGATCTCGCGCTGGGTGGCGGAGCCGCCCGTGACCTCCACCCGGTGAAGGGCCCGCGCCCAGGTGTCGCGCGCGTCCGCGGCCGCCGCGTCGAAGTCCCAGCCGGGCAGCGCGTCGGCCAGGTTGCCACGCGCGCCGTCGACCCCGGTGAAGGACACCCCGGCCTTGACGAGGACCCGCTGCCCCGCCGCCACCGGGAACTCGACGAAGAACCCGGCGCTCCCGCCCGTGCTCGACTGCGCGCGCACGTCCCGCGCCACCCGCCCGCCGTCCCAGACGCCGAACGCCCGTACCGGGTCGGCGAACCGCATCGAGAAGTACACGGTGTACGTGGGGCCGTTGCCGCAGATCCAGCCGCCGCCCGAGGGGTCGGCGCGCATCGAGCCCTCGACGGTGTGCTCGTCCACGAGCCGCAGCTCCTGGGCGACGGAGTGCGAGCCGTCGAAGCCGATCCTGCGCGCCAGGTCGACCTTGACGCGCCCGGTGCCCGCCTCGTGGAAGGTGAAGCGGAGCATGCCCGCGCGTGCGGCGGCGGTGAGTTCGGCCGTGACGCCGTAGCGGTCCAGGCCGACGGCGTAGTACCCGGCGCGCGCGGTCTCGGTCTCCCGCCGGAACGGGCTCTTCGCCGCGTCCCGCCCGGTCACCAGGTCGCCGGTCTCCGGCATCACCTGGAGGTTGCCCAGGTCGCCGTAGCAGCCGACGCCGCCTAGGTCGTGTCGTTTGGATCTTCGTGGACCAGGGTGCGGCGTCAGATGCTGGGGGTACCTCCCACGCCCTTCGGGCTGTGGGGGAGCATCGCAAGGCGGAGGATCGTCCTCGTACTGGGCGTACGTGGACGGTCCGACAACGCGGCGAGGTGCCGTAGCTGGCGTCGCACCCCCGCGAAGATCCGAACGACACGGCCTAGGTGCAGGAAGCTGAAGCCCTCGATGGTCGTCATGTCGGCCGAGTAGCCGCTGCCGTTGTCACCGCCGTTGACGGTGTCCGGGCTGAGCTGCACAAGGCCGAAGGGCGCCACCGCGCCGGGGAAGGTCTTGCCGCAGGCGATGTCGGGCGAGGTGGTGAGCGCCCCGGTGAGCGGATTCACCAGATCCACGGCGTCCGCGGCGCGCGCTCCCGCGGGCACGGCGCCGGGGCGCGCCCCGGCGGACGGTCCGGACGGCGCCTGCGCGGCCGCCGTGCCGCCCGGGCCCACTGCGGTGGCCACCGCACCGCCCGTCCCGACGAGGAAACCGCGCCTACTGAGCGGATCGAATCGCTCGACCATCGACATGCCTCCCTCGGTACGGGGCGAACCCCACGCACCACCCCAGGTGTCTGACATCGTTGTCCTCCGATGAATAGCTCTGAAGGTGGCGCCAGACGGGCAACCTGTCAAGGCTTCCCGCACCCGGCCGCCCGAGCTCTGCGCGCTTGCGTACGGGGCCTCGCGGGCAGGCAGCCGGAATGACGCAGCTCTGCCGCCCGTCACTCATAGATCCGATCTCTACGAGTCGGAAAATTCGATGCCCCGAGGGTCTTGTCAGTATCCAGAATTCTGGTTACTGTCCGATTCGTGAATGCCCTGGATGACCGTTTCCTCACCCGCAACGGCCTGGCCGCGCGCCAGCTCGCCGTGCTGCTGCTCGGCGTGCCGCCCGACACCCGGCTGCCCCGGGTCCGGGACCTCGCCCAGGAGCTGGGGTGCGGGAACGGCACCGTGCAGGCGGCGCTGCGGCTGCTTGAGGAGTCGGGCGGGATCGAGACCAGCGCGCGCGGGCACCTCGGCACCTTCCTCGTCGCCTCCGACCGTGCGGTGCTCTGGCGGCTGTCCGGGCTCGGCACCCTGCTCGCCGCGATGCCACTGCCCTACTCGCGGCGCTACGAGGGCCTCGCCACCGGGCTGCGCGCGGCCTTCGACCGGGCGGGGACACCGTTCGCGATCACCTTCATGCGGGGCTCCGACGCCAGGGCGGCCGCGCTGGTCGAGGGCAAGGTCGACCTGGTCGTGCTCTCCCGGTTCGCCGCCGACCGCATCGCCGCCGAGCACGCGGTGGAGATCGTCGCCGACCTCGGCCCCGGCACCTACGTGGGCGCCCACGGGCTGCTGCTGCGCGAGGGCGTCTCCCTCGACAAGCCCGGCCTCCGGGTGGCCATAGACCACACCTCGCAGGACCAGCGGCTGCTCACCGAGCGGGCCTTCGCGCACCGCGCCGACACCGTCTGGGTCGAGTCGTCGTACATGCAGTTGCGCGACGTGTTCGCGCGCGACCAGGCGGACGCCACCGTCTGGAACCTGGACGACGTACAGGACCGCATCGGCATGGGCGTCGAGGTGCACCCGCTGGACGGCGAGGTGACGCGGGGCCTGTCCCCGCGCAACTCAAGCGCGGCCGTCATCTGCCGCGCGGACAGCGCGGGCAAGGCGCTCACCGCCTTCCGGGACGCGCTGGCCCCGGACACCGTGGTGTCCACCCAGGCCGAGGTGGTACGGGGGGATCGCATGCCCTCGTACTGACGGGCCGTCAACCACCCGCCGGGCAGGGGCTTTCGGCGGAACGGTACGGCCAGAGAATCCAGAATCCTGATTACTGTGGAAAAACCCCGTGTTACCGGGAGGTTGGCATGGACGACCAGTTGGCGCTGCGGCTGCGGCTGTTCCGCGAGGGCGGTGAAGTACGGCCCGAGGTGGTCGACTTCGTGACGGCGGAGCTGGAGGCCCTCGCCGCCGGGGGCGCGCGCGTGACGGAGGCCACCGCGGGCATGCTCACCAGCCATCTGACGATGGCGCTCGGCCGGCTGCTCGACGGCGAGCCGATCGGGCAGTTCACCACCGACGAGCAGGTCGCCGCCGAACTGGCCGACCACCCCGAGGCGGTGGAGCGGGCCAGGGCCGTCGCCGGGCGCGCCGAGCGCACCCTCGGCGCGGCCCTCCCGGACTCCGAGGTCAACTTCCTCGCCCTGCACCTCGCCGTCCTGGCCCAGCGCCCGGCGGCCTGACGGCACGGCAACGGGAAGCGACGGCGGAGGCAGGCACCACATGAACGGTATGCACGACACCGACGGCATGAACGGCATGGCCGTAACGGACGGCCGGGACGGTGTGGGCGCCCACCCCACCCCCACGAACGACAGGCCCGCGGCGGACGGCGGACGGCGCCGGACGCGGAACAGGAGTCAGCGATGAAGAAGATCCTCACCGGCGGAGTCGGCAAGGCCGAGGTCGCCGAGGCGGTACGGGCCCTGGCGCTCGACGGTGTCGAGACGGTCGTCTCCAGCGACATGGAGGCCGCGATGCAGCTCAGGGCGGGAAAGGCCGACTACTACCTGGGCACCTGCCACACCGGCGCCGGTGCCTCGCTCGGCGTGCTCGTCGGGCTGATGGGCAGGCCCGCCTGCCACACCTTCGGGCGCTCCGTGCCGGCCGAGGAGGAGATCACGGCGCTGCTCGACGAGGGCAAGAAGGTGTTCGGCTTCTCGCTCGACCAGATCGACGCCGTCGCCCCCGCCCTGGCCCGCGCCATCGCCGCCCGCGCCTGAACCCCGGCGGGCCACGCCCGCCCCCGCCCCCGGGACCGTCCCCGTCCCGGCGGGCACCAAGCGTCCGCCTGCTCACCGCGAGCGGGCGGGCACCTCCTGGCGGCCCCTTCCGGGCCCCCTTCCGGACCAGCCCGTCCGGAACACTCGCCCCGGGGCACGTCCCCGCCCCGGGCAGGAAGGAGTCCGACGTGAGAACCGTTCTCGCAGCCGACGCCAGCCTCCACTTCTCGCTGGCCCAGCAGCTCACCGTGATCGTGCTCTGCGCGCTGACCGCGCTGATCTCGCACATGGCCCTGGCCGTCTTCAACGACGGTGTGCGCCCCTTCATGCTCGACTTCATCCAGGGCCGTACGACGCGCAGCGCCACCACCGCGGTCTCCTTCGGCCTCTCGGCCGGGTTCATCTTCGGCCTCGGCGCCCCGATGGCCCTGTCGTCCGGAGTGCTCAACCCCTGGCTGGTCTTCCTGCCCACCGACATCCTCGGCATCCTGTCGCCGAAGAGGTGGCTCGCGCCGCTGCTCGGCGGCGCGTGGGGCGCGCTGGTCGTCTTCGGTCTGAACGGCGCGAACGACGTCGCGCACAAACTGCCCGTGGACTTCCTCACGGCGATGCAGCAGATGTCGACGCCGATCCTGTTCCTGTTCACGCTGTTTCCCGTGCTGGCCATCGCCAAGCAGTTCGGGCGCGCCTGGGCGGGCGGCACCGCCGTGCTCGAACTGGCGCTCACCGTGATGACGATGAAGCTCTGGCCGAACGTGTTCGCCGGGGCGCTCGCCATGGCCGCGGGCGTCCTCACCCTCATCGGGCTCGCCGCGTACCGCGACATAGCGCGGCAGCGCGCCGAGCGGGCCGCGGCGGCCGCCGAGCGGGGCGCGGCGGCGGAGCCCGCGAAGGGCCAGGAGGCCGACGACGACCCCATAGCCTCGCTGTTCAGCGCGAACGCCACCCGGCTGCGGCGTCATCTGCCGCTGTTCATGGTGCTCGGCGCCGGGGTGTGCCTGCTCGCCCAGATGCATGTGTTCGGCGGCGGCGAGGCGACCAGCTTCCTCATCGCCAAGGGGCAGTACTCGGAGGCCGCCCAGGTCGACTTCTACCGGGTGTTCGGCTTCATCCCACTGATCGCGACCACCGCGCTGGCGTCGGGCGCGTACGGCATCGCGGGCTTCACCTTCGTCTACCCGATCGGCTACCTGCTGCCGAACCCGTTCCTCGCGGTGGTGGTGGGCGCGGCCGTCTTCGCCCTCGAAGTGCTCGCGCTGTCCGCCATCGGCCGGGTCCTCGGCAAGCTGCCCACCGTCCGCGACTCCTCGGAGCACCTGCGCGCCGCGATCACCGACACGCTCCAGCTCGCGATCCTCTTCGGCTCCCTGATGGCCGCCAACGCGATGGGCGCCGGGCTCGGCATCCTCATCGTCGGCGGGCTCTACCTGCTGAACGAGGCCATGGGCCGTCCCGTGGTGCGGATGGCGGCGGCGCCCGCCGCGGTCATCGTCGGCGGCATCCTCCTCAACGTCCTGCACTGGCTCCACCTCTTCACCCCGATCAAGGGCTGAGGCCGCCCACCCCCGCCGGGCGCGCCCCCGCGCCACGAAGGAACCCGCCATGCACACCGCTCCCCCCGACGCCCCCGCGCTGCACACCGTCACGGGCCCCCTCGATCCGGCGGCGGTCCGCGGCCCCGTCCTGCCGCACGAGCACCTGGTGCTCGACCTCGACCGGGCGGGCGACGGCGCCGCGGTCCTCGACCCCGCCCGGCACGGCCCGCAGGTGGCGGCCGAACTCGCGGAGCTGCGCCAGGAGTTCGGCCTCTCCCTGGTCGTCGAGCTGACCTGCCGCGGCATGGGCCGCGACATCCCGGCGCTGGCGAGGGCCGCCCGTGCGAGCGGTGTCCCGGTGGTCGCCTCGACCGGCTGGTACTACGAGCCGTTCCACCCGGCCGAGGTGGCGGGGGACGTCGACGCGCTCACCGAGGTGCTGGTGCGGGAGGCCGAGCACGGCATCGACGGCGCGGGCGTGGCCGGTGCGAGGCCCGGTGTCATCGGCGAGGTCGGCAGCCACGGCGACACCCCGAGCGCACCCGAGACCAGGGTGCTGCGGGCCGCCGCCCGCGCCGCCCTCGCCACCGGCCTTTCCGTCAGCACCCACGCCCAGCTCGGCCGCGGCGGCCTCGCGCAACTGGACATCCTCACCTCCGAGGGGCTGGCGCCGCACCGGATCTGCATCGGCCACCAGGACCTCCTCGACGACCCGGCCGCGCACGCCGAGATCGCCGCGAGCGGCGCGTACGTCGCCTTCGACACCGTCGGCAAGGAGAGCTACCAGCCGGACGCGGTGCGGCTGCGGCTGCTGCTCGCGCTGCTCGACGCGGGCCACGCCGACCGGGCGCTGCTGAGCTGCGACATCTCCCGGCACGGCTATCTGCGCGCCGAGGGCGGCCGGGGGTACGGGCACCTGTTCCGCGGTTTCCTCCCCGCCGCCCGCGCCGCCGGCCTCGACGGGCACCTCGAAGCCCTCCTCACCCGGTACAATCCCTTGCGCTTCCTCACCGGCTCAGGCCCGGGCGCCGCCCCGCGCACCAGCACCGCCCGTACCGCCGACGCCCCCGCGGGCACGGCCGCCCCGCAGGAGGACAAGCGATGACCGAGACAGCGCCCCGGCTCCCTCTGACCCACCCGCTGCCGACGGTCCCCGTCGAGGACGCGGTGGCGCGGCAGTTCGGGCTCCTGGAGTGCGTCGCCGCGCACTTCGAGGGCGAACAGCTCTTCCAGTCGGACACCGGGGTCGTCCCAGGACTCGGCAGGCCGCGCACCACGGCACGGGCCGAGGCGGTGCTCGCGGACTTCTTCGGCGCCGAGGACGCGGCGCTCGTCCAGGGCGCGGGCACCGGTGCGATCCGGGCGGCGCTCGCCGCCGTCCTCTCCCCGGGCGAGCCGCTGCTGATCCACCGCGCGCCGGTGTACCGCACCACCGCCGCCACCCTGCGCGGCCTCGGCGTGCGGACCGTCGAGGTGGACTTCAACGACATGGCGGCGCTGCGACGCGCCCTCGGCTCGGGGGAGTTCGGGTGGGCGTACGTGCAGCACAGCAGGCAGCGGCTCGGTGACGCGTACGATCCGGGCGAGGTCGTCGCGGCGTGCCGGGCGGCGGGGGTGCGCACGGTCGTGGACGACAACTACGCCGTGCTACGGGTGCCGCGGTGCGGGGTCGAACTCGGCGCCGACGCCTCCTGCTTCTCGCTTTTCAAGCTGCACGGCCCCGAGGGCGTCGGTGTGGTGGCAGGTGCCGGGGAGCTGGTGGCGCGGGTGCGCGCGGACAACTACTCGGGCGGCGGCCAGGTCCAGGGGCACCAGGCGCTCGACGCGCTGCGGGCGCTCACCCATGTGCCGGTGATGTGGGCGGTGCAGTCCCGGGTGGCGGGCGAGGTCGCCGAGCGGCTGAACGCGGGCGAGGTGCCGGGGGTGGCCGAGGCCCGGCTCGCCAACACCCAGGACCGCTGTGTGCTGGTCCGCTGCGAGCGGCCGGTCGCCCGTGAACTGCCAGGCGCTGCGGCCCGGTTCGGGGCCGCCCCCTATCCGGTCGGCGCCAACTCCCGTTACGAGATCGCCCCGATGGTCTACCGGCTCTCCGGGTCCGCCCTGGACGACGCGCCCGCGCTCGCCGACTGGGCCGTCCGCGTCAACCCGATGCGCGCGGGCGCCGACCTGGTGCTCGCCATCCTGCGCCGCTCCCTCGACGCACTCGGCGGCGACGGCGCCCCGCGCCCCTCCCCCGGTACGGACGCCACCGCTCCCGCTACGGACGCCGCGCCACCGGGCCCGTACCCCGCAGCCGCCCCGCACGAGCCGTACGACCCCAAGGACTGACCGGTGTTCCTCACCTCCCTGCTCACCCGCAACCCCGGCCTCGCCGATGTCGCCGCCGACCTGCACCGGCGAGGTGACATCCCGCCCGACACCTACGTCATGGACCTCGACGCCGTCGAGGCCAACGCGGCGCTGCTCGCCGCGGAGGCCGAACGGCTCGGTATCGGGCTGTGGTTCGTGGTCAAGCAGATCGGCCGCAACCCCGTCCTGGCCCGTGCGATCGCCCGGCACATCCCGCGGTTCGCGGCGATCGACGCGGCCGAGGCCCGGCGGCTGCACGCCGTGGGCGCGAGCCCCGGCAACCTCGGCCACCTGGTGCAGATCCCCCGGCGCTCCCTGCCCGAGCTGCTGGCCTGGCGGCCCGAGGCCGTCACCGTCTTCGACCTCGGCAACGCCCGCGCGGTCTCCGACGCGGCCCGGCTGCTGGGGACCGTACAGGACGTGCTGGTGCGGATCGAGTCCGCCGAGGGCGCGGGGTATCCGGGGCAGGAGGGCGGGGTGCCGCTCGCCGGGCTCGACGCGTTCGCGGAGGCCGCCGAGCGGATGCCGGGCATCCGCCTCGCCGGGGTCACCGCCTTCCCCTGTGTGCTGTGCGACCCCGAGACCGGGGCGCCGCACGCCACCCCCACCTTCGACCTCGCCGTCAAGGCCCGCGAGGTGCTGGCCTCCCGCGGCCACACCGGCCAGAAGCTGAGCGCGCCGAGCGCCACCTCGGTGGCGTCGCTGCCGCTGCTCGCCGAGCGCGGCGCCACCCACGGCGAGCCGGGGCACGCGCTCACCGGCACCACCCCGCTGCACGCCGCCGACCCGCACCAGCCGGAGCGGCCCGCGTACGTGTACGTGAGCGAGATCGCCCAGGTGCTCGCGGACGGCCGCCCCGCCATCTTCGGCGGCGGCTTCTACCCCAGGGGCCATGCGAGGACCGCCCTGCTGCCGCGCACCGGCACCCGGCTCGGCGTCCAGGAGACACCCGCCGAGAACATCGACTACTACCGGCTGCTCGACCCGCCGCCGGGACACGGCGCGGTACGGGTCGGTGACACCGCGCTGCTCGCCTTCCGCACCCAGGTGTTCGTGACCCGTTCGACCGTGGCCGTGGTCGAGGGCATCGCGTCCGGGGTGCCACGGCTCGTCGGGCTGTACGACGCCCAGGGGGGTGAGCTGCGGTGACAAGGACGGTGGTCGTCGTCATCGACGGGTTCGGGGTGGGCGCGATGCCGGACGCGGGGGCGCTGCGCCCCGGCGACCTCGGCGCCGACACCTGCGGGCACCTGCTCGACCACTGCCGCGCCGCGCTGGGCCGCCCGCTGCGGCTGCCCGCGCTGGGCGCGCTGGGGCTCGGGCTCGTCCACCCGCACCGCGACCTCGCGACGGGCACCCGGCTGCCGGTGGCGGTGGGCCGCGCGGCGCTCGGCTACCCGGGCGCGGACACCTACGCGGGCCACCAGACCATGATGGGCGCCGACTTCAGCCGGGTGACGGTGGCGCGGCTCGCCGAGCACCTGGACGAGGTGGGCGCCGCGCTGGAGCGCGCGGGCCACCGCACCGCGCTCCTCGACGGCAGGCCGCTGCTGGTGGTGGACGGGGCGGTGCTCGTCCACGACAGCCTGGAGGCCGACCCCGGCATCAACTGGAACGCCTCGGGCAGCCTCGACGAGACCTCCTTCGACGCCATCCTCGCCATCGCCCGCACGGTGCGCGCGGTGGCGCCGGTGGCGCGGGTGATCGCGGTCGGCGGGCACGCCGACGGCCCACTGCGCGACTTCGTGCGCGAGGGCGACGGCGGCACCGTCGGCTTCTCCACCCCCGCCAGCGGCTTCTACCGCAACGGCGGCCTCGCGGTGCAGCACCTCGGCGCGCCGCTCGACCCCACCCGGCAACTGCCGCAGCGCGCGGCGCGCGCCGGGGTGCCCGTGACCCTGGTCGGCAAGGCGGCCGACATCCTCGCCTGCGAACCGGCCGTGCGACACCCCGCGGTGGCCACCTCCGAGGTGCTGGCGCACACCCTCGACGCGGTGCGGGCGCCGGGCGACGCGCTCGTCGTCGCCAACGTCCAGGAGAGCGACCTCGCGGGCCACCAGCAGGACCCGGACCGCTACGGGGAGGTCCTCGAACAGGTGGACACGGGGCTCGCCGCGCTCGTCGGCCTCCTGGACACACCGGGCGACCGCCTCCTCGTCACCGCCGACCACGGCAACGACCCCACCATCGGCCACGGCTACCACACCAGGGAGTACGTGCCCGTGCTCGTGCACCGCCCCGGAGAGCGCGGCGTGGCCAGGATGCCGGACGCGGCCTCACTGGCCGAGGTGGGCGCGCTCGCCGCGGACGCGCTGGGCCTCAAGGCGGCATGACCCCGGGCCCGGCCCGGCCGCGGGGGCCCGACGTACACTCCAGGGATGGCCGTGACCGGGCAGAACACAGCGCACGGCGCCGCGGGCGTGTCGACGGCGGCGCTCGCCGCCGACCCGCATCCGCGTCTCGCGGCGCTGCGCGCGTCGTCCCTCGTGACCTGGGTGCCCGCCGTCGGCGGGTGGATGGTGACGGGGTACGAGAGCGCGGTGGCGGTGATGCGGGACCCCGCCGGGTTCACCGTGGACGACCCGAGGTTCACCACCGCGCGTGTCATCGGCCCGAGCATGCTCTCCCTGGACGGCGCCGCGCACGCCGCGCACCGGGACCCGTTCACCGGGCCCTTCCGCCCCCGCGCGGTGCACGGCTCGTTCGCCGGCCTCGTCGAGCGCGAGAGCGCCCTGCTGCTCGACGCCCTGGCACCGGACGGCGGCGCGGAGCTGCGCAGGGGCTTCGCCGGGCCGCTCGCCGCCGTGGTGATGGCGGAGGCCCTCGGCCTGCGGGACGTACCGGTGGCCGACATCCTCGGCTGGTACGACGCGATCGTGCGCGCCGTCGACACCCTCACCAGGGGCGGTGACCCGGGGGACGCGGGAGGCGCCGCCTACGGCGCGCTGCGCGCCGCGGTCGCGGGCACCCTCGACGCGGGGCGGGACGACTCGCTGCTGGTACGGGCCGCCGCGGGGGGCGCCCTGGACACGACCGCGGTCGCGTCCAACGCCGCGGTGCTCCTCTTCGGCGGCATCGAGACCACCGAGGGCATGATCGCCAACGCGCTGCTGCACATCCTCACCACCCCGGGCACCGCGGAACTCCTCGCCGCGGAGCCCGGCCTGCTCGACGGTGTGATCGAGGAGTCGCTGCGGATGGAGCCGGGCGCGGCCGTCGTCGACCGCTACGCGGCGCGCGACACCGAACTTGCGGGCGGCGGGATCGCCGCGGGCGACCTGGTCGTGGTGTCGCTTGCCGGGGCCAACCGCGATCCGGCCGTCTTCCCCGACCCCGACCGCTTCGACCCGCGCCGCGCGAACGCCCGCTCCCACCTCACCTTCGCGCACGGCCCGCACTACTGCCTCGGCGCCCATCTGGCGCGCCTGGAGACCAGGGTGGCGCTGCGCGCCTGCCTCGAACGGCTGCCGTCGCTGCGCCTGGCCGACCCGGAGGCGAGCGCGCCCTACGGCCTCGTCTTCCGCAAACCCGCCCGGCTCGACGCCCGTTGGGACGTCTGACGCCTCCCGTCCCGTGTCACTCCTGACGGGAGCCGGGGCCCGCTTCCCGCCCGTCCCGCGTGCCTCGCCGCGCCCGGGTGAGCACCGCCGACACCGCGTACGCGAGCGGCCCCGCCATGACTGCGGCGAACGCCGGGATCACCGCCACCAGTGCCACCGTCGCCGCGCAGCCCGCGGCGACCAGGACCGGTGCCGAGGGCGCGGTGCGCACGAGCGCGGCGGTGGCGCGGGCCGCGTCCTGCCAGCGTGGGGCGGCGCCGCCGGCCGCGTCATGGGCGCGGTGTGCCACCGTCAGCAGGACGAACGCCAGCGCCGCCGTCGCCAGCAGTCCGAGCGCCGCCGCCTCCAGGGGGTAGCCGGGCAGCCGCGACCGTACGACGACGTGGATCTCGAACCAGGCCACGGCGCCCACCAGCAGCACCGCGCACTGCCCGGCGAGTCCGGCCGCCAGGTCGCGCCCGACCACGCGCGTGAAGGTGCGCAGCAGCGGCGGCTCGCGGTGGGTGTGCCAGGCCGCGGTGGTCTCGGCGGCGGCGCACCAGGCCGCCCCCGCGGTGACCACCGGCAGGCTGAACAGGGCGAACAGCGCGCCGACCGCCAGGGTCTCGGCGGCGACCCGTACCAGCTCGACGCGCTCGGCGCCGCGGGCCGCCCGGGTGCCGGGCCGGGGGTGGGTGGTCATCGGCGGCTCACCCCTTCAGACCGCTCGACGTGGCGCCGTCCACCAGCAGGCGCTGGAAGGCGAGGAAGAACAGGAACACCGGCAGCAGCGCGAGGACGGACATCGCCATCATCGGCCCGTACGAGGTCATGCCGGTCTGGTCGACGAAGAGGGAGAGGCCGATGGGGACCGTGAACTTGCTCTGGTCGTTGAGGTAGACGAGCTGGGTGAAGAAGTCGTTCCAGGTCCAGATGAAGCTGAAGATGGCGCTGGTGATCAGCGCGGGCCTGGTCAGCGGCAGCACCACCCACCAGAAGGTGCGGTACGGGCCGCAGCCGTCGATGCGCGCCGCCTCGTCGATCTCCCGCGGCACCCCCCGCATGAACTGCACCATGAGGAAGATGAAGAACGCCTCGGTGGCGAGGAACTTCGGCGCCACCACCGGCAGGATGGTGTTGATCCAGCCGAACTGCTTGAAGATGGCGTACTGCGGCACGATCAGTACGTGGTAGGGCAGCAGGATGGTCACCACCATCACCGCGAAGAGCACCGTCCTGCCGCGGAAGGTGAGCCTGCTGAACGCGTACGCGGCGAGCGCGCAGGACAGCAGGGTGCCGACCACCGCGAGCGCGGAGATCAGCAGGGAGTTGGCGAAGAACCTGCCGAAGGTGACACCCGGGTTGGCGCTCCAGCCCGCGCCGAAGTTGTGCAGGGTGCCGTGCAGCGGCCAGGGCCTGTTGGACGTGACGATCTCGGTGGCGGGCTTGAACGAGGTGCCCACCATCCACACCACCGGGTAGATCACCACGAGCACCACCACGATCACCGCGGTGTGCCACAGCACCGACCTGCCGCGCCGCCGGGCGCCCCCGCGGGCCCCGGGCGCCTTCGCGACCGTGGGCGTGTGCCCCGGCGCGGTGGAGAAACGGCTCATCGCTCCGCTCCGTCCCCGTAGAAGACCCAGACCCTCGACACCCGGAACATCAGCGCGGTGACCACGCCGACGACGGCGAGCAGCACCCACGCCATGGCGGAGGCGTAGCCGAACCTGAAGTCGGTGAAGCCGCGTTGGTAGAGGTAGAGCGTGTAGAACAGCGTGGAGTCCGCGGGTCCCCCGGTGCCGTTGCTGATGATGAACGCGGGGGTGAACGCCTGGAAGGAGTTGATGGTCTCCAGCAGGATGTTGAAGAAGACCACCGGCGACAGCAGCGGCAGTGTGATGTGCCGGAAGCGGCCCCAGGCCCCCGCGCCGTCCACCGACACCGCGTCGTACAGCTCGGTGGGGATCTGTTTGAGGCCCGCGAGGAAGATGACCATCGGGGCGCCGAACTGCCAGCACGTCAGCAGGATGATCGCGGGCAGCGACCAGGTGGGGTTGTTGACGAAGTCGGTCCTCGGCAGCCCCAGCGCGCCGAGTCCGTTGCCGACCGCGCCGCCCTGCGCGAACAGCGAGCGCCACACCAGCGCCACGGCCACGCTGGTGCCCAGCAGCGACGGCAGGTAGAAGAGCGAGCGGTAGAGCCCGGTGGCGCGCCGTCTGCGGTTGAGCAGGACCGCGACCCCGAGCGCGAGCGCGAGCTTCACCGGCACCGACACCACCACGTAGACCAGGGTGACCTTGGCCGCGTGGAAGAAGCGGGGGTCGGCGGTGAACATCTCCCGGAAGTTCGCGAGGCCGATCCAGCGCGGCGACTGGAGCAGGCTGTAGTCCGTGAACGACAGATACAGCGAGTACACCAGCGGGCCCACGGTGAACACCGCGAGCCCCGCGAACCAGGGCAGCAGGAACACATAGCCCGCGGTGCGGTCGGCGAGCCCCCGCCGCTGTCCCCCGCCGGGACGTCCCCTGCCCGCCGCGGCCCGGGGCGGCGGCGTGCGGACGTCGAGCTTGGCCGTCGAACTCACCGGCTTCCTTCCCTCGCTTGCCTGATTCCGTGCTGCTGGGCTCCGTGTCGTGGCGTGCCCAACGCGGTTCGGTTCCGGGCTACTTGGACAGCGCCTGCTGGGCCTGGGTCATGAAGTTCTTCGCCCCGGCCGCCACGCTCTCCTGGCCGAAGCTGACCGAGCCGTACTCGCGCTGCATCAGCGTGATGAGCTGTCCGTCGCCCTTCGGCGGGGCGGGCGGGGTCGGGCTGAGGCCGGACTGCGCGGACGCCTCGAAGTCCGAGACCACCTTGTCGCCGCCGGTGAACTTCGCCGTCTGCTCCTTGCGGGCGTCCAGGTTCGGGAAGAGGCCCCGGCTGGTGCCGAGGGACTTCGCCGCCGCCGGGTCGTTGACGAGGAAGCCCAGCAACTTGGCGGCCTCCTGGGGGTGCTTGGAGCGCGCGTACACGGAGAGCAGCATCGACGGCTTCGCGTACATACCGGTCTTGCCGTCCACCGTCGGCAGCGGCAGCAGCGCCAGGGTGTCCTTGGTCGCGGCGGCGTGGCTGGCGTAGATGCTGTCGTAGTCCCACTCGGCGGCGGCGGTGCCCTTCGCCAACGGGTCTTCCGCGGGGCCGTTGTTGAAGGTGGTGCTCTGGTTCGCGGGGGTCGCGGCGCCCGACTTGCGAAGCCCGTCGCAGTACGTCCAGAACCCCTCCAGGTCGGACTGCTGGAAGCCCAGCTTGCCGTCGTCGGTGTAGAGGGCGGTGCCCTTCTGGTCGAGCCAGGACTGGAAGGCGGCCCAGGTGGCGCCCGGGTCGGTGATGCCGTACAGCTTGCCCTTGGACTTGTTGTGCACCTGCCTGCCGAACTCGGCGAGGTCGTCCCAGGTCCAGCCCGCCTTGGGCACGGGCACCCCGAGGTCCTTCAGCTTGGTGGTGTCGACGACGATGCTCTGGGTGGTCTGCCCGAACGGCAGCGCGACCTGCTTGTCACCGTCCTTGCCACTGCCCGCGAACTTGGGGTCGAGCCCGGAGAAGTCCACCTTCGCGGGCCCCTTGGCCAGGTCCATCAGGGTGTTGCTGCCCGCGTACTGGCTCTGGTTGCCCCAGTCGATCTGGATGACGTCGGGGGCGCCGCCGCCCGCCATCTGGGTGGCGAGCTTCTGGTTGTACGGGCCGAACTGGGCGTAGGAGGTGCTGACCTTGATCTTCGGGTTGGCCTTCTCGAACTGGTCGATCGCCGCCTCGGTGGCCTTGGCCCGTGACGAGTCGCCCCACCAGGAGAAGGAGAGCCTGACCGTGCCGTCCGCGGACTCGTCCGAGTCCCCGCCGCACGCGGCCAGGGCGGGCGAGGCGAGCAGCAGGGCGGCGATGGCGGCGGCGTGGACGGGCCGGACACGGCGCGCCACGGTGACCGGGATCTTCATGGTGCTTGCTCCTTCGGGGACGGTTCGGGGGTCGGGGACCGGACGCGTGCTCGCGGCCGGGGGGTCAGTGCGCCGCGCGGGGCGCGGGGTGGCGGGCGGTCACCACTGCCGCACGGTCTCGGCCTCGATGTGGTCGAGGTCGTAGCTCTCGCCGAGGCCGGGCTCCTCGCGGAGGCGGACGCAGCCCTCGGCGTCCAACGGGTCGGCGGCGCGCGTCAGATGGGGCGGCACCTCGTCGAAGTCGTAGTGCGGGTGCAGCAGTCCGCGCTCGTACCAGCGGCTGTTGGGGACGGCGCCGAGCAGGGCGAGGGTGCCCGCGCCGCCGCCGTGCAGCTCACACTCCATGCCGAACGCCTCGGCGAGGTGTACGGACTTGAGCGCGGGGTCGATACCGCCCGAGGTAGGGACGCCGACGCGCAGGATGTCGCAGGCGCCAGCGGCGATCCACTCGGCGCGCGCGTGCAGCCGCCCCTCGACGCTCTCCGGGCCGATCACCAGCGTGTCGAGCTGGTCCGCGAGCCAGCGGTAGGACTGGGTGGAGTACTCCTCCATGGGCTCCTCGTACCAGAGGAACCCGAGGCGGTCGAGGGCCCGCCCGAGCCGCAGCGCGTCGGCCCTGCTGTACCAGTGGTGGGCGTCCAGCATCAGCGGCACGTCGGGGCCCACGGCCTCGCGTACGGCCGCGCAGGCGCGGATGTCCATGTCGACGCTGGGCGCGAACGGCACCGGGGGCATCCAGGTGTGGAGCTTGACGGCGTGGTAGCCGTCGGCGACCAGCTTCTCGGCGAACGCGGCGTAGTCCTCGGGGGTGGCGAGGCCGCCGGGCACCTCGTCGCCGCACATCGTGCTGCCGTACGCGGGCACCCGGTCGCGCATCCCGCCGAGCAGCCGCCACACGGGCTGCCCGAGGCGGTGCCCGAGCAGGTCCCACAGGGCCTGCTCCACGGCGGCCAGCGTACGGTCCCGCAGGGTGCCGGCGCTGCCGCGCTGACGGCGCGCCAACTCCTGCCAGAGCGCGGCGCGTTCCGACGGGTCGCGGCCCAGCAGGACGGGGCGCAGATGGCCCGCCACCTGGGCCTCGCCGAGGTCGGCCTCCGCGGCGAGACAGCGCCCCGTGACGCCCTCCGAGTCGGTGAGGGTGAGCAGGGCCCGGGTCACGGTGTGCCGCTCACCGGGGTGGGCGTGGCCGTCCGAGTCGGTGACAAGACGCGTGGTGGTGCGGAAGACCCGCACCGAGACGCCCTCGATCGTCGCCCGGCTCGTGGATGGACCCATGCGGCAGCCTCTCCTGGTTCACGGGGAGCGCCGGTGCAAACGCACCCGCACCGCTCAACGGGTGTTCATGTACGCGCATCGGATTCATATAGCCGTTTCGACTGGGAAGCTAAGGCCGTCCGAGCGGCGGTGTCAACAGCGCAGTTGAATCGTTTTTCGTGGCATGGGGTTTTCCGGCCCCCGGCGGCGGGCGCGGGCGGCCCCGCGCCGCGCACGACACCCTTTTGCGCACTCCACCGCTGCCCGGCAGGCGACTTGGGCGGCCCGCGGGGCCGCAGCCGGAATCACCCGGTCCCCCGGTCCTGAACCGGTCAGCCGGGCCGTCGGGCGGCCGGTCGGGGGCATTCCGGGGCAAGTCCCGCGCCCAGGACCGCGGTCGGTACGCGACCCGGCCCCCGGCGGCGTTCCGTCCCCCCTCTTCCCTTCCGGGGAATCACTCGCTACGTTGACCGGCGAAAGCGCTTTCTGGATACGTTTCAATTGCTTCGGCCCCACATGGCGCGGGGCCGACTCTCCCCGGCCGCGCCCCGCCGACGGCGGCCCCCGCACGCCCGCACACCACGCCAGGCCGCACACCACGCCCACCGTCCCCATCTCAGGACCGGGTCCGGCCGCGACCGGGACGCGCCGACCGAAGGGCGGCGGCGCCGCACTTCAGCGCCCACCATGGCGCCGACACCCACGCCTCCCCGCCCCGGGGCACCGCCCCTTCCTCCCCCCTCCGTCCCCTTCCTCCCTTCCGCCCCCTCCGTTCCCCTCCGTTCCCCATCCCGTCGGCACGAGTCAGCGAGGAGTTCGCGATGTCCTGGGACCAGCCCCAGCCGAACCGCCGTACCACCCTGGGCCTCATCGGCGGCGGAGCCGTCGCGCTGACCGCCGCCACCGCGGGCGGCGCGCGGGCGGACGAGGCGGACGCCACCGGCGGCGCGGGCGGCGGCCGGGGCGGCGGCGCGGTCACCGTGCTGGTGAACGGCGAGCCGGCCGCGCCCGGTTCGTACGCTTTCCCCGGCGAGGCCGCCGAGATCGTGCTCGACAACGGCCTCGTACGCTTCACCTTCGGCAGGGACGACGCCACGGGCGGGATCGTCACCGGCTGGGACGACGTCTCGATCACCGCCACCTCGGTCGTCGTCGACGGCACCGAGCTGGCGCACCACCTGGGCGGCGTCGAGCCCAGGGACCCCGACAGGCAGCACTCCTTCTACATCGACGCGGCGGGCGGCAAGTCCCGCCTGGTGTGCACCCGCGTCGACGTCGTACGCGTCGAACACGACCTGGTGGAGGTGGCGTTCGCGGACGTCACGAGCGACCCGCTGCGCCACGAGCACCACCTCGTCATGCGGGCGGGCCGACGCGGTCTGTACGGGTACAACATCCTCACCGCGACCGCGGACACCTCCATCGGCGAGGTCCGTATGAACACCCGCTGGGACCGCGCCGTCCTCGACCACTGCTTCAACTGGGAGCGCGGCAAGGGCCAGCAGCCCACCTACGCCTACCTCGCCACCCAGGAACCGCTCAGCGACGAGACCTGGCGGATCGACGGCGTCGACAACCCCGACCTGCCCTCGCCGGAGAACAACGCGGGCGGCCTCGCGCCCGGCACCGTCTACACCAAGTACAACTGGAGCCTTTACCACTACCAGAACCCGATGTTCGGGCACTACGGCAACGGCTTCGGGGCCTGGTTCACCCCGCTGAGCGGTGTCTCCGACCGTACGCTCGCCGGTTTCTACGGCGTCGGCCCGCAGCGCCAGGACCTGGCGATCCATCAGGACGCCCTGATCCTCAACTACTTCAGCCCGAATCACTACGGGCTGCCCGGCTACGAACTCCCGGCGGGCTACCGGCGGCTCTACGGCCCCTGGTTCACCTTCCTCACCACGGGCGACCCCGACGACCCGGACGCGATGATCGACGAGGCGGCCCGCACCGCGCACGCCGAGATCGACGAACACCGCGCGGGCGCGGCCTGGTTGCGGGACCCGCTCTACCCGGAGCCCGAGCAGCGCACCACGGTCTCCGGCAGGGTGCGGCTCACCGACGGACGGCCCGCCGCGGACCTGTGGGTGCTGCTGAGCACCCAGGACCTCGACGACGTGTACACCCTCCACGAGGGCGTGCACTTCGTGCGGACCGGCGCCGACGGCTCGTTCACCCTCCCCGGCGTGCCGCCCGCGTGGCGCCCCGGCAGCACGGCCCCGGGCAGCTACACCCTGTACGTGTTCTCCGCCGGGGGCTCGGCGACGGACCAGTACAAGAGGACCGGGCTCACCTTCCACGGGCGGCACCACCAACTGCCGACCGTCGTCTGGTCGCCCGCGCGGCATGGCACCTTCCGCTGGCAGATCGGCACCGCCGACCGCACGGGCGGCGAGTACGCCCTCGCCACCGGGTCCCCGGCGCGGCCGAGCCCGCGCGCGTACGAGAAGCCGTCGCGCATCCCGGGCGATCTGCACTTCACCATCGGTGCGAGCTGGGAGCCGGAGGACTGGTACTACGCGCACCCGAACCCGGGCACCTGGACGGTCCACTTCCCGCTCGACGAGGCGCCGTCGGGCACCGCGTACCTCACGGTGTCGTCGTCGATGCAGCAGGGCACCCCGCCCGCCGTCGCCGTCAACGGCACCGCGGACGGCGTCTCGGGCGAACTCCCGCGCGGCAACGACTCGTCGATCGGCAGACAGGCCGACCGCAGCGCCTATCCGCGGCGCGCGGTGCTCAGCTTCCCCGCGTCGCTGCTGAGGGCAGGTGACAACACGATCGCCTTCACCAACGCCGCACCCGGCGGGCTCGCACCGCGCGCGGTCGAACCGGTCGCGAGCGGCTACGGCTGGGACACCCTGGTACTGGAGATCGACGACGGCGCGCATGGCGGGCGGGCCAGGCTCACCGGCAGGGTCACGGGGCGCGGCGGCAGGCACGGCACCAGCACCTGGCATGTCGAGATCACCAACCACGGCGGCGGCACCGCCTACGACGTACGCCTCGACAGCCTGACGCACACCCACGGCACCCCGAAGGTCGCCGGCCGCGACCCGAACGCGTTCCCGGTCCCCGTGACGGCCGCCCTGCCCCCGGGGGCCTCCGCGTCCCTCACCCTGCGGGTCACCAGCGCACTGCCGCACGGGTCGTCGCTGACGGCCGGTCTCACGGCGGACGGCGGGCGTACGCGGGGGACGGCTAGGGGGGCGCGCGTCCGCTGAGCCGACAGCCGGGGTGCCGGTATGTGGCGCCTAGCGACTCGGGCGGCTCCGGAGGGCCGAAAGCTGCGCGAGTTCCTCCGCGGCCAGCCGGGCGGACCGCCGCAGACTGTCGGGGGCCTCCTCGGCACGCGCCACCAGGCCGACGAGGGCCCGGCACTGCTCCTCGGCCTCGCGAAGGTACTCCTCCACGGCGCGCTCCGGCTCCCAGAACGCCTCGTTCACCTGGACGTGCTCGCCGTCCGTGACGATGCCGCCGTCGTCCCCGGGAACGCCTCCGTCCACCGCGGCCAGCACCCGGGGCAGCTCGCCGCGCCGCCGCGGGGGATGCGCCCGCCAGTCGGGCACCGGCAGACCACGCGCGGCCATCTCCCGGTCGACGCCGCTCCGGATCTCCTCGACTTCGGACCAGAACCGCTCGACGGCCTCACGGGCGCACCCCACCCGGACGATCTCGTCCTCCACGGGGACGCCGACGGCGACCGGCGAAGACGTCACCCGCCGCTCGGCGGCGTCGTGGACGACCTCGAACCGCAGCAGATAGACCAAATCACCGGGTTCGCGGTCCGCGCCGAGGCGTGCCAAGAACCGGTCCGTGTCCGAGGGCGGGACCACCTGGTCGAGAGGCACCGCCTGCCGGTGCCCCGCGGCCTCGTAGGACGGGGGCAGCCGCACGTCGTAGCGCCCGGAGACCGGCATTCCGGCGCCGGTCCGCATATCGGGGTGCAGCGGCTCCTGCCGGAACAGCCCCGCCTCGACCACCTCGACGACCAGCCTCCTGAGGACAGCGGGCTGGCCGCCCACGTTGCGGACCTTGATATCCACGACCGGCACCTCGGCCTCGCCATCATGCTCAGGCGCGCCCACGCGAACCGACACGTCGACCAACTCCACCCGGGAGTCCACCGGACGCCGCGCCCGCAAAACCGCCCACGCCCCGATGACAGCCGCCAGTAACCCGCCAACCACCCCGACAACCGCGGAACCCATCCCCCGATGGTAGGCATCACGGCCGTTCGCCACCATCGTGCGCGGGAGCGGGGCGGCCCCGGGCAAGGTCCGGGTACGGCACCCCCCTGGCTCCGGCTCCTGCGCGGAAAAGGAGCGGACGCCGTCGTCCTGCGGTGTTACCGCCCCCGGCATGGCGTGAAGTCTCCGGGTCCGTGCCTGGTGGTGGGGCGGTCCCACACGGGCAGCCCCTTTCCCTCCCCCGCCCCTCCCGTACGCGGCGGGGCCGTCCGTCATGGAGACCTCCGTGGCATCCACGCCTTCCGCACCCCACACCCCCGAACCCTCCCCGCCCCCCGACACCGCGGGACCGGCCGCCTCCTGTGCCCTCGGAGCGCTGCGGCGCGCCTCGGCCCGTGAGCCCTCCGTGGCCGAGGTCGTCCTCATCGGCTCGCGTGCCCACGACGGCATGGCCGGGCCCCGACGCGCGACCCGGCTGCTGCGGGAGGTGACCGGCTGACAGCGACAGGTCCCGGCCCCCGACCTCGCGCGTCGGGGGCCGGGCCCCGGGTCAGCCGGCCACCTCCACCAACCGCACCGCCCCCAGCAACCCGGACGGCTGGATCTCCCACTGGTCGGGGGGCGTCGAGCGCCAGCTCATATAGAAGTTGGTGGTCAGCTCGGCGTGGCGGGCCAGGGCGCGGACGCGGTTGGAGGCGAGGTTGGTGACGTCGAGTTCCAGGACGTTGTCGCCGTCGCGCAGCGCTTCGCCCAGGGGCAGGCGGAACGGGATGGCCCAGGCGGTGCCCAGGTCGTGGCCGTTGAGGCGGACCCGGGCGCTCTCCCTGACCTCGCCGAGATCGAGCAGCCAGCCGCCGCCGTGGCGGGCGTGCCCGGGTGAGCGGAAGGTGAGGGTGTAGCGGGCGGTGCCGGAGAACTCCTCCTCGGCGTCGCCGAGTTCGGTCCAGGAGACCAGCCGCTTCAGCTCGCGGTCCGCGGGCAGTTTGGGGCCGCCGTCGAGAAACGTCAGCTTCCAGGGGCCTTCGAGGGTCTTCTCGCGGCCGGTCGGCACCCTGACCCGGTACGCGGGGGCGTGCGGGCGGTGCTTGTCGAAGGTGCGCAGGATCAGGGACTCGCCGGGGTCGAGCGCGAGCCGCACCTCAAGGGCGCCCCGGCGGTGCCGGGTCGGGGCCGTGCCACGGGTGTCGCGCAGCGGATCGAGCACCCCGACGGCCGCGGGCCCGGTACCGAGGGCCCACCAGCCGTCCACCCGCTCGGCACCGGAGTTGGCCAGGAAGTAGTGGTGCCCGTCCCCGTGCCTGCGGCGCAGCACCTTCAGGCCCGAGTCCGCCACCGGCTCGCGTACCGCGCCGGTCGCCGCGAGGGCGCGGTCGAGCGCGGTGGCGTCCCCGGCGACCACCACACGGCCCGCGCCGACGCGGTAGCTGCCGTGCCGTCCGGGCACCGGGTGCGCCTTCAGGGTGCGCAGCAGACCGGCGAGGCGGGAGCGGCGGTGGTCGAGGTCGGCGAGCCCCGGCACGTCGGCGGGCAGCCCGCCGTGGAAGACGACGGTGGCGCCCGCCGACGCCAGGTCCCGCATCCTGGCCAGGGTGTCGAGCGGCATGAGCCGCGCCCCCGGCACGACCAGCACCCGGTAGGCGGCGTGCTCGCCCGCCACCCCCGACCTGCCGCCGTGGAAGCCGGCGAGCTGCCGGTCCGACACCCAGTCGAACTGCCAGCCGCGCGCCTCAAGACCGCCCGCGACGTCGTCGGCGCCGGTGGGGTGCCCGTACATCCACGGGTCGCCCTGCCACTTGTAGTCGGGTGTCAGCTCGGGGTCCTCGGCCGCGTCGCCGAGACCCGCGTCCGGCTCGGCCCACAGGTCGTGCTGGGGCCAGTAGACGAGGACGTCGTTGTCGTGGGAGCCGGTCTGGAGGACGGACTGGCAGCGGGTGATGTAGCCGGTGAGCTGCGGCAGGTCGTGCCAGATGGTGTCGGCGGGCTTGAGTTCCGTGGCCGCGTAGAACGAGAAGCCGGGCCAGGGCGCCTCCTTCGGGGAGTAGGCGGTGCCGTGGAACACCACGTGGTTGACCCCGGCCGCGTACACCACGTCCACCAGCGGCTTCACCTGGGACAGCGACACCTGGTAGTGCTCGTCGCGCCAGGTGGCGGTCTCGGCGCCCACCAGCGGCTTGCCCTGGTGGTGTGCGGGGGACGACGCCATGCGCCACACCAGCGACTTCGGCGGCTCGGTCGAGCCCGCGCCCTTGCGCAGGCCGGGGATCGGCAGCTCCTCCGCGCCCAGGTACTCGGTCTCGGGGATGTCGGCTGCGCCGTAGATGTCGAGCAGGTTGGCGGGGGAGCCGTGGGCCTGGTTGCGGGTGAGCCAGCCCCGGTCGCCGCTCCACTCCGCCCACGGCTGGGCGAAACGTTTCAAAAACAGGTCGGAGAAAGTCTCCCGTACGTCCGTCATGACCCGGGAGCGCACCTCGGCGGAGCCCGCGCCAGTGAAGACCTCGGGCAGGTGCGGGGCGAGGTCGTAGCCGCGCAGCCGCTCGAACTCGGCGAGTGCGGCGCCGGTCCAGTCGGTGCGCTCCAGCTCGAAGGAGTCGTGGAACAGGGCGCGGATACCGGGCTGTTCGCCGACCGCGTCGCCGAAGTGGTCGAGGTGGTGGCGGATGGACCCGGCGTCGAAGTAGTCCGTCATCAGCCCCTTGCCGCCGGGTCCCGCGCGCTCGACACGCTTGAGCACGAGCCCGCTGAACACGCCGAGGAGCTGCCAGTCGCCGGCAGGCGCGGTCCAGTCGAGCATCCGGTCGGCGCCGACGTGCCGGGTGAGGTCGACGGTCCTGCCGCTGTCGGCGTCCCGGGCGACGAGCGCGGCGAGCGGCGGCTCGGGCAGCGGCTGCATCGGCGGCCGCAGGTCGGGGCGTGACAGCTTCTCCTCGTCGACGAGGGCGGGGTGCGGGGGCTGCGTGGTGCGCACCGGAGCGTCGAGCCGCTGCCCGCCGGTGAGGTGCCAGGTCTCGGTCAGGGCGCGCCCGGCGCTGATCTCGGGGGTGACCCAGGGGCCGCCGAACGTCCATCCCGAGCCGGTGGTCAGGTCGACGCCGAGGCCGAGTTCCGCGGCGGTCGCGGTGGTGGTGCCTAGGGCGTCGAGCCAGGCGGGGCCGAGGTAGCTGCGGATCTGGTCCTCGTAGCCCTGGGCCTCGTAGATCGGCTGGATCTCCACCCCGCCGAAGCCGACCTCGGCGAAGCGGGTGAGGTGGTCGCGCAGGCCCTCGTCGGTGACCGCGCTGCCGAGCCACCACCAGCGGGTCCACGGGCGCATCTCGTGGGTGAACGGCAGCCAACCGAGCGCGTCCCCGCCGCCGGTCGCCGCGCCGGTGGCGGCCGAGGCCGCGGCGCCCGCGGCGGCGGGGGCGAGTGCGGAGACGGTCAGTACTGCGGAGCCTCTCAGGACGTCTCGACGGCGGATCACGACCCCAACTCCTCACGTGCGAAGCGGCCCCGCCATACGGCGCCGGGCACGGCGGAAGGGCAGGCTCCCGCGCGCCCCGGGCGGCGTTTTCCGGCCAGGACCGCACTCCAGAAGATCGTCGCTCGACGGTGGCACAGCGCGCTCAAAGGTCACAAGGGTCGCGCAGCGAGCCGCGCGGGGGCGGCGCAACGGCCGCCGCGGCGCTCACGAAGGGCGGCGTAGGAGTGTGGCGGGCGGCGCGAGGTGCGTGCGGAAGGGGGCTTTCGGCATGCGGTAGCCGTTGATTGAAACGACTCATTTTCGGGCTCCCACCTGGCTCGACCCGCCCCCGGCGGCACGCGGTGGGGGCGGCCGGGGCGGTGGTGCGCGAGGGGCCGTGGACGGCGGCGCACGGTCCCGGCCGCAGGCCGCACCGGGGCGCCCCCCGAGGGGCTGGATGTGGCGAACGTCACTCTCCCGGCGGGCGGTGCGCACGGGCCCGCCCCCTGGCTGGGTCGCCGGGGGCGGGCCGGACCGTGCGCGGTGCCGCGGGACGCGGGGGCGTATCGGAACCTGTCAGTTCTCCAGCGGGATCGGGACCGTCTCGCTGATATCCGCGGAACCGTTGATCATCTTGGTGGCCGCGGCGGCGAGGCGCAGATAGAAGTCCGAGGACATGTGCTTGCCGTCCGCGTCCAGGGTGAGGAAGTACTGGTTCGTCGGGATCATCGACGCGTCCTCGGCGGCCGGTGCGATCGCGGTGCCCTCGTCGTACTCGTCGAACATCGCCACGAACGCCGAGTTCGCGCCCGCCTTGCGCACCCCGAGGGCCTGGTCCCACAGGAACTGGCCCGCGTCGCGCGGGATCTCGTTCTTCGGGGAGCCCTCGTGCCAGTTCGACCAGGCGAAGCCGGGGAAGATCACCGGCTGGTAGTCCTGCCCGTTCGCCTCCAGCCTGGCCTCGTCGTCGGCGAACAGCTTGTCGTCGACGGTCTTGTTGCCGACGTTCCACGGCGACACCATGTCCAGCGCGTCGTACGCGGGCGCGAACCCGGAGGTGTCGGTGCGCCAGCCGCGCGGCACACCCCCGATGACGTAGACCCCCCGCTCCTTGAACCAGTTGACGAGCTGCACGAATTGGTCGGGTGTCCCGCTCCTGCCGGAGACCCCGATGCCCCACAGCTCCACCACGGGCCTGCCGTCCTGGTGGGCGTAGGCGGCGGAGTCGGTCGGCTTCATGGAGCCGGTGACGGTGTCCGTCCAGTCCTTCTGCACGGACGAGACCAGGTTGTCGTCGGTGAGGCCGCTGATGTCGTACTCGACGTAGAAGCCCCGGCCGTACTTCTCTGCGGCGGTCCTCGCCTTCTGGGTGATGCCGTTCTTCTGGAGGTTGCGCGGGTTGCCCGGCGAGGTGAAGTCACCGCCGAAGCGCTGGATGGCGGCGCCGTCGATGCCGTACTGCTGCATCCACTTGAAGTGCTGGTCGACGACCGCGTCCGCGTAGGACGAGAACAGCTTCGACGGCTGCCCGTCGCCGAGTGCGGCGTAACCGGTCTGGTGGAGGGCGCTGTCGGGGTACGCGGACACGTCCGGGTACAGCTCGAAGCTCTGGTTGCCGGGGGCGGGGGTGCCGGAGGCCCAGTGCTGCCACGCGTTCACCGGGGAGCCGTCGCCCGCGGCCGCGAACCACCCCTGGTAGCCCGCGTACACCTTGCCCTTCACGCTCGGCGCCGCGGCGGCCCTGGCGGCGGACTCGCCGCTCGCTGTCGGGGCCGCGCCCGCCGGTGGCACGGCGGCGAACCCGGCCCAGATCAGGCCGGAGGCCGCGCCCAGCGCGAGCGTCGTACGGAACATGGTCTTCTGTCGTCTGTGCACGGCACACCTCTGCTCGGGTGGGGGACGGTGGCGCCAACCCGCGGCCGGGGCCGCGGGGCGGGTGGGGCCGGGGGTGCGGTGGCCCGCCGCCCGGCCCCGGTCGGGGGTCAGGGCCGCGCGGCCGCGGTGTGCGCCGCGTGCGGGGCGAGGGCGGTGGGCACCGAGCGCAGCGCGTCGTGCCAGACGGCGGCCATCTTGCCGTAGCCGGCCCGGGTGGGGTGGATGCCGTCGGCCAGGTCGGCGGTGGTCAACGCGTCGTACATGGGCACCAGATGGACCCGGTTGTCCTTGCCCGCGACGACCCCGGGTATCGCCGCGTTGTAGGCGACGACGCGGGCCTGCTGGGTGGCGTTCTCCTGGGGCGGCACGGTCGCCACGAAGATCTCGGCGTCGGGGCGGCGCGCCCGTATCCGGTCTATCAGCGCGGAGAGCCGGGCGGGCGCGTGGGGCACGTCGTGGTTCTGGTTGAGGTCGTTGGTGCCGATCAGCAGGAGCACGGTGTGCGGGGCGGTGGCGGTGAGCCAGGCGTCGATGCCGGTGTCGAGCTGGTCGATGCGCCATCCGGAGTGGCCCTCGTGGTCGTGGTCGCCGAGTTCCGCGGGGCCGTTGGCGAGGGAGCCGACGAAGTCGACGGCCGTGCCGTCGGCGGCGAGGAGCTGCCACAGGACCACCCGGTAGCCGCCGGGGTAGGGCGTGAAGCCATCGGTGAGGGAGTCGCCGAGCGGCATGATCCGTACGCCGCCATTGGACTCCCCCGGTATGTCGGCGGCGGCGCGGGTGCGGCCGAGGGCGACGGTGGCCGCGGCGAGGGCGCCCGCGGTCAGCGCGGCGCGTCTGGAGAGCGGTGCCGCGGGGTGTGCTGCTGACGTCATGGTGACTCCTTGGCCGTGCGGAGGGGGTACGGGCTGCCGTGCGCGGACCCTTGTGGGGCCCGTGGTGCCGGTGGTGCGCCGGGCCGGGAGTGTCAGGCGGTCATGGCGCGGCGGGCGCGGCGGTCAGACGGTGGGTGCCCGCCGCCAACGGCCGGCGGGCGGTGAGCACCAGCCGGTACACCTCGGGCCCCCAGACGTCGGCGAAGGCGGGGTCGGTGAGGGGGACGGTCTCGACACGGGCGTCGAACGCGGCGTCGTCCCAGGCGAGTTGGAGGCCCCGGCCGCCGTCGGCCGACACGGTGGCGCGGCCACCGCCGAGCCCGGTGACCGCGCCGCCCAGCAGCAGATGCAGGGCGAGGCTGCGGGGCGCGCTGTCGAGGCGCCAGGCGTCGCCGACCTCGATCCGCTCCCCCTCGCCCCGTACCAGCGCGGCCGTGCGGGTCCACGAGCGCAGCCCGGCGGCGGGCGGGTAGGCGCCCGCGATGTCCAGGGTGAGCCCGTCGGTGTGCCCGTCGCGGTGCGCGGCGACGCGGCGGGCGGCGAACTGCCCGCCGTGGCACTGGCCTTGGCCGTTCACCACGGGCAGGTTGTGGTACTCGCTGGTCATGGACCAGATGCCGTACCGCTCGCGGCCGAAGGTCTCGCGGCGGTACGTGCCCACGCCCACGTCGATCACGAGCGGGCGCCCGTCCAGGGCGACGAGGAACGAGCCGACGTCGTTGTGGTTGTGGCTCTCGTCGTTGTGGCCGCCCTTCACCGCCAGCAGCAGGCCCCGGGTGGTGCCGCCGGTGGCGCGGGCGACGAGGACCTGGGTGTCGGGGAGCCAGCAGCGCTCCGGGAGCGGGAACGCGGCCCCGCCCTCGCTTTCATCGGCGCCCTTCCGCCCGCACCACTCGGCGTCGAACAGCGCGTCCAGGACGCGCCGCAGGTCGAACGGCTCGCCGGGGCCTGGCAGTACGGCGTCCGCGGCGCCGCGCAGCGCGCGGGCGTGCGCGGTGACGTCGGCCAGGCCGGTGCGGCGCCCGTAGCGGTGCAGCACGGCGGGGGCGGTCTCGCGGGCGCGCGCGGGTCCGTCGGCGAAGCTCACCGACCAGCCGTCGCCGATCCACGTCGCGAGCGGGTAGCGCGCCATGGCCCGCACCAGCGGGTCGGCGAAGAGGGCGCCCCCGGTGCCGAGCAGCGACTCCAGGGTCTCCAGGCACTCGAAGAGCGAGGCGCCCGCCCGCCACCAGTAGTGCGGCCCCTCGTCACAGCCGCCGTCGCCCGGCTGCGCCGCGAGGTAGTTGTCGAGGCCGCGCACCACGCGGTCGACGAGCGCGGCGCGGCGCTCTGCCGACTCGGTGGTGAGGGCGGTGGCGAGCAGCAGATTCGAGTGGACCCAGGGGTTCCAGTTGTTGAGCTTGGCGGTGCCGCCGTCGTACCAGCCCCACTCGGCGCGCTCCAGGTAAGGGCCGAGCACCCGGGTGTGGACCTCGCGGCGCAGCCGGGCGCGCAGCAGCGGATCGCGCCGGTCGAGCGCGTTCCCGGCGATCGCGTCGGCGAGCGCGAGCAGTGCGGCGGTGTGGGCGGCGCCCAGGTCGAGGGTGGGCACCGCGGGGTCGGGCAGCAGTCCGCGCCGCTCGTCCAGGACGCGGAAGTCGTGCGCGGGCCACACCCAGGAGGTCTCCTCACACAGCGCCCACACCCCGTCCATCACCTCGTCGGCGAACCGCTCGGCGTCCGCGCCCCCGGCGGCGGCCAGCGCGAGCAGCGCCCAGCCGAGCCGGGTGCGGCGGGCCCCCGAGGGCGCCTGGTAGGCGGCCCTGTCGCCGTCGCGCGCGAACCGGGCGAAGAGCGACGCGGGCAGCGCGGGCCAGGGCTCCCCCAGCGCGGCGCCCGCGGTCTCCAGCACCCGGGCCCTGTCGGCGTCGTCGAAGGGCCAGGCGCCGTGGTCGTCGGCCGACGGTACGGGGCTCCAGGCGCCGATGGCGGGCATACGGGCCGCCACCAGGGCGGGCGTGAAGACGTCCGCGAGCCTGCTCGGCCCTGGCGCGGCGGCGGTGGAGGGGTCCATGGGCGGGAGATTCCTCGGGTCGGGAGCGGGGGAGAGCGGCGTGCGCAGGCATGGGGCGCACGGGCCCGGGGGTGCGTGGGGCGGGACGGCAGGCGCGTCCGACCGGGGCGCCCCTCGGGGCGGGGCCACGGCCCGCCGCGACCGCCATGAAATGCCACCGCGCGGCGCGGGGTCAATGCCTCGGCACCCATTGGATAGTAAACGCTTCACATGGGTGGTGGGGCGGGTGCGGCGGGGTCCTGGGGGACCGCAAGCGACCTTAACGTGCCGCTTTGCACGGACTCTTGGGCCGTCGACCAGGCGGTACGCCACTCACCCTCCGAGGAGGCCGGGGAGGTGAAGGGGACAGATGAGGAAAGCGTTCACTGCCAGGGGAGGCAGGGGCGCCGGGAGTGCGTGCGGCCGTCGGCGCCGGGGCGGGCGGCAGAGTGCTTCCCGCCCACGCGCATCGACCTGTTGGCGCACACCTGCGCCGGGCCGCCCCTCCCGGACGGCGGCGACCAGCAGGAATACGTTTTCTATGGAGTGCATCCCAGCGCGGCCAAGACCACAGGAAACCGCCCTGGGAAAGCTTTTCCTGCCCAAAGCATTGACGGGGGCCAACTGGCCGGAATTACATGGCCCGGCCGGTCCCGGTGCGACCGCACGACGCCCGTATCACCACGAAAGGGCTTTTCCGACATGACGACCCTCGACGATCCGGCGCCCAGGCCGGACACGGCGGACCCGCCCCGGGACTCGGCGCGGCAGGGCCGCAAACGCCCCCGCAGGCGGCGCGACCTGGCGCTGTTCTGGTTCGCGCTGCCGGGCACCGTGCTCCTGCTGCTGTTCCACTATGTGCCGCTGCTGGGGAACGTCATCGCGTTCCAGGACTACCAGCCGTTCATCGGCATCATGCACAGCAGGTGGTCCGGGGTGGACAACTTCACGGTGCTCTTCAACGGCGACCCCGCGTTCCTGCACGCGCTCGTCAACACCCTCGAACTGACCCTGATCCAGGTCGTGTTCGTCTTCCCGGCGCCCATCCTGCTGGCGCTCGCGCTGAACAGCCTGGTCAGCGAGCGGGTCAAGAAGAGCATCCAGAGCGTCCTCTATCTGCCGCACTTCCTGTCCTGGGTGGTCGTCGTCGCGATCTTCCAGCAGATGCTGGGCAACGCCGGGCTCGTCAACGTCTTCCTGCACGCGAACGACCTCGGCTCCTGGAACATCGTCGGCAACCCCGACCTCTTCAAGGAGGTCCTGACCTCGCAGGTGATCTGGAAGGACACGGGCTGGGGCACCATCCTGTTCCTCGCCGCGCTGTCCCGGGTCGACAACGACCTGTACGAGGCGGCGGCCGTGGACGGCGCGAGCAGGCTGCGGCAGACCTGGCACGTGACGCTGCCCTCGCTGCGGGGGCTGATCGTCCTCCTGCTGATCCTGCGGCTCGGGGACGCGCTGAGCGTCGGCTTCGAGCAGATCGTGCTCCAGCAGACCGGCCTGGAACGTAACACGACGGAAGTCCTCGACACATATGTGTACAACAACGGTCTCGTCTACGGGGAGTGGGGCGTGAGCGCGGCCGTCGGCCTGGTGAAGGGGCTCGTCGGGGTGGCGCTCGTCCTCGGCGCCAACAAGGTCGCCCACATCTTCGGTGAGGAAGGCGTCTACCAGAAATGACCACACTCTCCCCCACCCGGCCGGTGCGCCGAGGGCCCCGGGGCGGATACAGCGCGGTACCGGGGCAGGCCCCGGGCTCCCCGCCGTGGCGCGCGCTGAAGTCGGTGCTCCTGCTCGTCTGCGTGCTGCTGGTGGCGATCCCCTTCCTCGCGGTGCTGGCGACGTCCGTCGCGGACGCCGGGCAGCTCAACGACACCGGCGGCTTCGTCATGTGGCCGAAGCACCCGACGCTCGGCGCCTACAAGGCGATACTCGGCGGCGGCATCGTCTCCCGCGCCATGCTGGTGAGCATCGGCGTCACCGTCGTCGGCACCCTGCTGAGCCTGGCCGCCTCGATCGGGCTCGCGTACGGGCTCAGCCGCAGGGGCGCGTACGGGCAGCGGCCGATCCTGCTGATGCTGGTGCTCTCCCTGCTGTTCGTGCCGGGTGTCATCCCCAGCTATCTGCTGATCAAGAACCTGGGGCTGATCGACAGCTACTGGTCACTGATCCTGCCCACCCTGATCAACGCATTCAATGTGATCGTGCTGCGGTCGTTCTTCGCCAGTCTGCCGACGGAGCTGATCGACGCGGCCCGGATCGACGGTGCGAGCGAGTGGGGCATTCTGACCAGGATCGTACTGCCGCTGTCGAAGGCGTCGGTCGCCGTGATCGGGCTGTTCTACGCGGTGTCGTACTGGAACGCGTTCTTCAACGCGCTGGTGTACATGAACGACTCGGCGAAGTGGCCGATGCAGCTCGTGCTGCGCACCTACGTCGTCAACAACGCGGCGATCAGCCAGGGCCAGACCGCCGACCCGGGCGCGGCGCTGCCGCCCACGCTGTCCCTCCAGGCCGCCATCCTCATCCTGTCGGTCCTGCCGATCGCGGTCATCTACCCCTTCCTGCAACGGCACATGGGCAAGGGCGTGATGGTCGGCGCCGTCAAGGGCTGACCGGCCCCGGCAGGGCAACGCCGAGCAAACGCAGAGAAACCCGGCGACACGCTGGGAAACCCCGAGAGACGCAGAGAAAGGAGGCGCGCGCGATGGGTGCGTACCTCAGCCGGAGGAACCTGCTGCGTGCGGGTGCCGGGGTGGCGGCGGCGGCCGGGCTCGCCGGGTGCGGCGACGGCGGCCCCGCCGCGAGGGCCGGGGACAACGCCAAGGTGCGGCTGCCCGACCACGTCCCCTACAAGGGCGTCGCGGCCGACCTGCCGGCGACGGACAAGGGGGTGCTCGCGGGCTACTTCCACTACCCGGAGCACCCGCGGCCCGCCGCGCCCGACGGGCCCCCCGCGAAGGGCCCCTCGATCCGGGTCATGACGATCACCTACAACCCGGTGCCACCGCCCGCGGGGAAGAACCCGATGTGGCGGCGGCTGAACGAGACCCTGGGCACCGACCTGGAATTCGAGATCTCCCCGGCCACCGACTACGCGCAGAAGTTCCCGCTGACGATCGCGGGCGGGCAGCTCCCGGACGGCATGCTCGTGCTGCCGACCGCCGCCGCCCAGTCCCAGATGATGCCCGCGCTCTTCGAGGACCTGTCGCCCCACCTGTCGGGCCCCGCCGTGCGCGCGTACCCGTACCTGGCGAACATCCCCGCCAAGTCATGGGCGGACTCCGTCATCGCGGGCGGCCTGTACGGGCTGCCGATGCCGCGGCTGAACAGCGGCTCCGCGATGATGTACCGGGCGGACATCTTCGCGAAGAAGGGCGTCGACCCGCACCCGGGCAGCTTCAGGGAGTTCTTCCGGCTCTGCACGGACGTGTCGGACCCGAAGCACGCCAAGTACGCCATCGGCGACCCGCTGTTCGCGCTGTACTTCGTCCTGGAGATGGTGGGCGGCGCCAACCTGTGGCGCGAGAAGGGCGGCCGCTTCACCTACTGGGTCGAGGAGCTGGACCTGCTGCACCGGGCCCTCGACGCCATGCGGCAGCTCGTGAAGGCGGGCGCCGTCCACCCGGACGGCTTCACCATCGCGGGCAACGCCAAGACGAAGGACTGGTTCGGCACCGGGCAGACCGCCGTCAACTATGACGGGATCACCGGCTGGAACAACTACCTCGACCAGTACGGCGCCACCGACCCCGACTTCGCCATCGACGCCATGGTCGCCCCCGGCTTCGACGGCGGTCCTGGCACCCACTGGGCGGGCCTGTCGTCGTTCGCCATGCTCTGCCTGAAGAAGGCGCCGAGACAGCGCATCGAGCAACTGCTGCGCGCCTTCGACCTCATGGCCGCGCCGTTCGGCACGGACCACTACCTGCTGCGCAAGTACGGCGTCCCAGGACACGACTTCCACTGGAAGGGCCACGACCCCCTCCTCACTCCCGAGGGCGTCCTCGACATCGGCCTGCCCACCGGGTTCACCACCGACGCGCCGCAGAGCATCTACTACCCCAAGAACACGGACGCCGTCCGCAAGCAGTACGCCTTTCAGCAGCGGGCGACGGCCGTCCTGGTGCCCAACTCCGCCGAGGGCCTGTACTCCGAGACCGATGTCACCCTCGGCGGCGCCGCCGTGGAACTGCTGCGCGAGGGCCCGATCAAGGGCTATATGCGCGGCTCCACCGACTGGGGCGAACTGCGGGACGCGGTGCGGGACTGGCGCAGGAAGGTCGGCGACAAGGCGCGCGCCGAGTTCGAGAAGGCGTACGAGGACCTGCACGCCTGACCCCCGCACCCGCGCCCGGCCGCACCGGCCCCGGCACTCCACACACCCGCACCGCTCGCGGGCCCCGCACCCACCGCGCCGCCCGCTTCCCCTCCCCCGGCACCCGACCGCCCGTACCACCACGTCCCGCGCACCCCCGGAAGGGAACCCGCCCCCGTGCATGACGACCGCCGGATCATCGAAGACCGCGTCCGCAAACTCCTCGACCGAGTCGTCCGTCCCGCCCTCTACGGCCCCGCCCGGCCCCTGGAACTCGCCGTCTGGCACGTCGAGGGCGAGCCGGTGCCCGTCGCCGACGCGCTCGCCGCCGCCTACGAGCCGTGGAAGACGGGCGAGACCTGGGGCGCCCCCTGGTCGACGAGCTGGATCAGGGCCCGCGCCGAGATCCCCGCCGAGTGGGCGGGCCGCCGGGTGGAGGCCGTGTTCGACCTCGGCTTCGACCTGACGAGGGGCCCCGGCGGGCAGGCCGAGGGTCTTGTCCACGACGCGGCGGGCGCGCCCCTCCAGGGGCTGCACCCGTACAGCCGCAGCGTGCTGCTCAGCCGGGCCGCCGCGGGCGGGGAGCGGGTGGACCTGCTGGTCGAGATGGCCGCCAACCCGAACATCTCCGGCAGCCAGGCACGGGGCACCCACCAGGGCCTCAGGGAGACCGCGGGCGAGGCGCACCTCTACCGGCTCGACCAGGCCGAGATCGCGGTGCGCGAGGAGGACGTGTGGCACCTCGTCCACGACATCGAGGTGCTGGACGGGCTGATGCACGAGCTGCCCGAGGGCTCGTCGCGGCGGCACGAGATCCTGTACGCGCTGCGCCGCGCCGCCGACGCCGTCGACCCCGCGGACGTGGCCGGGACGGCGGGGGCGGCGCGCGCACGCCTCGCCGACGTGCTGGCCAGGCCCGCGCACGCGTCCGCGCACACCGTCACCGCGGTCGGGCACGCCCACATCGACTCGGCGTGGCTGTGGCCGGTCCGCGAGACGGTGCGCAAGTGCGCCCGCACCTTCACCAACATGACGACGCTCGCCGAGGAGTACCCCGAGCTGGTGTTCGCCTGCTCGTCGGCGCAGCAGTACGCGTGGATGAAGGAGCAGCGCCCTGAGGTCTTCTCTCGGATGAAGCGGGCGGCGGCCGCGGGCAGTTGGGTGCCGGTGGGCGGGATGTGGGTGGAGGCGGACGGCAACCTCCCGGGCGGTGAGGCGCTGGCCAGGCAGCTCGTGTACGGGCGGCGGTTCTTCGCGGCCGAGTTCGGGACCGGGCAGGACGGGGTATGGCTGCCGGACTCCTTCGGCTACACCGCCGCCTACCCCCAACTGGCGCGGCTCGCGGGGGCGTCGTGGTTCCTGACGCAGAAGCTGTCGTGGAACCAGACCAACCGGCTGCCGCACCACACCTTCGCCTGGGAGGGCATCGACGGCACCCGCATCTTCACGCACTTCCCGCCCGTCGACACCTACAACGCCGAGCTGGCGGCACGTGAACTCGCGCATGCCGAGGACAACTTCAGGGACAAGGGGGTGGCGACGCGCTCGCTCGCGCCGTTCGGCTTCGGCGACGGGGGCGGCGGCCCCACCCGCTCCATGCTGGAGCGCGCCCGCAGGCTGCGCGATCTGGAGGGCTCGCCGCGCGTCGAGGTCGGGGCGCCGGGCCCCTTCTTCGCTGCGGCCCGCGAGGAGTACGAGCACCTGCCGGTGTGGCGGGGCGAGCTGTACCTGGAGAACCACCGGGGCACCTACACGAGCCAGGCCCGCACCAAGCGCGGCAACCGGCGCGCCGAGGCGCTGCTGCGGGAGGCGGAGCTGTGGGCGGCGACAGCAGCGGTGCGCACCGGCGCCCCGTACCCGTACGAGCGCCTTGAATCGCTGTGGCGGCGGGTGCTGCTGAACCAGTTCCACGACATCCTGCCCGGCTCCTCCATCGCCTGGGTGCACCGGGAGGCGGAGCGGGTGTACGCGGAGATCCGCGAGGAGCTGGAGGCGGTGATCGCGGAGGCGGCGGGCGGCCCCGGGGGCGGGCCCGCGCTGCTGAACGCGGGCCCGTTCGCCCGCCGCGAGGTGGCCGTGGTCGACGGCGCCGCCGCCCTCCCGGGCGCGCAGCGGCTCGCCGACGGGCGGGCCGCGGTGCTGGCGCAGGCGCCGGCCCTCGGCAGCGGCGGCCCCGTGGGCGCGCCCGGGGCGCCGGTGGCCGCGCGCGCCGAGGGCGGCGGTTTCGTGCTGGAGAACGGGCTGCTGACGGTGGTGGTCGACGGCGACGGGCTCGTACGGTCGGTCTTCGACCACCGGGCGGGCCGCGAGTCGATCGCGCCGGGCGCCGCGGGCAATCTGCTCCAGCTCCACCCCGACGACCCGAACCTGTGGTCGGCGTGGAACATCGACCCGTACTACCGCGACACCGTGCGCGACCTGGACGAGGCGGTGTCGGTGACCCTGACGGAGCGGGGGCCGCTGCTCGCGTCGGTGCGGGTGGAGCGCGTTTTCGGCGACTCGACACTGGTGCAGCACCTCGAACTCACCGCGGAGAGCAGGCGGCTGACGGTGCGTACGGAGATCGACTGGCAGGAGCGCGACACCATGCTGAAGGCGGCCTGGCCGCTGGACGTGCACGCGGATTGGGAGAGCGCGGAGATCCAGTTCGGCCATGTGCAGCGGCCGACGCACGAGAACACCAGTTGGGACGCGGCGCGGTTCGAGCTGTGGGCGCACCGCTGGGTGCACGTCGGGGAACGCCGCTGGGGCGCCGCACTGCTGACCGACTCCACCTACGGCCACGACGTGGGCCGCGACACCCGCGCGGACGGCGGTACGACGACCACGGTGCGGCTCTCGCTGCTGCGGGCCCCGCACAGCCCCGACCCGGACGCCGACCGCGGCCGCCACTCGTTCACGTACGCGCTGGTGGCGGGCGCCGACCTGGCCGACGCGGTGGCGGGCGGCTACGCGCTCAACCTGCCGCTGCGGCCCGCCGCCGCCGAGACGGCGCCGCTGGTGGCGCTCGCCGGGGACGACGCCCTGGACGCGGTGGTGGAGTCGGTGAAGCTGGCCGACGACCGCAGCGGTGACGTGGTGGTGCGGCTCTACGAGGCGGGCGGCGGCGCGGCCACCGCCCGCCTCACCGCGGGCTTCCCGCTCGCGGCGGCGCACGACTGTGACCTCCTTGAGGCGCCGGGCGCCGAACTGCCCGTGGACGGCGGTGCGGTGCGGCTCGCGCTGCGCCCGTTCCAGATCCGCACCCTGCGGCTGCGGCGCGCCGAGCAGCCGATGCGCCGCGATGCTTCCTAGGGGACGCCGGGTGGTGTGGACTCGGCGAGGAAGCCGGTGAGTTCGGCGATGAGGCGCTGCGGCTGGTCCTCCTGGACCAGGGTGCCGGAGTCGTCGATCACCACGAGGCGTGCGCCGGGCAGCAGCGCGGCCAGCCTGCTGCCGTGCTCGCGCGGCATCATCCGGTCGTCCGCGCCCCACACCACCAGCGCGGGCTTGTCGAAGGCGCGCAACCCCGGGACGGCTTCGAGGAGTTCGCTTCCGCGGACGGCGCGGCCGTAGCGGCGGAAGTCGGCACGGATCGCGGGGTCGGTGCGCAGCCCGTGCCACCAGCCGTCCACGATGTCGTCGGGGATGCGGCGGCGCACCAGCGCGCCGAGCCCGGTGGGCCCGTGCCGCACGAAGCCGAGGCCCATCATCCGCACCAGCAGCGGCAGCACCCCTGGGGTGCGGCAGGCGAAGACGAGCATCTTGCCGGGCAGTGCGGGCGGGTAGTTGTCGAACGCCTCGCAGGAGATCAGCACGAGCCTGGCGAGCAGGTCGGGGCGGCGGGCCGCGACGGTCTGGGCCCGGCCGCAGTCGCTCTCCACGAGGGTGACGTCGCGCAGCCCGAGGCGCTCGACGAACTCGACCACGAGGTCGTTGACCGCGTCGGGGCCGAGCGGCACGGACGGGTCCATCGGGATGCGGTGGCCGCCGTACGGCAGGGTGGGCGTGATGACCCGGTGGGTGGGGCTCAGCGCGGGCACGATCTTCCGCCACACGGTGGCGTTCTGCAACAGGCCGTGCAGCAGGACGACGACGGGTCCCCCGCCGCCGGTGTCCTCGTACTCGATCGTGCCCGGGGTCAGTTCGATCCGTGGCATCCGCGCTCCTCCCGTCGGCATGGCGCGCCCCCGTGGGGTGCCGTCCCCCAGTCACCCTGCCACCGCCGGGCCCGCGGCCGTGCGACGGGGCCGGGCCCGCGTGTCACGGCGGGTGTGCTCACGGCAGGACGGCGATCCCGTCGATCTCCACGAGGGCCGTGTCGTCCCAGAGCCGTACGACGCCGATCACCGCCATCGCGGGGTAGTCGCGGCCGGCCAGACGGCGCCAGATCCTGCCGAGTTCGGGGGCGTGGCCGCGGTAGGCGGCGACGTCGGTGGTGTAGACGGTGGCACGGGCGAGCGTGCCGGGGGTGCCGCCCGCGGCGTCGAGCGCGGCGAGGAGGTTGCCGAGGGCGATGGCGAACTGCTCGGGCAGGGTGGCCCCGACGACGCGCCCGTCGGCGTCGAGCGCGGTCTGCCCGGCGAGGAAGACGAGGCGGGAGCCGGTGACGGCCACGGCGTGCGAGAAGCCGGTGGCGGGCGCGAGGCCCGGCGGGTTGAGGCGCCGCAGGCCGCTCACGGGGTCTCCTGAGTGGCGCCGGGCCCGGTGTGGGAGGGGGCGGTGGCGTCCGCAGGCGGCTCCTCGGGCGGCAGCCGCCGGTACAGCTCCCTGGCGATGACGGTGCGCTGCACCTCGCTCGCGCCCTCGTAGATCCTGGGCGCCCGCACCTCACGGTAGAGCCGTTCCAGCGGGTGGCCGCGGCGCAGGGCGCGGGCGCCGTGCAGTTGGACGGCGCTGTCCACCACGTACTGCGCGGCCTCGGTGGCGAAGAGCTTCGCCATGGCCGACGTCTTCGCGACCCCCGCGTCACCGCGGTCGTAGGCGGCAGCCGCGGCGTACACCAGCAGCCGGGCGGCCTCGGTGCGGGTGGCCATCTCGGCGGCGCGGTGCCGGACCGCCTGGAGGTCGCCGAGGGTGCCGCCGAACGCGGCGCGGCTCGCGGTGTGCCGCAGCGTGGCGTCGAGCGCGGCCTCGGCCATGCCGAGCGCGAAGGCGCCCACGCTCGGCCTGAACAGGTCCAGGGTGCGCATGGCGAGGCCGAAGCCGCGGCCCACCTCACCGAGCACGTCGCCGGGGCCGACCGGGACCCCGTCGAGGACGAGGGTGCCGATGGCGTGCGGCGCGAGCATGTCGAGGCGCTCCCCCGTGAGCCCCGGCCGGTCCCCCGGCAGCAGGAACGCGGTGATGCCGCGGGCGCCCGCCTCCGGGCCCGTACGCGCGAAGACGGTGTAGACGTCGGCGTCGGGGGCGTTGGAGATCCAGCTCTTGGTGCCGGTGAGCCGCCAGTCCCCGCCCGCTTCCTGATGCGCCGTCAGTTCGAGGGCGGCGGCGTCGGAGCCGGCGCCTGGCTCGCTCAGCGCGAAGGCGGCGACGGCGGAGCCCGCGGTGACGCCCGGCAGCCAGCGGCGGCGCTGCTCCTCGCCGCCCGCGAGCCGCAGCGGATATCCGCCGAGGCCCTGGAGCGCGAGCGCGGTCTCCGCCTCGGTGCAGGAGTACGCCAGGGACTCGCGCAGCAGACACAGGCCGAGGGCACCGGACTCGAACGCCTCGCGCAGCAGGCCGAGTTCGCCGAGCGCGGCGAGCAGCGGCCGGTTGACCCGGCCCTCGGGGCCCGCGTCGGCGAGCGGGCGCAGCCGGGCGGCGGCCAGCTCCCGCAGCTCGGCGCGGCGCGCCCGTTCCGCCGCCGTCAGCGCGAACGCCGGCGCGGCCCCGGGCTCCCGCGACGTGTGACCGGCGTCCCGCCGCCCTCCGGAGCCGGTGCGGCCCGCGTCCTCTGCCTGGCCCATGGACCCTCCCTGTCGCGCCGCGGCGGCGGCCCGCGACCGTGGCGCCGAAGGCCGCCCTTATCGCGAACCGTTGACTGTCGTCACCATCACGATACGCTCGTTCGGTGGGCCCACCACGGCCCGCGCGCGTGCCGCCAGACGGCTCACAGGGGGCGAACGGCCATGGGACGCAGAGACGAACCGGCGGGCGCGGCCCCGCGCCCCTCCCGTGCCGCGGCCGGACTCTCCCCCTCGGGCCATGTCGACATGTTCTGCCGGACGCATCTGCCGCCCGCCGACGAGTGGCCCGAACTCCTCTTCACCCTCCCGGAGTTGCGCTACCCCGACCGGCTGAACTGCGCCGCGGCCCTGCTGGCGGGTCCCGGCGCCGAGCGCCCCGCGTTCCTCGACGGAGCGGGGGGCGTGTGGTCGTACGGGCTGCTGCGGGAGCGGGTCGACAGGATCGCGCGGGTGCTGGTGGAGCAGCTCGGCGTGGTCACGGGCGGCCGGGTGCTGCTGCGCGGCCCCACCTCGCCCTGGCTCGCGGCGTGTTGGCTCGCGGTGCTGAAGGCGGGCGCGGTCGCGGTGACGGTGCTGACGCGGCAGCGCCCGCACGAGCTGGCGGCGATCTGCCGCATCGCCCGCGTCGGCCACGCGCTGTGCGCCGCGGAATCGCTCGCGGACCTGCTCGCCGCCGACGCGCCGGGGCTGCGCGTCACCCCCTACGGCGGCACGGACACGGACGACCTGGTCGCCCGCTGCGCCACGGTGGAGAGCGCCCCCCTCGACGCGGCGGCGACGGCCGCCGACGACGTGGCGCTGATCGCGTTCACCTCCGGCACCACCGGGCCGCCCAAGGGCTGTATGCACTTCCACCGGGACGTGCTCGCCATCGCCGATACCTTCTCGCGGCACGTGCTGGCGCCAGGACGTGACGACGTGTTCGCGGGCAGCCCGCCGCTCGGCTTCACGTTCGGCCTCGGCGGGCTCGTGGTGTTCCCGCTGCGCGCCGGGGCGAGCGCGCTGCTCATCGACCACCCGGGCCCCGCCCGGATGCTGCCCGCGATCGCCAGGCACGGGGTGACGGTGCTGTTCACCGCGCCCACCGCGTACCGCACCATGCTCGACTCGCTCGGCGAGCACGACCTGTCGTCGCTGCGCCGCTGTGTGTCGGCGGGCGAGAACCTGCCCGCGGCGACCTGGCGCGCCTGGTACGAGCGGACCGGCCTGCGCATCATCAACGGCATCGGCGCCACCGAGCTGCTGCACATCTTCATCTCCGCCGCCGACGGCCGCATCAGGCCAGGACGCACCGGGCTGCCGGTGCCCGGCTGGGAGGCGCGGGTGGTCGACGAGGCGGGCCGCCCGGTCCAGGACGGCGATCCCGGGCTGCTCGCGGTGCGCGGCCCGGTCGGCTGCCGCTACCTCTCCGACCCGCGCCAGCGCGCGTACGTGCGCGGCGGCTGGAACCTCACCGGGGACACCTACATACGCGACCCCGACGGCTACTTCCGCCATGTGGCACGCGCCGACGACATGATCATCTCCGCCGGGTACAACATCCCGGGCCCCGAGGTCGAGGACGTACTGCTGCGCCACCCCGACGTACGGGAGGCCGCGGTGGTGGCACGGCCCGACGAGGCGCGCGGGCAGATCGCGGTGGCGTACGTGGTGCTGCGCGAGGGCGCGGTCCGCGACGCGGAGGCGCTGGCGGAGCATGTGCGCGCGCAGCTCGTGCCGTACAAGTGCCCGCGTGCCTTCGTGTTCCGCTCGTCGCTGCCGCGCACCGCCACCGGCAAGCTCCAGCGCTTCCGGCTCCGCGAGACCCCCGGGCCCCGCGACCCCGAGGACCGGGCGCCCGCGCCCGACGCCCTAGAGTGACCCCGTGCCCGAGCAGTCCGCCTCCCCCCAGGTCACACCGCGCTCCCTGATCGTCACCCTGTACGGCGCGTACGGGCGCGGCTTCGAGGGGCCCGTGCCGGTCGCCGAGCTGATCAGACTGCTCGCGCCCGCCGGGGTGGACGCGCCGTCGGTACGCTCCTCGGTGTCCCGGCTGAAGCGGCGCGGCCTGCTGGAGCCGGGCCGCACCGGGGCGGGCGCCGCCGGGTACGCGCTGTCCGCGCAGGCCCGGCAGCTCCTGGACGACGGGGACCTGAGGATCTATCCGCGCGCGGAGCCCGACGGGTCGGACGGCTGGCTGCTCGCGGTGTTCTCGGTGCCGGAGTCGGAGCGCGCCAAGCGGCATGTGCTCCGCTCCCGGCTCGCGGGGCTCGGCTTCGGCACCGCGGCGCCCGGGGTGTGGATCGCGCCCGCGCGGCTCCACGAGGAGACCCGGCACACCCTGGACCGGCTGCGGCTGAGCGAGTACGTCGACCTGTTCAGGGGCGAGCACCTGGGCTTCGCCGCGACGGCGGCGTCGGTGGGGCGCTGGTGGGACCTGCCCGCCATCGCCGCCGCCCACGAGGGGTTCCTCGCGCTGGCAGAGCCGGTGCTGCGGTCCTGGGAGCGGCGGGCCGCGACCCCGCCGGGCGACGCCTACCGCGACTACCTGCTCGTCCTCGACGCCTGGCGCCACCTGCCCTACCTCGACCCCGGCCTCCCCCCCGACCTGCTCCCACCCGACTGGCCCGGCCTCCGCTCGTCCCACACGTTCCACACCTTGCACACCAGACTCCACAGGGCGGGCGCGGCGTTTGTCCATGCCGGGGGTCACTAGCTGATTGACTCCGCCTGGCGGCTGACACCCGGGTCAAGAAGCCGTCAGCATATGGCTCCGCCTCACGCGGCCAGCAGGTTCGCGAGTTCGCGGACGGCGGGCTCGTGGTGATGCCGGGGAGGAATGGAGCGACACAGGTCAAGCGCTCTGCTGCGGATGATCCCGGGACGGTAGTCGTGCGGCAGGCCGACGAGAACGGAGGCCGCGCGACGACATGCCTCCTCGGTCTCCCCCTCGTGGTGAGCACAAGTGGCGTTGTCGATCAGCAGCAAGGTGCGCGTCATGGTGCTGGTCGGCGCGGACAGTTCCAGGGCGCGATGCTGTTGCTCGCGGGCTCGGCGCGTGGCACCGAGGGCGGTGAGGGCGTGGGAGAGGTGCACGCGGTGCTTCTGCTCGCCGTGGGTGAGCCAGGTGTCGGCTCGCTCGCCGGGGGCCAGTCGCTCCATCATGGCGTCGGCGGCGGCCAGGGCTTCGCGCGCCCGTTCAGGCTGCTGGCAGAGTGCGTAGGCACGGCCGGCCACTGCGGCAGCGAGGGTGGCGGCAGAGGTGGGCCGGTCTCCGGCAGCGCGACGGGCGGCCTCGGCGAGCTGGGCAGCGGCCCGGGGTGCGCCGTAGTTGAGCGGCACCATGGCCTCCCTGGCGTAGAGCCAGGCGCACAGTTGGGGGTCGCCGGACTCGTCTGCGGCGCGGCGGGCGGTGGCGAACCAGCGGCGAGCTTCGGACCGTGCTCCGAGGTCGTGGAAGACGATGGCAGCCATTCCCGCCATCTGTCCGGCGGTGCGGCACAGCCGGGTTCGGGTGGCGACAGCCTGAGGGACATCCATCATGGGGCGCAGGGCGGAGAAGTCGGCTGCGATGTCGGCCAGGAACCGCAGGGGGGGCCGGCCGTGGTAGCCGTAGCCGTACGTCTCGGTGGCGGCCTCCAGATCGGCGAGGTCCGCTGGAGCGTCCGCGGCGAGGGACTGGTCGACTGTCTGGCGGGCGGTGGTCAAGGCGGCGAGTGCCGTGCCGGTGAGTCCGGCGGCGAGTGCACCGCGGAGCATCTGACGGCGTTTCATCGGATCTTCTCCATCATGGGCGTCCGGGGCGGGGCTGTCTTCCCAGGGTCTCGCGGCAAGGCCCAGCAGTGACCCCGGAATGCGTAACCCGTCGGCGATCCGCTCGACGGTGTCGAGCGCGGTCACGGCGGCCGTTCCTCTGGCGACCTTGGAGACCCGTTCGGACTTGATGCCGCACCCTTCGCCAAGCCGGTTGAACGACAGGCCCGCGGCATGCGCCATCGTGAAGACCAGGGCGAAGTCGCGTTCGCGAAGAGCCTGCCGGAACGTCGGCTGTGCAAGTAGATGACGCGGAAGTCGTGCGGGTGTGGGTGAATCCATCGCGCCCCTCGACTCGGTGAAGTGGGTCAGCAGCGTAGCGCTGCGACAGGACTCGGCGGGCCCCCTCGGTGGGGGTCCCTCGGTGGGGTTAGCGCACGTGTCCGTCCGAGTTTGACTGATGCCGTCCCCGCAGTCCGGACGGAAGGATCTTCCTGTCCGGACAGCCGCGGTACGCCCGGCGACCAGCCGTGCGTTTTCCAGGGGCAGCCCCGCCTGTGAACCTCCAGCCGTGTTGCCCCGTCCACTCCCGGGAGGTCATCTGTGGAAAGACTGCTCGTCACCGGCGGTGCCGGGTTCATCGGATCGCACTTCGTCAAGCGCATCGTCCTGGCCGAGGACGTATCCCGCGTGACCGTCCTCGACGCCCTCACCTATGCCGGCCACATCGAGAACCTGGGGACTACCTTCCTGTCCGACAAGCTGCGGTTCGTGCACGGCGATGTCCGGGACACCGCCGTCGTTGACCGGGTGATGGCCGACCAGACCGCCGTCGTGCATTTCGCGGCCGAGTCCCACGTCGACCGCTCGTACAGCGCCGCGGACGCCTTCCTGTCCACCAACGTCCTCGGCACCCAGGTCCTTCTGGACGCCGCGCATCGCCACGGCGTCGAGCGGTTCGTGCACGTCTCCACCGACGAGGTCTACGGGCCGCTGCCACGGGGCTCGGCGACCGAGGACTTTCCGCTGCGCCCCTCCGTTCCCTACGCGGCGGCGAAGGCCGCTGGCGACCTGGTGGCCCTGAGCGCCTTCCAGACCCTCGGCCTGCCCGTGTGCGTGACGCGCAGCAGCAACAACTACGGGCCCTACCAGTATCCCGAGAAGGTCATCCCGCTGTTTCTGACCCGGCTTCTGCGCGGCGCCCCGGTGACCCTGCACGGTCGTGGACAGCACGTGCGGAACTGACTGCATGTGGACGACAACTGCGCCGGTGTGGAGGCGGTGCTGCGGCGCGGCACACCGGGGGAGGTCTACAACCTCGGAGGCGGGACCGACCTCTCCAGCAAAGAGCTGACCGACCGCCTGCTCCATCTGTGCGGGGCCACATGGGACGCGGTCACCTACATCGCCGACCGGCCGGCGAACGACATCCGCTACTGCATGGACTGGACGAAGGCCCGCGACCAGCTCGGATACCGGCCCCAGTACCGGTTCGAAGACGGGCTGGCCGAGACCGCGGAGTGGTACCGCCGCAACCCCGACCGATGGGCGCCGCTGACGACGCGCTACTTCCGCGACGGCGTGGCCGCCGGGGGCACTGCCACTACCTCGCCGGAGGTCCGCTATGTCCGCTGACCGACTCAGGCCGCGGCGCATTCTTGTCACCGGCGTGGGGGCGAACCCCGGCTTCGGGCTGGCTCGCAGCCTCGTCCGCCTCGGCCACGAAGTGGTCGCCGCCGATGCCCATCCCCTGGCGCCCGGGTTCCTCCTTCCCCAGGTCGTGCCGCGGGTCATTCCCCTTGCCGACGCGCCCGACTACCGCGAGCGCATCACCGGGCTGTGCCGTGACCTCGCAGTGGACGCAGTGGTGGCGGGAATCGAGAACGACGTCCCGCCGCTGGCTGACATGGCCGACCAACTCGGCGACATCGGCGTGCGGCTCTGGCTCCCCGACAAGGAATCGGCGAGTGCCTGCATCGACAAGGCGCGCTTCCACCAGGTGCTCACCGAGAACGGCATCGCGACCCCCGCCACCTGGTGGGGCGAGGCCATCAGCCGGGTGCCGCACAGCGTGGAACTGGTCGTCAAGCCGCGGCGCGGACACGGCGCGCAGCATGTCCACTTCGTCGCGGGGCGGGAGCATGCGATGTGGCTGTGCGAGATGGTGCCCGACCCGCTGGTCCAGGAAAGAGTCCGCGGGTGGGAGTTCACGGCGGACTGCCTCGTCGACCGCTCCGGCCGCGCGTCAATGATCCTGCGCCGCAGGGACCTGGTGAAGGCCGGACTCGCCGCGGTCTCCACCACATTCCGCGACTCTGCCGTGCACGACCTCGTCGCCGCGACCCTGCGAGCCGTTCACGCCGAGGGACTGTGCTGCGTACAGGGCTTTGTCACCGATGTCGGCACGGTCACCATCACCGAGTTGAACGTGCGGGTGGCCGGGGGCTTCGCGCTGTCGGAGGCCGCCGGAGCGGACCTGACCGGCCAGATGGTCAACGGCCTGTTCGGCCTCCCCGTCGACCACGCACGCCTGGCCTATCGCTCAGGGATGTTCCTGACCAACTACGTCGAAACCCTGGCCGTCGGTGATGTCGCCCAGCTTGAGCGCGCCGCCTTGAGGGGGGCGCCCTCATGACCACGACCAGGCCCGATGCCGGACGAAACGCCGGCCCCTACCTCTACGGTGAAGAAGCCGCAGCAATTGCCCGCGTCCTGGAAGGCGGACACTACGGGCACACCGTCATCACCGAGGAGTTCGAGGAACGCGTCGCCGACTTCCTCGGCGTCCCCGACGCCGTGGCCGTCTCCTCGGGAACCGCAGCCCTGCACAGCGCCCTCCTGGCCGCCGATGTCGGCCCCGGCCAAGAGGTCATCGTGCCCTCCATGACGTTCTGTGCGACTGTACAGGCGATCCTCGCCGTGGGGGCGACACCGCGCTTCGTAGACGTCGACCCGGCCACCTTGTGTGTGACCCCCCAGCTCATCATGGACGCGGTCGCCAGCCGCACGGCCGCCGTCATCCCGGTCCTCATGGGAGGCCGCCCTGTCGACCTCACCGTCGTTCACGATCAACTCGCCGAACGGGGAGTGGCCCCTATCGAGGATGCCGCGCACGCCTTCGGCTCTCGCGTCGGCACCCGCCGCGTCGGCGCGACCGGAGTCCTGACATGCTTCTCGTTCGGGCCGATCAAGAACCTCACCTGCGGCCAGGGAGGCATGCTCGTCCCCCGCACTCCCAAGGAAGCCGACACGATCCGTCGGGTACGGCTCCTCGGCGTCGCCGAGTCTCCGAGCCGACGCGCGAACACCACGACCTACCGTGTGGAAGGCTTCGGCCTGCGCTACCAGCTCTCCGCCCTCAACGCAGCCATCGGGCTGGCCCAGCTCGAACACTTCGACGCAGCAGAGCGCACACGCCGACACTTGTGGCGCGCCTACGAAGACGCCCTCGCGCCACTGGGCGCCGTAACCCTCGTCGACGTCGATCCAGCCCAGGCGGTGCCGCACCTGTGCCAGGTACGGGTGCCCCGACGAGACCGGGTGTTCGCGGAGCTACGGGCTCGTGGCATCGGCGTGGGCGTGCACTACCCGCCCAACCACCTTCAGCCCGCGTTCGCGCGCTGGCGCCGTTCCCTGCCCGCCACCGAACGCGCGGGGAAGGAGGTCCTGAGTCTGCCCTTCCACCAGCACCTCACCGAGACGGACATCGGTGACGTCGTGGCCGTCCTCGGGCAGGCCCTCAGGGGCCGATGCGGCCCTCTGACGCAGTCGCACCTCGGTCGAGCACTCGACAGGCCAAGTCAGCGGGAGGCGGCGGAGAGGATCACGTCCACGAGCCTGTCCGCCGCGTCCGGCCTCCCGTACGACCGGGCTTGCCGGGCCATCGCTTCCCGTCTGGCGACGTCGGTGAGCAGCGGGCCGAGCGCGTCGCGGAGCCGATCCGCCGTCACATCGCCGCCCAGGGCGACTGCGGCGCCAACCTCCTCCAGGTGGCGCGCGTTGTGGGCTTGCTCGCCTCCTGCAGAGGACGCGAGCGGGATGAACACGGCGGGCTTCCCGAGCGCGGTCAGCTCCGCCAGCGTCCCGGCCCCGCTCCTCGACACGACGACGTCGGCGAGCGCAAGGACATCGGGCAGTTCAGGCCCGACGAACCCGGCCACGTAGTAACGACCGGCCGGCCCGGCAGGCAGCGCTGCCGCGGTCCGCCGCAGCTCCTCGACGTTGCCGGGCCCACATTGGTGGATCACGTTCGCCCGTTCGAGCAGCCACGGAAGCGCGTCGCGCACCACGCTGTTGATCTGCTGCGATCCCTGGGCGCCTCCGGTGACGTACACCGTCGGCGAGCGCCAGTCGAACCCGAAAAGACCCAGCGCCTCCACTGCCTTGTCCGGGTGGCCGGACAGCACCTCCGGCCGCACCGGGTTGCCCGTGACGACCGCCGCCGCCCGCACCTCCGTCGGCAGAAGCGGCAACGTCGACTCCGAGGACACCGCGATGCGCGTCGCCGAACCCGCGAGCCGCCGGTTCGCAAGTCCCAGGCGGACGGTCTGCTCGTGCAGCACCAGCGGACGACGGCACATCCGCGCGGCCAGCCCCGCGGGCACCGCGACATAGCCGCCTGTCGCCAAGACCACGTCCGGACGGAATCCCGCGACGATCTTCCGTGCCTGCGCGACGCCGAGCGGCACCCGGGCCATGTCCTTGATGTTCGCCGGGCCCATCATCTTCAGCGGATTGCTCGAACGGCGGATCTTGCCCGTCGCGACCGTCGTGAACGGGACGCCCTCGGCAGGCGCCACTCGGGCCTCCAAACCGTCCGGGGTTCCGATCCACAGGACGTCCAAGGTGGCACCATCGCCCGCGAGCCGGGCTTGCAGGGTACGGATGGCGGTCAGGGCAGGGTACGTATGGCCGCCGGTTCCGCCTCCCGTAACGATCAGACGGAAGCTGCGGGGAAGGGAAGCGCTGTTCACGCCTCGCACCCTACTGGCTGCCGTCCGCAGATGCCGGCGGCGAGGGCGGGGATGGTTGCGGCAGTGGCCGTAACGGCGGGGCCCGGCGAGATCCGAGCGCTTGACGGTCTCGCGGGAGGCCGCGCAGGGCAGCGACGTCAATCAGGCGCCGCTCCGCCGGCCCGCCGTCACCGGAGGCCTGCTGCCTGAGCGGTACGGGGTGGGCCAGTTTGTGCCTCCGCCCGTGTAGGCCTGTTCGGCCGCGGCGTGCAGTGTCCAGTGGGGGTCGTAGAGATGGGGTCTGCCGAGGGCGCACAGGTCGGTGCGGCCTGCCAGGATCAGGGAGTTGACGTCGTCCCAGGAGGAGATGGCGCCGACCGCGATCACCGGCACGCCCACGGTGTTGCGGATGAGGTCGGCGAACGGGGTCTGGTACGAGCGTCCGAACTCGGGGTGCTCCTCGGCGACCACCTGTCCTGTGGACACGTCGATCGCGTCGGCGCCGTGCGCGGCGAACGCCGCGGCGACCGCGAGGGCGTCCTCCTCTGTGGTGCCGCCGGGCGCCCAGTCGGTGGCGGAGATCCGCACCGTCATGGGCCGCTCCCGCGGCCACACCTCCCGTACCGCGTCGAACACCTCAAGAGGGAAGCGGAGCCGGGCCGTGAGCGGGCCGCCGTAGGCGTCGGTGCGGCGGTTGGTGAGCGGCGAGAGGAAACCGGAGAGCAGATAGCCGTGGGCGCAGTGGAGTTCGAGGAGGTCGAAGCCGCACTGCGCGCCCCTGCGCGCCGCCGCCACGAACTGGCCCCGTATACCGGCGAGCTGGCGGCGCGTCAGCTCGTACGGGACCTGGCTGTCGGCCGCGTACGGCAGCGGGGAGGCCGCGGCCACCGGCCAGTTGCCCGCCGGGAGCGGGCGGTCCATACCCTCCCACATCAGCCGAGTGGAGCCCTTGCGGCCCGAGTGCCCGAGCTGCAACCCGAGGGCGGTGCCGGGCGCGTGCTCGTGCGCGAAGGCGGTCACGCGCCGCCAGGCGTCGGCCTGTTCACCGGTGTAGAGGCCGGTGCAGCCGGGTGTGATGCGGCCCTCGGGGCTGACGCACACCATCTCCGTCATCACGAGCCCGGCGCCGCCGAGGGCGCGCGCCCCCAGGTGCACCAGGTGGAAGTCGCCCGGCACGCCGTCGGCGGCGGAGTACATGTCCATCGGCGAGACCACGACGCGGTTGCGCAGGGTCAGGTCCCGCAGCCGGAACGGGGTGAACATCGGCGGAGTGCCGGGCGGGCAGCCGAAGTCGCGCTCCGCGGCGGTGGTGAAGCCGGGGTCGCGCAGCCGCAGGTTGCCGTGGGTGACGCGGCGGCTACGGGTGAGCAGGTTGAGCGCGAACTGCCGTGGCGGCTGGCCGAGATACCGGTCCACGTTCTCGAACCACTCCCTGCTGGCGCGCGCCGCCCGCTGCACGGAGGCGACGAGGGGCCGCCGCTCCGCCTCGTACGCGGCGAGCGCCCCGGGCAGCGTGGTCCCCTCTTCGAGCGCCGCGACCAGCGCGAGCGCGTCCTCCACGGCGAGCTTGGTGCCGGAGCCGATGGAGAAGTGCGCGGTGTGCGCGGCGTCCCCGAGGAGCACCACGGGCCCCCGGGACCAGCGTTCGTTGACGACGGTACGGAAGGTGCTCCAGGCCGAGTCGCCCGCCCGCAGCGCGCGTCCGCCGAGCACGTCGGCGAAGATCTCGGCGCAGCGCGGCGCGGACTCGGCCGCGCTCGACTCCTCGAACCCGGCGGCCCGCCAGACCTCCTCGCGCATCTCCACGACGACGGTGCTCGCGCCCGGCGCCGTCGCGCTCCCGCTCTCGTACGGGTAGCCGTGCAACTGCATGACGCCGTAGGGGGTTTCGGCGATGTCGAAGCGGAACGCGTCGAAGGCGGTGTCGGTGGCGAGCCAGAGGTAGCGGCAGCGGTGCGCGGTGACGGAGGGGCGGAACACCCCGGCGCCCGCGGCGCGGGTGGCGCTGTGCACCCCGTCGGCGGCGACCACCAGGTCGTGGTCGGCGGCGAGTTCGACGGCGGTGGGGGCCTGCGCGCCGAAGCGCAGATGGACGCCGAGGTCGCGGCAGCGGTCCTGGAGGATGCCGAGGAGCCGGTGCCTGCCGAGGGCGGCGAAGCCGTGCCCGCCGCAGGTGTGGCGGGTGCCGCGGTGGGTGACGACGATGTCGTCCCACCGCACGAACTCGGCCTCAAGGGCGGCGTACACCTCGGCGTCGGCGTCCCTGATGCCGCCCAGGGTCTCGTCGGAGAGGACCACGCCGAAGCCGAAGGTGTGGCCAGGCTCGTTGCGCTCGTGGACGGTGATGTCCCGGCCGGGGTCGAGGCGGGCGAGCAGCGCCGCGGTGTAGAGGCCGCCGGGGCCGCCGCCGATCACCGCGACCCGGCGGGCGAGCGACGCCATGTCAGTTCCCCCGCCACCGGGGCGCGCGCTTCTCGGTGAACGCGGCGTGGAACTCGGCGTAGTCGGCGCCGGTCATCAGCAACGCCTGGGTGGCCGCGTCGAGTTCGACGGCGGCGCCCAGCGGCATGTCGAGTTCGGCGGTGAGCAGCGCCTTGGTCTGCGCATGGGCGAGCGCGGGCCCGTCGGCGAGCCGCCGTGCGAGCCGGGCCGCGGCCGCGTCGGCGCCGCCCTCCTCCGTCAACTCGCTGATCAGGCCGATCCGTTCGGCCTCGGCGGCGGCCACCTGCCCGCCGAGCATCAGCAGCCGGGTGGCGTGCCCGAGCCCGACGATCCTCGGCAGCAGGTACGCCGCCCCCATGTCGCCGCCGGAGAGGCCGACCCGGGTGAAGAGGAACGCGAAGCGGGCGGTGGGGTCGGCGACCCGGAAGTCGGAGGCGAGCGCCAGCACCGCGCCCGCCCCCGCTGCCGCCCCGTGCAGGGCGGCGACCACGGGGAACGGGCACTCCCGCAGCGCGCGGACGACCTGGCCCGTCATCCGGTTGAAGTCGAGGAGTTCGGCGGTGTCGAGGCCGAGGGTGGCGCCGATGATCTCCTCGACGTCGCCGCCGGAGCAGAACCCCCGCCCTTCCCCCGCGAGCACCAGCGACCGCACGGCGCGCTCCCGCGCCAGCTCGGCCAGCAGGTCCCGCAGATCGGCATAGGCGCCGAAGGTGAGGGCGTTCAGCCGTTCAGGACGGGCCAGGGTGACGGTGCCCACGCCGTCCTCGACGTCGAACCTCAGGTGCCGCCAGGCGCCGGCGCGGGGCGCGGACCCGGTGAAGGGACTCATGGGCAGCCTCCGTTGGGGGCCGGGGAAGCCAGCCACTCGAAGGTATCACCGCTTTGTGACTACCGTCAGCAAAGCGCGATACAACTTCGGCGGCACCCCGGCCCCGCTACGGCCCGGCGCCCTCGCGCCGGGCCGTACGGTCAGCCGACGGCCGTGGAGAAGGAGTTCACCGCGAGTCCTGCGCCGCCCTCCCAGGGCTCGAAGCCCGCCTGGATGCTGGTCAGGTACCAGGAGTCCTGTGCGAGGCCCTGGTTGACGGTCTCGGTGATGAAGTCCTTGACGTCGAAGCTCCAACTGTCCATGGGGGTGTCGGCGACGAAGGAGATGACGTCGTTGCCGCCGTTGTTGCCGGTCCACACCTGCCAGTTCTTGCCGCCGACGGCGGCGGTGCCGGTCTGGGAGCCCACGGGCTGAACCGGGCCCTGGTGGTTGAACCAGATCATGATCTCGGTCTGGTTGACGCCGTCCGTCCTGGGCTCGGGGTCGAGCCAGATGTCGTACGCCGCGTCGAAGACGGCGCCGTCGGCATAGCCGTACGAGACGCTGCTCTGAGCGCTGCCGATGGCGCTGATCTGCTTGGGCAGGGCGGTGCCGGGCGAGCAGTTGTCGTAGTGGCAGCCGTCGTAGACCGACGGGTACGACTTCGGGGGGCCGTCGGTGGAGGCGGCGCCGTCGGCCTGGGTGATCCGGAAGCCGCTGTCGGTGACGTTGATGCATTGCGCCTCGCTGGTGCCCCAGCGGTTGTTCTGGACGACGTAGTGGTCCTGGATGACGCCCGTGCCGTACGCCGTGCAGATCTCTGTGTCGGCCCGCGCGGGGCCGGTGGCCGTGGCGACGGCCGTGAGGGAGGCGGCGGCGAGGACGAGTGCCGTGGCGGCGGCGCGCGCGGAGCGCACCGGGGCGGGGAGTGGCTTCATGCTGTCCCTTTCACATGCCTGTGGGGGTTCGTGGGGGTGCGGGAGACACGGCCCGGCGGGACGAGGGTGTGGGAGCGCTCCCAAAGGTCTTTCGGGCAGGGACTGTAGGACGCCTCGCGCCGCCACGGCAAGACACCCCGCGCGATCCGTGCCGTGGGGGCGGGGGCGCGCCCGGTGACCGGGGCCCGGCGTCCGGTGAGCGGGGCGCCCCCGCGGGGCTACGCCCCGGCGAGCGTGGCGACCATGAGGGCCTTGATGGTGTGGAGCCGGTTCTCGGCCTCGTCGAAGACGACGGAGTGCGCGGACTCGAAGACCTCGTCGGTGACCTCAAGGGAGTCGAGGCCGTGCCGCTCGTGGATCTGGCGGCCGACCTCGGTGCCGAGGTCGTGGAAGGCGGGCAGGCAGTGCAAGAACTTCACGTCCGGGTTGCCGGTGGCGCGCAGCACGTCCATGGTCACCGCGTAGCGGCCGAGGGCGGTGATGCGCTCGTCCCAGACGTCCTTGGGCTCGCCCATGGAGACCCAGACGTCGGTGGCGACGAAGTCGGCGCCGCGCACGCCCTCCTCGACGTTTTCGGTGAGGGTGAGGACGGCGCCGCTGGCCTCGGCGAGTTCGCGGGCGCGGGCGACGACCGCGTCGGCGGGCCAGTACGCCTTCGGCGCGGCGATACGGACGTCGAGGCCGAGCAGGGCGCCGGTGACGAGGTAGGAGTTGCCCATGTTGAAGCGGGCGTCGCCCAGGTAGGCGAGGGCGATGCCGCCGCCGTCGAGGGGCTTCGCGCTGTGCTCGGCCATGGTGAGGACGTCGGCGAGCATCTGGGTGGGGTGCCAGTCGTCGGTGAGGCCGTTGTAGACGGGGACGCCCGCGTACGCGGCCAGTTCCTCGACATGGTCCTGGCGATCGCCCCGGTACTCCAGGGCGTCGAACATCCGGCCGAGCACCCGGGCGGTGTCCTTGACGGACTCCTTGTGCCCGATCTGGGAGCCGGAGGGGTCGAGGTAGGTGGTGGAGGCGCCCTGGTCGGCGGCGGCGACCTCGAAGGCGCAGCGGGTCCTCGTGGAGGTCTTCTCGAAGATCAGCGCTATGTTCCTGCCGCGCAGCAGGGGCGTCTCGGTGCCCGCCTTCTTCTCGGCCTTCAGCTCGGCGGCGAGGGCGACGAGCGCCCGGAACTCGGCCGCGGTGAAGTCCAGCTCCTTGAGGAAGTGGCGGCCGGTGAGGCCGGCCGGGATGGTCGCCATGGGGACTCCTGGGGTGTGCGGCTGGGACAGTTCTGGAACTATATACGAGCGCTCACATTTATATGCAGGGAGTGGGGTGCGGGTGGTCCGGGGGTGGGTGCGGGCGAGGGGCTCGGGGCCGGTCCTGGTGCGGGTTCCGGTTCGGGTGCGGGGCACGGCGGGGCGGCGGGGCTACGCCGCGTCGCGCTCCACCGGGCAGCTCATGCAGCGCGGTCCGCCACGGCCCCTGCCCAGTTCGCTGCCGGGGATCTCGATCACCTCGATGCCCTGCTTGCGCAGATGGGTGTTGGTGGTGGCGTTGCGCTCGTAGGCGACGACGACGCCCGGCTCCACGGCGAGCACGTTGCAGCCGTCGTCCCACTGTTCGCGCTCCGCGGAGTGCACGTCCTGGGTGGGGGTCAGCACCCTGATCTCGGGGAGCCCGAGCGCGGCGGCGATGGCGCGGTGCATGTGCTCGGGCGGGTGGTCGGTCACCTTCAGCTCGCGGCCGTCGACGCCCGGCTCGATGGTGTACGAGCGGAGCATGCCGAGGCCCGCGTACTGGGTGAAGGTGTCGCCGTCGACCATGGTCATCACCGTGTCCAGATGCATGGTGGCGCGGCGCTTGGGCATGTCGACGGCGACGATGGTGGTCGCGGACCCGGCCGCGAACAGCTTGTGCGCCAGCATCTCCACCGCCTGCGGGGTGGTCCGCTCGCTCATCCCGATCAGCACCGCGCCCCTGCCGATCACCAGCACGTCGCCGCCCTCGATGGTCGAGGGATAGTCGGACTGCCCCTCCGACCAGGTGTGGAAGGGGCCCGCGGTGTCGCCGTGGAAGACCGGGTGGTGCTGGTAGACCGCCTCGAAGTGGACGGTCTCGCGCTGCCTCGCGGGCCAGCGCATGGCGTTGATCGACACCCCGTCGTAGATCCAGGCCGAGGTGTCCCTGGTGTAGAGGTGGCTGGGCAGCGGGCCGAGCAGGAAGTCGTCGAGGTCCATGGCGTGGAAGCGCACCGAGGTCGGCTCGGGATGGCGGTCGAGGAACTCCCGCTTCGTCATGCCGCCCACCAGCGCCTCCGCGAGTTCCGGGGCGTCAAGGCCCTCGAAGGCGGCCCTGAGGTGGTCCGTGGCGAGCGGCCCGTACTCCTTCTCGTCGAAGACCCGGTCGAGCACGAGCCGGCGCGCCGCGGGGACCTCCAGGGTCTCGGTGAGGAGGTCACCGAAGAGGTGGACCGTGACGCCGCGGTCCCGCAGCAGCTTCGCGAACCCGTCGTGCTCCTCGCGCGCCCTGCGCACCCAGAGGACGTCGTCGAAGAGGAGGGCGTCCTTGTTGGAGGGCGTGAGGCGCTTCAGCTCCATGCCGGGCCGGTGGAGGATGACCCGGCGCAGCCGCCCGGCCTCGGAGTCGACGTGAAAACCCATACGCACAGTCTGCCCGGTCGGCGGGCCGGGGGCGGCGGATGCGGGGGCGTGGGTGTGGTGCGGGGGGCCGGTGGGCCGTGGTGGGCGTCGGTGGGTGCACGGGGGTGGTGGGTCGTTCGGGTGCGGGTGAGACCGGGGGGTGGTGAGGTCGGGGCGGCCGGTGGGGCCGGGTGCCGGTGGGCGGGGCTGTCGCCCGCCCCGGGTGGGGGCGGGCGACGGCTTCGGGACGAGTGGGCGGGCGGTGTCAGAGCCTGGGGTCGACCGGCTCCGACTCCAGGGCGAGCACCGCGAACACCGGCTCGTGGACCCGCCACAGGGGCTCGCCCTCCGCCAGCCGGTCCAGCGCCTCAAGGCCGAGCCCGTACTCGCGCACCGCGAGGGACCGCTTGTGGCCGAGGGTGCGCCCGCGCAGCCGCGCCAGGTTCTCGGGGCGGGTGTACTCGGGGCCGTAGATGATCCGCAGGTACTCCCGGCCCCGGCACTTGACGCCCGGCTGCACCAGCCGGTCCCGCTCGTCGTGGACCAGCGCCCCGACGGGCTTCACGACCATGCCCTCGCCGCCGCGCCCGGTCATCTCCAGCCACCAGTCGGTGCCGAGCCGTACCGACTCCTCGTCGCCCGTGTCGACGTACAGCCTGCGGGTGGTGCGCAGGAGTCCGCCCGCGTCGTTCTCCACCAGGCTGTCGATGAGGGCCAGTTGCTCGTCGTGCGGCAGCGCCGCGAGGCTGCGTCCGCGCACCGCGAGGAGCTGGAACGGGGCGAGCCGCACCCCGTCGAGTCCTTCGGTGAGCCAGCAGTAGCGGCGGTAGGCGTCGGTGAACGCGGCCGCGTCGGCGGCGCGTTCACGCTGCCGCGTCAGCAACCCGCCCGTGTCCACGCCGCGTTCCGCCGCCGCTTCGAGTGCCGCGAGCGCCCCGGGGAAGACGGCGCCCGCCGCGGCGCCGACGGCCGCGTACTGGCTGCGCAGCAGCCCGCCGGCCTTCAGCGACCAGGGCAGCAGTTCCGCGTCGAGCAGCAGCCAGTCGGTGTCGAGCCGCTCCCAGAGACCGGCCGCCGTCGCCGCGTCCCGCACCCGCCGCAGGATCTCCTCCGTGGTGGCGGCGTCGTCGAAGAAGGCCCGTCCTGTACGGGTGTACAGGGAGCCGGTGCCGGTCGTGGCGCCGAAGCGCTCGCGCGCGACGTCCGCGTCCCGGCACACCAGCGCCACCGCGCGCGAGCCCATGTGCTTCTCCTCGCACACCACGTTCCGCACCCCGTCGGCCGCGTACCGGGCGAAGACCTCCTCGGGGTGTTCGAGGTACCCCTCGCGCTGCGAGGTGGGCCCCGGCGCCATTGTCGGCGGCAGGTACGGCATCAGCGCAGGGTCGATGGCGAACCGGCTCATCACCTCAAGTGCCGCCGCGGCGTTCTCCTCGCGGACCGTGACCCGCCCGGCGTGCCGGGTCTCCACGCCGCGCCGCCCCTGCACGTCGGCGAGGTCGAGCGGCCGTCCGTCCCGGCCGCCGGGCGCCTCGGTGCGCAGCGGCCGCACCGGCTCGTACCACACCCGCTCGGCCGGCACGTCGACGATCTCCCGCTCGGGCCAGCGCAACGCGGTCAGCTTCCCGCCGAACACCGCGCCGGTGTCGAGGCAGATGGTGTTGTTGAGCCAGGTCGCCTCGGGGACCGGGGTGTGGCCGTACACCACGGCGGCCCGGCCGCGGTAGTCCTCCGCCCACGGGTAGCGCACCGGCAGGCCGAACTCGTCGGTCTCGCCCGTCGTGTCCCCGTACAGCGCGTGCGAGCGCACCCGTCCCGAGGTGCGGCCGTGGTACTTCTCCGGCAGCCCGGCGTGGCAGACGACGAGCCGGCCGCCGTCGAGCACGTAGTGGCTGACGAGCCGGGCCACGAAGCTCTTCACCTCGGCCCTGAACTCCTCGCTCTCCGCCTCCAGTTGGGTCACGGTCTCGGCGAGCCCGTGGGTGAGCTGCACCTTCCTGCCGCCGAGCCAGCGGCCCAGCTTGTTCTCGTGGTTGCCCGGTACGCACAGCGCGTCGCCCGAGGCCACCATCGTCATCACCCGGCGCAGCACCCCCGGTGTGTCCGGGCCCCGGTCGACGAGGTCGCCGACGAACACGGCGGTACGTCCTTCGGGGTGGTGCCCGTCGGCGTAGCCGAGCCTGCCGAGCAGGGTCTCCAACTCGGCGGCGCAGCCGTGCACATCGCCGATGATGTCGAAGGGGCCCGTGAGGTGGGCGAGGTCGTTGTAGCGGGGCTCGCGCACGATCCGCGCCCGCTCCACCGCCTCCTCGCCCCGCAGCACGTGCACCTTGCGGAAGCCCTCGCGCTCCAGGCCGCGCAGCGACCGCTTCAGGTCCTTGACGTGCCGCTGGACGACGCGCGGGTGCATGCCGGCGCGGTCGGGGCGGCCCGCGTTGCGGCGGGCGCACACCTCCTCGGGCATGTCGAGCACGATCGCGATCGGCAGCACGTCGTGCTCCCTGGCGAGCCGCACGAGCTGTGCCCTGCTCTCGCGCTGCACGCTGGTGGCGTCCACCACCGTGAGCCTGCCCGCGGCGAGCCGCTTGCCCGCGATGTAGTGCAGCACGTCGAACGCGTCACGCGTGGCCGCCTGGTCGTTCTCGTCGTCCGAGACGAGGCCGCGGCAGAAGTCGGACGAGATCACCTCGGTGGGCTTGAAGTGCCGCCGCGCGAAGGTGGACTTGCCGGACCCGGTGGCGCCGATCAGCACCACGAGGGAGAGATCGGTCACCGCCAGCGCGCGTTCCTCGGCGGCGCCGGGGGCCGTGGGTGCGGTGGGTTCCGCGGCGGGCGCGGGGGCGTCGGGCCCGGTGGCCGGCACGGTGTGTTCTGGGCCAGCGGCGGGTGCGGTGGGCTCGGGGCCGGTGGGCCGGTCGGTCGGGTGCGTCATGCCGCGGTCCCTCCGTTCTCGCTCGTGGTGCCGTCCTGGGTCGCCCCCGCGGTGGCGGGCCCGCCCGCACGCGGCGCCGTGGTGTCGGCGGCGCGGGTGAACACCGCCATCTGAGTCGGCGGGCCGACCTCCGGGTCCTCGGGCCCGACCGGTCCGAAGTCGGCCGTGTAGCCGTGCCGTTCGCAGACCGCGGCCGCCCAGGCCCTGAACTCCTCACGGGTCCACTCGAAGCGGTGGTCGCCGTGGCGCACATGTCCCGCGGGCAGTGTCTCCCAGCGCACGTTGTACTCGGAGTTGGGCGTGGTCACGACCACCGTCCTGGGCCGCGCCGAGCCGAACACCGAGAACTCCAGCGCGGGCAGCCGCGGCGGGTCGACATGTTCCACGACCTCGCTGAGCACCGCAGCGTCGTATCCCTTGAGCGTGCGGTCGGTGTACGCCAGCGAGCCCTGCCGCAGCGCGACGCGCGCCGCCCTCCGCTCCCCCATCTGTTCGAGCCGCAGCCGTCGCGCGGCGACGGTGAGCGCGAGTACGGAGACGTCGATACCGACGATCTCGGTGAACCGGACGTCCTTCAACAGCTCCTGGACGAGCTGCCCCTGCCCGCAGCCGAGGTCGAGCACACGCCCGGCACCGGCGTCACGGAGCGCCGCGAGGATGGCCGCACGCCGCCGGGTGGCCAGCGAGACGTGCCGCTCGTCCTCGGGGGCGGAAGCGGGGGCGGGGTCGGGAGCAGGCGTGGGAGCGGGGTCGCGGGCCGGGTCCCCGCCGGTGGGCGGGGCGTCGGGCCCGACGGCACCCTCTGCGGCCCGGACGCCCTCGGCGCCTTCGGCGCCCGCCGCGCCCGCTGCATCCGCCGCGTCCCGGTCACTCTCGGCGCCTTCGGCGCCCTCGGTGTCCTCCACCGCGTTGTCGATGTCCTCGACGCGGCTGTCGTCGGCCTCGGCGAGGCGCGCCAGTTCCAGGCGCTCCCTGGCCTGGCGGGTGAGGGACCAGCGGCGGGAGAAGTAACGGGCGGTGATGAGCTGGCGTTCCGGGTGTCCGGGCAGCCAGCCCTCGCCCGCGCGCAGCAGCTTGTCCACCTCGTCGGTGGCGACCCAGTAGTGCTTGGCGCCGTCGAGCACCGGCAGCAGTACGTAGAGGTGGCGCAGCGCCTCGCCGAGCAGCAGTTCGCCCTCCAGGACGAGATGCACGTACCGGGAGTCGCCCCAGGTGGGGAAGGCGGTGTCGAGCGGCACCTGGGTGACGGTGACCGTCCAGCCGAGCGGTTCGAAGAAGCGGGTCACGAGCGCGGCGCCGCCTCGTGCGGGCAGCGCGGGGATCTCGACGCGCAGCGGCAGCGGGCGCCCTGGCAGCTCCGGCCTGGCGTCGCAGCGGCCCTTGAGAGCGCTGGAGAACACCTTGCCGAGGGCCACCGCGAGCAGCGAGGACGCCGCGTAGGGGCGGTCGTTGACATACTGCGCCAGCGCGGAGTCGGGTGCGCCGCCGCGGCCCCTGCCGCGGTGCCGCCTCACCAGGGCGACGGGGTCCACGTCGAGCAGCAGCGCCGCCGTGCAGCGCTCGGGCGTCGCCTCGGGGTAGAAGACGTGGGCGTCGCCGTAGGAGGTGCTGAACCGTTGGGTCTTCGCGGGGTGCTTGTGCAGCAGAAAGCCCAGGTCGTCGGCCGGTCGCTCGGAGGTACCCGTGGTACCGATGGTCAGGAACACCCGACCGAGTATGACCATCCGACCGATGGCCCACCAAGGACTTTTCCCGGGCGGGGACGGGCCTGTGACGGCGCGGTGACGTGCGCACACCACGTGCGGCGCCCCGTACAGCCGCGATGGTCCGCGGGTGTACGGGGCCGGGGCGGGGCGCCGTTACGACAGTTGCGAGGCGACCTGTGAGGCGATCAGGTCCAGGTGGTCGAGGTCGGAGAGGTCGAGCATCTGGAGGTAGAAGCGCTGGGAACCCGCCTCCGCATAGCGGCCGATCTTGTCGACGACCTCGCCCGGGGTGCCCGCGAGTCCGTTCTCCCGCAGCTCCGCGGGCTCCCGCCCGATGGCCGCCGCGCGGCGCGCCACCTCGGCCTCGTCCTTGCCCACGCAGACCACGAGGGCGCTTGAGTAGGTCATGGAGCCGGCGGCGCGGCCCTGCGCGGCCACCGCGTCACGGACCCGGCCGAACTGCTTCGCACTGTCCTCGACGGACTGGAACGGCAGGTTGAACTCGTCCGCGTACCGCGCGGCGAGCCGGGGCGTGCGGGTCGGCCCTGAGCCGCCGATGAGGACGGGCACCTTCGCCTGGGCGGGCTTGGGCAGCGCCGGGGAGTCGGTGAGCTGGTAGTAGGTGCCGTCGTAGCTGAACGTCTCGCCGTCCGGGGTGGCCCACAGCCCGGTGACGATGGCGAGCTGCTCCTCGAAGCGGGGGAACTTCTCCTTGGGGAAGGGGATGCCGTACGCGGTGTGCTCGTCGGCGTACCAGCCGGTGCCGAGGCCCAGTTCGACCCGGCCGCCCGACATCTGGTCGACCTGGGCGACCTGGATGGCGAGGACCCCGGGGAGCCGGAAGGTGGCCGCGCTCATCAGCGTGCCGAGCCGGATGCGCCTGGTCTCGCGGGCCAGTCCGGCGAGCGTGACCCAGGCGTCGGTGGGTCCGGGACGCCCGTCGCCATCGCCCATGGCGAGGTAGTGGTCCGAGCGGAAGAACGCGTCGAAGCCCAGCTCCTCCGTGGCCTTGGCGACGCTCAGCAACGTGTCGTAGTCGGCGCCCTGCTGCGGTTCCGTGAAAATGCGAAGGTCCATGCCCCCATCCTGCACAACCGCCCCCCGCCGGGAGCATCGGCCCCGCCGGGTCGTCGCCCGCCGCGCACCCGGCGGGGGCGGCAAAATCGTTCGACCGCCCTGCCGGGCCCTGGCACAGTGGCGCGCCATGGATGGCTTCGCCCGGCTGACCGCCGCAGACGTGGGACTGATGCAGGAGCTGGCGGTGCAGGTCACGGCCGACCGGCTCGACCTGCTGAACTGTGACGCGTCGCTCGGGGAGCTGGCCTGGCTCTGGGGCAAGGGGCACGCGAGCGCCGGGGAGAGCTGGCGGCGCCGACTCTGGTTCTCGGACGGTGCTCCGGTCGCGTGGGGGTGGGCCTCGCTGCCCCGCCGGGCGATGCTCAACGACGGCTGTGTGAAGGACATCACCGGCGCCTCCCTGGTGTACCAGGTCCACCCCGGCCACGGTGCGCTGGTGGACGAGGTGATCGACTGGTACGACGCCGTGGCGGACGGTGTCGAGCGCACCGTGGTGGCGCAGGCCGCCGACGAGTTGGCGCTGGAGCGGTGGGCGGCCCACGGCTACGGGCCCGACCCGGCCTCGCTCGGCGACACCGGCTCCTGGACCCAGCTCAACGTGCGCGACCTGGACGAGGTGGAACTGCCGGTGCTGCCGGACGGGTTCCGCTTCCGCACCGCCGACGAGGCCGGGCCCGCGGCCACGGTCCAAGCCCATCTCGACGCCTGGCCCTCCTCCACCTACTCGGCCGAGGCGTACGAGGGCGTGCGGCGGACCCCTCCCTACCGCGGCGACCTCCATGTCCTCGTGGAGGCGCCGGACGGGACGATGGCCGCGTCGGCGATCATGTGGCTGGACGAGGCGAACCGCAGCGTCGAGTTCGAGCCGGTCGGCACGCATCCGGACCACCGGCGGCTCGGGATCAGCCGGGCGATGATCCTGCACGGCATGCACCTGGCACGGGACGCGGGGGCCGCCCATGCCACGGTCGCCTGCATGGGCGCCGCGGGGCGCCCCGCGGCGCGCGGGCTGTACTACGGCGTCGGATTCCGGAAGTTCAGCCAGGACGTGCCGCTCGTCAAGCCCGCGGGCAGCACGCCCGGGGCCCGGTAGGCATCGCGCGCCGCCCGCGCGGACGCCCGAAGGCGGGCTGCACGGGCACTGCGCCGGGCACCGGTCGTGTGGGGGGGGGATGGTCGGGTCAGGCCGTCTCCGCCGGGGAGTCGGTGGTGGGGAGGGTGTGTTCGCGCTCCGCGAGCCTGCGGAGCATGGCCACGACGCGGTCGCGTGACTCGTCGGCCGCGTCTATGGCCTCCATGCACTGCCAGTAGATCGCGTCCTCATCGGCCGAACTGGCTATGCCCACCAGGGCCATGCCCACTTCGGCGAGCATGGTGCCCAGATCGAACAGGCTCCTTTTCGGGTCTCCGATGGTGGTGAGGCGGGCGGCCCTGATGCCCTCCGCACCGAAGGCGGGGACGCCGAGGGCCGTACAGCCCCGGGTGCCCGCCTCGCCGAGCGCCAGGGCGTCGCCCCGTAACTCACGGGGGCCGCCGGTCGTCAGCCGACTGCCGATCGCCTGGGTCAGGGCCTGCGCCTGCCAGGCTTCCTTGAGGGTGTCCGTCACTTCTCCGCTTTGCGCCAAGGCGCCCCTGCATGTCTCGATGAGCCGCACCGCATCCATGCGCCGCTCCGTCTTCCTTGACGCGCTCACTACGCGTCGATGTGAACTCCGCTTGCCACTACTAAGAGTGAGCTTTGTTGGGACGAAAAGCCAGAGGTAGCCCGAAATCTGTGGACACAAAAACGAATGTGGAAAAGTCCTTCACTCCGGAGAGTGACGATTTTCGGCGGAGGGGGTGGCCGGTCTCCACCCAGGACGGGACGAACCAGGGCCTTGCCGACTGGAGTTCCAAGGTGCCGGCGGCCGACGCCAGTGGGGACGCGGGGCGGCCGACGGGGCGCCGTGGGCCCCCGCCGCGCCGTTCACACCGCCGCGTCGGCCACCAGGCCCTCGATCTCGGTGCCGCGGGGGGCAAGCAGGAAGACGTTGCGCTCGACGCGGTGCATGGCGCTGCCGAGGCCGAAGACGACCCCGCTGCTGAAGTCGAGGACGCGCTTGGCGACGTCCGTCTCGGCGCCGCTGAGGTCGAGCAGCACGGGCACCTCGGCCATCAGGGTCTCGGCGACCTCGCGGGCGTCCGCGAAGACGTTGACGCGCAGGACCTTGAAGACACGCCTCGGCTCGGTGGGGGCCTCGGCGGCCGGTACCGCGCGGTGCGACGGCCAGGAGGGCCAGCCGTCGCGGCTGCGCAGCGGTACGACCTGGGCGAGACCTTCCCACTGTTCATCGGTGACGTCGCGGCTGTTCACTGCCCCTCCACCCCGGTCGGGAGCGCGCTGGTTGTCTGCACCGGGCAATTCTTACGCGGCCTCACCCGTTCGGCCCAACAGCGACACGGCGCACACTAGAAATCGTACAAAAGTACGGACGCCTCCGGGGTGGGGGCGTCCGTACGGGGTGGGAGGCGGCTACTCCTCGTCGTCCGTGCGTGGTTGGCGCGGACTGTCGGGGTCCTCCTCGATGACATGCCCGGCGCGGCCCGGTTCCGCGGCTTTCGCGCGTTCCGCGCGGGCCAGCAGGACGTCGCCGATGAAGAGGTCGTAGATCAGGATGCCGACCACGGCGCCGACGAGCGGTCCGACGATGGGAATCCACCAGTACGCGCTGAACGCGCCCGCGGAACTGCCGGGGAGGGCGAGTTCGTTCCATCCGGCGAGGTAGGTGAGGAGCCGGGGGCCGAAGTCGCGGGCCGGGTTGATCGCGTACCCGGCGTTGGCGCCGTACGAGATGCCGATCGCGGCGACGACGAACCCGGTCAGCAGCGGGCCGAGGTTGGCCTTGACCGCGGTGTTGCGCAGGTCGATCAGGGCGGCGATGAACATCAACAGGAAGGCCGTGCCCACGATCTGGTCGACCAGGGGGCCCCAGATCCCGCCGTGGAAGTAGGGGGCGGGGAAGGTGCTGAAGATGGAGAACGTGCTGAGCGTGTGCCCGTTGACCTTGGGGTCCTTCGAGGCCGCTTCGAATGCCTTGATGGCGTCGAAGTACACGCCGTACACCAGCGCGGCACCGGCGAACGCGCCGACGAGCTGGGCGAACCAGTACGGCACCACCTTCGCCCAGGAGAACTTGCGGCGCACCGCGAACGCGAGCGTCACCGCGGGGTTGATGTGGGCGCCGCTGACGCCACCGGCCACGTAGACGCCGAAGCAGACGGCGAACGCCCAGCCCCAGGCGATGAGGAGCCAGTCCCCCGCGCCGAGGAAGAAGGTGGTGGGGCCCTCGGTGCGGCCGGAGCCCGGCAGGCCCGCGACCGCCATGGCGACCACACCGGCACCGAAGGAGATCAGGATGAACGTACCGAGGAATTCGGCAAGGCACTCTCCGAACAGACCGCCGCGGCGTTTCAGCCCCGAGCCTTTGATGAGCGGCGTGATAACAGTCGCCATTTCGCCTCCCTGACGGCAGACATCTCAATCCGGTGTAACCCGGCGCGGGGGGCCGCGCAACCGCAGGCCAGGGGCCCGCAGCCGCCCTTGCGGCGGCTTTCGTGGCGGCCCGTCGCGGGGTTTGCGCAGGCATGCACACGGGAATTGCGCGCGGTCTGTCCCGGGGCTCCCTGACAGCCGGAGAACGCCGCTCTCCCCACGGAAGCGGGGATTTCGGACCCCCCGTAGGGACCGAACGTTCTCCACCCCCGGTTTGGTAGCCTCGCCGCATGACTCGGGGCACGGGAGGCGGCAGCACGTCGGCCGCGCGGGCGAGGCTGCTCGCCACGGCGACCAGGATCTTCTACGCGGAGGGCATCCACTCCGTAGGCGTCGACCGGATCATCGCGGAGGCCCAGGTCACCCGCGCCACGCTGTACCGGCACTTCGCGGGCAAGGAGGAGCTGGTACTCGCCTACCTCGGCGAGGCCGACCGTGGCATCAGGGCGCAGGTCGACGCCGCCCTCGCAGGCGGGGCGCCCGCGGCCGACAAGGTGCGTGCCGTCGCCCGGTCCCTCACCGAGGGCATCAGGTCCCCCGGCTTCCGCGGCTGCGCCTTCCTCAACGCGGTGGCGGAGTACCCCGACCAGGAACACCCGGTCCACCGGGCCGTCCTGGCCCACCGGCAGTGGTTCCTCGACACCCTCACCGCGCTGCTGGCCGACACCGGTGACGGCCCCGCCGACGCCGCGGGGCGCCATCTCGTCATGCTCAGGGACGGCGCGATGGCGGCCGGGTGCCTCTTCGACCCCGAACTGGTCTCCGAGACCTTCCTGCACGGCGTCGAGGGCGTGCTGCGCGCCCGCGCCGCCCGGGGCGGGTAGGGAAAGCGCGTGCGGTGATGTGCGTGTCGTAGTACTCGTGGGGGGACAGAGACACCTTGGTCCCGTTTGGAGTCGTCGATGTCCGTTCGCCGTGTCGTGCCCAACTTCCGGTCCCAGGCCGCGCAGGAGAGCCGGGAGTTCTACGGCCTGCTGGGTTTCGAGGAGGTCATGAACCACGGCTGGATCATGACGCTCGCGTCCCCGTCCAGCCCGGCGGCCCAGATCAGCTTCATGACCGGCGACAGGACCGCGCCCGTCGTCCCCGACATGAGCGTCGAGGTGGACGACGTGGACGCGGCGTACGCGGTCATGCGGGCGAGTGGCGCGGAGATCGTCCACCCCTTGCAGGACGAGGAGTGGGGGGTGCGGCGGTTCTTCGTGCGCGACCCCGGCGGACGGGTGGTCAACGTGCTGAGTCACCGCTGACGGCCCGTCACCGGTGCGCCTGTGGCCGTGCGTTCGTACGGCCGGGACGGCACCGCGCGGCCGGGCCTCGGCGAGGCCGGGACCGAGGACGGTGCCGCCGCGGGGCGTTGCGGCCCCGGCTTGCCGGTCAGATCTGTGCGTGGCCCCCGTCGGCGAACAGTTCGACCCCGTTGACGAACGACGACGCGTCGGAGGCGAGGAAGGCCGCCACCGCGGCGATCTCCTCGGGACGTCCCGGCCTGCCGAGCGGAATGGCGTCGTTGAGCGCGTCGACGTCGCCGTCGAGCACGCGCTCCAGGCCCGGGGTCGCCGTGGGGCCGGGGCTGAGGACGTTCACCCGGAATCCCTGGCCCTGGGCGTGCTGCGCCCAGGAGCGCGCCAGATTGCGTACCGCCGCCTTGGTGGCCCCGTACACCGCCATACGCGGGTCAGGCCGGACGCTGGTGGTCGAGCCGACCAGGATCACGGACGCGTCCGGCGCGAGCAGCGCAAGCGCGCCCTGGACGGTGAAAATGACGCCTTTGACATTGACTCCGAACGTGTAGTCGATCGCCTCCTCGGTGATGTCCCCGAGCCGGCCGTGCCTGCCGACTCCCGCGTTCGCGACGACCACGTCGAGCGTCCGCCGGTCCGCGCGGACGGTGTCGAAGAGCCGTTCAAGATCGGCGGCGCTCGCGACGTCGCAGGGCACCGCGACGGCGTTCTCGCCCAGCTCGTCCGCGACGGCACGCAGGGGTGCCGCGCGGCGCCCCGTCAGGTAGACCCGTGCGCCGTCCCCGACGAAGCGTGCGGCGATCGCGCGGCCGATCCCGCTCGACGCCCCGGTGACGACCGCCGTCTTCCCTTCCATGGGACCCATGGGAAACACTCTCCTTGATGTAATCATTTTTGTTACGACAAAGGCCGTGCGAAGCCAGGGCCCGGCCCTGGCGGAACAGTGCTACGCCGTCGCGACGATCCGCGACAGCAGATCCTCGACGGTCGTCCGCGCCAGCTCGTCGCGCAGCGCCTCGTCGATGCGCGCGTACACCGGGGCGAGGGCGGACTGGATGCCGCCGCCGACGACGCAGTCCCGATTGGGTTCGCCACGGTGCATCGCGAACAGAGACGCGTCGTCGACGGCGCGGTAGACGTCGAGCAGGGTGATCGTGTCGAGCGGGCGGGACAGCGTCCATCCGGCCCCCGCGCCGCGCCTGCTCTCGACGAGCCCGGCGCGGCGCAGGTCGCCCAGGAGACGCCTGATCACGACGGCATTCGTGCCCGCGCTGCCGGCCACCTGCTCCGAGGTGGCGATCTCGTTCCCGCGCCGCTGGTACAGGCCGATCCACGCCAGCGCATGGGTCGCGACCGTCAGCTTGCTGTTCGTACTCATCGGAGAAAACGTAACACACATGGTTACGACTCACCTCGTATCGACGCCGCCCTATCCCGTTGTCGGCGCCCCGCTCGTGGCCAGGGCGGTCGCCGTGCTGCTCGCCGCACTCGTCAGGCGAACCCCGGACCACGGGCACTGCGGGGAGGAATTCCCGTCGCCTGTGGCGTGATGTTTTCCCCAATGTCTTCCGGGGCCCCTGGTGCACGGGCCGCCTGGGGATCAGGGTGGGGCGTTGCGTGTGCGATGCGTACGCGCTTTCGGTGAAAGGAAGTTGTCGTGCGCCATCCTGTCCACCCCGTCCTCGCGAGACCCGTGGCGGCGCTCGCCGCCGTGGGAGCCCTGGTGCTCGGCGGCGCGTCGGGCGCCGTCGCCGAGCCCCACCACCCGGCCGCCGACTCGGGCGCGAGGGCCGCGGCCGGTTCCGTGGCGCCGCCCGCGGCGAGCGGCCTGCCGGGCCCGCTCTCGTACTCCCAGGGCGACGGTCTGGAGACCTCGCGCACCACGACCCCCGTGGCACCCGGCGCGAAGCTGACCTCGTACGACCGGCTGGAGAGCGACAAGTGGCTGCGGGTCGACGAGCTGGACGTCGACATGGCGGCCGGTACGAAGGTCGACTACCTGTCAGGGGACGGTGTCTCCCGGCGGGAGACGGTGTCCGACCTGGCGGCGGCCCACGACCCCGGCAAGGGGCGGCGCACGGTCGCCGCGATCAACGGGGACTTCTTCGACATCGACGAGACCGGCGCACCCGAGGGCGTCGGTGTCACCGACGGCGGCGTGGTGAACTCCCCCGCGCCCTCCCACACCCACGCCATCGGCTTCGGCCCCGCGGACGCCGGGCGCGTCCTCGACCTGTACTTCGACGGCACGCTGAAGCTGCCGTCGGGCGGCACACCGCTGGCCGGTCTGAACGCGGCGAACGTACCGGTGGGCGGCATCGGGGCATACACCTCCCAGTGGGGCGACGCGTCCAGGGCGCTGACCGTGAACGACGGCAGCCGGGGCGCCGAGGTCACCGTCGTGGACGGCAAGGTGGCGAGCGCCCCCGCCGATCCCGGCAGCGGGCCCATCCCCGCGGGCGCCACCGTGCTGGTCGGCAGCGACGCCGGGGCCGACACCCTGCGGAAGCTCGCCGTGGGGACCCCGGTGAGCTGGGAGTTCCACCCGCGCGCCGACTCGGGCAAGGTGCCCTCGGAGGCGATCGGCGCCAACGAGTACCTGGTGCGTGACGGCGCCGCGGTGGACCACGAGGGCGAGGGCAACAACGCCACCGCGCCCCGTACCGCGGTCGGGTTCTCCAGGGACGGCCGTACGGTGCACGTGGTCACGGTCGACGGGCGGCAGGCCGACAGCGGCGGGCTCACGCTGACCGAGCTGGGCAGGATGCTGAAGGACGCCGGCTCCTACAACGCGATCAACCTGGACGGCGGCGGCTCCTCGACCCTGGTGGCGCGGCAACCGGGCAGTGACGCGCTCCAGTTGGAGAACCAGCCCTCGGACGGCACCGAGCGCACCGTGCCCAACGGCCTCGCGTTCACGGCGCCCGACGGCAGCGGCAGGCTGACCGCGTACCGGGTGGCGACCGCGATGGACGCCCCGGACGCGCCCACCGTCGACCCGGTGGCGGGCGGCCACCCCGACAGGGTGTTCCCCGGCCTGACGCGGCACCTGACCGCGGCCGGGTACGACGAGACCTACGGCCCCGCGAAGGGCGCGCCGCGCTGGCGGACCGCGGACGGCCGGCACGGCCGGGTCGACGCGCACGGGGTGTTCACCGCGCGCCGCGGCGGCACCGTGAAGGTGACCGCGGAGCGCGGGAGGGCGAAGGGCTCGCTGGCGCTGACGGTCCTCGGCGGCCTCGACCACGTGGTGCCCACCGCCCCCCGTATCGGGCTGCCCGACGAGGACAGCACGGGCAGCTTCGGCGTGGTGGGGCTCGACGCGGCGGGCGACAGCGCCCCCGTGGAGCCCTCCGATGTCCAACTCGACTACGACCACGCCCTGTTCAAGGTGAGTCCGACGGCAGAGGGCTTCACTGTGCGGGCGCGGGAGCCGGACGCGGCGGGCACCGTCACCGCGAAGGTGGCCGGGCACACCACCGCGCTCGCGGTGACCGCAGGTCTCACCGAGCAGCCGGTGGCGGGCTTCGACGACGCCTCCGACTGGACCTTCACCCAGGCGCGCGCCGCCGGTTCCGTCGGGCCCGCCCCGGACGGGCACACCGGCACCGGGCTCACGATGTCGTACGACTTCACCCGGTCGACGGCGACCCGCGCCGCGTACGCCAACCCGCCCGCGGAGATACCCGTGGCGGGCCAGCCGAAGGCGTTCGCCATGTGGATCAAGGGGGACGGGAACGGCGCCTGGGCGACGCTGCACCTCAAGGACGCCACCGGCACCGACCAGTTGCTGCGCGGCCCCTACGTGGACTGGACCGGGTGGAAGCGGGTCGAGTTCCCGGTGCCCGACTCGGTGGCGTACCCGGTGTCGGTGAACCGCTTCTACCTCGCGGAGACCGACGCCACCGCCCAGTACACGGGTGAGATCACCATGGACGACCTAGTGGCCGAGGTGCCGCCCGAGGTGGACCTGCCGCAGCAGCAGGCCGCGACCGACCCGCTGATCTCGACGGCGCGCGACGTGCGCGGCCGGGACTGGCGGTTCGCGGTGATGTCGGACGCGCAGTTCGTGGCGCGGGAGCCGGACAGCCCCATCGTGGCGCAGGCCCGCAGGACGTTGCGGGAGATCAGGGCGGCGAAGCCGGACTTTGTCGTCGTCGACGGCGACCTCGTCGACGAGGGCTCGCCCGAGGACCTGGCGTTCGCGCACCGGGTGCTGGACGAGGAGTTGGGCGACGCGGTGCCGTGGTACTACGTACCGGGCAATCACGAGGTGATGGGCGGCACCATCGACAACTTCACCGCGGAGTTCGGCCCCGCACACCGGGTGTTCGACCACGAGGGGACCAGGTTCCTCACCCTGGACACCTCCGCGCTCGGCATCCGCGCCAGCGGCTTCTCCCAACTGAAAGATCTGAAGCGCCAGTTGGACGAGGCGGACAGGGACAGGAAGGTGCGGAACGTCGTGGTGGTCGAGCATGTGCCGCCGCGTGACCCGACGCCGCAGAAGGGCAGCCAGCTCTCCGACCGCAAGGAGGCGGCGCTGCTCGAACAGTGGCTCTCCGCGTTCCAGCGCGACAGCGGCAAGGGGGTCGCGTTCGTCGGCGGCCATGTGGGCACCTTCCACGCGCAGCACGTGGACGGGGTGCCGTACCTGATCAACGGGAACTCGGGGAAGAACCCGTCGACCCCCGCGGACCAGGGTGGCTTCACCGGCTGGTCGCTGGTCGGCGTGGACAGGGCGCCGCAGGGGCACACCGGTGACTGGGTGTCCGTGCAGACCCGCGCGCACGTCGACTCCCTCGCCCTCGACACCCCCGGGAGGCTGGTGCGCGGACACTCCGTGAAGATCGCCGCGCGGCTCACCCAGGGCGAACGCACGGTCCCGGTGGCCTGGCCGGTCAGCGCGGACTGGTCGGGCTCCCGGGTGGCCGTCACCACCGGCCGGCACCCCGGGCACGGCGCGGTGGCGGCGTACGACCCCGCGACCACAACCCTGACCGGGCTGCGCCCCGGGACGGGCACCCTGAAGGTGAGCGTGAACGGGGTGGCGGAGGAGGTGCGGGTGACCGTGGCCGGACGGTAATCTCCGGTGCCACGCGAACGGTTCGGGGCGGCGGGGTGTTCTCCGCCGCCCCAGGCCACCGGGTCCGGCCCGGCCGGGTGTGACGGTGGCAATGCTGTGGAGATCGGGTGCAGTGGGAGGCACGGGGTGTGAGGCGTCCGTCCCACGGGCATCTACCGCAGCCCGCGTATCGCAATCGTGTCAATGATCACCCTGTCTGAATACGCCAGGATGAACTAACGTTCCGCTGCGTGACGACAACATTCCCTCACGTATCGTCAGTCTCTTTGCCCAGCAGCGTAGTTGATGCCCTGACCAGCGCGCTTTACGGAGATCAGTTCGATCGGGTCCACGCCCCCTGGCGCACACTGCTGTCCACCGCGCCGTTCCGCTTCCGGGAGGGTCTCACCTACGACGAGCGGATCGCTCTCTCCTACGAGCGCCTCCGTCTGGTCAACGAGCACATGGCCGACCCGTACCGGTTCACGGAGGACGTCGAGGCCCTGGCCGCCCTGCACGAGTGGCTGGCGCCGGTGGACCCCGGTCTTGTGACGCTCGCGTCGATCCACTACAACCTGTTCCTCGGCAGCCTCCAGCAGTACGGCACCACGCCCTCCACCGCGTTCGCCCGGATGGACCGCATGGGCAGCTTCCTGTGCACGGAGGCGGCGCACGGCAACAGTGCCAGCCAGCTCGAGACGACCGCCACGTACTCCCCGGAGACGGAGACGTTCGTCCTGCACACGCCCACGAAGGGCGCCGCGAAGTTCATGCCGAACACGAGCAGCCTCGGCGGGCCCAAGTCCGGCGTGGTGGCCGCCCGGCTGATCGTGCGCGGCAAGGACGAGGGTGTGTTCCTCTTCCTCACGCCGCTCCAGGACGCCGAGGGGCGTGCCATCCCCGGCATCGAGATACGCCGCCTCCCGCAGACCTCGACGCACCCGATCGACCACTCGCTCACCGTCTTCCACCGGGTCCACCTCCCGTACGAGGCCATGCTCCAGGCCGACCACGGCAGGCTGACCAGGGACGGCGAGTTCAGCAGCAGCGTGGGCAACAGGCGAAGGCGCTTCCTGATGTCGATCGGCCGGGTCACCGCGGGGAAGGCGTGCATGAGCGCGTGCGGACTCGGCCTCGTCCGGCAGGCGGTGGCCGTCGCCATGCGCCACGCCCACCGCCGCCACACGGCCCCGATGACGGCCGGTGCGAACGTGCCGCTGATGGCCTACCGCAGCCACCACGGGCCGCTGCTCGACGGCCTGGTCACCGCCTACGCGGCGACGCTCCTGCAACGGCTCGCCGTGCGGCGGCTCGCCCGGGCAGAAGGCGAGGAAAGGGACGACGCCGACCGCCTGATCGCGATGACCAAGGGCTGGGTGACCTGGCAGGCGCGGGCCGTCATGACCGAGTGCCGCGAACGCTGCGGCGCGCAGGGGCTCTTCCTCGCCAACGGGATCGCCGGTGAGCTGGCGGCCCTGGAGGGCACCATCACCGCCGAGGGCGACAACACCGTGATCTGGGCCAAGGCCGCCGGGGAACTGCTTCTCGGCAACTTCTCGCCCGCCGCGGAGAACGAGGGCGCCCCGGCGGACCTCGACCTGGCCGACCCCGAGGTCGTGCAGCGGCTGCTGGGCAGCGTCGAGGGACTCTGCTACGAGCGGGCCCGCGGCCTGCTGCGCGGCAAGGCGTCCGGCGCGCTGCACCGGTGGAACCGTACCGTCACGGCGGCCCTCGAACTGGTCGACGCGCACGTGCGGCGGCTGGCCGCCGGGGAGTTGCTGCGCGCCGCGCAGAGCGCCGACGACCCGGAGGCCCGACGGCTCCTGCACGACATGCACCGCTACTTCGCGCTGCGTCAGATCGCTCGGCACAGCGGTCAGCTCCTCGCGGAGGGCCGGGTGACCGCCGACCACGTCCGCGTCCTGCCCGACCTCTGCGAAGAGCTGATCGAGGGGCTCGCACCGCACGCCATGACGCTCACCGAGGGGATGGCGATGCCGGAGGAGTGGCTGCGCGACAGTCCGATGGCCAGGGCCGAGACGGCCGCGGCCGGATGAGAGCGCGTCCGCGCCCGTGGCCGGGGGATGCCACGGGCGCAGCGGTCCGCGAGGGGGGCGGGCGGAACCGGGCCGTGGCCTCCCGCCGGCCCTCGGCGGGACTCAGATCCTGAAGACGTCGAGGAAGGAGCTCCAGAAGCCCTTCTTCCTGCCGCCCTGCTCGGGCTTCGGCGCGGCCTGGGCCGAGGCGGCAGCCGAGCCGTGGGACGCCCCGACGGGCGCCGAGGTCTGCGGCGGCAGGGCCGCGGCGACCCGGGTGGCGGGCGTCGGGCTGAAGCGGACCGGCAGCTCGGCGAGGGCACGGTGGAAGGGGCCCGGACGCCACGCCAGGGTCTCCTCCGGGGCCCCGAGGGTGAGGTCGGGCAGCGCGTTCAGCAGCTTCTCGATCGCCGTGACCGCGATGAGCTGGGCCGGGGACTTCGCCGGGCAGACGTGCGGGCCGGCCCCCCACGACAGATGGGCGCCCTTGCCGAGGGCCTGCCGCGCCTCGGTGAGCGCGGGGTCACGGTTGGCCGCGGCGAAGCTGATCAGGACGGGGGTGTTGGCCTCGATGATGACGCCGCCGAGGTCGACGTCCTGCACCGGAAAGTGCGTGGCCCAGTTGGCGACCGGGGGCACGTTCCACAGCACCTCGTTCAGGGCGTCCTCGACGAGCAGGCCGCCACGTTGCCGGGAGTCCTCGGACAGCAGGAGGAACGTGGCGCTCCCGATCAGGTTGCGCACCGGCTCCACACCCGCGCCCATCAGCACGATGAGCTGGTCCTTCAGCTCCTCGTCGCTCAGGCCGGCCGGGTGCTGCACGAGCCAGGACGTGATGTCCTCGCCGGGCTCGCGGCGCTTGATCGTGACGAGTTCCATCAGGCAGTCGGTGAGGTCCTGGTGGGCGGCCACCACGTCACCGCCGTCGAAGAGCACCGAGATGGAACGGGTGAGGGTGTCCCCGATCCCCGCGGGGCAGCCGAACAGCTTGTTGAACAGCAGCAGCGGCAGGAGTTTCGCGTACTCGCCCATGAGTTCGGCGCTGCCGCGCTCGCTGAACTGGTCGATCAGGTAGTCCGCGATCCGCTCGACGTCGCGACCGAGACGGCTGACGTTGAGCTGGTCCAGGCTCTCGGTGACCGCCTTGCGCAGCCGCAGGTGCTCCGTGCCGTCCGTGTAAAGGCAGTTGGGGCGGTAGGCCATCATGCCGAGCACGGGGCTGTCGGCCGGCACCCGGCCGTCGTTGAGGGCGGTCCAGCGCCGCGAGTCCCGCACGAACAGCGACGGGTTCTGCATCACCCGCAGCGCCGCCTCGTGTTGGGTGACGAGGGTGGCGTCCACCCCGGGCGCGATCTCCACGGGGGCCGCGGGCCCGTGTGCGCGCAGTTGGTCGTAGATGCCATTCGGGTCGGCGGCGAAGTCCTGCCCGTATATCGGGCAGCGCCGGGCAGCGTCCGCCGCCGGAGCGGTGTGCTGGTCGTCCATGAGTGAGCGTCCTTAGCGGGAGTTCGCGGGGTGCGTGATGCTTCGCACGGGCCCGGCACCTGTCGTGGGGGACGGGCGGACCGGACGGTGCCGGGGCCGGCGGAGTCAGGAGGAAAGGGAGAGCAGGTGCCGCACGAGGGTGATCAGTGCGTGCGCCGAGGACTTCTGGTCCCTGGCGTCGCACTGCACGACCGGGGTGTGCGGAAGCAGGTCGAGTGCCTCGCGCAGCTCCTCCTCCAAGTAGCGCTTGTCGCCGAAGGTGTTGACGGCGATGGCGTACTCAAGGCCGTACTTCTCCACGAGGTCGATGACCGGGAAGGTCTCGGCGAGCCGGGTCGGGTCGACGAGCAGCAGCGCGCCGAGCGCGCCGCGCGCCATGTCCTCCCACAGTTGCACGAAGCGCTGCTGGCCCGGGGTGCCGAAGAGGTACAGCACCAGTTCCTCGCTGAGGGTGAGGCGCCCGAAGTCCAGGGCCACCGTGGTGGTCTCCTTGTCGGGCACCCCCCGCAGGTCGTCGACGGACGCCGACGCCTTGGTCATCGTCTCCTCGGTGCGCAGGGGCGCGATCTCCGAGAGCGTCCCGATGAGCGTCGTCTTGCCGACCGCGAAGTGCCCCACGACGAGGATCTTCGCGGCCGTGCTGACGGCGTCGGAGACATACGCGATCCCGGCGGACGCGGACGCTGAGTCCATTTCAGCCGAAGCGGACTTGGAGTCCATGCAACACCTCTTCGAGGATTCTTCTGTCGACGGCCTTGGCGGCGGGTGGGGCCGAGCGGCGCAGCAGGTGGCCCTGCTCGATCAGGTCGGTCAGCAGCAGCCTCGCCACACCCACGGGCAGTTCCAGATGGGCGGCCACCTCGGCCACCGACAGATAACCGCCGCCGCACAGTTCCCAGATGGCGCTCACCTCGGGCGACGCCCGCACCGGCAGCTCCCGGTCCTTGGCCAGGGTGACCAGGGTGACGAGGGTCAGCTCGTCACCGGGGGGCAGCTCACGGCCGCCGGTGATGACATACGAGCGGATGAACCCGCCGGTGACCGGCTCCTCCTCGCCGGGGGCGGTCATGCCTCGGTACCGGCGTTCTGCCGCGGCGGTGTGCTCATCGCCTTGCCGAGCGCGCTGACCTGCTGCTGCATACGGAAGGACATGGCCTCCATGTCCACGTCGGGGGCGGCGGCCGCGGCCAGATAGGCACCGCTGCCCGCGGCTATCAGGAAGATCCAGCCGTGGTCGTACTCCATGAGGGTCTGGCGCCAGTCGCCGTGCCCGTGGACGGCGTTACCGGCGAAGGGGGCGACGGCACGGCTGAGGGACTGCATGGAACTCATCGCCGCGGCGTTGGTCTCCGCCTCGTCCCTGCCGACGTCGCTGGAGCGCTCAAGCAGCAGGCCGTCCGCCGAGACGAGGATCGCGTGTCGGGCGCCCCGCACCTGAAGCAGGTCGTTCAGCACCCACGACAGATCAGGATTCACTGTTCTCAGGTCCTTCCGTGGTCGTCGTGTCCCGACCGGAGCGCGTTCCACGCTGGAACGCCCCCAGCCGCGAAGCCGTGGCCTCGCCGCCCAGCACCGGCACGGGCCGCCCGTTGGGACGCGCGTTCTGCGGCACTGCCGAAACCTGGCTCTTGCGGCGGCGCTTGGGCAGGCCGCCCGCGGTGGTGCCGAGTCTGCCGACCGGCTCGGGGTCGGCCACCGGGGTGAGCCGCTGCGCCGGCATGGGCACCGCGGCGACCGGGGAGGGCGCGGCCTCGGCCTCGTACTCCTCGTCGCCCTGGACGTCCTCGGCAGGCGTCGGTACGTCCGCCGTGAGCAGGGTCTCCGGGAGCAGGATCACCGCGCGCACGCCCCCGTAGGGGGAGACGGAGTCCACGGAGACCTTGAACCCGTAGCGGGCGGCGAGCATGCCCGCGACCGCGAAGCCGAACTTGGGCGGGTTGCCGAGCGCGGTGATGCCGATCGCGTCGCGCGGGGAGAGGAGTTCCGCGGCGCGGTCCTTCTCCTCCTGGCTCATGCCGAGCCCGGCGTCGTCGACGATCAGGCAGACACCGGTGGGCACCGCCTGGATGTTGATCTCGACCGGGGTGCCGGGCGCCGAGTAGTTCGTGGCGTTGGCCAGCAGCTCGGCGAGGACCACGGCGATGGGTTCCACGGCCTTGCTCGCCACCGAGAAGTTGACCTGGGTGTGAATGCGCACCCGGTCGAAGTGGCGGATGCGGCCCTGCGCGCTGCGCGCCACGTCGTACACCGACGCGGACGTCTCACGCCTGCCGAGCCAGCCGCCGCAGAGCACCGCGATGCCCTGGGCACGGCGCCCGAACTGGCCGTTGGTGTGGTCCACCATCATGAGATCCGCGAGGATCTGGGGGTCGTCACCGTACTTCTTCTGGACCTTCTCGATGACGACCTGCTGCTCGTCGGCGAGCACCTGGAGGGTGCGCATCGCCGACTTGAGAACCGCCTTGGTGTCGTCCTCCGCATCCTTGCGCACCTCCGCGAGTTCCGTGGCATGCCGGCCCGCGAGGTCGGCATGCGCGGCGTGGAGTCCATCACGCTCCCCCTGCATCGCGTCGCGCGCACCGATCAGGTCGGCGTTGCGCCTGCGCAGCGCCATATTGGTTTTCCGCGCTCGCAGCACCGCGGCCACAGCGGCGATAACTACGACTATCAAGACCCATAGCAATGGGTCCCGCACAAATGACGTCATGAGACTCTCTTCAAGTCGCACCGCGGGACGAGCGGCCGCACTGTCCGCCGATCCCGCCGAGCCGGGCGCCGCACCCGGGCATGGACCGTTTGACAGGGCCTGCGGCCACTGCTCCGCAATGGAGCCCTAGAGACTGTCCCCCGAGCGCGCATGACGCGCCGTCAGCCCATCGGAAATTAAGATCACCCTAGCATCGTGACGAGCCCAAGCCTCCTAGCGGGCGACCCAGTTGACACGGCATGCACAGGATTGCGCATCAAACCTTTACGCGGTGGGCACACGATGTTTTTCGACCCCCGGAGGCCGGGCGCGGGCCGCGCCGCCGGGGCGTCGGGCGACGTCCCTGGACACCGCGCCGCGGCCCGGCAGCGCCCGCCGGAACCGGCGCTCCCACCCGACGGCACCCCCTTGACAAGGACACGTAACAAGCAAGAGGCTCTGAGAGCGCTCTCTGCGCTGTCGGGGTCCCTTCAGGGAGGCCAGGGAGCAGCACCAGGCACCCGTACCACACCCGCCGTACCCCCCACCGTCACGGAGGACACATGCCCCCCACAGCGACGACCCCGTCGAGGCGGCGCCCGGCCCTCATAGTCGCGGCGGCAGCACTGCTGCTCACCGGCGCCACCGCCGTCGTCAACGTCACCTCCCCCAGCGCCTTCGGCTCCGAGACCGCGCACCCCACCGCCGCGGCGGGAGAGGCGCCGCCGGACGACTTCTGGGGAGACACCAGCACGATCCCGCCCGCCCAGAACGTCCTCACCGTAAAGGTGCTGAACAAGACCAACGGGCAGTACCCGGACGACCAGGTCTACTGGACGTTCAACGACGAAACCCACTCAATCGCGGAACAGCCATATATCGACATGCCCGCAAACTCGGCGGGCCGCATGACGTTCCATCTGGGCTCGCCCGACAGCAAGTACACCGATTTCATCGAATTCACCGTCGGTGACGATGTATTCAACGGCAACACCACCCGGGTCGACGCCTTCGCCCTCAAACTGGCCATGCGGCTGCACGCGTCGGACGGCTATGACGCGCAGGTCGGCGAGGACTACGAGACCTTCCAGGAATCGCGCGACGCGACCTGGCAGAAGTTCGAGGACGCCATGCCCGAGGAATTCAAGTCGCTGACCCAGGTCGAGGCGCCGTACCGCATCCTCGCGCCGGGCAGCGTGCCCGACTTCCGCGAGGGCGGCAAGTACGCCGACTACATGAGCAGTTACGCCCAGTCGGTCGGCGTCAACGCCCCCACGTCCGACATCTTCGGCTGCGCAGGGACGCTCTCCGAGGACCCGGGCATGTGTTCCGCGCTCAACCGGCACGTGGCCGACCTGCCCGAGGACCAGTGGTCGTCGCCCGACCTGTACTACAAGGACGCGCCGGCGAACTACTACGCCAAGTTCTGGCACGACCACTCGATCAACAACCTCGCGTACGGCTTCCCGTACGACGACTTCGCGGGCCAGTCGTCCTTCATCTCGCACGCCGACCCGCAGTGGCTGGAGGTGGCCGTGGGCTGGTGACACCGTCGCCCCGGCGGCGAGGACCACGCCTTCCCGTCCTCGCCGCCGGGGCCCGGCCGCCGCCCTCCGTTCCGTCACCCGTGGACCCGCCGCGTTCCGGCGGGTGCCGGAGGCCCCTCTCGCCGAACCCCCCGTCCGCGTCATCGGGCGGGGGGTTCGGCGTCCGTACGGGGTCGGTCCGGCGCTCGCTCAGCCGACCGGCGGGGTGCCCCTGCGCACCCGTACCGCCAGGTCGGTGACGCCCACCAGGAGCGCCACGGCGACGAACGCGATGGACACGATGAGCCCGTGGTCGTACGCGGAGGCCCAGCCGTCCCTGGACACCGCGGCGAAGAAGACCGAGCCGACCGCGGCGATGCCCACGGAGGAGCCCACCCGCTGCCCGGTCTGGAGGGTGCCGCCCGCGCTGCCCGCCGAGGCGACCGGGACCCGGGAGAGCGTGAGGGTCTGGTTGGGCGAGATCACGAGGCCGCTGCCGAGCCCGGCGAGCAGCAGCGGAAGCGCCATCGCCCAGCCGGTGTGGTGCTCGGGGGCGAGGTGCACGGCGAGCGCGGTGCCGCCGAGCCCGATCCCCACCGCGGTCAGCCCCACGACGACGAGGGCGCGGCCGAACCGCGACACCATGCGCCCGCCGACGGCAGCGGCGGCCCCTGAGCCGAGGGCGAACGGGGTGATGGTGAGGCCCGCGAGCAGCGCGCTGTAGTGCAGTCCGTTCTGGAGGAAGAGGGTCGAGACGAAGAAGATGGAGGTGAATCCGGCGAAGTACAGCAGGATCAGGACACAGCCCGCGGCGTAGCCGGGGACGCGGAAGAGGGAGAGGTGGAGGAGGGGGTCCTCGCCCCTGGCGTCCCAGCGCCGCTCCCACCAGGCGAACGCGGCGAGCAGCAGCACGGCGGGCACGAGCAGCAGCCACTTGCCGTCGCTCTTCCACTGCTGGGACTGGACGAACGGCAGCAGCAGGGCCACGATGCCGAGGCCGAGGAGCAGGACCCCGAGCGGGTCGAGGCGGCGCAGGCTGAGCCGGTGCGCCCCCGGGGTGTCGGGCAGGAGCCGGTGGGCGAGGAGCAGGCACACCGCGCCGAGCGGCAGGTTGACGTAGAAGACCCAGCGCCAGCCCTCCTCGGCGCCCGCGGCGTGGATGAGGAGGCCGCCGAGCACCGGGCCGACCGCGGTGGAGATGCCGACGACGGCGCCGAACATGCCGAAGGCGCGGCCCCGTTCCGCGCCGGAGAACATCTGCTGGATCAGGCCCGAGATCTGCGGCGACACCAGTCCCCCCGCCAGGCCCTGCACCACGCGCGCGCCGACCAGCCAGCCGCTTGACTGGGCCGCGCCGCAGGCGGCCGAGGCCACGGTGAACAGCACGAGCCCCGCCATGAAGACCAGCCGGCGGCCCCTGGCGTCGCCGATGCGCCCCGCCGGGATGAGGAGCAGCCCGAAGGCGAGCGCGTAGCCCGACACGACCCACTGCAACTCCGCCTCGCCCGCGCCGAGGCCCTGGCGGATGGAGGGCAGGGCCACGTTGACGATGGACACGTCGAGCAGTGTCATGAACCCCGCCACCAGGCAGACACCGAGGGCACGCCACCGGTGCGGGTCGGGTTCCTCCCGGCCCTGCGGCGCCGCGGTGCCCGGGCTGCCGGACGCCGCGCCCGAGGGCGGCTCTTCCGCGGCCAACTGGTCTCCTCCCGTGGGGTGTGTGGGCGCGGTCGTGCCCACGCCTGGCAGCACATCACGTCCCGCCGGTGCTGGTGACCAGGCGCGCGGTGCCCGGGGTAGAGGGGTACCCGCCGGGCGCCGCCCCATGCGCCACACCGCCCTCGATACCGGGGCGGGGTACACGCGGCGCCGCGGCGGTGGCGTCAGGGGGCGCGCCGACGGGCGGTCAGACGGCCGCGGAGGAGCGGTCGGTGGCGAGGCGGACGGCGAACACCGCGAGCGCGGTGCCCATCAGCCTGCGCTGGAGGCGCAGCCAGGCCGGTCTGCGGGAGAGGAACCCGGCGACGCCCGCGGCGCCGACGGCTATCGCCCCGTTCACGGAGACGGCCACCGCGATCTGGGTGAGGCCGAGCAGGAGGCTCTGCTCGCCGACGTGGCCGCGGGTCGGGTCCACGAACTGGGGCAGCAGCGAGAGGTACATGAGGGCGATCTTGGGGTTGAGCAGACAGGTCAGCAGGCCCATCGTGAAGAGCCTGCGCGGCGAGTCGGGCGGCAGTTCGCGGGCCTCGAAGACGGCCCTGCCGCCCGGTCTGACCATGTGCACCGCGAGCCGGAGCAGATAGAGGGCCCCGGCCAGCTTCAGCCCGGTGTAGAGGACGGGGACCGCGGCGAAGACGGCGGCGATGCCCGCCGTGACCGCGACCAGGTAGCCGACGAAGCCGAGGAGCACGCCGAGCAGCGAGACCAGCCCCGCCCTGCGGCCCTGGGAGAGCGAACGGGAGACGAGATAGACCATGTTGGGCCCCGGGAGGAGCACCATGCCGAGGGCCACCCCCGCGATCCCGAGGAACGCGTGGAGGCTGGGAAGGGTGTGCATGCGGTGAGGGTAGGAGCAGCCAGCGCATCGGTGCAATGATGGAATTGATCTCGGTGCAATGGTCTGGAGTGCGCCGAGCGGGGTGCGACGATGGAGGGGTGAGGGTGGAGGACTACCGGCTGATCGCGGACGAGCTGGCGGCCGACATCGCGGCCGGGCGGCTGCGCCCCGGGCAGCAGCTCCTGCCGCAGCGGGCCTTCGCGCGCCGCCGTGGCATCGCGGGCTCCACCGCGGGCCGGGTCTACCGGGAGCTGGTGCGCCGCGGTCTGATCACCGGCGAGGTCGGGCGCGGCAGCTTCGTACGGGCGCGTCCCGAGCCGCAGATGCCCGCGCTGACCGAGCCGTCCCGCGCCCGTGTGGACCTGGAGCTGAACCATCCGGTGGCCCCCGGGCAGGCGGAGCTGATGGCGCGGGCGCTCGGGCCACTGCTGCGCGCCGACGCGCTGGAGGACGCGCTGCGGCCCTGCGGCGCCGCCGGTACCCCGGCCGCGCGGGCGCACTTCGCGGCCCTCGTCGGCGGCGAGGGCCGGCAGCCCGCGCCCGAGCAGCTCCTCTTCGCGGGCAACGGCAGGCAGTTGCTGAGCGCGGCGCTGACCGCGCTTGTCGGTCCCGGGGAGCGGCTCGGCGTGGAGGCGCTGACGTATCCGATGGTCAAGGCGGTGGCGCACCGGCTGGGCATCCGGCTCGTGCCGCTGCCGGTGGACGCGTACGGGCTGCGGCCCGAGACGCTGGCGGCCGCGCACCGCTCGGCTCCGCTGCGCGCGCTCTACGTCCAGCCGCGCGGGCACAATCCGCTGGGCGGCACGCTGCCGGAGGAGCGGCGCGAGGCGCTGGCGCGGGAGCTGCGCAGGCTCGATCTGGTGGCGGTGGAGGACGCGGTCTGGTCGTTCCTGGTGCCGTGGGCGGCGCCGCTCTCCGCGCTCGCGCCGGAGCGGGTGATCACGGTGGACAGCCTCTCCAAGCGGCTGGCGGCGGGACTGACGACCGGGTTCGCCGTGGTGCCGAGGACCCTGCGGGACGCGGTGGCGGCGGCGCTGCGTTCCGGCGGCTGGACGCCGGGCAGGTTCGCCCTTGAGGCGGGCGTGCGGTGGCTGGTGGACGGCACGGTGGCGGAGCTGGAGGCCGCCAAGCGGGAGGACGCGCGGGAGCGGGGGCGGCTGGCCGCCGAGGCGCTGCGGGGGCACGCGGTGCGCCCGGCGCCGCACTCGTATTACCGCTGGTGGGAGCTGCCGGCGCCGTGGCGGGCCGAGACGTTCGTGGCGGCGGCCGAGCGGCACGGTATCGCGGTGACCCCGGCGGCGGCGTTCGCGGTGGGCCCGCACGCGGCGCCCTCGGCGGTCCGCCTTGGCCTGGCGTCGCCACCGCTGCCCGAGCTGCGGCGGGCGCTGACCACCCTGGCGCATATCGCGCGCGGAGCGCCGGAGGACTTCCTGGAGTGAGGGGTGCGCGGCAGGGGGGCGCGCGAGCGGTCCGCCGGGGCGGTGGCCGTGGAGGCGCCTCGCCGGGGCGATGGCCGTGGAGGCGCCTTGCCGGGAGGGCGGTCGTGGAGGCGCCTCGCCGGGGCGGTGGCCGCAGGGGCGCGCGGTGGCCGTCCCGGAAAGGGCGAGGGCCCCTCCCCCGCGTGGGAGAGGGGCCCTCGGTGGCGTGTGGGTCAGCTCTCGCCGCCGGTCCTTGCGGGCAGCCGCCAGCCGGGGCGCACGTAGTGGCAGGTGTAGCCGTTGGGGTAGCGCACCAGATAGTCCTGGTGCTCGGGCTCGGCCTCCCAGAAGGGGCCGGCGGCGGTGATCTCGGTGACCACCTTGCCGGGCCAGAGCCCCGAGGCGTCCACGTCGGCGACGGTGTCCTCGGCGACCCGCTTCTGCTCGTCCGACAGGTAGAAGATCGCGGAGCGGTAGCTCGCGCCGATGTCGTTGCCCTGCCGGTTCGGGGTGCTCGGGTCGTGGATCTGGAAGAAGAATTCCAGGATCTCGCGGTAGCTGATGGTGTCGGGGTCGAAGATGATCTCGACGGCCTCGGCGTGCGAGCCGTGGTTGCGGTACGTGGCGTTCTCCACCTCGCCGCCGCTGTAGCCGACCCGGGTCGAGATCACGCCGGGGTAGCTGCGGAGCAGGTCCTGCACGCCCCAGAAACAGCCACCGGCGAGGATCGCCCTCTCCGTCTTCGTGCTCATCTCTGCGTCACTCCTCGTCGGGTCCTGGCCGAAGGCCACGGCGGGCTCCGGCACCCCCCTCAGCGGTATCGGACGCCCCACTATTCCGGCGCGGGCGGGGCGCGTACACGGGGCGCGCGAACATGTCCCGGCGCCCTGTCCCCGGGGACGGTGAGGCCACCCGGAGTGGTTCCGCGCGCGGCTGCCGGAGGCGGTTACGCGCGCGGCTGCCGTGGGGGGCGGGGGCCCCTAGGGTGGTGGGGAGAGGCCCGGGGTGGTGGGGGTCGCCCGGGGCTGCCCCGAGAGCCGAGGTGACCGAATCATGCCGGAACCGTCAGCGCGCTTCCCCGGGTTCCCCGTGCCCACGGGGCATGTGGAGCCGGTGCCGCGGCGCATCCGCGGCCGCATCGACGGCCGTACCGTCTTCGACACCCGGCACGCGCGCTACGTGTGGGAGTGGCCCCCTTACCCGCAGTACAGCGTCCCGGTGACGGACATCGCCCAGGGGGCGCTGGTCGACGAGGGCATCGTGGACGACCTGGCGCCAGGCCCCGCCCGCAGGTACAGCCTGAGCTGGGGCTCCGAGACCCGCCCAGGAGCCGCCTGGCTGTGGGAGGCGGGCGCGCCAGAGGCGCTGCACGGCACGGTCCGCTTCCGCTGGGACGCGCTCGACGCCTGGTACGAGGAGGACGAGCGGGTGTTCGTGCACCCCAGGAGCCCGTACGTACGGGTGGACGCGGTGCGCTCCGCCACGGCGGTGCGCGTGGAGGCGGCGGGGACGGTGCTCGCGGACGCGCCGTCGTGCGTGATGGTCTTCGAGACCGGCCTGCCCACCCGCTACTACCTGGACCCGGTGTACGTGGACTGGACGCTGCTGCGGCCGACCAGGACCGAGACCGCCTGCCCCTACAAGGGCACCACGAGCGGCTACTGGTCGTTCACCGACGCGGACGGCACCTCGCACGACGACATCCTGTGGGCCTACGACTTCCCCACCACCGCGCTCGCGCCGATCTCCCGCATGGTCGCGTTCTACAACGAGCGCACGACCGTGTTCCTCGACGACGTCCTCCAGCCGCGCCCCTAAGCCCGTCCTGTCGTGTCCTGGCCTGCCCTGGCGGGCGGCGCGGCGCGGCGCGGCGCCCGAGTCCCGCCGAAGTCAGGCCAGTTGGGCCAGGTCCTCGGGGGTGAGGGCGAGGTCCCGTGCCGCGGTGTTCTCCTCCAGGTGGGCGAGGGAGCCGGTCCCCGGGATGGCGAGGGCCGCGGGCGAGGAGGCGAGCAGCCGGGCGAGTGCGGTCTGCGCGGCCGTCGCACCGTGCCGCCGCGCGACCGCGAGCAGCGCCTCGTCGGCGATGTCGTGCAGCCCGCCGCCGAGCGGGCAGAACGGCACGAAGGCGATGCCGGACTTCTCGCACACCGCGGCAAGCGGGTCGTCGTCGCGCTCCGCGGGGTGGGAGCGGTTCTGGACGGCGGCCACCGGCGCGATCGCCCCGGCCTCGGCGAGGTGGCCCGCGTCGACGTTGCTCAGCCCGAGGTGCCGGATCAGCCCCTCGGCGCGGAGCGCGGCCAGCGCCTCGAAGCGCGCCGCGACGGACTCGCCGTGCGGCGGCTCCATGGCCCCGACCCGCAGGTAGACGAGGTCGAGACAGTCCACCCCGAGCCCGCGCAGGTTCTCCTCCACCTGTGCGCGCAGCGCCCCGGGGTCGGTGTCCTCGACCAGTTCGCCGTCGGGCGTACGGGTCGGGCCCACCTTGGTGGCGATCACCAGGTCGGCAGGGTAGGGGTGCAGGGCCTCGCGGATGAGCGCGTTGGAGCGTACGGAGCCGTCGCGGCTGGCGTAGAAGGCGGCGGTGTCGACGTGGTTCACGCCGAGTTCGCGGGCGCGGCGCAGCACGGCGCGGCCGGTCTCCGGGTCGCGGGCCTCGCCGCGGAAGCTGTTGGTGGCGAGCCGCATGGCGCCGAAGCCGACGCGGTCCACCCGGAGGTCGCCGCCGAGGAGGTAGTCGTCTCTCATGGGCCGAGCGTGGCCCGCGGGCGGCGGGGTCCGTGAGGGCGTGGCAGCTTCCTGCCGCGGGGTGGGGTGCGCGAAGGGGGGAGCGGGCTGAGAAGGGGCGAGCCCACAGCCCGTGGCGGGGACAATGGCCGGGTGGCGGCAACAGTGACGATCACCGGTGACAGGGAACTGCTGGCGCGCGTCGGGCCGATCCTGGAGTCGGCGCGCGAGGAGTTCGTATGCGCCGCCCGCGACCTCGGCACCTGGGCACATCTGGGCCGCCGGCCCGCGCCTCCCGGGGCCGCGCGGGGGCCGGGCGATGTGCGGGTGCCCGACGGGATACGAAGGCGCGATGTGCAAAAGCCCGAAGGGGCGCGGGGGCCGGGCGATGTGCGGGTGCGCAAGCTGTACGGTCCCGGGGCGGCGGCCGGGGAGGGCGACCGCAGGCATCTCGCCGGGCTCGTCGGCAGGGGCGCGCGGGTGCGGATCGCCGCCGCCCCGCTGCCGCACGAGACGATCATCGTGGACCGCCGCTTCGCGATCATCGCGAGCGCCGGGGCCCGGGACCGCGAGTACACCGTGACCGGCGAGTCCAGCCTGGTCGGCGGGGTGTGCGCGCTCTTCGACGCCGCCTGGGAGTCCGCGGCCGACCTGACCGCCGCCCTGCGCGGCGGCCGGGCGCGCCTGGACCCGGAGGCGCACGCGGTCCTGCGCGCGCTCGGCTCGGGCGCCACCGACGAGGCGGCCGCCCGGCGGCTCGGCATGTCCCTGCGCACCTACCGGCGCCGGGTGGCCGCGCTCCTCGACGCGCTCGACGCGGGGTCCAGGTTCCAGGCCGGGGTGCGCGCGGGCGAGCTGGGGCTCGGCGGCTGAGGGCGCGGTGCGCCGCGAGGGTGGCCGGGGTCCGTGCGTGGGGACGCCTCGGCGGCCCACCCGGGTCGTACGGGGTGGGCCGCCGGGGCGCGTGTGTGACGGACGCGGGCGGGTGAGGGGGCTCGCCCGGTGTCACCTGCCGGGACGGCGGAACCTGTCAGGAGGGCCCGGAACCCCGACAGCCGAGGTCCGAGGTCCGTACGGCAGCGGACCGCTCCGGTACGGCCTAGTAGGGGCCGTTCACGTTGTCGATGGAGCCGTACACCGCGGCCGCGTAGTTGCAGGCGGCGGTGATGTTGGCGACCGGGTCGTAGCTGTCCATCGAGGTGCCCGCCACGTGGTACGTGCGGAACGTGGGGTCGATCACCTGGAGCAGGCCCTTGGACGGGGTGCCCTTGACGGCGTTCGAGTCCCAGTTGTTGATGGCCAGCGGGTTGCCCGCGGACTCCCTGATGATGTTGCGGTAGATCCCGTTGTAGCTGCCGGGGATGCCGCGCTGGGCCATGACGTCCAGCGACTCCCTGATCCAGCCGTCCAGGTTGTCCGGATACGTCTTCGCCGCGGCGGGCACGGCGGTGGCGACCTTGGCCGCCGCCGTCTTGGTGGCCGCCGAGGGCTTGGCGGGAGCCTTGTCGGTGAGTGTCAGCCTGAGCCCGGGGTGGATGAGACCGGGGTGGGCGCCGACAGCCTGCTTGTTGCGCTCGTACAGCTTCTGCCAGCCGCCGGGCAGCGAGAACTTCTTCGCGATCTTTGCCAGTGAGTCGCCCGCGACCGTGACATAGGTCTCGGGTGCGGACTTGGCCGGGGCGACCTGGGCGGCGGCCGGTGCGGCGTTGGCGGTGGTGGCGCTGATGAGGGGGAGCGCGAGGGCGGCCCCTCCGGTGCCGAGGGCGACGAGGCGCCGGGTGATGCGGGACGTTCTTGAGCGACGGTGCTTGGCCGTTGCGGGCATGACGGGTTTCCTCTCCGTCGCCTGCGAGGTGAGCTGTCGGGTTCGGGCTGGAGATGCCCGGCCGCGTGTACGCGACTTCACCCCAAGCCGGGCCGTTTCCGGTCCGGCACTTACCTGGGTCCCCCGCTCCTGCCGTTCACGTCAAGTGGTTTCGGTTGTTCCGGACGGCGGCAGGATTAGGCGGCCCGCCCGGATTGACGAGAACGTAGACGGAAAGCGCGCGGCGAAACAAGTCCGGAATACCAGGACGCCTCTCAAACCGGCGTAAGAACCGGAAAAGAAGATCACGAATACCGCCTTTCCCGACGCCCAACTTTCCCCGGACGGACCAGAAATGACCGCAGGACGCGACGACGCGCCCGACCGACGACAGTGACCGAGATCACGGCCCCGGCGCGCAACCACGCGCGCACAACACCGCCAAGCAACCCGAAAGTTGAACGAAACCTACGGATCGGACTTCTGGGAGAACACCGGTAAATCGCCCATACGGCCCATCCGGTGGCGGGCGGGAACACACGCCGGAGCGCACAGGTACAAGCAGTTCAGCGGCATGGAAGAGGGGCCCTACCGACCGGAATACACACCTCCGGGCACTCGTCGGCCCCACACCCCCGGTCGACGACGGTCAGAGGGACGAACGCCCCGGCCCCAATCCGCAATAGCGGTTACGAGTTACCGAGCCCGCACCGAATTCCCTCCGAAGTCCGCCCCCTCCACTCACCCAGAAGCCGCCACCACCCCACAATTCCACGGAGATCAACAATCCGAAACGTCCACGGAATAAGCACCCCTGACCCAGCGTCGGAATTTAAAGCCCGAAGCGCGAGCCCTCAATTGCCGGAATTCCAGGGGGTTTACGGGCCGTAGCGCCACGCCGCTCCCCCGCCGAACCGGAGTCTTCACCTCCGTTCCTGCGGTGCCGAGTTCAGGGGCGCGGCCGGAAGCCGTCGAAGACCACGCCGAGGGTCCGCTCGCGCAACTCGGCGCCCCACTCCTGGCGTTCCGCGGCAAGGCAGACGGCGCCGAGCAGCGCCAGCACCTCGGGCATCCCCAGCCCCTCGCGCACCGCGCCGGCCTCCTGGGCGCGCCGCAGCAGCGCCTCGATCGCCGACCGCATGGCGGCGCCGACCTCCGTCATGCCCGCCTTGACGTCGACGCCCGCGCGGTCCAGCACGTCGGCCACCGCGCGCTGCCGGGTGGCGTTCTCCACGAGGGCCGTGAAGAACCCGAAGAACGCGGCGCCCGGGTCCGAAGCGGCACGCAGCGCCTCCGCCTCCGCGACGAGGGCACCGGCGCGCTCGGCCACGATGGCCTGGAGCAGCGCCTCCCGGGTCGGGAAGTGCCGGTAGATGGTGCCGAGACCCACCCCGGCCCGGCGGGCGACCGCCCGCATCGAGGCGTCCATCCCCTCCTCGGCCAGGGCCTCCTCCGCCGCCCTCAACACCTTCGCCCTGTTGCGCCTGGCGTCCGCGCGCGGCGCCCTGCCCTCGGCCTCCATCGACGCCCTCGCCTCCCGTACCGCCCGCACCCACGGGCCATTGACAGCCGGAACACCTGTTCCGTATCGTCCGGACCGCCAGCGAACCGGAACACCTGATCCGATTCTATCCACCGCCGCACGCCCGCCTGCCCTGGGGCACGAGCCACCGGGCGCCCGGGATGCCCGGGGCGCTTGCGGCACTCGGAGCGGTGACACGACCGCCGCGCGTACCCGGCGGTACGAACACGACCGGGGGAACACCTCTCATGGAACAGACCCGCCCGACGCAGTACACCCGCCTCGGCGACTCGGGGCTCAGGGTCTCGCGCCTCTGCCTGGGCACCATGAACTTCGGCCCGCCAGGCGGCGCGGGCGTCGGAAGCTGCGACGAGGCCGAGGCCGCCCGCATCGTGGACGCCTTCCTCGACTCAGGCCACAACGTGATCGACACCGCCGACGGCTACACCGGGGGCCGCTCGGAGGAGATCGTCGGCAGGGCGTTGCGCGGGCGCCGCGACCAGGCCGTCCTGGCCACCAAGGCGTCCCTGCCGCAGGGTCCTGGCCCCAACGACCGCGGCCTCTCGCGCATCCACCTGACCCGCGCCCTGGAGGGGAGCCTGCGGCGCCTGGGCACCGACCACATCGACCTCTACCAGTGCCACCACTGGGACCCCGACACCCCCGTCGAGGAGACCATGGCCACGCTCGACGGCTTCGTGCGCGCGGGCAAGGTGCGCTACCTCGGCTGCTCCAACTTCACCGCGGCGCAGATCGTCGAGGCCGGGTGGGCCGCCGCCCGCCTCGGCGCCACGCGCTTCGTCAGCCTCCAGCCCTCGTACTCCCTGCTCGACCGCTCGGCGGAGGCGGAACTGCTCGGGGTCTGCGCCCGGCACGGTCTCGGCACCCTGGCCTGGTCCCCGCTGGGCGGCGGGGTGCTGGCCGGGCGGTACGCGCGGGGCGCGCGGCCGGGCGACGACACCCGCGTCGGGCGGCTGCTGCGCTCCACCTCGCCGCTTGCCAGGCGGTGGGCGGGGGCGCTGCTCACCGAGCGGGCACTGGACATCGCGGACGCGGTGCGCGACACCGCCGCCGAGCTGGGCGCGACGCCGGTGGCGGTGGCCCTGGCGTGGATCTGGCACGCGGGCCTCACCTCGGCCGTCATCGGCCCCCGCACCCTCGACCAGCTCCGCGACAACCTGGCCGCCCCCGCGCTCACGCTTCCCCCCGAGGCGCTCACCCGCCTCGACGCCGTTTCCGCCTCCGCGCCCGCACCCCACCCGACCTGACGCCCACACCCGCACCCCCGCGGAAAAACGATTTCAGACCCAAATCCCCCAGAACCGCAGCACGTCTTGACGCGAACACGGCCACGCCCATAGGTTCACCTGAAATCGATTCCACGCACAGGATTCGCACAGGTTTCCACGTCTTCCGACCGGACCGAGGAGCCCCCATGCGCACGGTCGCCCCACGCCTGTCATCTCGGCGCACGCTCGGCTGCTGCCTGCTGGCCGCCCTGCTCGCCCTGGCCTCGCTGCTGCTGCCGGGACCGGCGCGGGCGGCGGACCCCGCGGTCGCGTCGTCGCCGCCGGACAGCACGTTCTTCTCCACGGTCGGCATCGACCCGGGCGCCACCGTCGGCGCCCCCGCGGTCGGCGACGACCGCAACCACGGCGACCTGTGGCCCAACTGCTGGTCGGACGACGACAACGTCTACGGCGCCTACGGCGACGGCATCGGCTTCGGCGGTGACGGCGACTTCGCCGACATCGGCGTCGCCCAGATCTCCGGCACCCCCGGCAGCCTCACCGGCACCTCACTCGTGAGCGGCGACCGGGTGGGCCAGGTCTGGTCGGCCGACCACACCCGCAAGCCCACCGGCATGGCCTGCGTCGACGGCACGCTCTACCTCGCGGTGCAGGACCTGGCCCTGGACTTCAACGACGCCCCCGCCGCGACCATCGCCAAGTCGACCGACCACGGCCGCACCTGGACCTGGGACCACTCGGCCCCCATGTTCGGCGACGGCGTCTTCACCACCGTGATGTTCCTCGACTACGGCAAGGGCTACGAGAACGCGCCCGACGGCTATGTGTACGCGTACGGCCTCGACCACAACTGGCGCGACAGCTTCGACGACAGCGTGCCCGACCCGGTGGACCTCTTTCTGGCCCGGGTGCCGAGGGACCAGGTCATGGACAGGTCGGCGTGGCAGTTCGCGTCGGGCACCGACGCGGCCGGCGAGCCCGCCTGGTCCTCCGACATCGCGAAGCGCACCCCGGTCCTGCACGACGACCGCCATGTCTACCAGGACGTGTACACGGCGGGCCGGGCGAAGAACATGACCGTGCTGAGCCAGGGCGGCATCGTCTACGACAAGCCGCTGAACCGCTACCTCTACACGTCATGGACCGAGTACACCTTCGAGTTCTACGAGTCCCCCACGCCCTGGGGCCCGTGGAAGCGCTTCGACTCCAAGGACTTCGGCGGCTACCCCTGGACCCACACCAAGCACGGCGGCTACGGCACCACGATCCCCTCGAAGTTCATCAGCGCCGACGGCAAGTCGGTGTGGCTCCAGTCCAATGTGTGCCCGTGCGGCGGCGGCATCGCCGACCAGTGGGCGTACACCTTCTCCCTGCGGAAGATGCATCTGGAGCCGTCGGTGCCGACCACCCCGTCCAACCCCCAGGACCCGGCCCGCAACCTGGCCGGGGAGCCCGGCACCACCGGCATCGAACGCGCCACCCACTTCGGCCGGACGGCGTACTACAACGACGGCGACCGCGCCCAGAACGAGGACGACTGGAACGACGAGAACAAGCCGCTGAGCTGGTGGGGCTACACCTGGCCGCGCCAGTACACGGTGGACCGCGTCGTCTACACCACGGGCAACATGTTCCCCGACGGCGGCTGGTTCGCCTCGGCCCCCCGCGTCCAGGTCCGCCAGAACGGCACCTGGCACGACGCCACCGGCCTGACATCCACCCCCGCCTACCCCACCGACGCCTCGGCGGGCCCCCACCACACGTACACGTTCGACTTCGACGCCACGGCCGCGGACGGCATACGCGTGATCGGCGCCCCGGGCGGCACCCGGACGTTCACCTCGATCGGGGAGCTTGAGGTGTACGACGCGGGGGCATGAGGGGCGGCGTCCGCCGCATGTCGCCGCGGCGGGCCGGCCCACCGATAACCTTGCTTCTCATGACACGCGCGTGGACGGTACCGGCACTGATGATGGGCTGCGGCGTGGTCGTCGCCGCCGTGACGGCGTCCGATGGGGCGATCGGCGGGGCGGTGACGCTGCTGGTGCTGTTCGCGCTGCTGGCGAGCGTGCACTCACCCCTCGTCTTCCCGAGGTCGATCGGCGCGGAGGAAGCGCGGCGCCGCAGCGCGGCCGACGGCCGCCCCGTCATCTACTGGCGGCCCGGCTGCGTGTACTGCCTGCGGCTGCGTTTCCGTCTGGGCCGCGGCGCCGGCCGGGCGCACTGGGTCGACATCTGGCGCGATGCCGCGGGCGCGGCGGAGGTGGGGGCGGCCAACGGCGGCAACGAAACGGTCCCGACCGTCGTCGTCGCTGGCCGCCCCCATGTCAACCCTGATCCCGCGTGGGTACATGAGAGGCTGCGCCGCTCGGCGTGAGGGTCAGTCGTCCGACGCGTGAGCCACGAATCGGGCCCAGCCCGTGCGGCCTACGGCCAGTGTGGGGCGGGAGGGGGCCTTGGAGTCGCGGATGTGGACGATCCGGTTGGATACGGCTACCTCGACACAGTTGTCGCCCTGGGCGCTGCTGTAGCTAGGGGCTTTCCCGCAATCCCTGGCGGGCGCGCGACGCTCCCCCAGCCTTCGGCCGGGAGGTACCCCCAGCTACGGCACCTCGCCGCGTTGTCGGAACGCCCACATACGCCCAGTATGCGGACGTCCCTCCGCCTTGCGATGCGCCCCCGCTGCCCGAAGGGCGCGGGAGGTACCCCCAGCATCTGACGCCGCGCGCTGATCCACCGTGGATTACGGGACAACCCTTAGCGCATCTGAATCCTGCTGACTTCTTTCTGGTCGGAGATCACGCGGCCGTTCTCCTGCCCCTCCGAGTACGCGAGCCTCCGTCCGTCCGGCGTCTCCAACAGGCTGACGGGGCCTGACAAACAAGCATGCAGCTCGGTATCGGCCGGCACGATCTGGATCGTCACGTTGCGAAGGGCCCCGAGTTCCAGCATCTGGCCAAGCAACTTACGCGTCACCTCGACGCCTCCCAATCGACGCAGGAGGACACCCTCGTCGACGATGAAGTCAAACGTTGTGTTCGGCCGCTCTTGAAGCAACCGCTGACGCTCCATGCGCGCTCGACCATGGCGTCCAGTTCGTCGTCGGACAGAGGGGGATGTCGTTCTCTCCGGGGACCCTCGCGTACGCACGTGTCTGCAACAGCCCCGGAACCAGTCGGCACTCGTACGTGCACACGCTCACCGCCGTCCTCTCCAACCTTGCCCACCGCTTGAACCAAGCCGCGATCCCAGGCGTAGCCCGTGTCAGATATGGCGCGGCCCGCCGCAACGCGCCGGTGTTGCCGAGGATCTCCTCCGCGCGCTCCACGAACGACTCGGCCGGCATTCGCCTGCCCAACTCGACCGACTCCACCGTAGCTTTGGAGAAGCGGACCAGTTCGCCGAACTGGACCCTGTTCAGGCCCGCGTGTTCGCGCAGGGCCTGGACGACGGCTCCGAAAGTCCGCATGCTATCGGAGGGGCCGGGCTCCCGATCATCGTCCCCCGTCGCGGAGTCAACACTTTCGGTCGTCATACGCGGCCACCTCCAGGCGCGTTGGTGCGTGGTACCCGAGACTCGGGTCACCCAGGGTCATACCGACCGCACCGTACTGTCCACGTTTCGTGTACGTACGCTCACTTTGCGTACATGTCGTGTCACTGGTGGAGCGGGTTCCCGAGCCGTCACCTTGGGCCGCATGACCCCTCTCCTCCCCGAGCGCCCCACCACCGCACGCATGTTCACCCAGTTGCTCTCCGCGACCCGCAGAGGCGCCCGGCTCGCCCGGCTCCTGTCAGTGGGCGAACTGCACCGCTGGGGCGTGGCCCCGAGCGTCACCGATCGGGCCGGACAGGTCATCGCGGAGATGGCTTCCAACGCCGTGCTCCACGGGCGCGTACGCGGGCGTGACTTCAGGATCGCCCTCGTACTGGACGCCTCCGAGCTGCTGATCGAGGTGAGCGACGCGAGAGGCGAACGACAGCCCGTGGTGCGCTCGGCCCCCTGCGACGAACATGGACGAGGCATGCTCCTGGTGGATGCCCTCTCCGACGACTGGGGCGCATCACAGAGACCACCCGGCGGAAAGACGGTCTGGGCAAGACTGCAACTCCCGAACCCCCCGGGACCGAGCCCCACGCGAACAAACATCGCTCGTCCTGGGTGACCGGGGATGGCGACTGTCAGTGACGACACCTACTGTTTGCGTTGTCTCGGAATGCCCAACTCGAAAGGAATGCGTGACATGGCAACCACAGAGTTACTGCCAAAGACGCAAGACGAAAGCCTGACGGAGTTCCTGTGGCTGGACATCACGAGGAAGTGCCAGCTCGAATGCTCCCACTGCTACAACTCGTCGGGTCCCGACGGCGACCACGGCAGCATGAGTCGAGAGGACTGGTTCATGCTGCTTGACCAAGCCGCCGACACCGGAGTCTCAGCCGTCCAACTCATCGGCGGTGAAGTCACCATGCACCCGCACGGGCGGGAAATCGCCGCTCACGCGCTGGGCCTGGGGCTTCAGACGGAGGTTTACAGCAATCTCGTACACATCACCCCTGAGTGGTGGCGGCTTCTCCAGCACGAGGGGGCATCACTGGCCACTCGTACTACTCCGCCGACGCTGTTGACCACAACGCGATGACACGTCGGCCGAGCCATGGCCGAACCCGAGCCAACATCGTCCGGGCGGTGAAACTCAGTGCCCCGCTCCGCGTCGGCATCGTAGGCGACGACAGGAAGCGAGCGGCTGAGGCGGAAGAGGAGCTTCGTGCCATCGGCGTACGGCGGATCGGAGTGGATCACATCCGGCCATACGGAAGGGGTGCGGGAGAGGCAGCCCCGGGAACTTCCGGTCTGTGCGGGCGCTGCGGGGACGGTTGCGCTTCCATCGGCCCCGGCGGACAGGTGTCCCCTTGCGTGTTCTCCACATGGATGGCTGTGGGGAACGTTCAGCAGGCTCCGCTTCCGACTATCCTCAATGGCAACAGAATGAGTGAGGCGGCCGCTGCGATCCGCGGTGCGGCCAACACAGCAAGCCGCCAGTCGAATTGCGTTCCGAAAAATCCGTGCGCCCCCCCGCTGTGAGCCCAACGCGGCCTGTCGGCCGGGCACGCCACCGTCGGACTGCCAACCGAGGAACTGAAACCGTGAGCAACCTCCCCGGCCCAGAGTTCTGGGCACTCGTGCATCCGTACACGGGAGATGTGGCCCGAGCAGAGCGCCCGTCGCGCGCTTTCGACTCCGATGTCACCGCGATGGTGGAATCCGACGAGGGGCGCTTCTTCATCAAGGCCATGCACAACAGGCCAGGAGGGCGACGCGAATCCCTCATGCGTGAGAAAGCGATCAATCCCTTCGTCCGGCCAATCTCGCCTCCCCTGCTATGGGACACAGAAGATGACGCCTGGGTCATTCTGGGCTTTGATCTTGTGGAGGGTCGGCACGCGGATTTCTCCCCGGCTTCTGGGGATCTGCCCCGGGTGGTCGGCCTTCTCGACCGGATCGGCGATCTGGTACTTCCCGAAGTGGCACGAGAGTGGGCCGAGGACCGGTGGGACTGGCTCACGACCAGCGACGAGGAGGTGGAACTGCTTCGGGGGGACTCCCTGATCTACGGGGACATCCATCCCGCGAACTTCCTTCTCGGAGAACGGGATGCCTGGGCGGTTGACTGGTCCTGGCCCACACGCGGGGCCGGGTTCATCGATCCCGCCACGCTCGTCACGCAGTTGATCGGCGCGGGACACAGTCCGCAAGACGCGGAGGGATGGGTAGACGGCTGTCGGGGCTGGGCGGACGCCGATCCGCGCGGTATCGACACGTTCGCCGCTGTCTCCGTGCGTCTGTGGCGCTCGCTCGCGGAACGCAATCCTGAGGAACAGTGGATCAAAGCGATGACAACTGCCGCACAATCCTGGGCTGACCATCGAGGCATCGCCGTGGACTGAGGCTCACAGGTCGGCCCGTCCGCGCGCCGACCGGGTGGCGCGCGAGTGGAAGGCTCAGGCCGGGTTCGCGGGTACAGGCTCCGGGGTCGCCGGGGTGCCTGTGAAGGTGCGTGGGTCGGTGGGGCGGGGGACGTACACCGGGGATTCGGACTGGTAGAAGATGTCGATGTCGGCCTCCTCGCCGCCGACGATCAGGGTGTCCCAGGCGCCGCTGCGCTCAAGGGTCTTGAGGGTGGCGGGGTCGAGCCGGGCGAGGTGGTCGCGGAGTTCCGTGTCGTCCGGCATGCCGGGCAGGCGGGGCGCGAGCCGGTCGCGTATCGCGGCCATGCGTTCCGTCAGCGCGTCGAGGTCCGACCGCGGGGCCCCGCCCTCGTCGCCCTCTCCTCCGTAGGGGACGTCCTCCATGCTGCGGGCGATGATGTCCCTGATGGCGTGGGTCTCGCCCTGCCCGTCGGTGGTGACCATGGCGTTCCAGGCCCGGCTCTTGTGCCGGTACTGGAGCATCGACATCGCCGCCTCGTGCCGGATGAAGTCCGCGTCGCGCAGCGGCTTCCCGTTCCACGCGCGGGTCAGCGAGCGGGCGAGCGAGAGCGCGGACGCGAGGCCGCTGTTGAGGCCGCGGCCCGGCCAGAAGTGGATGGCGTTGGCCGCGTCGCCCAGCAGGAAGCCGTACGTGCCGGGGCTCGTCGTGGTGGGCACGCTCAGGCGCGCGGTGAACCGCACCCGCTGCACCATGTCGAGCCGGAACGACGTGACGGCCGTGAAGTCGCTCTCCGGCACCCCGAACAGCTTCAGCCCCTGCCTGATCCGCCTCCACAGCGGCGAACTGCGCAGCAGCGCGGGCAGGAAGAGGGTGCCGTGGGTGGCGCAGCGGAACTCCCCTTCCTCGTCGTCCCCTTCGCCGCGGACCATGAGGCAGGGGCGGGAGCCCACGCACTCCTCGAAGACCTGGCGTACGGGGTCGATCCCGATCACGTCCCTGGCCTCGTCGCGGGTGAGCCGCATGTTCAGGAAGCCCTCGCCGCTCAGCGCGTTGAGCAGGAACCTGTTCTGAGAGACCGTCAGCAGCACCGCCATCGGGTCGGGCAGCGCGGACTTCACCCGCAGGCCGAGCACGACGTCCTGGAGGTGCTCGCCGTCGAGGGAGTAGATCGAGGAGTCGGCGGCGCCGAAGCGGTCCCCGAAGTACTCGCGCGTGTGGGAGCGACCGCCCTCGCAGACGGCGAGCACATGCGCCTGGGACAGCCGCTCCTCCTGCTCGGCCGGGTCGAACCGCTTCGGCACCAGCCGGATTCCGGGCGTCTTGTCCGCCAGTTCGAGGAGGCGGTCCTCGACGTACGCGATACGGATGTTGCGCGGCGGGCGGCCCGCCACGGAGTCGGGCCCCACGGGCCACATCTCGGTGTACTCGCCCGCGTCGAACAGCGCGGTCTGCAACTCCTCCGGTAGCGCGGACCATTGGCGGCTCTGCACGGTCACGACCTGCTGGCGGCGGAAGTTGCCCTGGGTCTCGTCCTTCCAGACGACCTTCTCGCCGTCCCTGGTCCACCGCCCGTCGTAGACCGTCACGGAGACTTTCTCACCCATCATCTGACGGGCCATCAGCGCGAAGGCGAGTCCGACCGGGCCCCCGCCGGAGACGGTGACATGGAGCACCCCGGGGTTCTCGGAGGCCGCCACCCGGGGCGAGTCGAGAAGCGAGAGGTCCATCACCGTCTCGATGGCCTCGGGCGACTCGTAGAGGAAGGTCTCGTCGCCGATCCTGATGCGGTCGTTGGGCCGCAGCACGTGCCGGGTGACGCGGTCACCGTTGACGAAGGTGCCGTTGCGGCTGCCCCGGTCGTAGAGGACGAAGCCCGCGTCCTCCTCCACGATTTCCGCGTGCAGCCGGGAGGCGCTGGGGCTGACGATCACGATCCCGTTGTCGCCGTTGCGGCCGAAGGTCAGCGGGCCGCCGCCGAGAACCGCGTTCTGGCCGGCGAAGGGACCCGTCTGACCGACGATGAGGGTTGACACTGACGCTCCTCGCGTGTGTTGCGCTGTGGTTCGGTGTGGTCGCATCAGCCGCACGTCATGGTCAGCGGCACGGCGTTGGACTTGCCCTTCACCGGGCTCTTCAGCTCGACGGCGAGCCGGCTCTCGAACGTGCCCTCGTCCGCGTACGAGTTCAGGCTGACCGTCTCCTGCCTCGTGAGGCCCTCGCCCTCGGGGAAGGACACGGTCCGCCACCGCGGGTCGGTGACCCTTCCGTCCACGGACACCCACCGGTACGAGAACTGGGCGGGCAGCCGCGTCACGGTGAACGTCGCCGTGAAGGCGGGCGCGTCCCCGTCCGCGGGCGGGCACGGGCCGGTGTAGCTGGTCCTGACGCCGGTCACCGCCACCCGCACCACGGGCGTGGACCCGCCGGACGCGGCCGGGGAGGCGGGGGAGGTGGCCTCGGGGCCCGCGGTCTTCCGGCCGCCGTCGCCGTCGTCCCCGCGCAGCAGCGTGTAACTCGTGACGGCCAGCGCCACGACCGCCAGGGCCGCGCCGACGGCGACGAACACCGTCCGCCGACGCCTGCCGGGCGCGGCGGGGGCGGCCGGGTCGGCCGCGGGAGCCACCGGGTACCCCGGGGTCCCGAAGCCGGGCGGCGGCGCCCCGAAGCCCGGAGGGGTGGGGGCCGGAGGAACGGGGGACGGTGGCGTGGGGGACGGCTCGGTAGGGGATGACCCGGTGGGGGCCGGTGGTGTCGCCTGGATGGTCCGTGGGTCCTGGGGTGGTGTGACGACGGCGGGGGCGGGGGGTGTGACGGTGGCCCCGGGGGCAGGGGGTGTCGCCCCGGTCGCGACGCGTCGTAGATCGTGCTCAAGGCGGGCGGGCTCCGGGCGCCGTGCCGGGTCCTTGTGCAGCAGCGACTCGATGACCGGTGTGAGCGCGCCCGCCCCGCGGGGCGCCGGTGCCTCGTCGTCGACGACCGCCCGCAGTGTGCCGAGCGGGGTGTCCCGCCGGAAGGGCGAGCCTCCCTCGACGAGCACGTACAGCATCACACCGAGCGACCAGAGGTCGGACGGCAGCCCGAAGGGACGGCCGAGCGCCCGCTCCGGCGCCACGTACTCGGGCGAGCCCACCACCTGTCCCGTCATGGTGAGCGCGGAGTCGCCCTCGATGACGGCTATGCCGAAGTCGGTGAGCACGACCCGGCCGTCGTCGGCGATGAGCACGTTGGCGGGCTTCACGTCGCGGTGCAGCACCCCGGCCGCGTCGGCCGCGCGCAGCGCCGCCAGCACCTCGGCGCCGATCTCCGCCGCGCGCTCCGGGGCGAGCGTGCCGGACCCGGCGGCCAGGTCGGCGAGCGACCGGCCGCGTACCAGCTCCATGACGATCCAGGGGCGGCCCTCGTCCGTGACCACGTCGTAGACGGTGATGACGTTGCGGTGCGTCACGCGGGCGGCCGCCCACACCTCGCGCTCCATGCGCGTGTACATCCGCTCGGCCTGGGCCTCGGAGTACCCGGCCGGTGTGCGCACCTCCTTGACGGCGACCTCGCGCCTGAGCGTCTGGTCGTACGCGCGCCAGACGGTGCCCATGCCGCCCTCGCCGAGGCGGGCGAGCAGCCGGTAGCGTCCGGCGGTCAGACGCTCGGGGCCGGGCTCCTCCGGCAGGGTGTCGTCACTGCTCATCGAGGCGATGCTGCCTTTCCTCACGCTAGCGGCTCGTCGGCGACACCGGGGTCCCCGCCCCGGCCCCCACCCCCGCGTCATGGGGCTGGTGGGACGGCCGGGGCAAGAGTAGTTGATACTTCATTCAATACGGGCCGCCCCGGCGGGATTTCACCGAAGCGGCCCGTGTCGCAGGGGAATCACACGGCGGTGGAGCCGCCCCCGCGCCGCCGTACCACGATCATGGTGCCCGCGCCGGCAACCACGACCGCCGCTCCGATCCCTCCGATCACCGGCAGGGTGGAGGACGAGCCGGTGTCGGCGAGGTTCCCGCCGCCCGACGAACCGGCGCCGCCCGAGCCGTCGGCGGTCGGCCCGGGGGTGTGGCTGCCGTCGCCGGAGCCGCCGTCTCCCTTGCCGCGCGCGACCACCTTGAACACGGCCTGGGTGGTGGTGCCGTCGGTGCAGTCCTGGCCCGGGGCGAGATAGGTGCCGCCTCCGATGGCGTAGCCGCCGCCGAGGGTGGCCTCGGAGTCGATCCGCAGGCGGAACGTGAGATCGGTGGACTCGTGTGCCTTCAGGCTGGTGTAGCCGTAGATGATGCCCGTCTCGCGGTAGTCGTCCTTGCCCTCGTCCTTCAGGGAGAGCCACTTGCCGCCGTCGGCGTCCCAGTACTCCAGGTAGGAGTGGAGATACAGGTCGGCGTTCTCGCTGGCGCTGCCGTTGTTGACGTTCACCGACGCCTCGACGTCGCCGACGGCCGTGTCGCTGGTGTCGGCCACGGTCATGGTGAACGTGCTCCAGCCGCCGCCCGCCTCGATGGTGGCGGGCATGCCCGTGAGGGTGAAGTGCACAAGCGAGGAGGGGCCGTTGTTGCAGGGAGGCGCGTCGGTGGCCGACGACGAGGCGCTCGGCGAGCCGGAGCCGGGTTTCGACGGCGCCCCGGAAGGGGCCGAGTCGGCGGGCGCGGAGGGGGACGGGTCGGCGGTGGGGCCGGACACCGGCGCCGAGGGGGACGGTGAGGCCGCGCCGCCGACCGCGTGGGCGGCGGTGGCGGTCAGCAGGACAAGCGGGGTGAGCGCGGCGGTCGCGGCGGCGGCCGACAGGGTGCGGCGAAGCTTCATGGGTGGTCCTCGGGACAGGGGTGCTGGGACATGACTGCACCTGTGTGACGCCGCCGCCCGGCGCATTGTTGTGGCGAGGGGGCGCTGTTCGGGAGATGTTGGCGCGCCGGACATGTAGGCGCCGTTCGGCTTTCCCCCGGCCGGTGCGGGCCGTGTGGTGCTTCTACTGCCGCCCGGTGGGGAGTTGGCGGAGGGGGTGGGACACCTGGAGGCGCCGGCCCCGGCGTTGACGGGCCCCGCTTTCGCGGGAGCGTAAGTCGCCGCCTCTTTGGGGGAGTTGACGAAGCGGCCACCGAACGCACGTCCGATGTGACCGCCGGAAGGACCCCTCGTTCTCCCTGGCGACAGCGGCGCCCGTCCACGGGCGGTGCGGGTGTCCCCGCGAGGCGGCGCGCCTCCCCGGGCGGCAGACGCACGCGTGGCGGCGCTTCGGGAAGCACCAGGGCGCAGGGGGGCACGGCAGCGATGTCGGCACACGGACGGCACAACGACGAAGCCGCCACGAGCGCGCGTCCGGGGATCGACGAGGCGGAAGCCTCCCTCGTCGAGCACTACCCACGCCTCGTACGCCTCGCCTACCTCACCCTGCCACCGGCCCTCGGCCGTCACCGCCGCGTCCTCACGGCCCACGCGCTCGTCCAAAGCGTGCTGCCCGGCAGGCGCGCGGACCGCGGCGCCGCGCGGCGGGGACAGCGCGACAGCGACGGACCCGCCTACGACTGGACCCGGGCCCGGGTGCTCGACGCGGCCCTCGCGCACAGTCGGCACTCCGGTGTGATCCGGCGGGTGTGGCCCCGGGCGCGCCGCCCCCTACTGCCTCTGGTCTGGGGCCTGCGACTGTTCCCGCGGGCCGGAGGGGGCGACGAACTCGCCCTGGACCGGGCCCTGTCGGCCGCAACCGCCGCCGCGCGGGCCGCGCTCGCGCTCCGCGTCCTCGAAGAGCTCCCGGAACGCGAGGTGCGGGACGGCCTGGAGCGCGCGGGCGTCGCGGAACCCGACGACGCGCTGCGCGCCGCCGCCCGGCTCGCCTCGGCGCAGGGCGGCCGGGCCGGCAGGCTCCTGCGCACCTCCGAGTTCGACCCGTGCACGGTCCAGACCCGCCCCACTGACCTGTTGCGCCGCAGGCACCGCGGGCGGCTGCTCGGCGGGGCCGCCGCCGTCGTCGTGGCCGGGGCGCTGCTGGCCGCGCTGCTGCCCCGCGAGGGCGGCGCGGACGACGGCCGGGGACCTGTCACCGCGGGCCCGCCGGGTGCCGCCGCCGTCGATCCCGCGCGGCTGCGGCGCGCCCCCGCGGACGAGTGGGCCGACTCCTCCCGTGTCGACTTCTCCGTGTGGCCCGCCCGCGGCGACCGCACCCACGACACCGCGCTCCTCGGCCGGGCGCTGCACGTCTGGAGCGCCCCCGGCGACGGCGTCCAGGTCACGGCGGCCCCCACCACCGACACCGCGCCCCCGGCCGGGCCCCCGCAGCTCCTCTACGCGGGCGAACTCGACGGGTCGGCCGTCGTGGTCTTCCAGGACGGCGTACGGGTCGTACGGTACGCGGAGCCGCTGTCCGGCGGCGGCGCGCCCGCGCTCTACCTGGCGCGCGCCGACGAGGCCGACGTGACCACCGCCGCCGCCATGGTCCTCGACCGCTCCCGGGGCCGGGCCCGCTATCTGCTCGCGCCGTGGGTCGCCGAGTCCACCACCCGGGACCTCCTGGCCCCCGACACCCCGGCGCGCGCACTCCATGTCTCGGACGACGGTGTGACCGACGCCGTGCCGAGCCCGGCGCGCGGCGGGGACTGCGGGTCCTGGCCGGTGATGCAACTGCGCTCGTCGGAGCGGATCGTGGAGCGGCACGCCTTCCTGGTGACCGACCTCGGCGACCTCTCCCCCGTCCACCTCACCTACACACCGCCGCCGGGCACGGGCCAGCCGGCGCGTGCGCCGCGCGAGGCGACCGGCGGCCCCGCCCTGCTGAGCTGGGCGCACACCGCGTGCACCCTGCGCGGCCTGGAGGGGGCGGGCGTCAGGGCCGTCAACAACTGGGCCTTCGCCCAGCAGAAGCTGCCCGACGACGGCGGCGGGGCGACCTGGGTGTGCACCCGCGCCGATACCTGGCGCGGCCCCGGCCGGGTCCTGGTGCAGTTCCAGCAGCCCGCCTCCTCCCCCACGGCCCCCGGCACGCTCGTGGCGAAGGCGAAGGACACCGCCCTGTGCAGCAGGTTCGGCCAGCACATCCTCGCGGACACCCACTGGAAGTCGCCGGACGGGAAGTGGTACGTACTGGCGGCCGGTTCCCGCCAGGTCGCACACATCACCGTCAGCGGCGGCGCCGAGGCGGACGGGAAGGGCACGACCCTCGCGCTTGCCGCACCCCGCGACGCCCGGGTTGACGTGCGGGGCGAGCTGTCGACCGGGGCACGGCTGAAGGCCCTCGGCTGAGGGGCCCCGACCGGCGGGGGCCTGTCCCAGCCCCCGGTGGGTAGGCGAGCACGACAGACACGAACGAAGGCCGGGGCCGCCGCCAGGGCGATGGTCCCGGCGGCATCGGGACGGTCCGTGCGGGTATGAACGGCCGCACCCGGCCGCCACGGCCCCACCGACGACAGGGGATGACAGCGATGGCGTTCAAGCGGCCCGAACTGAACCCGCCCGCGCAGCACGAGTTGCTGGAGCAGGTGACCGCGCTCGTGGTCGACACCCTGCCACCGAGCTGGCTTGAGGCCGTCATCGTGTACCGCCACGTCGGCCGCGCCAACGACGCCAGCGTCTCCGTCAAGGACGCGGGCGGCTCGGAGCAGATGTGGGAGCCCCCGGTGGAGACCTGGGGGCTGTTCCAGCGGCTGCGCGACGGCATGTACCGCGAGGGCGAGGGCACTTGGTTCTCGGTGCGCTACCTGGTCAGGGCGTCGGGCCGCTTCGAGGTCGACTACGACTGGACCAACCGCCCCGACTTCGCCGACTTCCCGCCCGCCGACCAGTTCGCCGCGGAACAGGAGCGCTTCCCCCGCGAGGAGGCCCATATGCCGGACTGGTTCAGGCAGCAGCTCCGGGCGGGCTGACTCGGCCGCCGCGCGACGCCGCTCCGCGCGGCCGGGACCGTGGACAGCGCGGAGGGAGGGCCTGGCAGGGGCCCCGGCCGCTCTGCTGCTCGGACCCCGGGAGTGAGGCCCTGCCCCGGGGTGGCCTCACTCCCGGGGCAGGGCCCTGACACGGTGGCGGAGTCACTCCGCCGGACCGCCCGTGATCTGGAACTGCGAGCCGGGCTCCACGAGGACGTCGCCGTCGCGCGAGCCCGTGATGGTCACGTTCTCCAGCGTCGCGCCGCCGCGGGCGCCGCCCTGGGCGAGGATGCCGGAGCCGTTGTTGGACTGGTCGATGGTCACGTCGCTGATCCGGGCGTCCGGCACGCTGCCGCCGCCGGACTTGAACTGGATGCCGTCGTACGTGGAGTCGTAGATGTCGGTGTCGCTGATCGTGACACCGGGGATGTCCGTACTGGCCGGGAAGACGGTGATGGCACCGAACTCCTGCTGCTCGCCCCAGAACGCCCCGCCGCAGCGGTGCAGTTCGTTGCCTGTGATGGTCGTCTCGCCGGAGAACGGCTCCGGGTCGTGGTCCGTGGCCAGCATGATGCCGGGGTAGTTGGCGGTGTCGTAGACCGCGTTGTTCTCGATGGAGTTGCCGTAACCCCCGTACACGGCAATGCCGTTGGCCCGCCATGGGAGTTGCACGGTGTTGTTCTTGAACGTGTTGTCGTGCCCGATGTCCTGGGACTGGTCCTTGACGAACTTGTTGGACCAGACGGCCAGCGAGTCGTCGCCCGTGGTGCGGAAGGAGGAGTTGGCCACCGACGAATTGCGGGTGCTGTCGGTGAAGTTGATGCCGTCCGCGTAGGTGTCGCGCACCCGCATCCCGCTGAACTGGAGCCCGTCGGCGGGGCCCCACAGGTCGGGGATGTTGTCGTAGTCGCGGCCCACCCAGACGCCGACGTTGGAGTGCTCGATCCAGACGTTGCTGATCTTTGTGTTCTTGCCGAAGCGGCCGTTGAGCCCGACGCCGCCCTCCGAGCCGTCCGGGGCGCCGCGGATCTTGCCCGAGCCGAAGATGGCGATGTCGGAGATCTGGACGTTGTCGTCGATGTCGAAACCGAAGTTGCCCTCGTGCGGGTGGTTGATGCCGCCCGCGTCCTGCGGCTCGATGGTGCTGTAGAGCTGGGAGTGCCACATCCCGGCGCCGCGGATGTCGACGTCGCTGATGCCGACCTGGTTGTACTGGCCGCGGTCCTGCGGGTCGTCGGTGAGGATCTTCTGCTCCTGGCGCCACTGGCCCGGCGGTATCCATACACAGTCGATCTCGCCGTTCTGGTCGGCGGTGACGGCGGCCTGGAGCGCCGCGGTGTCGTCCTCGCCGTCGTCGGGCACGGCACCGTACTCCTCGATGGAGGTGCACTCGGCGGGCTTCTCGGTCGGCGGTGCGACCTGTTCGAGGTCGACGAGGTCGAGGACGTAGAACGCGGCGCCGTCGTCCTGGTCGCGCTGGAGGCGGAAGGTGGTACCGGCGGGGAAGTCCCTGCCGAGCAGCGCGTGCGACTCGTCGAAGAGGCGGCGGGCGTCGGCCTGCGGGGTGTTGGTCAGGCCCTCCGGCTCGTCCGTGTTCCCGTACAGCCAACTGTGCGAGGAGTCGAGGTCCAGCTTCTGCACGAACTCCCCGTCCGCGTAGAGGCTGATGGTGGCCTGGGTGCCGCCGCCCTGGGGCGCATCGGGGATGGAGTTGCGGACCACGATGGAGTTGGTGGGCACCGTGGAGGTGAACTCGGCGTACTGGCCCTGGCTGTCGAGCCGCACCGACTTGCGGCCTGACGACTCGCTGGCGAAGTCGGTATGCCCGAAGGTCCGCTTGGCGTCGGCTTCGAGCAGGGTGCCGGTGTAGTCGCCGTCCTCCAACTCGTACTCGGTGAACGGCAGATCGGCGCCGCGCCCGGCGGCGGGCGAGAGCGCGGAACGCGCGGCGGCGTGGCCGGCCACCGGCGCGGCGGAGGCGGCGGAGGCGGGCAGCAGCCCCGCCACCAGCAGCCCGGCGACGGGCACACCCGCACCGAGCAGCCGTCTGACGTGCTTCCACTTCATGGGGTCCTCTGTTCTGTGGGGTGGACAGAGCGTGCGGTCGCGCGTACGCGGGCCATCCGGGCGCATCTGGCTCAGGCTCCCGACGAATCACAACTGACGCTTTCTTGCGTTCATTTGCGCAATATTTTAAGTAGCCCAGTTGAGTAAATCCGGCCCGACGGTGTGAGTTTTCAATCGAGTACGGGTTTTGTCAATGCTTCGCACAGGGCGGCCATTGTGGACATGGCCTAGGAGCGCCCTAGCCGTGCTCTCTTGCTGCTGTTCTTCTGGAAGGGGACGACAACGGCGAGCCTGTCCAGGTGACTTGGGGCTCGCCCACACTCGGGGAGGCGCCTGGATGGGAACGTCAGGGAGGTGGCCGGGGCCCGGCGGAAGAACGGGCGCCGCGGCCCAGTGGTCCAAGTCCCGTACTCGCCTGACGCGGTGGCGAAACGGACGGACACAACGCCTGGAGACCCTCGACAGCATCGCCGACGGCTTCTTGGTGGCCGTGCAGGACAGCGTTCGCGAGGACCGGACGGCCTTCGGGCTGTACGACGCCATGTGCGCGGCGGCGAGAAGACTGACCGCAGAGACTGCCGGGCTCGCCCGGGAACCCGACTTCACAGCCCGCTTCACCGTCTCGGTCGGAGGTACAGGAGGCACCGTCACCGATGCCGCCGTACGGCGCGCTGCGGCGACGTCCGCTCGGTGCGTACACGAGGAACGGGCCAAGGCCCCCACGGGGGCGGGCATCACGGGCGAACTGTTCTGCCTGCTCTACAAACTGTTCTTCGCCGATGTGGTGGCGGAGTTCGTCCGCGGCGCGGTGGCCGAGAGCGTCAAGGGAGCCGTCCCCGTCCTCCACGTACTGGATCCGGGCGACCATGTGGCCGACTGGGTGGCCGACCAGGTCATGGAGGTACTGCCGGACCCATGCGAGGAGACGCAGAAGCTGGCCGAGGCGGTCGAGGAAGCGGCCAGTGCGGCCGAGGTCGTGGCAGACCCCTTAGCAAGCCTGGCGGACGTCGCCTACGACCTCATACCGGTCGCCGCCGAGCGCGCTCTCGGCCTCGTACCTGCGGCCGAGGGCGGAAACCCTGACGACCGCCACACACTCGCGGGAGGTTCGTTGCGACGGACAAGGGTCGACGTATGACCACGGCAGCCGGCCGCCAGGCCGCATACGCATGGATCCCGGACGAGAGTGCCAGGAGAGCGAGCGGCGCGCGGAGAATTCTCAGCGATGAAGTGTACTGGGAGCGGAACGAGACCAAACCACGACACAACCAGCTCAACGGCCCGGCCCCTCTCTGGGCGGAGGACCTTCTGACGGTGGCCCGCGCTGTCTTCGCCGCAGACCGCTATACCCGTCGAGACGAGTTCTTCGACCGCTGGACCCGTCGTATCTCCCTTTCCGTCCCCGTCAGCGCACCCGATCGCTGGGAAGCCGCCCTGGCTCACCTCATCCCTCTTCTCAACACGACGACGGGCGATCTTTGGCAGATCGAGTTCACGGTCCGCAGGGACATGTATGTCCAGGACTCGTTACCGGGCGGCATAGCGTCCATCGGTGAAGTGTCCCTGTTCTCGGGCGGTTTGGACTCGTTGGCCTGGACCGCGCAGAGAGCGGCGGTGCGGCCGAACGGAGCCCTCCTCCTTGTCACGTTCCGTGAGCCGGGGCTGCTCGGGAAGGTCCAGCGCGAGGTTTACAAGCAAGTCCACCAACACGGCGACCGGAACGCCAGGCAACTCGTGTACAGCCAGGAGGTGCGCGGCCCAAAGGATCGAACACTCAAGCTGGAACGCTCCACGCGCTCGCGGGGACTGCTGTACGCGGCGACCGGGGTCCGAGTCGCCGCCGCCGAGAACATCGGCGTCCTCCACATCCCTGAGAACGGGCAGGTCGCGGTCAATCCGCCATTGTCAGCAAGCCGGTCCGGCGCCTGCTCCACACGCTCCGTACACCCTTGGACCCTTTACCACCTCAACCAGTTGATTATCGCGATCGGCGGAACGGTGAAGGTCCACAACCCCCTCGCCGCTCTGACGAAGGGAGAGGTGTGTTGCATGGCGAAGACGGCAAAAATACCAGAGGACATCGTGACGTCCACTCTGAGCTGTGGATCTTCCCCAGTGCGTCAGCGCAACCAGCCCAATGTTCCCAACTGCGGATCATGTTTCCCCTGTCTGATCCGCAGAGCCGGGCTCCTGCATGCCTTCAAACGCGACCGGACACGGTACGCAACTGCCCCCTGGGACGCGGCACTACCCCCGGACTGGACGGTGCACTGGCGTGCGGTCAAAGGGTGGTTGCAGAAGGAGTTCACCCCGCTTGACCTTTTGGCCGACACGCCGTTGCCGCCACACCAACAGCCCGAGGACTTACTGCCAGTCATACGGAAAGGACGCGAGGAGTTACAGGCGCTCGTCGACGCGGCGCCCGATCGTGGACGGTCGGCACCCGCCCGGTGAGAGAGCACTCTCCTTTCGGGCCCTGCCGCGGGCTGTCCCAGCCCTCTGTACCCACGACTCCGGCAGCAGTCAGCGGCTCAGGCTCGTGACAGCGGGCGTCCTTGTGCCGGGAGACGGGAGGCCGGACGAGGCCACCGGGACTCAGCCCCCGCGGTGCTCGGTCAGTTGGTAGCGGACGCCGTCCAGGAAGTTGTGGAGGCCGTCGGTGAAGCGTTGGTCGGGGGTGGAGTTCTCGTACTCCTTCAGGGCCTGCGCCAGCCCCGGGTACGGCGCGGTGGCGGCCGCGGCCTCGTCGGGGTCCCACTCCCCCGTGGCGTGCAGTTCCTCGTGGGCCTGCTCCTCGATGGTGTGGCCCAGCACGAAGTACAGCAGGGTGAAGGCCGTGCCCATGGCGCGGGCGCGGGGCAGGCCCGCGTCGGTGAACGCGGTCAGCAGGGCGGCGCCGATGCGCAGGGTGTGAGGTCTGGCCACGAAGGTGCCCGCGTAGAGGCGGGCGCCGTCCCGGTGGGAGCGCAGAGCGGTGCGCAGCCCCGTGGCGAGGCGGGACGCGCGCGCGTCCCACGGCAGCGCGGGGTCCGCCTCGGGCACGCCGGAGACCAGTTCCTCCGCCATCGCGTCCAGCAGGGCGCGCTTGTCCGCGAAGTGCCAGTACAGGGCGCTGGGGCGGACGTCGAGCGCCGATGCAAGCCTGCGCATGGTCAGGCCCGCCAGCCCCTCCTCCTCCAGGAGACGCATGGCCCCGTCAAGCACGTCGGGTCGCCTCAGGGGCATCTCGTCTCTCCCGCTCTTCTCGTCGTCCGGTCTCCCGGGTCCCACCTTGACAGTAAGGGCCGGGCGAACCTAACTTGAACACCGTTCTAGTTGAACAATGTTCAGGTTGATCTTGTCACGCCCCCTGGGAGTCCTCATGCCGGAAAACCGCCGTACAGCCGGAGAACCGCACGGGTCGGGCGCGGGTGGCGCCCCGCGCCGTCCGCGGGTGGCCGTCGTCGGGGGCGGACCCGGCGGCCTCGTGCTCGCGCGGGTGCTCCAACTCCACGGCGTGCCCGTCACCGTCTTCGAACGCGACCCGGCGAGCGGGGCCCGCGCCCAGGGCGGCACCCTCGACCTGCGGCCCGACTCGGGGCAGGCCGCGGTGTCCGCGGCGGGGCTCGACGCCGAGTTCCGGGAGCTGTCACGGCCCGAGGGCGAGGAGATGCGGCTGCTCGACGCCTCGGGCCGTACACTGCTGCGCCACACACCCGGACCGGGGCTGCCGGAGCGCCCCGAGATCGACCGCGCGGATCTCCGCCGGATGCTGCTCGGCTCCCTGGAGGCGGGCACCGTACGGCACGGCGTCCTGGTGCACGGGGTGGAGGACGCGGGCGGCGGGCGCGGGAGCAGGGTGCTCTTCGCGCGTGAATCCGGGGGCGGCGCGGGCGAGCTGACGGGAGGTCAGCCACAAGGCCCGTACCGCAGTGAGGAGTTCGACCTCGTGGTGGGGGCGGACGGGGGGCGGTCCAGGGTGCGGGCCCAACTGGGCGGGGTGGCGCCGGTGTTCTCCGGTGTGCACTTCGTCGAGAGCCGTATCGAGAAGGCCGCCGCCCGCGCGCCCGAAGCCGCGCGCACCGTCGGGGACGGCAGCGTCTACGCCTTCGAGGGCGGCCGCGGCATCATGGCGCAGCTCAACACCAGCGGCACGGTGCGGATCTACTTCGTACTGCGGCAGCCGGAGCACGCCCTGCCCTGGCCGGACGGCGCGGGTCCCGCCGGCATACGGGACGCGCTGCGGCGCCACTTCTCCGGCTGGTCCCCCGCCCTGCTCGCGCTGCTCGACGGCTGCGAGGACGTCTTCCACGACCGCCCGCTCCACACCCACGGCGCCGGGCGCACCTGGCCCGCGCACCCCCGTGCCACCCTGGTCGGGGACGCCGCGCACCTGATGACGCCGTTCGCGGGCATGGGCGCCAACCTCGCCCTGCTCGACGGCGCGGAACTCGGCCTCGCCGTCGCCGAGTCGGCCACGGTGCCCGAGGCACTGGAGCGGTACGAGCGGGCGGCGGTCCCCCGCGGCGCCCGCGCCATCGCCCGCTCGGCGCGCGGCCTGGCCGCCTGCATGTCCTCCGAGGCGCCGGGGAGCGCGGTGGCGTACTTCACCTCGCCCGGCGAGGACGGCTGACAGCCCCGGGCGGCGGGGGGCGCACACTCCGGGGCGGGGACGCGGCCGGGGCTCCGGCCGTGCGGTGTGGCGGCCGGCCGGAAAACGGCGCTCCCCGGCCGACCGCCGCGCCGTACCGGCGTTTCTGCGAGGTCCGGCCGCCCGACGCGGCGCTCCTTGTCGGCGGGGCGGCGCAACCGGGGCGTTACGGGGACGATCCAGGGCCCGTACGCGCGGCGGACAGCGTGGGGACGCGCGGGGCGGGGCCGGTCCACGGGGCCGGTGGCGCGCCCGCGGCACCCCGTGTTCCCGTGAAAGGAGAAAGCGCCATGACGGTCATCGCCACCGTGGCCCTGGAGGGCACCTACGACGTCGACATCAGCACCAAGCGGCATCTCGCGCTCATGGACGAGGCCGCGGCGGCCGGGGCGGAACTCGTCGTCTTCCCCGAGGTCAGCCTCCAGGGCTATCCGCCGGACATGACCAGTTTCTACCCGGAGCGGATCAAGGCCGCCTACGACAACGCCGAGTCCGTCACCGAGGGGCCGCACTCCCTCCAGATCCAGGAGCACGCGCGCTCCCTCGGCCTCCATACGGTCTTCGGGATGAACGAGACCGGTGACGCGCCCGGTGTCATCTACAACACCATGGTGCTCACCGGTCCCGACGGCTACCTCGGCAAGTACCGCAAGGTGCACGTCGGCATCACCGAGCAGTTGACATGGCGGCGCGGCGACGACTGGCCGGTGTACGAGACCCCGTTCGGCCGCGTCGGCATGCTCATCTGCTACGACAAGATGTGGCCGGAGTCGACCCGGGAGCTGATGCTGCGCGGCGCCGACCTGCTGGTGATGTCGACCGCGTGGCCCATGGTCAACGGCGAGCAGGACCCGGAGACGAACGTCTGGGCCGAGTTCTACCGGCTCTACGACCGCGCGCGGGCCGCGGAGAACTCCCGCTGGTTCGTGTCGTCGAACTTCGCGGGGGAGCTGGGCGGCGCCCGGTTCCTCGGGCTCAGCCAGATCGTCAGCCCGATCGGCCGGGTGGTCGCCACCACGGGGCCGCTCACACCGGGCATCGCCGTCGCCGACGTCGACATCGCGGGCGGCATCGCCGAGGCCAACGCGCTGCTGATGGGGGCACGGCTGGTACGCGACCGGCGGCCGGACACCTACCACGCGCTCAGCGGGCGTATGCCGCACGCCGTCGACGGCTGACCGCCCCGGGGCCGCGGGCCCGGCGGCTACCCCGCCGGGCCCGGGTTCTCCCGTCTCGCGCGCGAGAACATCACGCTGCGGTCGCCGCGCGCCCTGACCAGGGCGAAGTTGAACGGGACCTCGTCCGCCCCGAAGATCACCTGCTCGTAGAGGAGCACCGGCGCACCCGGCTCGACACCGAGCAGTTCCGCGTCGTAGCGGTCCGCGAGGGACGCCTCCATCAGCAGGGTGCTGCCGGTGAGGGTGATGCCGGACTCCTCCAGCAGCCGGTACCAGTCCTTGCGGAACAGCTCGGGCTCCATGCCCAGCGCCTCCGGCATCCGCACGTAGTTGGTGGCGACCACGAACGGCTCATGGTCGCACCAGCCGACGTAGTCCACCCGAAGACCCGGGCGGTTCGCCGCGAGGCCGAGCGCCTCGGCCGCCACGTCGGGCAGCGGCAGCACCCGCCAGTCCAGGATCTGCGCGCTGATCCTGCCGTCGAGGGCGCTGCCCCGGCTCGGCTTCGCCGCACCGTGGTACTCGGCGAGGTCGAAGCGGGTCCTGGTGTTGCACACCCGGGTGCCGACGCCCTGGATGCGCTCCACCAGGCCCTCGGAGCGCAGCAGTTCGAGCGCGTCGCGCACCACCGCGCGGCTCACCCCGAACCGTGCCATCAACCGGTCCTCGGGCAGCAGCCGCTCGTCGAGGCCGCGGTGGAGGACCTCCACGCGCAACAGGTCGCGTATGCGGCGGGCCTCGGCGGCCCGCCACCGCACGCCGGTACGTCTGCCGAATTCCACCGTCCCAGCCTTGGGCCCGCGTGTGTTCTGCGCGTTTCCCGGGTGTGAACCGTGTGGCACAGCCGCCTCGTCCCGCCCGGTGGTTCCACTGGAGTACACCAAAGGCATTTCCGGTTTTTTCTTCACCTGGCGGCTCTACGCGCGTACATTCGCCTTTGTCATGCTCGCGTCAGCATGACGGCTCGTCGCGCATGCGTCACACCAACCCCCCACACCCGCCCTCGGAGGCACCCATGCACGTCGCGGAAGACACCGCACGCCGCACCACGCTCCGCCGCCGCCTGCCCGTCGCCGCGCTGGCGGCGATGGGGCTGCTCGGGCTCACCGCCGCACTGCCGGGGTCGGCCACCGCCGCCACCCACCCGGCCACCACCGCCGTGACCAGCCCGCACCCCGAACTCGACTGGATGGGCTCGACCGTCGCCGCCCACGAGGGCGCGGCCGCCCGGCACGCACCCGACTCCGCCGACCTCGACGAGACCGTCGCCGGGATGGACGTCAGCCACTACCAGGGCACCGTCGACTGGGCGGGCGCCTACGCGGGCGGCGCCAGGTTCGCCTACATGAAGGCCACCGAGGGCACCGGCTACAAGGACCCCAACTTCTCGGCGAACTACACCGGTTCGTACAACGCGGGCTTCATCAGGGGCGCCTACCACTTCGCGAACCCCAACGCGTCGGGCGGCGCGGCGCAGGCCGACTACTTCGTCGCCAACGGCGGCGGCTGGTCCGCCGACGGCAAGACCCTGCCGCCGATGCTGGACATCGAGTACGGCGCCTCCTCCACCTGCTGGGGCCTCGACCAGGCGTCGATGCGGGCCTGGATCACCGACTTCGTGAACGAGGTGCACACCAAGACGGGACGCTGGGCCACCATCTACACCACCACCGACTGGTGGACCCAGTGCACCGGCAACTCCGGCGACTACGGCGGCAACAACCCCCTGTTCATCGCCCGTTACTCCTCCTCGGTCGGCACCCTGCCCGCGGGCTGGGCGACCTGGACGTTCTGGCAGTTCGCCGACTCCGGCACCTTCCCCGGCGACCAGGACACCTTCAACGGACCGCTGTCCGGCCTCCAGAACCTCGCGAACAACACCTGACGGGCCCCGCGGGGCGGGAGGACCGCACATACCCCGCCCCGCGGCGTGCCACCCGGCTACCTCCTGCCGCCCGGCAGCCTGTCGAAGCCGTCGGCGCTCAGGGCGGCACCCGGGCGGTCGCCGTCCAGCAGCACCGTGGAGCCGGAGGTGACCCGCAGGCCCGCGAGGTCCACACCGCGGCCCTCGTACACCGGGTCGGTGGTGTACTTCCAGCGCAGCCGCAGGCCGTCACCTGCGCCCTGCACCTCGGCGCGCACCCGCCACCAGGCACGTACCGACTGGCCCGAGAGCGACGTGACCTCGCCCGACGGCGCGCCCCTGCCGGTGGCGTGGAGCTTCACCGGGGTCCAGGTGGTCCCGTCGTCGGTGCTGGCCTCCAGGGTGAGCAGGTCGGTCGGCTCGGTGTTGACGAAGGTGTCGAAGGCGACCTCGGCGGTGCCGGACGCGGGGAGCCTGTCCGTGGTCAGCGTGCTGGTGGTGGCGCCCGCCTGCCCCGCGTACCAGGTGCTGCCACCGCCGGGCGGTGCGACCGCCATCGCCTTCGCGAGCGCGGTGGCGATGTCACGGCGCGGGCCGTTGGTCGACGGGGTGTCACGCGTCGGGTGGACGCGGTTGGTCAGCAGGATCGCGAACGAGCGGGACGCCGGGTCGATGACCAGCGAGGTGCCGGTGAACCCGGTGTGTCCGAGGGTGCCGGGCCCCGAGAGGCCGCCCATGTACCAGATCTGGTCGAGTTCGAAGCCCAGGCCGTGGGAGTCGTCGGGGAACGCCTGGTTGAAGTTCTCCTCCATCAGCTTCACACCGTGCTCGCTGAGGATGCGACGTCCCTTGTACACACCGCCGTTGAGGATGGTCTGGGCGAGTACGGCGAGGTCGTCGACGGTGGAGAAGACCCCGGCGTGGCCCGCGACGCCGTTCAGCGCCCAGGCGTTCTCGTCGTGCACGGAGCCGCGCACCATGCCGCGCGCCGGGGTGGACTCGTACTCGGTGGCGGCGATGCGCGGCAGCTTATACGCGGGCGGGTTGTAGCCGGTGTCGGTGAGGTGCAGCGGCCGGGTGATGCGCTCGCTCACCAGCTTGTCGAGCGGCTTGCCCGTCACCTTCTCCAGGACGAGTTGCATGCTCAGCATGTTCAGGTCCGAGTAGAGGTACGTGGTGCCGGGCGCGTTGATCGGCTTGGTGTCGAGGATGGCCTTCCTGCGGGAGGCGATGTCGGGGTAGCCCTCCCAGAGCGAGGGCGCCGGGTCGGCGTCGAACCCCGAGGTGTGGGTGAGGAGTTGCCTGATGGTGATGGAGCCCTTGCCGTTCGCGGCGAAGTCGGGCAGGTAGTGGGCGACCGGGGTGTCCAGGTCGATGGTGCCCGCCTCGATCTGCTGCACCGCCGCCAGCGAGGTGAAGAGCTTCGACAGCGACGCCAGGTCGTAGATGGTGTCGGTGCGCGCCGGGACCCGCTGGCCGGCGGGGAGTTCGGTGTCGGCGTCCGCGTACTTGACCGCGTAGCCCGCGGCGTCGCGCTCCACGACGGTGCCGTCGTGGGCCATCAGGGTGGTCGCGCCGGGGAAGAGGTAGTTCGCGCCGCTCGCGGGGTCGTCCCAGGTGTCGACCGCGCTCCGGAAGGCGCCGATCGGGTCGGGGTCGAGGCCCGCGCGCTGCGGGGTGCCGCGGCGCAGCACGGTGTTCGCCGGGGCGAAGCCGTCGTACGGGCGGTCGAAGCGGGCGTCGGGGCGGTGGCCGCCGCCGTGCCCGTGGTCCGGGCCGCCGGTCATGGGCCCGGCGGTGGCGCTCGCCGGGAAGGCGACGGCGGCCAGCAGGGCCGCCAGTGCGGTGTAGGCAGGAATCCGCATAGAGACCTTCAGGGGTGGGAGAGGGTGGATGGCTCGGCACACCGAGGCCCCGCGCCGGTGGCTACGCGCGTCAACTGCTGGGCGCGCGCGGCGGGGGCGCGGGGCTTCGGGGGGGTCAGGCGAGTGCGGTGCGCAGGGCGCCGACGCGCTTGGCGCCCGCGTCGAAGGCGGCGCCGTCGAGGCCGCCGTCCGCGAGGGCGTCGCGGATCGCGGCGACGGCGTCGTGACCCTGGGCGACGTCGCGGGCCGAGCAGAGGATCAGGTCCATGCCCGCGGCCGTCGCGGCGACGGCGCGCTCGGCGACACCGCCGTAGTTCTGGAGCGCCCCGGCCTCCAGCGCGTCGGTGATGGTGACGCCCTTGTAGCCGAGGCGGTCGCGCAGTTCGCCGACGACCTTCGGGGAGAACCCGGCGGGGACGTCGGGGTCGAGGGCCGGGTAGACCGCCCAGGAGAGCATGACCAACTGCACCCCGGCGGTGATGGCCGCGCGGTAGGGGGCCTCGTCGGTGCCGCGCAGGGTGCTCAGGGACGCGGAGAGGCTGACGGGCTCCTCGTCGGTGTTCTGGCCGGCGGCCGCGGAGCCGAGGCCGGGGAAGTGCTTGGCGGTCGCGGCGACACCGCCGTCCTGCTGGGCGGTGATGAAGTCGGTGCCGAGGGTGGCGACGGTGTCCGGGTCCTTGCTGTACGAGCGCTCGTACTGGTCCTCGAAGTCGCCCTCCTTGCGGTAGACGTCGAGCACCGGGGCGAGGTTGACGTTCATCCCGGCGCCCGCGAGGTTCTCGGCAGCCGCGGTGCCGGTGTCGCGCGCCGCGCCCTCGGGGTCGGAGGACTGGCCGACCTCCTTCGCGGACTGGGTGGGCTCCCCCGGCAGCCGTCGTACGAGGCCGCCCTCCTGGTCGGTCATCAGCAGCAGGGGGGCCTTGATGGGCGCGGCCTCGTTGGCCTCGTTGAGCTGGTCGACGACGCCGCGGATCTGGGAGGCGCTGGAGATGTTCTCGCCGAAGAAGATCACTCCGGCGGCGCGTCCGCCGCTGATGGCGTCGAGGAGCCGGTCGGGCGGGGTGAGTCCCGGGTAGGAGTAGATGACGCGCTGTCCGGCGCGCTGGGCCGGGGTCAGGGTGACCTGGGGCTGTACGCGGCGCCTGGCGGCGGCCGCCTGTCCTGCCAGCCCGAGGCCGCCCGCGAGGGCCGCCGTGCCCGCGGCGAGGGCGCCGCGTCTGCTGATGGGACGGTTCCTTGCCGTGCTCATGACACCATCTCCTTCGCAAGCCGCCGATTCACCCGCTCGGGCCACCCCGGTCGCGGGGCGCCCCGGCAGGGTCGCGACGTCCACGGTGAAGGAAACTTCCCTCTTTCCACAAGAGCCGAGAAAATTATTTGCAGGCTCATCACCGTGGGAGTGCCGGGGACGGGGGTCAACTGCGCAGGTTTCGGGAGCGGTCAGGGGCCCGGTGGGGCGGGTTCCGGATACCGGCACCCGGCGGGGGTGGGCGTGTCGCCGCACCACGCCCGCCCCCACCGCACCTGCCCACTTCCCCCGGAAGCGGACCGAGGCGGTACGCCCTCACACCGAGGCCGAACGCCCTCACACCGCTTCGAAGGCGTAACCCACCTGATACAGCAGCTTCTCCGCGTACCTGGGCCCCACGATCTGGAGGCCGACCGGCAGGTTCGCCTCGCCGGTGCCGCAGGGGACCGTGAGCGACGGATGGCCCGTCAGATCGGTCGGGGAGGTGTTGGCGACCGCCCTGCCGACCCTGCCCTCGCCCACGAGGAACGCGTCGAGGCCGCTGCGGCCCGTGAGCAGTTCATGGGCCACCGTCGGGATGGTGGGCATCACCAGCACGTCCACCTGCGACAGCGCCGCCGCCACCTGCCGGCGCAGGTCGAGCCGGAGGTTGTGCCCCTTCACGAACGGAACCCCGCCGTACTGGGCGTACACGTGCTCGGCCGCGAACATCATCGACTTGAGCATCGGCGGGAGGTCGTCGCCGCCCGTCCTCGACTGCGCGGCCAGCGCCGCCACGAGGCGCGGGTCCACCCTCCCCATGTGGGCGAAGCCGCCGGTGCCGTTGCTCTTCACCATGAAGGAGGTGCCCGCGGGCATCGTGGCCATGGAGATGGCCCAGCCCTTCTCCCACAGCGGCACCGACACCTCGCTCACGCTCGCGCCGAGCCCCGCCAGGGTCTTCACGGCGGCCTCGAAGGCGGTGCGCACGTCCTCCGTGGTGCCCACGGGCCCGACCGCCTCGGTGAGCACCCCCACCCGCAGCCCCTCGACGCCGCGCTCGGCCGCGGAGGTGTAGGCGTCGGGGCCCTCGGGGAGGTCACGGGTCCACTGCGGGTCGCGCCAGTCGGGACCCGCCATCACTTCGAGCATCAGCGCGTTGTCGGCGACCGTCCTGGTGATCGGGCCGATGTGGTCGAGCGTGTGGTTCATGTAGCTCATGCCGTACGAGGGCACGAGGCCGTGGGTCGCCTTCATCCCGACGAGGCCGCACCAGGCCGCGGGGATGCGCACACTGCCGCCCTCGTCGGCGCCGAGCGCGAGGTCGACGAGGCCGGAGGCGACCGCGGCGCCCGAGCCGGAGGAGGAGCCGCCGGTGGAGCGGGCCGGGTCCGCGGGGTTGCGGGCGGGTCCGAACGCGGAGCCCTCGCCGAGGCCGAAGCCGAGGTCCTCCAGGTTGGTCTTGGCCGTGACGGTGACGCCCGCGTCCAGCAGCCGTTCGATCACCACGGCGTCCTCGGTGGGGACCACCACGGGCTCCCTGCGGCCCCCGTTCGTCATCGGCACCCCGGCCACCGCGATGCAGTCCTTCACGCCCAGCGTCCGCCCCGCGAGGGGGCCCTCGGCGGCGCCGCGGACCTCGCAGAAGCGGATGACCGCGTTGTACGGGTCCTCGCCCGGCTGCGGGGTGTGCCCCGGGTCGCGGTACGGGTGCCTGAGCGGGACCGGGTGCTCGGGAAGCTCCTCGATCTCGTCGAGCCCCGCCAGCGTGGCGCCCACGGCCCGGGTGTAGAGGGCGGTCTCCTCGGCGGTGAGCCGCCAGCCGAGGCCCTTCGCGTAGGTGTTGATCTGGTCGGGTTCCGGGGCGCGCAGATGGCCCCAGGGGCGGTTCGACATGGGTCTCCTCAGGAGGGTCGGGACGGGGCGCCGAGCCGTGGCGCGGGGTCGGCGGGACGGAGCGGGGTGGTGGGCGCCTCAGGCGGGCAGGGCGTCTCGGAGCGGTGGGGCGTCTCGGGCAGGCAGGGCGTCTCGGAGCGGTGGGGCCGTTCAGGCCAGGTGGACGGTGGTGAGGTCGCAGAACCACGACCTGGGCTCCACGAAGCCCTTCACGCTGCCGAGCAGCGCGCGGGGGTTGCGGTCGTCGACGATGAACACCCAGGGGGCGTCGTCGGTGATGAGCCGGGCCGCCTCGGCGTAGATGCCGGCGCGCTCCGCGTCGTCGAAGGCGGCCCTGGCCCGCCGGAAGAGGGCGTCGACCCGGGGGTTGCGCAGACGGCTCACGTTCAGCGGGCTGTCACCGCCGAAGAAGCTCGCCCAGAAGCCCTCCTGCTGCATCGTCAGGCTGATGTTGATCATGTCGGCGCCGCCGGGAATCCGGCCCGCGTAGTAGCTGGAGATCATCGAGGCCCACTCGACGGGCTCCAGTTTCACCTTGATGCCGACCTCGGCGAGGTTCTGCTGAAGGGCCTCGTTCATGGGTCCTGGCACCATGTTCCCGGAGCCGCTTGTGGGGTACGACAGGGTGGCGGAGAAGCCGTGCGGACGGCCCGCCTCGCGGAGCAACTGCCGTGCTCTCGCCGGGTCGTGGCGGTAGAGGTCGTTCGCGGGACGGTACGCGGTGTTGGCGCGGGCCACGGCCTGGTAGGCGGGGTCGGCGGTGCCCTGGAGCACGTTGCGTATCAAACCCTCCCTGTCCACCGCGTAGTTCATGGCGCGGCGCACCCGGACGTCGTCGAAGGGCTTCCTCGTGGTGTCGATGATCCAGGGCCAGACATGGTCGTAGCTGTTGGTGAGGACCTGGTAGCCCTCCTTCGCGAGCTGGGGCACGTCGTCGGGCGGCGGCACCTCGATCCAGTGCACCTGCCCGGCGCGCAGCGCGGCGACCCTGGCGGTGGCGTCGGGGATGGGCTGGAGCACCACGTACGCGGACCTGGGGGCGCCGTTCCAGTAGTCCGGGTTGGCGCGCAGGACGAGCTGTCTGCCGCGGGCCACGCTGTGGAAGCGGAACGGGCCGGTGCCGACGGGGTGCTTCTGGAAGCCCTTGTTGCCGTACTTCCGCACGGCGGTGGGGCTGGCGAGCAGCACGGTGGTGAGGTTGGACGGCAGGTAGGAGAGCGGGCCCTCGGTGCTGACGCGGATCTCCATCGGGCCCGTCCTGGTGACGCTCCTGATGCCGCTGATCGCCAGGCCCGCCTGGGAGTTCAGCTCCGGGTAGAAGTGGGGGCTCGACTTGTTGAGGTAGCGGTCGAAGTTGAAGAGCACGGCGTCGGCGTCGAAGGGGGTGCCGTCGTGGAAGGTGACGCCCTCGCGGAGGGTGAACGTCCAGTCCTCCCCGTTGCCCGCGCGGGTCCAGCGGGTGGCGAGGCCCGGCACCACGGGCGGGATCTGCTCCGCCGAGGTCAGGTCGAAGCGGGTGAGCCCGTCCCAGAGCTGGTTGCCGACGAAGCGGGTGCCCTCGTAGCCCTGGTTGGAGCTGAGGCCGGTGTCGAGGATGGGGATGTCGGACGCGGTCATGGCGATGACGAGGACGTTGTCGGAGGAGGCGCCCGGCACCACCCCCGACGCGCCCTGGGCGCCCGGCACGCATCCGGCGAGCAGTCCCGCGGCGGCCGACGCGCCCGCGCCAGTGAGCAGTCGGCGGCGGGTCGGGGCGTTCGCGCCGGTGTCCGCCGGGAGTTGAGGGGCCTTCATGGCGCGGTCACCGCCTTCCGGTCCGCTGCCGCTGCCGCGGTCTGGGGCTGCGTCCGGGTCCGGGTCGGTGTCGCGGTCGCCCAGCAGGCCGCGTTGTGGGCGCGGCCGACCGTGAGCAGGGTGGGCCGCTCGGTGCCGCAGCGGTCGAAGGCGTCGGGGCAGCGGGTGTGGAAGGAGCAACCCGGGGGCGGGGCGGCCGGGTTGGGCGGATCGCCCTGGAGGCGGATGCGCTGTCGGCCCTCGCCGGGCGCGGCCGACAGCAGGGTCCTGGTGTACGGGTGCGCGGGCGCGCCCCAGATGTCGGACGCGTCGCCCTCCTCCACGACGCGTCCGAGGTACATCACGACGACCCGGTCGCTGATGTGCTCCACCACGGACAGGTCGTGGGAGATGAAGAGGTAGGCGACGCCGAGGTCGCGCTGCAACTCGGCGAGCAGGTTGAGCACATGGGCCTGGACCGACTTGTCGAGCGCGGACACCGCCTCGTCGCAGACCACCAGGTCGGGTCCGGTGGCGAGGGCGCGGGCGATCGCGGCGCGCTGGAGCTGGCCGCCCGACAGCTCGTGCGGGAAGGCGTCCGCGTGCCGCCCGGCGAGGCCGACCCGGTCCATCAGCTCGGACACCAGGCGCCGCCGCCCGTCGCGCGGGAAGCCGTGCACCCGGAGGTTGAACTCGATGGAACGGCGCACCGTCAGCCGGGGGTTGAGGGAGGTCCCCGGGTTCTGCGGCACGACCTGGAGCCGTCTGCGCAGCTCCCGCAGCCGCCTGCCGCGGGCGGCGGCGAGGTCGGCGCCGTCGAAGCGCACGGTGCCCGAGTCGGGGGCGAGCAGGCGCAGCAGCAGCTTCGCGGTCGTCGACTTGCCGCAGCCTGACTCGCCCACGAGGCCCACGGTCTCGCCCCTGGCGACGGTCAGGCTGACGGAGTCCACGGCGCGCACCCCGCCGGGGAAGGTCTTCACCAGGTCGACGGCGTCGAGGAGTGGATCGGTCATATCGCGGCCTCCGTCTCCGTCTCCGTCTTCGTGTCCGTCTCCGTGTGCTCGTTCGCGCTCGCCCCGGGGGGTGGCCCGGGCGCGGGGCCGGGGTTGAGGACGGGGCAGGCCGCGCGGTGCCGTGGGGCCACCTCGCGCAGCGGCGGCGGGCTCGTACGGCAGTCGTCGGTGACGAGGGCGCAGCGGTCGGCGAAGGCGCAGCCGGTGAAGTGCTGCCCGGCGACGGGCGGGGCGCCCGGGATGGACGCCAGGGCGCCGCGCGGGGTGCCCCGGGTGGGCAGCGCGCCGAGGAGTGCCCGGGTGTAGGGGTGCCGCGGCGCCGTCAGCACCTGGCGTGCGGGTCCTGTCTCCACGATGGCGCCCGCGTACATCACCGCGACGGTGTCGGCGGTGTCGGAGGCCACCAGGACGTCGTGGGTGACCATCAGCAGGGCGGTGGAGGTGCGGCGCCCGAGGTCGGCGAAGAGGTCGAGGATCTGCGCCTGGACGGTGACGTCGAGGGCGGTGGTGGGCTCGTCGGCGATGAGGACGGAGGGGTCGCAACTGATGCCGATGGCGATCACCACGCGCTGGCGCATACCGCCCGACATCTCGTGGGGGAAGGAGCGGTAGGCGCGCGCGGGGTCGGGGATGCCGACGAGCCCCAGCAGTTCGTGGGCGCGCTCGCGGGCGGCACGGCGGGAGCCGACGGCGCCGTGCAGGGTGAGCACCTCGGCGAGCTGGCGCCCGACGCGGCGCAGCGGGTCGAGCGCGGCGGTGGGGTCCTGGGGGACGAGCGCCACCCGGGAGCCGCGCACCCGGCGCATCCCGGCGGCGTCGAGCGTCAGCAGCGACTCGCCGCCGACGGTGACCTCGCCGGTGACGACGGCGCGCGGGCCGTGCAGGCGCAGCACGGAGCGCGCGGTGACGGACTTGCCGCTGCCGCTCTCGCCGAGCAGGACCAGGGTCTCGCCGTGGTTCACCTCGAAGCTGACCGAGCGCACCGCCTGCACCTCGGCGCCCGAAGCGGTACGGAAGCGGGTGCCGAGGTCGCGCACGCGCAGCGCCGGGGGCGCGCCCACGGGGTCGGTGGCCTGCTCCGGGGGGCGGTGGTGCGCCGCCCGGGACGTGGTGGCGTCGGTCATGCCGTATCCAATCGGACGTTGAGGGCGGCGCGCAGTCCGTCGCCGAGGACGTTGAAGGCGACGGAGACGACGAGGATCACGGCGACGGGGACGAGCAGCAGCCGGGGCTCGGTGAAGATGTACTGCTGGAGGTCGCTGAGCATCAGGCCCCACTCGGGGGCGGGCGGGGAGATGCCGAGGCCGAGGAAGCTGAGCCCGGCGGCGGAGACGATGGACAGGCCGATGAGGGTGGTGCAGTAGACGAGGACGCCGGGGGCGATGTTCGGCAGTACCTGGCGGACGGCGAGGGTGGTCCTCGACGCGCCGGAGGCGCGGGCGGCCTCCACGAAGTCCGCGGAGCGCACCCGGGCGGTCTCGGCCTCGGCGACGCGGGCCACCGGTGGGACGAGGATGACCGAGAGCGCGATGACGGAGTTGGAGACGCCGGGGCCGAGCGCGGCGGCGATGGCGATGGCGAGCAGGACGGCGGGGAAGGCGTAGAAGACGTCGAGCACCCGCATCACGGCGCCCCTGGTGAGGCGGCTGCCGAGGCCCGCGACCAGGCCGAGGCAGGTGCCGAGGGAGCCGGAGACGGCCACAGGGACGAGTCCGGTGAGCAGGGAGGGCCTGGCGCCGTAGAGCAGCCGGCTGAGGATGTCGCGGCCCTGCCCGTCGGTGCCGAGGAGGTGTCCTGGCGAGCCGATGGGGGCGAGCCGGTCGTCGAGGACGCCGACGGTGGGCGGGTACGGGGCGAGCAACGGGGCGCAGAGCGCGGCGAGCGCGACCAGGGCGACGACCACGGCGGCGGTCTTCGCGGGGGTGGGGAGCCTCCTGCGGGATGTGGCGGCCCGCGCGGGGTCGTCCTCGACCGGGGCGAGCGCGTCGGGGGTTTCGGCGGCGGCGGACACGGCGCCTCCTTTCACTGGTGTCCTTGGGGCTCACTGGTGTCCTTGGGGCGCGTGGGAGCGCGTGGGGGCGCGGTCAGGCGCGGACGCGGGGGTCGACGGCGGCCTGGAGGCTGTCGACGACGATGTTGACGAGGACGAAGGCGAGCGCGGAGACGATGACCCCGGCCTGGATGACGGGCAGGTCGCGCTGGGCGATGGACTGGTAGACGAGCAGTCCGGCGCCCGGCCAGCTGAACACCGTCTCGATGAAGATGACGCCCCCGAGCAGATAGCCGAGTTGGAGTCCCGCGATGGTGAGCAGGGTCGGCAGGGTGTTGTGGAAGGCGTGGCGGAGTATGCCGCGTTCCGTGAGGCCGCGGGAGCGCAGCGCGTCGATGAAGTCCATGCTCATCACGTCGGTGACGGTGGCCCTGAACATGCGGGCGATGATCCCCATCGGCACCAGTGCGGCGGCGATTGCGGGGAGGACGATGTGCCGGGCCAGGTCTCCCCAGGTGCCGCCGTCGATCGCGTTGAACATGCCCGAGGTGGGAAACCAGTGGGTGGTCGCGGCGACGTAGATGATGAGCAGCAGGCTGATCGAGTACTGCGGCACCGAGATCGAGACGAGCGAGACGAGGTCGCTGATCGTCGCGGCGATCCGGCCGCGGCGCAGCGCGGCCACCGCGCCGAGTGCGACGCCGCCGGTGAAGGCGAGCGCGGCGGCGAACACGGTGAGGATGACGGTGTTCTCGAACGCGGAGACCACGAGCGGCCCGACGGGGGTCTGCTTGGCGATGGAGGTGCCGAGGTCGCCCTGGAGCACGTGCCAGATCCACTGGCAGTACTGGACGGGCAGGGGCTGGTCGAGGCCGAGTCGCGCGGTGAGGGCGGCGCGCTGCGCGGGTGTGCTCGTGGGCCCGAGCAGGCTCGCCACCGGGTCGCCGGGAATTATCTTGATCATGATGAAGACCACGATCGAGACACCGATGAGAATGGGAATCGCGGAGAGGGTTCTTTTGATCAGATAGCCAGTCACAAACGGCCTCCGGCGGGAATTCCGCGGACCGTGTGGCATGTGCCGCCGCCGCACCTTCGAAGCGTCCGGCCCATGACACCGCACAGGGAAACCTGGCCGTGTCCGGGGTGTTCTTCCGATGCCGCCGGAGCGTAGGAACGGCGGGTTTCTCCGAAAGACCGGCCGGATTTCCCCGGAGTTACGCCGAATCGGCGCGGCCGCCCGGCGCCGGAACGCGGTGCCGGGCGGCCGCGGGGCGGCCGTTCCGCCGCGGTGGGGAGGGTGCCGACCGCCGCTTCCGCCGTGCCGGGGACGGTGATTCGCGGTGCCGGACGCCGTTCGGGTCCTCGGGCGTACGGGGGCGCCGGGGACGGCCGTGAGGGGGTGGGGTCAGAGGCGGACGTGGGTGCGGCCGTCCCTGGCGAGGGTGGTGCGGTGCGGGCCCGCGGAGACGGCGTAGGTGTGGCCGCGCAGCCGTACGTTGTCGACGCTGTTGGTGCCGGGCAGGGTGAGGGTGCCGAACATCAGCGCCGCCGGGTCGCCGTCCCAGGGGTTGTCGGAGATCAGCTCGTGCAGGCCCTGCACGGGCATCGCGTTGGACCAGGAGTAGGTGCGCCAGGCGGTGTCGACGGCGGAGCCCATGACGCGCTGGCCCGGCTCCGGGCCGAAGGACTCGGGGAACCAGCCGTTCCCGGTCCAGGAGTCGGCCGGGGTGCACGGTGCCGCCCGAGCAGTACGCGGGGTCGTCGCGGGCGACGCTGGGGACGACGTAGGGGCCCCAGAAGCGCTTCGGGTCGAGGAGGTGCCGCTCGACGAGGACGTGGGCGCGCTCCTCGGTGGCGATGCCCGCGAACAGCGGGTAGAAGACGGTCGGGGTGACGCTCTCCTGCCAGGTGCCGTCGAGGTGGCGGCTAGCGCGGCGGCGGCGGTGCCCTGCGCCCCGGTGCCGCCGGTCGTGGCGGTGACCATGTCGTCCGGCCCGGGGTGGGCGATCACCTCGCGGAGCGCGTCGAGGTGATCGGGCGTCTGATCGGGCGTCAGGGTGCGGTCGTCGGTGGTGATCTCGACCCACTTGTAGGCGCCTTCCGGGGACATGGGCGGCGAACGGCCGTCCGGGAGTGGGGTACGGAGGCATTGCGTGGCTCTGGGCCCCGGCGTCCACGGTCCCGGTAGCGGATGCGGGTGCGGCCTCGGCGGGGCCGCGGTGGTGAGCGCGGCGGCGGGGCCGACGAGTCCCGTGGCCCCCGCGGCCTTGAGGAAACCCCGCCTGCGCGCGTGGGAACGCCCCCGGTGGCGGAGGGGCCGGGGCTGCGGGGTGTCAGTCCGTCAGGCCGATGGACTTGCAGGCCGCAACGTAGTCGCCGGTGCAGATGTCGCCGACCTTGTAGATCTTGTCGGCGATCACCGTGGACTTGATGGTCTTGCGGGTCAGCGCCTGCACCGGGATGAGGTGGGTGCGGATGTCGTGCTTGGTGGCGCTGTCGGTCTTGTCGAGCGCCAGCGCCTCGTACTCGATCATGCGGCCCTGGGAGACCTTGACGGCCATCTCGGCCGCGGTGGCGGCCTCCTCGGGGTAGGGCTTGTACACGCTCATGTACTGGTCACCGGCGACGATCCGCTGGACGGCGGCGAGTTCCGCGTCCTGCCCCGTGACCGGGGGGAGGTCGGTGACGCCCGCGTCCTTCAGGGCCTGGATGATGCCGCCCGCCATGCCGTCGTTGGCGCTGTAGACACCCGCGATCTTGTCGGCGCCGAGGGCGTCGACCGCCTCCTTGATCTTGGCGGCGGCGGTCTGCGGCTTCCAGCCCTGGATGTCGTACGACCTGGCGATCTTGACGTGGCCGCGCAGCTCGGTGAGGGCGCCGTCCTTGAAGAGGGCGGTGTTGGGGTCGTCGGGCGAGCCGTTCATCATCACGACATTGGTGTCCTTGTCGGCCTTGCCACCGATACCTTCGAGCAGCTCCTGCCCCTGCACCTGACCCACCTGCTGCCCGTCGAAGGTGACGTAGCTGTCGACGGGCCCGTCGGCGAGGCGGTCGTAGGCGATCACGGGGATGCCCGCGTCCTTCGCCTTCTTGATCGAGGAGGCGATGGTCTTGTAGTTGACCGCGTCGACGATGATCGCGTCGACCTTGTCGGCGACCATGTTGTCGAGCTGGGCGTTCTGCTTCGGGGCGCTGCCCTTGGCGTTGGCGTAGACCAGGGTGCCCTTGTCGTGGGTCAGGGAGGCGATCTGGCTCTTGATGACCGGGTGGTCGAACTTCTCGTACCGGCCGGTCTCCTGCTCGGGCAGGAGCAGTCCGATGGTGACGTCGTCCCCCTTGGTGGCGCTGGGACCCGAGTCGTCGTCGGAGCCCGTGAGCGTCCCGCATCCCGCCACCGGGAGGGTGAGGGCACAGACCGCCGCGCCGACGGCCGCCCCTCTTATTCGCGTCATCACCTGTTACGCCTCCCCTTTTCTGGGCGTTTCGGCGGATTTCTAACCCCCCGGCCCGCCTGAAAGCCAACTCCGAGGTCCCGCTTGCGTCAAGAAGTCAACCTTAACGGGATGGTAATGGTTCCCACCCTTTGACCTTAACGTCGGAGTACGTCTCACCGAACCGCGGGTGAATACCGGCCCTGCGCGCGAACACCATGGTCACACGTCCGGAATGTGATCTTCCGGCGCGGGGGTCCGAAAGGCAAGAGTCAGGAAGGGACGACCGATCCTCACGCGCCGCGTTCGCGGCCCGAAGGCGGCTCGCCGTACCGCTCGGAGCCGCCCGGCCGGGGTCGGCCGGAAAGCGACGGCGCGAGAGGGCCGACAGGGGCGGTTTTGCCCGGAGTCGGCCCGATTGATGCGCGTGGCGTCCGATATCGACCGGCACTGCCCGGTGTTGGGCGGTGTGGGCCGGGATGGGGCGGGTTGGGCGGCGTCGGCCTGGGTGGGCCGGAATCGCTCAAACGGTCGCTCTGGGTCGGTCGGACCGGGGGCGGAGAGTACACGGTCGAGGGCGTGTTCGTCCAAGACCGCCCGTGGAAGGCGTGGCGGGGCGGCGCGGCCGGGGCCCCCGCCCCGCCGGCATCGCCCGCCCCGCCCGTACCGGGGCCCGGGCGCCCGTCACGGTGCGCCGAGGTCGGTGAGGCGGCCGTCGTCGAGCCTGAGCCTGCGGTCCACGCCGATCTCGCGCAGGAACCGCTCGTCATGGCTGACCACCACGAACGCGCCCTGGTAGGCGAGGAGCGCCCCTTCGAGCCTGGCGACGCCCGGCAGGTCGAGGTTGTTGGTGGGCTCGTCGAGCAGCAGGAGCTGGGGCGCCGGCTGTGCGAAGAGCACGCAGGCGAGGGTGGCGCGCAGCAGCTCGCCCCCGGAGAGCGCCCCGATCCGCAGCCGGGTGCGCTGCCCGCGGAAGAGGAAGCGGGCGAGCAGGTTCATGCGCTCGGCCTCGGGCATCGCGGGCGCGGCGGCGGCCAGGCTCCCGGCGACGGTCATGTCGGGGTCGAGCAGGTCGAGGCGCTGGGAGAGCTGGGCGACGCGGCCCTCGGCGCGCCGCACCTCGGCCCCCTCCTCGGGGGTGAGGGCGCCGCTGAGGAGCCGCAGCAGGGTGGACTTCCCGGCGCCGTTGGATCCGGTGAGGGCGATCCGCTCGGGGCCGCGGATGGTGAGGTCGACGCCCTGGCCGGCGAAGACGGGGCGCTCGCCGAGGCTGACCCGCATCCGCGCGCCGCTGAAGACGGTGCGTCCCGCGGGGACCCTGGTGGCGGGCAGGTCGAGGGCGAGCGCGTCGTCGTCGCGCACGGCGCGCCCCGCCTCGTCGAGCCGCGCCCGCGCGGCATCGACCCGGGAGCCGTGGGTCTCGTCCGCCCTGCCGGCCGACTCCTGGGCGCGGCGCTTGCGGGCGCCCGCCAGGATCTTCGGGAGCCCGGCGTTGGAGACGTTGCGCGCGGCCTGGTTCTGGCGGCGCGCGGCGCGCTCGCGGGCCTGCTGCATCTCCCGCTTCTCCCGCTTGACCTCCTGCTCCGCGTGCCGCACGGTGCGCTCGGCGGCGGCCCGCTCGCCCCGCAGTGCCTCCTCGTACGCGGTGAAGTCGCCGCCGTGGAAGCGCAGTTCGCCGGAGTCGAGTTCGGCGATGCGGTCGACGCGGTCGAGCAGTTCGCGGTCGTGGCTGACCAGGAGCAGGCAGCCGTGGCGGCTGTCGAAGGTGTCGAGGACGTCGTAGAGGGCCCGGCGCGCGTCGGTGTCGAGGTTGTTGGTGGGCTCGTCGAGCAGGAGCACCGAGGGCCGCTTGAGCAGTTGCGCGGCGAGGCCGAGGGAGACGATGCGGCCACCGCTGAGGGTGTCGAGGCGGCGGGTGAGGGACAGCTCGCCGAGGCCGAGGCGGGCGAGCTGGGCGCGGGTGCGCTCCTCGACGTCCCAGTCGTCGCCGATGGTGGTGAAGTGCCGCTCGTCGGTGTCGCCCGACTCGATGGCGTCGAGCGCGCGCAGCACGGGCGCGATGCCCAGCACCTCGGCGACGGTCATGTCACCGGTCAGCGGCAGGGTCTGCGGCAGGTATCCGGGGGTGCCGGTGACGGTGAGGGAGCCGCGGGCCGGACGGTACTCCCCCGCGATCAGCCGGAGCAGCGTGCTCTTGCCCGCGCCGTTCGGCGCGACGAGGCCGGTGCGGCCGCCGCCGACGGAGAAGGACAGGTCGCGGAAGACGGGGGTGGCGTCGGGCCAGGAGAAGGACAGCCCTGAGCAGACGATGAAGGCGTCGGACATGCGGAGGACCTCGGCGGGAGTGAGGGCGCGCGGACGGGCCACGACCGGCGCGGGCGGTGGTCACACGGGGCGGGGGGAATGACGAACCGGCCACTTCGGCGGCGCCAGTGCGCTCACCGGTGGCCCGACAGGCCGGGAATCATCCCGAGATGTCGTCGTCACCCGCCACGGGTCTTCTCCCTGCTCGCTCGCTGTCACCCGGCGTGCCCGGCGCTGTGTCCCGGGTGGCCCCGGGCTCCGCGCCCGGGACCTTTCCACCATACGCATCCGGCCGCCGCGCGGCATCCGGTTTTCCCGGCACTGCTCGGTACGGGTCCCGTACCGAGCAGTGGTGTGCGGGTGGCCGCCGCACCCTTCCGGCGTGCCGGGCCGCCACCTACGATGCGGTGCGGGGGGTGCTCGTGGTGCCCGTGGTGTTCACGGGCCCGGCCTCGGGCCTCCGGGGAAGGGCGGCGATGACACAGGACACCTCGGGCGCGGACGCCACCGGCAACGCCGTGGAGCCGTACGCCCTCGCGGTGGAGCAGCGGGAGCGGCCGCGCGAGGTCGACGACCGCGAGCCGCGGTTCTCCTGGCGGCTGCGGTCCCGGCGCAGGGGCGCCGCCCCGGCCGCCTTCCGTGTCGAGGTCCACGAGTCGGCCCCCGGGCACGCGCCCGTCTGGGACACCGGTCAACTCCCCTACCCCGCCGAGGTGTTCGTCCCCTACGGGGGCGCCACGCTGCGGCCCGCCGCCACCTACCGCTGGCGGGTCACCGTGTGGGACGACACCGGCGCCGCCGCGGAGGCGGAGTCCTGGTTCGAGACCGGTCTGCGGGGGCTCGACGGCTTCGACGGCGCGGCGTGGATCGGCGCCGACCCGCTGCTCGCGCCGGAGGCGGGCCCGCCGACGGTGAGCGACCGCAGCCGCGCCACGTCCTCGCTCGCCGGGCCCCGGCTGCTGCGGCGCGCCTTCCGGCTCGACGAGGCGCCGCGCCGGGCGCGGCTGTTCGCGACCGCGCGCGGCCTGTACGAGCTGCACCTCAACGGGGTTCGGGTCGGCGACGAGGAGCTGGCGCCCGGCTGGACGGAGTACGCGCTGCGCACGCTGTACCGGGGCCATGACGTCACCGGGCTGCTCGCGGCGGGCCCCAACACGCTGGGCGCGGTGCTGGGCGACGGCTGGTTCTGCGGCTACGTGGGCTTCGACGCGCTGCGCGGCGGCCGGCACTACGGGGCCGCGCCCCGGCTCGCGGCGTGGCTGGTGCTCGACATGCCGGACGGCGGGCGCACCGTGCTGACCACGGACGGGCGGTGGGAGGAGCGCCCGGGCGACACGCAGTACGCCGACCTGCTGATGGGCGAGCACGTCGACGGCGCCGCCCGCCGCGCGCTCTCGGGGTGGGCGGCGCCCGAGGGCGGCGTCGGCGGCTTCCGGCCGGTACTGGTCGCCGACCGGGACCTGTCGACGGTGCGCGCGGAGACCGGGCCGCCGGTGCGTGTGCTGCGGGAGGTGGCGCCGGTGGGCGTCTCCTCGCTGGGTCCTGGGCAGCTCGTCGTGGACTTCGGCGAGAACCTGGTGGGCCGGGTCAGGCTGACCGTGCGCGGCGCGGGCGCGGGCGACACGGTGACGCTGCGGCACGCCGAGGTGCTTGAGGGCGGGGAGCCGTACACGGAGAACCTGCGGCGGGCCGAGGCCACCGACCGCTACACGGCGCGCGGCGGCGGCCCCGAGGTGTTCGAGCCCCGGTTCACCGTGCACGGCTTCCGGTACGCGGAGGTGTCGGGGTACCCGGGGGACCTCGATCCCGCGGACATCACCGCGAGGGTGCTGGGCAGCGACACCCCGGAGGCGGGCGAGTTCGCCTGCTCGGACGCGCTCGTGGGCCGGCTCCAGGGCAACATCGTCCGGGGGCAGCGCGGCAACTTCCTCTCGGTGCCCACCGACTGCCCGCAGCGCGACGAGCGGCTCGGCTGGCTCGCGGACGCGCAGATCTTCGCCCCGACCGCCTCCCGCAACCGCGACGTCTCCGCGTTCTTCGCGCGCTGGCTGCCCGACGTGCTGCACGGCCAGGACGAGGACGGCGCCTTCCGCGACGTGGCGCCGCTGCTGAGCACCTACCGGGAGGCCGCGCCCGCCTGGGGCGACGCGGGCGTCATCATCCCCTGGCACCTCTACCGTGCCTACGGCGACCTCCGGGCCCTGGAGTGCTGCTTCCCCGCGATGGCGGCCTGGGTCGAGCACATCCACCGGCACAACCCCGACCTGCTGTGGACCCGCCGCACCGGCAACAACTACGGCGACTGGCTCCAGGTGGACGCGGAGACCCGCAAGGACGTGCTGGCCACCGCGTACTTCGCGCACAGTTGCGATCTCGTGGCACGGGCGGCGGAGGTGCTGGGGCGGGCCGGGGACGCGGAGCGCTTCCACGCGCTGCGCGGACGTGTCGCGGCGGCGTTCCGCGAGGCGTATGTGGACGGGCGGGGGCGGGTCGCGGGCGAGACCCAGACCGGCTATCTGGTGGCACTCGCCTTCGGGCTGCTCACCGAGGAGCTGGCCGGGCGGGCGGCGGCCCGGCTCGCGGCCGATGTGGAGGCCAGGGGCAACCGTCTGACCACCGGCTTCGCGGGGGTGGCGCTGCTGTGCCCAGTCCTCACCGAGTGCGGCAGGGCGGACCTGGCGTACGCGCTGCTGCACCAGACCGCGTACCCGTCCTGGGGGTTCTCGCTGCTGCACGGCGCCACCACCATCTGGGAGCGGTGGGACGGCTGGACCCCCGAGGGGGGCTTCCAGGCCCCGGAGATGAACTCGTTCAACCACTACAGCCTCGGCTCCGTCGGGGACTGGCTGTACGGCAGGGTGGCGGGGCTCGACCAGGACCCGGCGTCGAGCGCGTACCGCCGGCTGCTGCTGCGGCCCACCCCCGGCGGGCTGCTCACCTCGGCGAGCGCGCGGCAGGAGACCCCGCGGGGCGAGGCGGCGTGCGGGTGGTCGCTCGCGGACGGCACGCTCACGGTGGAGGTACGGGTGCCGCCCGGCAGCGAGGCCACGCTCGAACTGCCCACCGACGAGACCGAGTCGGTGCACGAGGGCGGCCTGCCGTGGGCGGCCGCCGGGGGTGTCGCCGGGCTCGGGACGTATCCGGGCGGTATCAGGGTGGCGCTGCGCTCGGGCCGGTACGCGTTCACGGCGCGGTACGCGGCTCCCGGGGCGAACGACGTTGCCTGAGGCGGGAGTTGGTCAACCCGCCTTCGCCTGGAGGGAGATGCCGCCATCCACGGGCTTCGCGACGCCGGTGACGCACGGGGCGCGGTCGCTGCACAGCCACACCGCGGCCTCCGCGGTCTCGCGCGGCTCCGCCATCCGCTTCTGGATCTGCGGGGCGACGAACGCCTCGTCCCGTACGGGCATCTGACGCACCGCCGCGTCGGTCATCCCGGTGCCGGTGGCGCCGGACACCAGCGCGTTGACCCGGATGCCGCGCTCCCCGTACCCGGCCGCCGCGGCCCCGGTGCTGCCGAGGATGGTGGTCGCCGCCGGGGTGCGCCACCCGGGGGGGCGGCCGTCGCCGTGGGGTGTGCCAGGACCGGCTCCCTATGCTGGCCGGATGAGCGACGTACCCCTCTCCGCGCTGGAAGTGGCCGCGATCCAGGCCGGCGCCCGCGCCGTGGACACCCTGCGGGACACCGCCCCCTTCGCCGCGCGGCTCGACCGGCTCGGCTACCGCAGGCTCTGGTACGCCGAGCACCACCACTCCCCCGCCATCGGCGCGTTCCCCCCGGTGGTGCTCGCCGCGCACGCCGCGGCGGCCACCTCCGCGCTCCGGGTGGGCTCGGGCGGGGTACTGGCGCCGAGCCACGCGCCGCTGATGCTCGCCGAGCAGTTCGGGACGCTCGCGGCGCTGCACGGCGGCCGGGTCGACCTGGGCATCGGCAGGGGGCCCGGCACCTTCGACGAGGCCACCGCGCGGGCGCTGCGCGGCGCCGCGGGGCCCCTCACCGACGACGGCTACCGGACGGCGGTGGCGGACACCCTGCGCTTCCTGGTGGCGGAGGTGGCGCTCGGCACCCCGCCAGAGCCGTGGCTGCTGGCGTCGAGCACCGCGGGCGCCGCGCTGGCCGGGGAGCTGGGGCTGCCGGTCGCGGTGGCCCACCACATCAGGCCCGACAACACCCTTGCCGTGCTGGAGCGTTACCGGTCCCGCTTCACCGCGTCGCGGTGGTGCGAGCGGCCCCGGGCGCTGGTGTGCGTGGAGACGGTGTGCGCGCCCACGCGCGCGGAGGCCGAGTTCCTGGCCGGTCCGATGGACGTGATCAGGGCGGGGCTGCTGAAGGGGGTGAGCGACAGCCCGTTCCCGACGCCGAAGGACGCCGCGGAGCATGTGTTCACACCCGAGGAGCGCGCGGTACTCGCCGGGTTCAGGGCGCAGCAGGCCGTCGGCGGTCCCGGGGAGGTGGCGGCCAGGCTCGGCGAACTCGCCGCCGCCACCGGCGCGGACGAGCTGATGCTGACCACCCCGGTGTACGCGTTCGCCGACCGGGTCAGGTCGTACGCACTGGTGCGCGAGCGCTTCGGGGACGGCACCCGGGCGACCGCGGACCGCGGCTGACGGCGCGTCAGGCACCGTACGGGCGCTGCCGGTGGGCGGGGGCGGCGGCATGCTCCCCGCCCGTGTCGCCGCCCCCTCCCGGTACCTGGCGGCCCGTCAGGGCTTGCGCGCCAGCGCCCCGTAGGCCGCGATGTCCTCGTCCCTGATCGACGGGGCGACCGCCGGGTCGGGGCGCCAGCGGTGCACGGGGACGATGCCGGGCTCGACCATGTCGAGGCCGGTGAAGAACTCGGCGGCCTCCGCCCTGGTGCGCAGCCTGGTGGTCATGCCGTGGGCGGTGTACTGGCGGCCCACGTCCGCGACCTCGGGCGCCATGTCGGCCGTGACGATCGACATGGCGAGGAAGCTGCCGGAGGGCAGCGGCGCGAGGAGCCTGCGGACAAGACCGCAGGCGTCGTCCTCGTCCAGCATGAACTGCACGAGGCCGATCACGGTGAGGCCGACGGGCTTGCCGAGGTCGAGGGTGTCGGCAAGCTCCGGCGCGTTCAGGATGGCGTCGGGCTCGCGGATGTCGCCCTCGACATAGGCGGTCCTGCCCTCGGGGGTGCTCGCCAGCAGGCCCTGGGAGAGGGTGAGCACGATGGGGTCGTTGTCGACGTAGAGGACCCGGGCGTCCGGGCTGACCTCCTGTGCGATCTCGTGCAGGTTGGGCTGGGTCGGTATGCCGGTCCCGATGTCGAGGAACTGGCGGATGCCCTCCTTCTCGGCCAGATGGCGCACCACCCGGTTCATGAAGTCGCGGTTGGCGCGGAACGCGACCCGCATCGCGGGCCACTCGCGCACCGCCGCGTCGCCCGCCTCCTGGTCGACGGGGTAGTGGTCCCTGCCGCCCAGGATGTAGTCGTAGACACGCGCCGAGTGCGCGTGCTGGGTGTCGATCCGATCAGCGGGCCATCCGTTGTCGCGCAACGCCGCCCCTCCCCTTCTTCATTCGCTGTCGCTGCCGCCCGGTGTCGCTGCTGGTGCCGGCGGCACCGGTCAGGACAGCAGCCCGTCCGCCTCGCCCGCCTTCACCCCGCTGACGAACCGCGCCATCTCCACCGCGGTGAGGATGAGCGCGGGCCCGCCGGGGTCGGTCGACTGGCGCATGGCCACGTGCCCGTCGCCGAGGCGCTTCACCTCAAGGCAGGCGCCCCCGGCGTCGTCGCTCCAGGGCTTGCGCCAGCCGTGGGCCCCGAGATCCCTGCCGTCCCGCACATGACGGTGCACTACAGCTCCTTCCGGATCGCGCCGAGTACGTTCCTTGTCCTGGTGGCGGGCACCGACTGGGCGCCGATGCGGTCCAGCGTCTCGCGGTACACCACCACGTCGCTCTGCTGGTCCAGATAGACCGAGCCGACGAGGCCGCCCAGATAGACGATCTCCGGCAGCTCCCTGGCCTCGAACCTGAAGAGGTGGAAGGACCCGGCGCGCATGCCCGGGTGGGGGCCGCCCGCGAACGGCATCACCTGCAACCGCACCCGGGGGCCCGAGCTGACCTCCATGAGGTGGTCGAGCTGCGCGCGCATCACCTTGGGGCCGCCGACCGGCCAGCGCAGCACGGTCTCGTCCATCACCACCCACAGCAGCGGGGGCGACTGACGGCGCAGCAGTTCCTGGCGGCGCAGCCGCAGTTCGACCATCCGCTCGATGTCGTCGGAGGGGGCGTGCGGGTTTCCCGCGGTGAGCAGAGCGCGCGCGTACTCGCGGGTCTGGAGCAGCCCGTGGATGAACTGCTGCTCGTAGGCGCGGATATGGAGGGCGGCCTGCTCCAGGTTGAGGTACGCCTCGAACCAGTCGGGCATCACGTCGCGGTAACCGTGCCACCAGCCGCGCTTGTTGGCCTCGCGGGCGGAGCGCAGGAAGGTGTCGACCTCCTCGCGGTCGTCCACCCCGTACGTCTGGAGCAGCTTCTCCACGTCGGCGAGGCGCAGCCGGCCGACCTTGGCGGCCTCCAGGCGGCGGATCGTCGAGTGGCTGACCCCGATCGCCTCCCCGGCCTGCTCGAAGGTCAGCCCGGCGCGCCTGCGCAGCTCTTCGAGGCGTCTGCCAAGGATCATGCGCAGGGCGGAGGGCGCGTTGTCCCACCGGGTCTCGTCCGCCACCGCCCTGCTCCCCCCTCGTCTCGTCGGACCCTCCGCCGCCCCGGGGGCGTGTCCTCGCGGATCGGCACGGAGCCTCGCCGAATCGCCACGGGAGCACCGCCCATGGGCCGCGCAGGCGCAGTCTGCCATGGCCCGCATGTAATGAGCAGCATGCATCCGGCACTTTGCAATTTTCAACTTACCTCTTGCAGAGTGCACCGAGCAGGTGACACAGTGAACTCACTGCCACCACTGGCGGCGGACGCCCCACCGGCGCCGAACGGCCCCTGGCCGTACGGGCGTTGAGGCGGGGCGGCACCCGGGCATGGCGCGAGTGGGCGGTGGACCCCGCGCATCCACGCGGCGGGGCGGGGCGACGCACGATCGGCGTCCTCCCGGACGTACGGCGCGGACGAAAGGCGAACCGACGTGGCACCCCCACCCACTCCGACCTAGGCCGCCGCTCATGAACGAGACCGCCGAAGCATCCGTGTGCGCGGGCGCCGCGCACCGGACGGACCGCACCCATCTGCTGCGGATGCCCGCCGCCGCCTCCCTGGTGCGCACCGCCCGCGGGGCCGTGCGCGAGGTACTGGCCGCCTGGGAGGTGCCCAGCGAGGTGGGGGACGACGCCGTCCTGGTCGTGTCGGAGCTTGTCACCAACGTCATCGCGCACACCCCGAGCACCGAGGTGGAGTGCCGGCTGCGCGCCCGGGGCGACCTGGTGCGCGTGGAGGTGACCGACCAGGTCCCGGGCCCCACCACCCCGCACCGCCGCGCCCCCACCCCGGGTGGCGTGAGCGGCAGGGGACTCGCACTGGTCGGCGAGCTGAGCCGGGCCTGGGGGGTACGGGAGTGCCCCCGCGGCACCGGCCGCACCGTGTGGGCCGAGCTGGCCGCGGCACGGGAGCCCGCCACGGCGGCCGGGGCAGCGCGCCCGGCCGCGTCCCCCCGGCCCCCACACGGCGGTCACCGCCGAGAACGCCGAGCGACATGACCCGTGAACCGGCAGCAATGTCCCCCCTGAACAAGGCCACGGCGACCGCGGCGCGCAGGCGCGGACGCCACCGCGAACGGCTGCCGCTGCCGCAGGGCGCCCCCGCCGCGCTGGGTTACGACGCGGTCGGCATCCCCCAGGACGACGCGGCGCGGGTGATGCGGCGCCTCTCGCCGTCGCGCGCGGGGTGTGTCTTCTCGCTCGGCGAGCTGTGGTGGTGGATCGTGCCCGCGGGCTCCCATATCGACATCGCCTGGCCCGAGTCCACCACGTACTCGGTGGACGCGTACGTGCCGTCGGGGCCACGGCCCCGGCTCGTGCACAGGCCGGACGGCGACTCTCCCTACACCTCGCCCATCCTCCTGTACATCGTCACCTGCCAGATCGCCGGCACCATGCCGTCCTGGCCGCACCCGGCCCACCCCTGAGCACTCGGCCCGCCCCTGAGCCCGCGCCGCCGCGGCGGTGCCGCGGTCCGGCGCCCGGTGACGGAACGCCCCGCGCCCGGCGACAGAACATGTGAAGGCCACCCGCGAATCATCCGGAAAGCGGTCTCCGTTCACCTTCCGGCGTCTACCATTCGCACCGCCCGCCGTGTTTCTGCGGTGCGGCAGCGGTACGGAAGAGGGAGATCCACATGGTGCGGGCCGACTCCGGGGACACACCGGACTCCGGGGGCACACCGGGCGGCCGATGGTTCCGCGGACGCCGCGCGGCGGCCGTCGCGGGGGCGCTCGTCCTGGTCGGGGGTGTGGCCGCCGCCGTGTCCCTGACCTCGGGCGGGGACGGCTCGGCCGACACCTCCGCGCCGGGCGAGACCCGGATCGAGGTGTCCCTGGCGGGCTGCGGCAAGGGCTGGGACGACCCCCACCCGGGCGCCCAGGACTTCGGCCTGCGCAACACCGCCGACCGCACCGCCGAGGTGTACCTCGTCGACTCCTCCACCGGCGCGGTGTACGGCGAGGTGGAGGGGCTCGCGCCCGGCACCACCAGGACCCTGCGGGCCACCCTCGGGGACGGCTCGTACCGCTTCCGCTGCCTGCCCGACGACGCCGCGGCGATCAACGGGCCCGTCGTCCACATCAAGGGCGGCCACGGCGCCTCGGGCCCCGCGGCGCTCCCGGTCACCCAGCACGATCTGATCCCGCCGACGCTCGGCTACCAGAAGTGGGTCGGCGGCCAGATGTCCGACCTGGTGAAGAAGGTGGACGCGCTGCGCGACGCGGTGCGCTCGGGCGACCTCGGCGCCGCCCGGGACGCCTGGCTGCCCGCCCACCTCCAGTACGAGCGCCTCGGCGCCGCCTACGGCACCTTCGGGGACGCCGACGGCGCCATCAACGGCACCGACGCGGGCCTGCCGAAGGGCGTCGACGACCCCGGCTTCACCGGCTTCCACCGCATCGAGCGGGGGCTGTGGCACGGCGAGTCCGCCGCCGCCCTGCGGCCGTACGCCGACCAGCTCTCCAAGGACGCCAAAGGGCTGCGCGACGACTGGTCCGGGCAGCGGATGGACCCGCTCGACCTGGGGCTGCGCGCGCACGAGATCCTGGAGAACACCGTCCAGTTCGAGCTGAACGGGCGCACCGACTTCGGCAGCGGCAGCAACCTCGCCACCGCCCGCGCCAACCTCGACGGCACCGAGGCCGTGATGACCCGGCTGCGGCCCCTGCTCAAGTCCCGTATGCCGCACCTGAAGGACCTGGACACCGCGATGGACCGGGCCCGCAGCACCCTCGACGCCCAGCGGGACCACGGGCACTGGACCCCGCTCGACAAGCTCTCCGCCGCCCGGCGTGCGCGGGTCAACGCCGACCTCGGCGACCTCGTGGAGCGCCTGGCGGACGTCGCGGCGATCTGCGACACCCGGAGGACCGCGTGACCGCGCGCCGCCCGGAAGAACCCGCCACCGCCGGGCCCGCGCGCCGCGCAGCAGCGGCCGCCGCCCCCGCCACCACGACGCACGCGAGCACGGAGAGCAGTTCCATGGACAGGACGGACAGCACCCGCCTCCCCGCAGGGGACCCCGGCCCCCGCACCGGGCGGGGCGGCACCCGGCGGCGTTTCCTCCAGGGCGCCGCGGCGGCCGGGACCGCGGCGAGTGCGGGGCTCGTCGTCTCCGACGCCGCGGGCGCCGCCACCGACGGCGAGGACCCGGACAGACGCGTCGCCTTCCACGGCACCCACCAGCCGGGCATCCTCGCCGGGCCCTGCCGCGCCACCGCGGTGGTCTCCTTCGACGTCACCGCGCGGGACCGCGGCGAACTCGGCGACCTGCTGAAGACGCTGACCGAGCGGGCGCGCTTCCTCACCACCGGCGGCGCCCCGCAGAGCGCGGGCATCACCGCGCCGCCCACCGACTCGGGCACCCTCGGCCCCGAGGTGCCCGCCGGGGGCCTCATGGTGACGGTGGGCGCGGGCGCGTCCCTCTTCGACGACCGGTACGGGCTCGCGGCGCACCGGCCGCGGCGGCTGACCGCGATGGACCCGTTCCCCGACGACGACCTCGACCCGAAGTGGTGCGGGGGCGACCTCAGCGTGCAGTTCTGCGCCGACGACCGCGACACCGTGCTGCACGCGCTGCGCGACGTCGCGAGGAACACCCGGGGCGGTATGCAGGTCCGCTGGCGGCTCGACGGCTTCTCCTCGCCGCCGCGGCCCTCCGGCACCCCCCGCAACCACATGGGCTTCATGGACGGCACCGCCAACCCCGACACCGGCGACGCCCGCGAGATGGGCAGGCTGGTGTGGGTGGACGCGGGCGACGGCGAGCCCGCCTGGGCCACCGGCGGGAGCTACCAGGCGTTCCGTCTCATCAGGATGCTGGTGGAGTTCTGGGACCGGGTCTCGCGCACCGAGCAGGAGCGGATGTTCGGCCGCAACCGCGACACCGGCGCCCCGCTCGACGGCGACCACGAGAAGGACACACCGCGCTACCCGCTCGACCCCAAGGGCGACGTGATCCCGCTCGACAGCCACATCCGGATGGCCAACCCGCGCACCACGGCCACCGACCGCAGCCGCATACTGCGCCGCTCGTACAACTACGACCTCGGCACGGACGCCAACGGCAACCTCGACATGGGGCTGCTGTTCTGCGCGTACCAGCAGGACCTCGACCGGCAGTTCAAGGCCGTGCAGAAGCGGCTCGCCGGGGAGCCGCTGACCGACTACATCTCGCCGTTCGGCGGCGGCTACTTCTACGCGCTGCCGGGGGTGCGCGACCGGCACGACTGGTACGGAAGGGCGCTGCTCGGCTGAGCGTGCGGCGCCACGGAGGCGGACCGTGGAAGGGGGTGTGCGGCCCGGGGCGCCCACCGGGTCACGGGTCACGCGGCTCCGCCGAGGGCACCCGGATTCGTCAAGGGCACGTCAAATTTTACTGGGCAATTGCCGACCTTTCCTTCACCTCCACGCCATGGTGGGTGTCCCGGGTAGTAGACAGCCAGGAAGAGACTCCGGCGGTACGCCTCACCATGCCACTCCCCAGAAAGACGAGGGCACATGGCCAGGAACGCAAGACCATCAGCTCGCTCGGCCCCACGGTGGACGCGCGTAGCGGCTCTGACCGGGGCCGCGGTGCTCACCGCGCTCTGGCCCGCCGCACCGTCCTTCGCGGCGTCCCAGCACCATGACCCGGGGCACCACAGCCCGGGCCACGGGCACGGCGGCCACGGCCACTCGGGGGACGACAGGACCTCCACGCCGGTCAAGCACGTCGTGGTGATCTTCGGCGAGAACATCTCGTTCGACCACTACTTCGGGACCTACCCGAAGGCGACGAACGAGGACGGCACCAAGTTCAGGGCCGCGCACCACACCCCCCGCGACATCGACACCGCGGCCAACAAGGGGCTCGTCGAGAAGAACCCCAACCAGTACGCGCCCAAGCGGCTCGGGCCCGACGAGGCCATGACCTGCGACCAGAACCACAGTTACACCCCCGAGCAGTACGCGTACAACGGCGGCAAGGCCGACAAGTTCGTCGAATACACCGACTCGGGCAAGTGCTCGGGCAACCTGTTCGGCGAGCCCGGCCTCGGGATGGACTACTACGACGGCAACACCGTCACCGGGATGTGGAACTACGCCCAGCAGTACGCGCTGAGCGACAACAGCTACGACGACGTGTACGGGCCCTCCACGCCCGGCGCCATCAACGTCGTCTCGGGCCAGACCCACGGCATCATCTCCACGGACCCCGCCAGCAGCACCGAGGACCCGCGGCAGACCGACGAGCCGGACCCGTACACCGTGGTCTCGCCCGACAAGCACGGCGTCGGCACGATGATCAACGACCCGGACCCGGCGTACGACGACTGCTCCGGCACCGACCACACGTCGAAGAACGCGCTCGGCGTCATGCAGGGCAAGAACGTCGGCGACCTGCTGAACAAGAAGAACGTCAGTTGGGGCTGGTTCCAGGGCGGCTTCCGTCCCGGCACCGCCTGGGACGGCAAGGAGGGCCACTACGCCAAGTGCGCCTCCGTGACCCACGCCAACGTCGGCGGCGCCCAGGTCGAGGACTACAGCCCGCACCACGAGCCGTTCCAGTACTACGAGTCGACGGCGAACCCGCACCACCTGCCGCCGAAGAACGTGCAGGAGATCGGCCACGACGGGCAGGCCAACCACCAGTACGACATGGTGGACTTCAACGCCGCCGTGAAGACCGGCAACCTCCCCGCGGTCAGCTACCTGAAGGCGCCCTCCTACCAGGACGCACACGCCGGCTACTCGGACCCGATCGACGAACAGCACTTCGTCGTCGACGAGATCAACCGCCTCCAGAAGTCGCCGCAGTGGAAGGACACCGCGGTCGTCCTCGCCTACGACGACTCCGACGGCTGGTACGACCACGTGGCGCCGAAGGTGGAGAACGGCTCGCGCGACACCGCCACCACCGACAGCGGCCTCGTCACGGACGGCCCCGCCTGCCAGGCGGGCCCCCGGGCCAAGGGCGGCTACCAGGACCGCTGCGGTCCCGGGCCGCGGCTGCCGCTGCTCGTGGTCTCCCCGTACAGCAAGGTCAACTCGGTGGACCACCACCAGACGCAGCAGTCCTCCGTGGTCAGGTTCATCGAGGACAACTGGCGCCTCGGCCGCATCGGGGACGCGTCCTTCGACGCCGACTCGGGCTCGCTGAACGGGATGTTCGACTTCCGCCACTCCAACAAGAAGCAGGTACTGCTCCGCAGCGACGGCTCGGTGAAGTCCATCCACCGCATCCCCTCGCACGTGCGGACGGCGAGCGAGAAGAGCGTCAACGCGCAGATCTACGACGGCAAGGACATCGCCCTGTCCGCGCAGAGCGACGACGACATGACCGTCCCCGCGGTGACCGGCGCCGCGGTGCTCGTGGCGGGCGGCGCGGCGTACGTACTGATCCGGCGCTTCCGCCCGCGGCTCTCCCGCCGCTGAACGCCTGACGCCGCACGCGTCCGGCGCGCGTCACGGCCGGGGCGAGGGGGTCTGCCCCGTCGCCCCGGCCGTGCCCTGACAGGCTTGCGTCCCAAGCTGCTTGAGACGCGACAGCGGCGCCGTGCACGACGTGGCCTCCGCACACCTCGCCAACGTCGGGCAACAGGAGCGACGGCCGCGCACCGCCTCCTCCGACGTGGAGAGCAACATCCCGGTGCCGTACGACTTGCGGTGAAGGGAGCCGAGTGGCGCCGCACGTGCTCACCGGAGCATGACCTAGGGGATGACCCCGGTATCGCGGCCGTGCGGGCGGGGGGTTTCACCGGGGCATCCCGGATGTCCGTGGTGCTGCCGCGGGGCGAGGATCGTGGCCGTCCCCGGGGGCGGTCAGGCCGCGCGCACCACCGGGGAGGCAGGGCCCCGGGCCGGGCAGCGGCCCTCCGGGGTGTGTGCGCGGTCCCCCAGCGCGAAGGAGCGCCCTCTCGTGACCACCCTCCCCAGCCGTCCGCGTGGCATGTCCCCGCGCGGCACGCACACCGCGCGGCGGCGCGCCCTGTGGGGCACGGCCCTCGCCACCGCCGCGGCGCTGACCTGCACCGCCGGTGCCGAAGCCGGCACCGGGGCGCGGCCGGACCCGGTACCTGCCGGGCCGCCGGGCGCGGCGTCCGCGATCGACTGGGCGCCCTGCGACGAGGACGCCACGGCGCAGTGCGGGACGCTCTCGGTGCCGGTGGACTGGCGGCACCCCGACGGGCCGCACTTCGGCCTCGCGCTCGCCCGGCGCACCGCCACCGACCCCGGGCGGCGGCTCGGCTCGCTGGTCTTCGGGCCCGGCGGCCCCGGGGACTCGGGGGTGGACCGGGTGGTGAACGGCGTCTCCCGGTTCAGCGACACGATCCGCGGCAGATACGACATCGTCAGCTTCGACCCGCGCGGCGTGGGTGCGAGCAGCCCCGTCGTCTGCTCGTCCGACCTGCTCGCCCGTCAGCCCTCGCCCCTGATGACCGGTCAGGCCGACTTCGACGCCACGCTCGCGTACAACCGGGAGCTGCGCGCAGACTGCCGCGCCCGCACCGGGCCCGTCTTCGACCACATCGACACCCTCAGCGCGGTGCACGACCTGGACGCGGTCAGGGCCGCGCTCGGCGAGCGCCGGCTCACCTACCACGGCAGCTCGTACGGGACCCTGCTGGGCGAGCAGTACGCGGAGACCTACCCGGGGCGGGTGCGGGCCCTCGCGCTGGAGAGCGTGGTGGACCACAGCCTGGGCACCGAGGGCTTCCTCGACACCCAGGCGGCCGCGGAGCAGGACATGTTCGACGAGTTCGCCGCCTGGTGCGAGGCCGCGGAGAGCTGCGCGCTGCACGGCCGCGACGTACGGGCGGTGTGGTCCGGCCTGCTCGCGCGGGCGGAGCGCGGCGAGCTGCCCGACCCCGGCGACCCCGGCACCCCGCTCGACCCGTTCGCGCTCAACGTCCTGGCACAGAAGGACTTCTACGACCCCGACCCCGACTGGCACGAGCTGGCCGACACCATCGCCGCGCTCGACGCGGGCACCCGGCCGCCCGGGAAGACGGCCGGGGACACGGCGGGGAGGACGGCGGGGAAGGGGCCCGGGAGTGCGGCCGGGGCGCCGGGCGGCCCCGGTGCCGGGAAGGCGGGGACGACCCCCAATCCGATGGCCGTGTTCTGCCAGGACTGGAGCCTGCCCGAGCCCGACTACCGCTCCTACGCGGCCGATCTGCGCCGGGTGGCCGCTCTCGCCCCCGACATGCCCTATCCGCGCATCCTGCTCGCCGTCACCACCTGTCTGGGCTCGCCCCGGCCGGTGAACAACCCCCAGCACCCGCTCGACGTCCACGGAAGCCCCGGGCTGCTGCTGCTCAACTCGCTGCACGACCCGGCGAGCGGCTATGCCTGGGCCACCTCGGTGGCGGGCCAACTCGGCGAGGAAGGGGTGCTGTTGACCTACGACGGCGCGGGGCACGGGGCGTACACGAAGAGCCCGTGTGCGCGGGAGGCCACCGACGCCTATCTGACGGACCTCGTACTGCCCGCGCGCGGTACGCACTGTCCCGCGGTGCCGGTGCCCTGAGGGGGGGACGCGCGGTGTGGGGGGAGCCACCTGTCCGGTGGCCCTGGTCCCGTGGGACCGGCGCGCGTGGTGTGCCGCCCCGCGGTGCGGGGGCCGTCGGCGGGTCCGGCGCCCGGGTCCTGCGGCTCGAAGGCCGCGGCGGGGGCGGGGAGACGGCTGTGTTTCAGCGGGAGTTGGGGCGGGGGGTGGAGCGCAGGGTGGGGACGTTCGCGGGGGCGGTGCGGATGGCCGCGATGTCGAACTGGAGGCGCACCTTCTCGCTCACCATGGCGCCTCCCTCGGCCAGCCTGGCGTCGTAGGTCAGACCCCAGTCGCCGCGGTTGATGGTGGTGGTGCCGTCGAAGCCGACGCGCTCGTAGCCGAACGGATCGACGGTCTGCCCGATGTAGGTGAGTTCGAGGTCGACCGGCCTGGTGACCCCCCGCATGGTGAGGTCGCCGGTCATCCGGTACACCTCGGGGCCCGTCATGCGCACGGCCGTGCTGGAGAAGGTCAGTTGGGGATAGGTGTCGGAGTCGAAGAAGTCGGGGCCTATGAGGTGGGCGTCGCGCTGCTCGACCCCGGTGTCGACGCTGTCCGCGGCGATGACGATCTCGGCCCGGGAGCGCGCCGGGTCCTGGCCGTCGAAGTACAGCCGGGACTCGAACTCGGTGAAGGCGCCGCGCACCGTGGTGACCATGGCGTGCCGGACCGAGAAGCCGATGCGGCTGTGGGCGGGATCGATGATCCACTCGCCGGTGAGGGCCCGGACGGCCGGGTCCGGCACACCGCCGGACTCGAACGGCACCGCGGGCTCGGGGTCGAGCACCGCGCGGCGGGGCGAGGAACTTCGGTTGAACAGGCTCATGGACGACTGTTACTTCAAGCCATGTGCACACAGCAAGAGTTGCCGTGGAGTCGGCTCATTAGCTCTACCGTATATGCACCACTGTCACGGTCCGTACGCCTGCCGAACGGCCCACAGGCGCCAAAAGCCCCTATAACGCCCGGTGTTGATCACACAGCCGAGCGGCCGGTACCGTTCGCCCCGGACAGCGGGAAGGGCAACAAAAGGGCGGCGCGGGACCGGGCACGGGCGCCTCAACGGGCCCTGTGGAGCCGGTTTTTCGGCCAGCCGGGCCCGGTGTACCGTGCCGCGCGGGCGTTCACGCGGTGTCCTCGGCGGGCCGCGGCCAGGCGGCCTCGCGCAGCAGCCGCAGGCCGTTGAGGCCGACGACGACGGTGGAGCCCTCGTGCCCGGCGACCCCGAGCGGCAGCGGAAGGGTGCCGATGAGATCCCAGGCGACCAGCGCGGTGATGAACGCCCCGGCGACGACCAGGTTCTGGACCACCAGGCGGTGCGCGGCGCGGGAGAGCCGTACGACGGAGGGCACGGCGGCCAGCTCGTCGCGGACGACGACGGCGTCCGCGGTCTCCAGGGCGAGGTCGGAGCCCGCCCTGCCCATGGCGATCCCCGAGTGCGCGGCGGCCAGCGCGGGGGCGTCGTTGACACCGTCGCCGACGACGAGCACCCGCAGCCCCTCCGCCTCCCAGCCCCGTACCACCGTCGCCTTGTCCTCGGGCAGCAGCCCCGCACGGACGTCGGTGATGCCGACGCGGGCGGCGAGGTGGCGGGCGGCGCGCTCGTTGTCGCCGGTCAGCAGCACGGGGACGCGGCCGGTCAGCCGGGCGAGGGCGGCGACGGTGGCCGCCGCGCCCGGACGCGGCCGGTCCGCGACCCCCAGCACCCCCACGGGGACACCGTCGCGCAGCACCACGACCGCGGTGCGCCCGGTGGCCTCCAGCTCGGCCACGACGGCGCGGTGCGGCGCGTGGCCCGGGCCGTCCAGCAGGTGGGCGGGCGATCCCACCAGGACGGTGTGGCCGTCGACGGTGGCGGTGACGCCGCGTCCGGGGGTGGCGGAGAAGGCGTCGGCCGGGGCGATGTGCAGGTTCCGTTCGCGGGCCGCGGCGGTCACGGCGCGGGCCAGCGGGTGCTCGCTCGGGTGCTCGGCGGCGGCCGCGAGCGCGAGGAGCGCGTCCTGCGCCCCGTCGCCGGGGGCCGACGGGCGTACGTCGGTGACGCGGGGGGTGCCCTCGGTCAGGGTGCCGGTCTTGTCGAGCGCGACGATGTCGGCCCGTGCGAACCGCTCCATGGCCACCGCGGACTTCGCGAGCACCCCGTGCCGTCCCGCGTTGGCGATGGCGGACAGCAGCGGCGGCATGGTGGAGAGCACCACCGCGCACGGCGAGGCCACGATCATGAACGTCATCGCGCGCGGCAGCGCCGACCGGGGTGTGTCGCCGAGCAGAAGCGGGACGGCGAAGACGGCGAGGGTCGCGATCACCATGCCGATCGAGTAGCGCTGCTCGATCTTCTCGATGAAGAGCTGGGCGGCGGCCTTGGTCCTCGACGCCGCCTCCGTCATCTCCACGATCCGGGCGATGACCGAGTCCGACGGGTCACGCTCCACCCGGACCCGCAGCGCGCCGGTGCCGTTGACGGTGCCCGCGAACACCTCGTCGCCCGGTCCCTTGGCGACCGGCAGCGGCTCGCCCGTGATGGCGGCCTGGTCGACGTCGCCCGTCCCGGCCACGACCCGGCCGTCGGCGCCGACCCGCTCCCCGGGGCGCACCAGGATGAGGTCACCGACCGCCAGCCGCTCGGCGGTGACACTCTCCTCGGTGCCGTCCGGCAGCAGCCGGGTGGCGGTGGCGGGCGCGAGGTCGAGCAGGCCGCGCACGGAGTCGGCGGTGCGGGCGGTGGCGAGGGCTTCGAGGGCGCCCGAGGTGGCGAAGATGACGATCAGCAGCGCCCCGTCGAGCACCTGCCCGAGCGCGGCGGCGCCGAGCGCGGCGACGACCATCAGCAGGTCGACGTCCAGCGTCCCGCGCCGCAGCGCCTTGCACCCCTCCCGGCCCGGCTCCCAGCCGCCGGCCGCGTAGGCGCAGGCGTACAGCGTGCCCCACAGCCAGGCCGGGCCGCCGAGCAGGTGGACGGGCAGGGCGAGCAGGAACAGCACCAGCGCGGCGAGCGCCCACCGGGCCTCGGGCAGCGCGAGGACGCGGGTGCGGCGCCGTGGCGGGAGCGGCGGCGCGTCCGCGGCGGGCGGCGCGTGCCTCCGGTCGAGGAGAGAGGACATGGCGAAGCGACCCTTCTCGGGCGGGGTGGGGCGGCCCGCCCACCATACAGGAATACATGAATAGGTTTTCAAGTGTCATCCGTATGATGGGCCCATGGGCCACGGACGTGTCACCCCGAACAGCAGCGCCACCACCCGCGAGCGCCTCGACGCGGTCGGCACGGCCGACGTCGCCGCGACCCTCCAGGCCCTCGCCACCCCCTCCAGGCTCCATATCCTGGCCCGGTTGCAGGAGGGCCCCTGCGCGGTGGGCGACCTCGCCGAGGCCGTCGGCATGGAGCCCTCCGCCTGCTCCCACCAACTGCGCCTGCTGCGCAATCTCGGCCTGGTCACCGGCGAACGCCACGGCCGCTCGATCGTCTACGCCCTCTACGACGACCATGTCGCCGAACTCCTCGACCAGGCCCTCTACCACGTGGAGCACCTGCGCCTCGGCCTGCGCGACACCCCCGCGACCGCCGCCGACACGGCGTCCACCCGCTGACGCCGACGCACCGCGGCCTCACCACCCGCCCCCGCGAGAACTCCACGCCCACCCCACCCGCGCCGCACCCACCCGCGCACACCGGCAGCCACGCCCCCGGATATGCCGAAACAGGCCGGGCCCCGGGGAAATGCCGTACCGCTCGGGGCAGTTGGCGAGCGAACGAGGCCGCCCCCGCACCCCGTCGGTGTGCGCGCCGAGCGGCACCACCCCACCCGGCGCGGAGGCGAAGGAGGCGCCCGCGGTCGCGCCGGTGAACACGGCCGCGGGTGCTGCGGCGAGATAAGCGGCAACCTCCCCGAAAGGCGGCAGGGGCTCGAACACCGCGGGGCGGCCCCGTCCGTCGCAGTCCCGGTCGACGAGTCCCGCGAAGCGCAGCCCGGGCCCCGCGACCAGGGGCGGCACCCCGAAGTCCCCCCACCCCATGCCCCGTATCAAGGCTCCCGCGGGTCCGAGTGCCGGAAGAGGCCGGTCAGTACGTGCACGAGGGCGCACGTCGGCTCCTCGGCGGCGTCGTACGGCGGCCCCCGCAGGGCCCCGGAAGCGCGCCCCACCCGGCACACCCGCACCATCTCGTGGAATCGATTTCCTGCACCACTCTTGACGCTCACCCACCCCCTACCTAGGGTTTCGCGAAATCGATTTCTCGGCAGGCCCCCGTGCCCGGACCTGGGAGACGGGGGTGGGAGGTGCTTCGCCATGCCCGACGCGTACCCCTCGGAAGAACCTTGGGACGACGGCTCCCACCCCGACCTGACCTGGCCGGTGGTGCGCCGCTACACCGGCGGTGCGCGCGCCCGGGTGGCGATGCCCGTCGGGGGCGTCGGAACCGGCTGCGTCAGCCTCGGCGGCCGGGGGCAGCTCCTCGACTGGGAGCTGTTCAACCGGCAGGCCAAGGGCTTCGCCCCGGACAGCTTCTTCTGTCTGCGGGTCGCGGACGAGGACGGCCGGGCGGTGACCCGGGTCCTGGAGTCAGAACTGCTCGACCACGAGTACGCGGGCCCGCACGGCAGCCCCTCCCCGATGCACGGCCTGCCGCGCTTCCGGCACGGCGAGTTCGCCGCCGCGTACCCCTTCGGGCAGGTCAGGCTCGCCGACCCGGAGCTGCCGGTGGAGGCCGTGCTCCAGGTGTACAACCCGCTGGTGCCGGGCGACGCGGACGCCAGCGGGCTGCCCGCCGTCATCTACCGGGTCAGGGTGCGCAACACCTCGGGGGCGCCGGTCGAGGTGGCGGTGTGCGGCAGCCTCCAGCACATCGCGGGCCGCCACCGCGACACCGGCATCCCGGACGGCAACACCTACCGCGTCGAGCACACCCCCCACGGCACCGTCCTGACCGGCGGCTGCGGCGACCGGGTCGCCCGGGACGACGAGGCGTGGGGCACCCTGGCGCTGGCCACCGCGGGGGAAAGGGCCGACAGCCACCGGCTGACCTGGGCGCGGCGCGCCTGGGGCGACAGCCTCCTGGACTTCTGGGACGACTTCGGCGCCGACGGCCGCCTCGACGGGCCCGAGCACGGCACCCGGGTGCCCACCGGCTCCCTCGTCGCCACCCGCCGTATCGCACCGGGCGCCGCCGAGGACATCACCTTCGTCATCGCCTGGCACTTCCCGAACCGCCGCGCCTGGAGCAGGCACGGGCACACCGGGAGCGAGACCGTCGTCGGCAACCACTACACAGGGCGGTTCGCCGACGCGGCCGACGTCGTGGGCCATCTCGTCCCCAGACTGCCGGAGTACGAGGCACGCACCCTGGCCTACGTCGGGACGGTCGCGGGCTCCGACCTGCCGACGGCCGTCAAGGACGCGGTGCTCTCCAACGCGGCCGTGCTCAAGACCCCGACCTGCTTCCGCATCGCCGACGGCACCTTCCTCGCCTGGGAGGGCGGCAACCCCGACGACGGCTCCTGCCACGGCAGTTGCACCCATGTGTGGAACTACCAGTACGCGCTCGAACAGCTCTTCCCCGACCTGGCCTGGTCGATGCGGGAGGTGGAGTTCACCCACTCCCTCGACGAGCGCGGCCTGATGCACTTCCGCGCGGGGCTCCCGCTCGCCACCCGCGGCACCGAGTGGGGCATCGCCGCCGCCGACGGGCAGATGGGCACCATCCTGCGCTTCTACCGCACCTGGCAGCTCACCGGCGACGACGCGAGGCTGGCCGCGTACTGGCCGAAGGTGCGGCGCGCCATGGAGTTCGCCTGGATACCGCTGGGCTGGGACGCGGACCGGGACGGCGTCATGGAGGGCTGCCAGCACAGCACGAGCGACGTCGAGTACTACGGGCCGAGCGGCGTCAACCAGTCCTGGTACCTGGGCGCGCTGGCCGCCTGCGTCGAACTGGCCCGTGCGGCCGGCGACGACGCGTTCGCCGAGACCTGCGCCGAGGTCCTGCGCAGCGGCGCCGCGGGCACCGACGCCGAGGTGTTCAACGGCGCCTACTACGCGCAGCACGTGCGCCCCGCGCTGAGCGCCGACCGCATCGCCGAGGGCCTGCGCATCCGGCACGTCGAGGACACCCTGCACAACGGCTCTGACGACCTGGTGGACCCCGACCTCCAGATCGGCCCCGGCTGTATGAGCGACCAGCTCGCCGGGCACGCCCTCGCGGTGCACTGCGGGCTCGACGACGGACTCGACCGCCCGCACGTGAGCACCGCCCTCGACAGCGTCCTGAGGCACAACCACCGCGGCGACTTCTACGGCCACTTCAACCATCTGCGCACGTACGCGCTGGGTGCCGAGCACGGGCTGCTCAACTGTAGCTATCCGCGCGGCGGCAGGCCCGAGAGCCCGTTCCCCTACTGCAACGAGGTGTGGACGGGGCTGGAGTACACCTTCGCGCTCACCCTCACCGCGCACGGCCGCCGCGAGGAGGCGGCGCACCTCGTCGAGGACGCGCGCGGGCGCTACGACGGGCGGCGGCGCAACCCGTTCAACGAGGTCGAGTGCGGCGACCACTACGTGCGCTCCATGGCCTCCTTCGGCCTCGCGCACGCCTGGCCGCGCACCGTGGTCGACGCCCGCGCGCGGGTGGTCACCATCGAGCCGCTGCCGGGCCGCTGGCCCGTGGTGTGCGGGGACACGGTCGGCACCGTCGAGGTCGAGCAGGGCCCAGGCGGGGCCACGGCCACCGCCACGGGCGCGCTCGACGCGGCCGGGTACACCGTCAGGCTGCGCCGCCGCGGTGCCACCGGCCCCGAGACGGCCTGACCCGGGCCGGGGGAGAGAACGGGAGAGGACGCCCATGCACACCACCCGCCGGGCCGAAGGCCCCACCCGCAGGCGGGCCCTCGGGCTCGCGGGCGGCGCCGCGCTGTCCCTGCCACTGGCCTCCTGCGCCCTGCCGGAGGGCTCGCCGGGCAGGACGCTCGACGTCGTCTACTACGGCGACGCCAACGCGGCCGCGGTGTACGCCAAGCTGGCCGACGCGTTCACCAGGGACCACCCGGGGATCGGGATACGCTTCCGCGGCATCCCCGCGCCCAACTGGGGCACGTTCGCCAACGTCGTCTCCACCCAGATCGCGGGCGGCAGGCTCCCCGACGTCCTCAGCGTCGCCACCGAGGGGCAGCGGCTCTTCGCGTCCAAGGGCATCCTCCAGCCCCTGGACGGCTACATCCGCCGCGACGCCTCCGCGATGGACGGCTTCTACGCGGACGTGAACCCCAAGTTCCGCCGCTGGACCGACACCTACTCCACCACCGACGACCACACGTACTACCTGCCGGGCGGCTACAACCCGATGGTGCTGTACTGCAACACCCGGCTGTTCGCCAGGGCCGGGGTCGAGCTGCCGGACGCCAGTTGGACCTGGGAGGAGTTCCGCGAGGCGGGGCGGCGCGTGAAGAGGCGCACCGGGGCCTTCCTGCTGCCGATCGGGTACTCGGCGCCGTTCACCGATGTGATGCCGTGGCTGCTGACCAACGGCGCCAACATCCTCGACAGCGGCTGGAAGCACGCCACGTTCGACTCCCCCGCCGCGGTGGAGGCCGCCACCTTCGTCAAGGGCATGCTCGACGAGGGGCTCTCGCCGAAGCCGGGCGGGACCTTCGACGTCAACGCCGAGCTGGCGCGCGACCGGCTGGCCGCGTTCGGCGGCGGGCGGTGGCCGACCACCGACATGCGGCGGCTGAAGCTCGTCGACCGGGTGCGCATCGTGTCCTGGCCGCAGCAGAAGGGGCCGGGCTCGCCCGTCGGCTGGGACGGCTGGTCGATCCTGAAGGCGTCGCGGAAGAAGGAGCACGCCTGGACCTTCCTGACGTGGCTGTCGTCCGCGGCGGCCGAGCGGTACTTCACCGAGGTCGGCGGCAACAACGTCCCGGCGCGCGAGTCCGTCGCGCTGTCCGGCCACTTCACCGACAACGCGCCCGAGGGCACAAGACTCCTCGTCGAGGCGGTCGCGCACGGGCAGCCCATTCCCTCGCCCGAGCGGGCGTCCGAGGCCCAGGACGCCGTCAACCGCGGCTGGCAGGCCGCCCTCACCGGCACCAAACCGGTCGAGCGCGCCCTCGCCGACGCGAACGAGCAACTGGAGGGCGTGCTGTGACCACCACCTCCCCCGACGGCGCGCGGCCCGCCGCCGCCCCGGCGGCCGGTCCTGGCGGCGGGGCGAGGCGCCGCCGCGACCTGGTCGGCTGGGCCTTCCTCAGCCCCGCACTGCTGCTGTTCCTGGTGTTCGTCGCCGGGCCGTTCGTCGCCGCCGTGGTGCTGAGCTTCTACAGCTGGGACATGCTCACCCCGCCGCGCTTCGACGGTGTGCACAACTTCACGGCGATGGTGCGCGACCCGCTGCTCTACAAGGCGCTCGGCAACACCTTCCTGTTCGCGCTCGCCTCCGTCGTCACCCACCTGGTGGGCGGACTGCTGCTGGCGCTCGGCGTCAACAGGCTGGTAAACAGGGCGCTCTCGTACTTCGTGCGCACCGCGGTGTTCTTCCCCTTCGTCATCTCCTGGGCGGCGGTGGCGCTGCTGTGGAAGTACCTGCTGGACCCGACGTTCGGCATCGTCGGCCACTACCTCGGGCAGGTGGGCCTCTCCGCGCCCGACTGGTTCAACGACCCGGGGTGGGCGCTGATCGGGATCATCGGCATCGACTGGTGGCACACCGTCGGCTTCACCTTCGTCATCATGCTGGCGGGCCTCCAGACCGTGCCGCGCCAGCTCGTCGAGGCCGCCCGCTGCGACGGTGCGAGCCGCCGGCAGGTGCTCTGGCACGTCACCCTCCCCGCGATGTCCCCGACGATCTTCTTCGCGGCGGTCGTCACCTTCATCGGCGCCTTCCAGATCTTCGACCCGATGCAGATCATCACGCCCCAGGGCGGCCCGGACAACGCCACCCTGTCGATCGTCATGTACCTGTACCAGAAGGGGTTCCAGAGCTTCCAGGCGGGCTATGCGTCGGCCGTGTCGCTGCTGGTGTTCCTCGTCATGCTCCTCGTCACGCTGTTGCAGTTCTGGGGCTCCAGGAAGTGGGTGCACCACCAGTGAAGACCTCGCGCCTCGCGGGCGCCGCCGTGCTGCTGGCCGTCGGGCTGCTGATGATCGCCCCGCTGGTGTGGCTCGTCACCCAGAGCCTCACCCCGGAGGCGCAGGCGTTCACCCTGCCGCCGCGCTGGATACCGTCGCCGTGGAGCACGGCCGCGTACCACGAGATCCCCGGGCTCGTCCCGTTCGGCCGGATGGCGCTCAACAGCCTGGAGGTCGCGGTCCTGTCGACGGTCGGCTCGCTGCTGGTGAGCGTGCTCGCGGGATACGCCTTCTCGCGCCTGGAGTTCCGCGGCAGGAACGCGGTGTTCATGGTGATGCTGTCGGCGCTGATGGTGCCGGTGCAGATGACGGTGATCCCGGTGTTCATCCTGATGCGGACCTTCCACCTGGTCGACCAACTGCCGTCGCTGTGGCTGCCCGCGCTCGTCAACGTCTTCTCGATCTTCTTCTTCCGGCAGTACTTCGCGTCCATCCCGCGCGACCTGGACGAGGCGGCGCGGCTCGACGGCGCCGGGCACCTGTGGATTCTCTTCCGGATGATCGTGCCGCTCTCCGGGCCCGCGGTCGCGGCGATGACGATCCTCACCTTCGAGACCGCGTGGAACAACTACTTCGGGCCGCTGATCTTCCTCAGCAGCCCGGAGCACATGACGCTGCCGGTCGGCCTCGTCACGCTCCAGACCGGGCAGACCGGCTCCGCGGTGGTGGTGCTCGCCGCGATCACCGCCGTCGTGGTGCCGGTGCTGCTGGTGTTCCTGCTGTTCCAGCGGAGCTTCGCGGCGAGCATCGCCTCCGCGGGGCTGCGCGGATGAGCGCCGGGGCCGCCGCGCGTGCGGAACACGAGGCGCTGGTACGGACGTTGCGCGGGGCGTGGCCGAGCCTGCCCGCGCTCGCGGTGGCCACCGCCGCCGTCTGCGCCGCCGCGGCCGCCGTCCTCGTCCTCACCCCGGGGCCGAGCCCGCTCGCTCCCCCGCTCGCGGCCCTGCTGGTGGGCCCGTTCGCGGCGGCGCTCGCGGCGACGGTCAACGGGATCACCTTCGAGGGCGAGGCCACCGTGCGCCAGTGGGCCGCGGCGCTGCGGCGGTCCGGCGCCTTCGGCGCGCGGCAGGCCCTGGTGGCCGCGGCGCCCGCCGCCGTCCTGCTCGTCTGCCTCCAGATCAGGCAGCAGACGGGCGCCGCCTGGGTGGTGCCGTCGCTGGCCACCAGTTGCGCCCTCACCGCCGTCGCGCTGCCCGCGCTGCCGGTGGTGCTGCCGCTTGGCACCGCGCGGCCCGGGCTGCGCGGCACGGCCCTGTGGACCACGGCCCTGCACCTCGTCAGCCGGGCCCCCGTCCGCTTCCTCGCCGCCCCGGCCCTCGCGGCCCTCGGCCTCTGGTCCTGCGTCACCTGGACGGCCTCGCTGCTGCCCCTCGCGGTGGGCCCCGCGGCCCTGGTGGCGGGCGCGGCGGTGTGGACGACGGCCGCCGGGGTCGCGCCCGCGGCGGCCGGAGCCCGGCACGGGAAGCCTGGTGGCAGCGGGGCCGGGGGCCGCGGTTAGCCTCTGGCCATGACAACGGGAGAGACCGGGACGAGCGGCGCCGCGGCGGGCCGCGCCCCGCGCGGCACCGCCGAGCGCCGGAGCGACACCCTGCGGCGGCTCGCCGCCGAGCGGGACATCTGGGTGTCGACAAGCCACCCCGAGCACGGGCCGCACCAGGTGCCCCTGTGGTTCTGCTGGAGCGGCGGGGCGGTGTGGATGTGCACCGGCGCGGGCTCCGCCACGGCCCGCAACGTCCGCGCGGAGCCCCGGGTGCGGCTGGCGCTGCCCGACGCGTGGGACGTCGTGCTGCTCCAGGGCGGCGCGGAGCACTTCACGCCCGCCGAGGCCCCGCGCGAGGGGGCGGACGACTTCGCCGCGAAGCTCGGCTGGGACCCGCGCACGGAGCAGGGCTCCTTCGCGTACCTGCGCGTCACCCCCTCGACCGTGCGCGCCTGGCGCGGCGAGGCCGAACTGCGGGGGCGGGTCGTCATGCGGGACGGGGCCTGGCTCGCCTGAACCCCCGGGCCTCCCCGGGGGCAGGGAGGCTCCTTGCCCTGCCCAGCGGCCATTAGGTTAGCCTTACCTGATTCTTACGCCGGGTGGAGGGAAGGCCATGGGGGAGGCGGGCGGCGGGCGCCGTGTGCTGCGCGGGGTGCTCGCCGAGCGGCGGCGTGACCTCGCGGTGGGGTGCCTCGGCGGTGCCTGCCACCAGATCGGCGAGGCGTTCGTACCGGTGCTGATCGGGTTCACCGTGCAGGACGCGCTCGCCGGTCACGACGCCATGGCGCTGCTGCGCTGGGCGCTCGTCCTGGCCGCCGGGTACGTGCTGCTGTCCGGCGGCTTCAGGATCGGCGCCCGGGTCGGGGAGCGGGCCGCGGAGCTGAGCGGGCACCGGCTGCGGATGGACCTGCTCGCCCGGGTGCTCGCGCCGGGCACCGGCGCCGCGGCCGGCCGCCCGCCCGGGGCGCTGACCACCCTCGCCACCGAGGACACCCGCCGGGTGGCGGCGGTCCTCATGGCGCTGCCGCACGGCTTCGCCGCCGTCTGCGGGGTCGCCGCGGGCGCCGTCCTGCTGCTGCGCACCTCCGTACCGCTCGGGCTGCTCGTCCTGCTCGGCACTCCGGTCCTGATGGCGCTCGGCCATCTGCTGGCCAGGCCGCTCGAACAGCGCAGCCGTACCGAGCAGGAGCACGCCGCGCACGCCTCGGCCGTCGCCGCCGACCTGGTCGCCGGGGTCCGCGTCCTCCAGGGCCTGCGGGCGCGCGGCGCGGCCGCGGCCCGCTACCGGGCCACCAGCCGCGCGGCGCTCGACGCCACCGTGCGGGCGGCGCGCGCCGAGTCGTGGCAGGCCGGGCTCCTCCAGACGCTGACGGGTCTCTTCATCGCCGCGGTCGCGCTCGTCGGCGGGCGGCTCGTGCTGGACGGCGCGATCGGGCTCGGCGCGCTGGTGGCCGCCGTGGGCCTCGCGCTGTTCCTGCCGGGGCCGCTCGGGATGACCGCCTGGGTCACGGCCGAGTTCGCGCGCGCCCGCGCCTCCGCCGCCCGCATCGCCGACGTGCTCGACGCGCCAGGCGACACCGCGCCCGCCGCGGCCGCCGCGCCTGGGGCCCCCGTACCGGCCTCGGGGGCGCTGCGGGTGCGCGGCCTCACGCACGGCGGGCTCGACGGGCTCGACCTGGAGGCGGCGCCCGGCGAACTGCTCGGGGTCGTCATGACGGAACCGGCCCACGCCGCGGCGCTCCTGCGGTGCCTCGCGCGGCGCGCCGACCCCGAGGAGGGCGGCGTGGAACTCGGCGGCACCCCGCTGTCCGCGCTCGACCCGCGCGCGCTGCGCGCCACCCTGCTGGTCGCGGAGCACGACGCGCGCCTGTTCACCGGCTCGCTGCGGGCCAACGTCGCGGCGAGCGGCGGCGGCGCCGACGCGGCCGCGGTGCGCGCCGCGCTCGCCGCTTCCCGCGCCGACGAGGTCGCGGCGGGGCTCGCGGGCGGGCTCGCGGCGCCCGTGGGCGAGCGGGGCCGCGCGCTCTCCGGCGGCCAGCGGCAGCGGGTCGCGCTGGCCCGCGCGCTCGCCGCGGACCGCGACGTCCTCGTGCTGCACGATCCGACGACGGCCGTGGACGCGGCGACCGAGGCGAGGATCGCGGCCGGGCTGCGCGACCTCAGACGCGGCCGCACCACGCTCCTCGTCACCAGCAGCCCCGCGCTGCTCGCGGTCGCCGACCGGGTCGTCCTCGTGGACGGCGGACGGCTCGCCGACAGCGCCCCGCACCCGGAACTCGTACGCCGCAACGCCCGTTACCGCGCGGCGGTGCTGACATGAGCGCTCCCGCGCACCTCGTCGAGGAACCCCGCCCCGACTCCCCCGCCGCCGGGGCCGCGCCCGGCCCCCCGGGTGCGGCGGAGGGGCGGCTGCCCGTCGCGACCGGGGCGCGGGCCCGCGCCGCCGCCCTCGGACTGCTGCGCCCCGACCGGCGCCGCGCCGCCCTGGCCGGTCTGCTGCTGATCGCCGCGACCGGCGTGGGACTGCTCACCCAGCCGCTGCTGGGGCGGGTCGTGGACCTGGTGGCGGACGGCCGCCCCGCGGGGGCGCTCACCCTGCCCGCCGTGCTGCTCGCCGCCGTCGCGCTCGCCCAGGGGGTGGCGACGGCGCTGGGCAGGGGCGCGGTCGCCCGGGTCGGCGAAGCCCTGCTCGCCCGGCTGCGGGAGCGGTTCGTGGACCGCGCGCTCGCGCTGCCCGCCGACCGCCTTGAGCGTGCCGGGGCGGGCGACCTCACCTCCCGGGTCACCGACGACGTGGCCCGGGTCTCGGAAGCGGTGCGCTCCGCGCTGCCGGAACTCGTCTCCTCGGCCCTGACGATCGCGCTCACCTTCGTCGCGCTCGCCGTGCTGGACTGGCGCTTCCTGCTCGCCGCCCTGCTCGCGGCGCCCGTCCAGATACTCACCGCGCGCTGGTACGTGCGCCGGGCCGTGCCGCTGTACGCGCGCCAGCGCGTGGTCTCAGGCGCCAGGCAGCAGCAGTTGCTGGAGACCGTGGGCGGCGCCGACACCGTGCGCGCCCATCTGCTGGAGGACGACCACACGGTGCGGGTGGCGCGGCGCTCCCTGGCGGCGGTGGGCGTGTCGCTGCGCGGGGTGCGGCTCGTGCTCGGCTTCTACGGCAGGCTGCACGTCGCCGAGTACATCGGCCTGGTGGCCGTGCTGGGCGCCGGGTTCTGGCTGGTGCGCGGCCACGACGTGTCGCTGGGCACCGCGACCGCCGCCGCGCTCTACTTCCACAGCCTGTTCGGGCCCGTCAACGCGGCGCTCGTGCTGCTCGACGACGCCCAGACCGCCACGGCGGGCCTCGCCAGGCTCGTCGGCGTCACCGACCTCGCGGACACCGCGCCCCGCCCCGGCGCGGCGGCGGCTCCCGCGCGGACCGCCGAGAGCCCCGAGGCCGTGCGCGCACGGTCGATACGGCACGCGTACGGCACCGGGGAGCCGGTGCTGCACGGGGTGGACCTAGTGCTGCGGGAGGGCGAGCAGGTGGCCCTGGTCGGCGCGAGCGGGGCGGGCAAGAGCACCCTCGCGCGCATCGTCGCCGGGGTGCAGCCGCCCACCTCGGGCGAGGTCACGCTGCCCGAGCCCCGGCGGCCCGGCGCCCCTGCCGCCGTCCTGGTGTCCCAGGAGCCACACGTGTTCGCGGGCACCCTGGCCGACGACCTCAGGCTCGCCGCGCCCGGCGCCGACGACGCCCGGCTGCGCGCGGCGCTCGACGAGGTCGAGGCCCTGGAGTGGGCGCTCGGCCTGCCGGAAGGACTCGACACCGTCGTCGGCGACGGCGGCCATCAGCTCGACGCCGCCAGGGCGCAGCAACTCGCCCTGGCCCGGCTGGTGCTGGCCGACCCCGCGGTCGCCGTGCTGGACGAGGCGACGGCCGAGGCGGGCAGCGCGGGCGCCCGGGTGCTCGAACGCTGCGCGGGGCGCGCCCTGCGGGGCCGTACCGCGCTGGTCGTCGCGCACCGGCTCACCCAGTCCTTCGCCGCCGACCGGGTCGTGGTGCTCGACGCCGGCCGGGTCGTCCAGGAGGGGCCGCACCGCGAACTGGCGCGCGCCGACGGCCCGTACGCCCGGCTCTGGGCCGCCTGGTCGGGCGACCGCGCGCGGCCGCTCCCCGACCCGCACGGACACCCGTGACCGCACCCGCCCACGACCACGCGGCCCGCCCCCACCGGGCCGCCCCGCCCGCGCCGCACCCGGCACCCACCGATCAGAAGGACCCGCACATGCTCCCGCTCCTCAGCCGCACCCGGCGCGCCCTCGCCGCCGGCTGCCTCGCCCTGCTCCTGGGCGCCGTCGCCGCCTGCGGCGGCTCCGACAGCTCCGACAGCTCCGGCAACGGGTCGGGCTCCGCGGGGTCCGCCGCCGAGGCGCCCGTCGAGAAGGGCGCGTTCCCCGTCACCATCCGGCACAAGTTCGGCAGCACGAAGATCACCTCGGCGCCGCGCCGTGTCGTCACCGTCGGCCTCTCCGACCAGGACCCCGCCCTCGCGCTCGGCACCGTGCCGGTGGCCACCACCGAGTGGCTCGGCAACTTCCCCGGCGCCATCGGCCCCTGGGCGAAGAAGGCGCTGGGCTCGGCGAAGCCGCCCACCGTGCTGAAGGACCCGGGCACCGGGCCGCAGGCGGAGCGGATAGCCGCGCTCAGGCCCGACCTGATCCTGGCGCTGTACGCGGGCCTGACCAAGGACCAGTACCGCACCCTCTCCAAGATCGCGCCGGTGGTGGCGCAGCCGTCCGGCATGGCCGACTACGGGATCTCCTGGCAGGAGCAGACCGAGACCGTCGGGCGGGCCCTCGGGCGGCCCGCCGCGGCGAAGAAGCTGGTGGCCGACGTGGAGAAGCGATTCTCCGACGCCGCCGCCGAGCACCCCGAGTTCCAGGGCGCGAGCGCGGTCGTGGCCACCCCGTACCAGGGCCTGTACGTGTACGGGCCGCAGGACAACCGCACCCGGCTGCTGCACGACCTCGGCTTCCGCCAGCCCGCCGGGCTCGCGAAGGCGGTGGGCCCCGACGACTTCGGCGCGAACATCAGCAAGGAGCGCACCGACCTGCTCGACAACGACGCCACCGTGTGGATCGTGACGGACCCCGCGAAGGACACGGCGAAGCTGCACGGCAACGGGCTCTACGGCGACCGGCGCGTGGTCAAGGAGGGCCGCGAGGTCTTCGTGAAGGACAGCAGCGAGTACGGCAGCGCGGTGTCGTTCGTGAGCGTGCTGTCGCTGCCCTACACCCTGGAGCGCATGGTGCCGCAGTTGGCGGCGGCGGTGGACGGCAAGCCGTCGACCAAGGTCCCGGCCGCCGACTCGGGCCGGTGACCGCGCAGGACACCGCGGCGGCCGACACGCGCGGCGCGCCCGGCGGCGCCCGCAAGGGGCGCGGCGGGCCGCGGCCCGCGCTGCTGCTGGCGTCCCTGGTGGTGCTGCTCCTCGCGCTGTTCGTGCTGTCCCTCGCGCTGGGCGCCCTCGACATCCCGCCCGGCCGGGTGCTCGGCGCGCTCGCCGGGCGCGACGAGCCCGCCAGGGTGCGGCAGGTGGTCTTCGACGTACGGCTGCCGCGCACCGGCATGGCGCTGCTCGCGGGCGCCGCGCTCGGCGTCTCCGGCTGTCTGATGCAGGCGCTCACCCGCAACCCGCTCGCCGACCCGGGCATCCTGGGGGTCAGTGCGGGCGCCTCCTTCGCGGTGGTGCTCGCGGTGGGCGTGGCCGGGGTGGGGTCGGTGCTCGTCTCCGTGTGGTTCGCGTTCGCGGGCGCGCTCGCCGCGTCGGTCACGGTGTACCTGCTGGGGCGGCTCGGCGCCTCGGGGGCGACCCCGGTCAAGCTGGCGCTCGCGGGGGTCGCCGTCACCTCGGTGCTCTCCTCCCTCACCAGCGCGGTGGTGGTGACGGACCCGGACGCGCTCGACCGGTACCGGTTCTGGTCGGCGGGCTCGCTCGCGGAGCAGGACGGGCCCGCGGTGGTGCGGCTGCTGCCGTTCCTCGCGGTGGGCGCGGTGCTGGCGCTGGCCGCCGCGCCCGCGCTCAACAGCCTCGCGCTCGGCGACGACGTGGCCGCCTCGCTCGGCCGCAGGCTCGGCATGCTGCGGTTGCAGTGCGCCGCCGCCGTCACCCTGCTCACCGGCGCCTCGGTCGCCGCGATCGGGCCCGTGGTGTTCCTCGGCCTCGTGGTGCCGCACGCCGCAAGGGCCCTGTCCACCTGGGCCGGGCACGGGCCCGACCACCGCAGGATGCTGCCGCTGTGCGCGGTGCTCGCGGGCTGTCTGCTGCTCGCCGCCGACCTGGTGGGGCGCACCGTGGCACGCCCCACCGAGATCCAGGCGGGCGTGGTGGTCGCGTTCCTCGGCGGCCCGTTCTTCGTCGCGCTGGTACGCCGGCGCCGGCTCGCGGAGGTGTGAGCGATGGCCGCACGCGACGCCGCCGCGCTCGCCCCGCGCACCTTCCGTCTCGCCGTACCGCCGCTCTCGGGGGTGCTGCGCCCGCGCCTCGTGCTGGTGGTGGCGCTGCTGACCGTGGCCACCTGCGCCGCGCTGTGCTGGCACATCGCCGTGGGCGAGTTCACGGTGCCGCTGCCCGACGTGGCCAGGGCGCTGCTGGGCGGCGGCGACCCCGGCACCCGGCTCGTCGTCACCGAACTCAGGCTGCCGCGGGCCATGGCGGGCCTGCTCGCGGGCGCCGCACTCGGGGTGTCGGGCGCCCTGTTCCAGACCATGACCCGCAATCCGCTCGCCAGTCCCGACATGATCGGCCTGACCCAGGGCGCGGGCACCGCGGTCGCCGCGGGCGCGGTGTTCTCCCTCGACACGGGGCCCCAACTGCTCGCGCTCGTGGGCGCGTTGGTGAGCGCCCTGCTGGTGTACGCGCTGTCCTGGCGGCGCGGCACCACCGGCTACCGCGTCATCCTCGTCGGCATCGGTGTGTCGTGGGTGTGCACCAGCGCCACCGACTACCTGCTGGCGCGCGGCAGCGCCCACCAGGCGCAGTCCGCCACCGGCTGGCTCGTCGGCAACCTCAACGGCCGCGACTGGCAGCAGGCGGGTCCGCTCGCCGTCGCGCTCGCGGTGCTGCTGCCCGCCGCGCTGCTGCTCGGGCGGCAGATGCGGGTGCTGCACCTCGGCGACGAGGTCGCCGCGGGCCTCGGCACCCGGGTGCAGACCGTGCGCGGCGCGATCCTGCTGACCGGCGTCGGTCTCGTCGCGTTCGCCACGGCTGCCGCGGGCCCCGTGGCGTTCGTGGCGCTGGCGGCGCCGCAGATCGCGCTGCGGCTCGCACGCACCTCGGCGCCGCCGCCGCTGGCCGCGGGGCTCACCGGCGCCCTGATGGTGCTGGTGTCCGACGTGGCGGCCCGCACCGTGCTGCCCGACACGGAACTGCCTGTCGGTATCGTCACCGGAGTGCTCGGAGCGCCCGTCCTGCTCCGGCTGCTCGTCCGCACCAACCGGACGGGCTCTGGAGGCTGACATGTCGACGCACTCACCCGCGCGGGGGCTGCGCGCCCACGGACTCCACCTCGCCTACGAGGACAGGACCGTGGTGCGGGGCATCGACCTCGCGGTGCCGCCTGGCCGTATCACCGCCGTCGTGGGGCCCAACGCCTGCGGCAAGTCCACCCTGTTGCGGGCCCTGGCCCGGCTGCTGGCGCCGCGGGAGGGCGGGGTCACGCTGGACGGCGCGGAGATACGGTCGCTGCCCACCAGGGAGTTGGCGCGGCGGCTCGGCATCCTGCCGCAGTCGCCGGTGGCGCCCGAGGGTCTGACGGTGCGCGACCTGGTCACCCGGGGCAGGGCGCCGCACCAGACGTGGTGGCGGCAGTGGTCGGCGGCCGACGAGGAGGCGGTGGGCGCGGCGCTGGCCGCCACCGGCACGGAACACCTCGCGGAGCGCCCCGTGGACGAGCTGTCAGGGGGGCAGCGGCAGCGCGCCTGGATCGCGATGGCGGTGGCGCAGGGCACCCCGGTGCTGCTGCTCGACGAGCCCACCACGTATCTGGACCTGGCCCACCAGATCGACGTCCTCGACCTCGTCGTCGACCTCAACCGCGAGGAGGGCCGCACCGTGGTGATGGTGCTGCACGACCTCAACCAGGCGTGCCGGTACGCGGACCACCTCGTCGCCCTCAAGGACGGCGCGGTGGTGGCCGAGGGCGCGCCCTCCGAGGTCGTCACCGCCGCCTCGGTCGCGGAGATCTTCGGCCTCTCCTGCGAGGTGACCGCGGACCCGGTAAGCGCGACCCCGCTCGTCATCCCGCGCGGCCGCCACCACGGGGCGGTGCCGGTCGAGGACGCGACCGCGTGACGGACGCGCCCGGCCCCGCCCCGGGCCCCCGCGCGGGGAGACGAGGGCCGCTGCCTCGCGGGGGATGGCAGAGTGGGGGCATGTCTGGGACTGGGCGGGTGGCGTCGGTGACGGTGAGCGGGCGGGTGTGCGTGGTCAGGCTGGAGGGTGAGGTGGACGTCGACAGCGGGCCCGAGGTGGAGGAGGCGCTGTCCCGGGCCTGGCGCTCGCCCACCGACGAGACCCGGGTCGAGCTGGCGGGGCTCGTCTTCGCCGACTCCACGCTGCTGAACCTGCTGCTCGGCCTGTGGCGACGCCACCGGAAGGAGGCGAGAGCGCTGACCATCGCCGGGCCCTTCACCCCGGCCGTCAGACGCCTCTTCGAGGTGACCGGGACCGCCGGTCACCTGCCGCTGACCGAGCCGCACACCCCGTGACCCGGGTCACCGCGCCCCGGTCACACCCGCCCGGGTCCCGGGGGCGCTTCGAGCGCCAGCGCGACCCGGATGACCTTGCCGTGCCCGGCCGTCTGCACCCGGACGCGGCGGCTCAGGCGCCGTACGAGGGGCCAGCCGAACCCGCCGGGCGCCGCGGACCCGCGTGACGTGGTGTGGGGCGGCCGTGGTGATCTGTCGCCGACGTCGACCAGGATCTCGCCGTCGCACACCGTGGCCTCGAACGACGTGAGGCCGCCGCCGTGCCGCTCGGCGTTCGACACCAACTCGGTGACGACGAGCAGGACATCGGCCACGATGTGCTCGGGCGGCGGTGGGAACGGTCCCGAGCCGAGCAGTCGGCGCACCCTGCCGCGGGCCACCGCCGCGTTGAACTTCGGCTCCGGGACACGCTCGGCGCCCTGCGTGTCGGCCACCTCGGCTCCCCTCCCGCTCGTGATCCCCGCGTCGGCACCCCGCCGAGCGTCCCCGGGGTCCTCTCGCACGCCGCTCATCCCGCGGCTTCCCCATGCCGGGCCCGCGCGAGGTCCGACGCGGCGTCAAGACCCGGGGCGATGGTGAAGGCACGGGCGGTGTCGGTCATCTCCAGCAGGCGCTGCGGCGCGTCCGACGGCGCGGTCAGCACGAAAGGGACGCCCAGGGCGTCGTGGAGTCTTCGCGCGCCGAGGAGTACGTGCAGGAACGAGGAGTCGGCGAAGGACACGTCGGACAGGTCCACGACGACACCGAGCACCGAGCCGGGCTCGGGGGCGCCGACGTTCCGCTCCAGCAGCTCGGCGGCGTCCGCGTCGAACTCTCCGCTGAGACGCACGATTCGCACTCCGTCCTGCACGGACACATGGACATGGGGTTCGGTCATCATCCGGGCATTGTGGCAAGCGGCCGCGCGTGGCCGCTCCGAGCCCCCGCCCGTGGGCGGCGCAGCACCACCGCCCCCGTCGCGTGCGGCCGTCAGGCCCCGTCCTCGCCCGCACGCCGGGACAGCGGTCCGCCGCGGGTCTCCCGTACGGGCCCGACGAGGTGGTTCAAGGTGCCCGTCACCTCCAGGAGGCGTTCGAGGAACGCCGGCCGGTTGTCCAGGCGGAGCGCGGTGCCGGTCTCCCCGGTGCGGCGTCTGATCGTCAGCAGCGCGGCAAGCCCCATCGAGTCGCACATCCGGAGCCCGGCGAGGTCGAGGCGCAGCCTCGGCGGGGGCGGGGTGGTGTCGAGGCAGTCGAGGGCCGCCCGGGTAAGGTCGTCGGCCGTGTCCCAGTCGAGGTCGCCCTCAAGTAGGAGGCAGGCGTCGCCGTCGCCGTCGAAGGTGGTCTCGACGTGGAAACCGTCGTCGGGGAGTGTGGTCATACGGCGCTGCCCGGGGCGGGAGACGGTGGTCGGTGCGCGCGCCCGCCGAGGGCCGCACGGCCCGCGTCGAGCAGGGTCAGGGCGCGCGGGAAGTCCTTCAACTCGCCCTGGAGGAGGGCCAGGGCGGGGTCGAGGGCATGGGCGGGCACCCCACGGGCCGCGAGGATGTCGCCGGTCCATGCGGTGAAGTCGGCGAACGCGTCGACGTCGTCGGTGTAGAGGGCGACCGCCAGGAAGTCGACGATGTGGGCGACGTCCTCGGCCGTGCGCTCGTGCTGCGCGGCGGTGTAGGCGCGCATCGCCGGGACCCGCTCCTCAAGTCCGGCGAGCGTGTTCTTCACGAGTTGCCGTCTGCCCCGGGAGACCATCGTGTACTCCTGGTCGCTCAGGTGCGGCAGGTCGTCGACGATCTGCCGGGCGTCCCCCGGCACCAGGCTCCTGAGGCCGCGTTCCAGTACGTGGGCGGCGGCGCGGGCGTCGGGCGCCCAGGCGTCGGCCCCCAGCAGGCGGGCGCGGCTGCCGTCCGCCCCGAAGGCGGCGCCGCCCGCGATCACCGGTATACCGACGGCCTGTACGGCGGTGATCGCCGCGTGGGCCACCGGGAGCCTGGTCGGGATCGAGGACGAGAGCGCGACGGCGTCGGGGCCGGTCTGGTGCAGATGCGCGATGAGGTGCGGGGTGGGCACCTGGGCGCCGAGGAAGTCGACGCGGTGGCCGCGGTAGCGCAGCACCTCGGCGAGGATTCTCGCGGGCAGCGCGTGCCACTCGCCGTCCACGCAGGCCACGGTGACGGCGGCCCGGCGGGCCGCGGGCGGCCGGTCCACCGGGACGCGGTGGGCCATCGCGGCGATGACCCGGTCGTGGATCGCCGTCGCGGCGTGCTCCTGGGCCACCGTGATGCGGTTGGCGGCCCACTCCTCGCCGACCGTGCGCTGCACCGGGGCGATGATCTCCAGAAGCGCGTCCTCGGGGCTCACGCCCGAGTCGAGCGCGGCGAAGACGGCCGCCCCGGCCGCGTACTCGTCACGGTCCGCTATGGCCTGCCACAGCGCGGCGCGGGAACGTGCCAGCGGTCCTGGGGCCCCGGTCCGCGCGGTCCGTTCCGTGCCGGTGCCGGGTGCGAAGGCTTCGATCATGGGGTGTACCTACCCCGGGTGCGGCCTTCCACGACTGCCAGATGAGCGGTGCGCGGGGCCGTGACGGCCATCAGCGCCATGTCGTCGTGCGGGTTCTCGCCGATCCACTGGGTGGCGAGCATCTGGACGTGCTCGACGACGGCTTCCGCCGGCATGCCCGCGCAGTCCGCGAGCGCGGCGCGCAGCCGCTCCTCGCCGAAGAAGACGTCGCCGAGCGGGCCGCCCCTGGCCTCGGTGATGCCGTCGGTGAACAGCAGGCAGGTCTCGCCGGGTTCGAGGTCGACGTGGGCGGTGGTGACCCTGATGTCCGGCAGGGCGCCGATGACGGTGCCCGACGTGGCCACCTCCTCGACCGCTCCCGAGCTGCGCACGACGAGGGGCCTGGGATGGCCCGCGCTGGACAACCGCAGCCGGGCGCGGCGGTCCTCGCGGCGCACGGAGACCAGGACCATGGACGCGAAGCGGGTGTGCCTGCCGTTCAGCAGGGCGCCGTTGAGCAGGCCCAGCGTCCTCGCGTGGTCGTCGGCCATCGGCAGCAGCGCCTGGAGGGTGTTGCGGATCTTGCCGGTCAGGACGGCCGCGTCAAGGCCCTTGCCGCTGACGTCGCCGAGCACGGCGAACGTCTCGCTGTCCGGCTCCGCGCCCGGGTGGATGTCGTAGAAGTCGCCGCCGACGCGCTCGGTGTCCTTCGAGGCCCGGTAGCCACCGGCGAAGTCGACGCCGTCGACGTGCCGGAGCGTCGGGGGCAGCAGCTCGGCCATGAGCGTGTCGGTGACCTTGGCCTGCTCGGTGTACAGGCGCGCGGCGGAGAGCGCGGCGCCCGCCCGGGCGGCGAACACCCGCGCGAAGACCTCCTCGGAGGCGTCGAACGCGGCTTCCTCCCCGCGCCGCAGCAGGATCAGCGCTCCGGCGGGAACGCCGTAGCCGGGCAGCGGTGTCACCACGACGGACCCCACGGGGCCCTGGAACCCCTCGGGCACGGCCCACGCGGGCAGCGCGCCGGGGTCGATCCAGCGGGACGGCACCGGCGGGAACCCCTGGAGCGCCTCCCCGAGTCCAGGCACGTCCGCGGGGTCGAGGCTCATGAGGCGCTGCCCGACCCGGCCGCCGTGGACGGCGAGGGCGAGGGGGTGGCGCCTGCCGGTGCGCGGGGCCACCAGCACGGCGGCGTCGGCGAGGTGCCGCGCGGCGAGTTCGACCGTGGCCTCGCGGCAGCGCTCCGCGTTCAGCGAGGCGAGCAGCCGGGTGGACACCTCGGCCAAAATCGCCGTGCGCTCCCGCTCGCCGCTCAGCGCCGTCTCGGCGAGCAGCCGGTCCGTCTCGTCCACGAGCCACCAGACCACGTCGCCCGCGCTGGTACGCGTCGGGTGCGCCTCGAAGGACAGGCCCTTGTGGGAGCCGCGAGGGAGCGGCCCCGCGCTCTCGCGTGCCTCCCCTGAATCCGCCGGTTCCTCCGCCGCCGGTTCCTCCGCCTCCTCGACGAGGCGCCCGTGCGCGTCGGCGAGCCAGTCGGGCAGCGTGCCGCGCAGCGGCGCGCCGCAGCGCGCCTCGGGAAAGACCGCGAGCGCCGCGGCGTTCATCTCGACGACTCTTCCGCCGGGGTCGACGAGAAGGGCCGGCAGGGGCGCGCGCAGCCACGAGTCGCCCGCGGTGGCGACGAGGCCCGCGGCCGAACGCACTGGGCCTTCGAAAGTAGTCATGTTCCCGGAACCCGCCGAGCGGATTCGATCGCCTTCCCACTGGACACATGCCTCGGACCCCGCCCACCTTCCCGTACGGCGCTCGCGGCATCAACCCGTCCCCGTCGGCCTTCGCCCCGTGTGACCGCGGGAACACGGGACTTCGGGCCGCGGAGCGCGCTTCCGTATCCGGGGCGGCACCCGGCGGTCGGGGCGCCCTCGTCCGCCGGGGCGCGACCTTCTCACGCGCGGGCCGCGGAAAGCCGCGCCGGGAGCCCATGGGGATCTTCACAAAGACAAATCCGGTTGTCGGCGGCCATGGCGCGGCCGACCTCTTTCGAACAGGTGTATTTGCTCGGCACTTCCCGACTTCCAGGGGGCGCGCGAAAAATTCGAGCGCCCCTTTTCCCGCCGCCTCCGCCTGTTCTCGCGCCCCTGCTCTCACCCGCTCCCCTGCCGCTCACATGCCTCCGTCCAGCCCCTCTCCCCCATTTGTCCACTCGGTCACCCAATCTCTACAGACTCAAGTCCCATAAGCGCACTTCCCCCGCGATGGCCCCGGGGAGCATTCAGGTCAGACCCCCTAAGAGCTGAGGTCGCCCGGCGTTCACAACCGAAACGCGCGCCCCCGTCGCTTGTGAAGCGAAAAAGGAGACTCCGTGCCCTGTGCGCCCGGCCCCCACGCGATATCTCTTCCGGACTACGCAATGAACGCGCGTTCGGGTGTGAGGACGTCCTGGTGCGTGCTTAGATCGCCACCACCTCGCGGTCACCGCGGTGAGCCCGCCGGGTCTCTCCCCCACCGTTCTCACCAACGAGGGCCCACCGTCAGCGGTGTACGCGAGGCCCATGGAAGCCGGGTACGGCGCGCCCACAGGGCAGGCCCGTGCCCGGAAAGCACACGAAGGGAAACCCTCACAGATGAACTCCACCCCCGGTATCGAGACCCACGAGATCTCCGACGCCGACCTCGACAACGTCTCCGGCGGTGTGCTGGGCGGCCTGGGCAACACCGTGGGCAGCGTCGTGTCCACCGTGGACGCCGTCGCCCCGGTCAGCGGCGTCGTGGCGACCGTGACGAGCACCGTCGCCCCCGTGGTCAACGTCGACACGTCCGGTGTCTCGGGCACGCTCAACTCCCTCTGACACACGGGCGGGTGCCCCGGTGACGTCCTCGCGGCGCCCCGGGGCACCCTTCCGCGTCTGCCGCAGAAGCCGAGGAACAGCGCGTGCAATTCCGCCGACAGGCACTGGCAAGACTTGAGGCGCCGGAGGCACTCGACCTCCCGGTGCGGCTCGCGCGTGCGCGCGGGCGCCTCGTCCTCGCCGTGACCGTCGCCGCGATGGCGGCGGCCGGGTACTGGGCGGTGACCGGCACCGTCACCTCCACCGTGGACGCCCCCGGGCTCCTCACCTACGGACAGGGCAGCTATGTGGTGCAGTCCACGGTGACGGGACAGGTCACCGACGTGAAGGCACGTGAGGGGCAGCGCGTCAGCACCGGGCAGGCGCTCGCCGAGGTGAAACCGGCCTCCGGACACACCACCGTGCTGCGTGCGGTGCGCCCGGGGCTCGTCACCGCGCTGCACACCGCCGTCGGCTCCGTCGTCACCACCGGCTCCGACGTGGCCACCGTCGAACGCTCCAAGGGAGCCCACGACCCGCTGGTCGCCGAGCTGTACCTCTCCCCGACCTCCGCCGCGGGCATCGCCCCGGGGCAGCGGGTCGACCTCACCGCCGCCACCGCCCCCGAGCAGCGGTACGGGGTGCTGCGCGGCACCGTGCGCACCGTGGACCGCACCGCGCGCACCAAGGAGCAGCTCACCACCGCCCTCGGCGACGAGGACCTGGCGGCGCGGCTGACCGGCCACGGCGGCTCCCTCACCGTGCTCGTCACCCTCACCCCCTCCTCCCGCACCCACTCCGGCTACGCCTGGTCCTCCCCCTCGGGACCGCCCTTCGCGCTCGCCTCCATGACATCGGTCGACGGCTCCGTGCGCACCGCGCGACAGCACCCCTACGCCTGGCTGCTGCCATGACCGGGGCCGCGGGACACAGCGCCGCCACCGACCGCCGCCCCCGCGCGGTGCGCACCCCCACCGTGCTCCAGATGGAGGCCGTGGAGTGCGGCGCCGCCTGCCTCGCGATGGTGCTCGCCCACCACGGCCGCCATGTCCCCCTGGAGGAGCTGCGCATCGCCTGCGGGGTGTCACGCGACGGCTCCCGGGCGAGCAACCTCCTGAAGGCGGCGCGCAGTTACGGGCTCGACGCGCGAGGCATGCAGATGGACACCGCCGCCCTCGCCACCGTGCGCGCCCCGGCCGTCCTCTTCTGGGAGTTCAACCACTACGTCGTCTACGAGGGCACGAGGCGCGGCCCGCGCCGCCCCGGGGTGCGCGTCAACGACCCCGCCACCGGGCGCCGGTTCGTGCCCGCCGAGGACTTCGACACCGCGTTCACCGGGGTGGCCCTCGTCTTCGAGCCCACCGACGCCTTCACCAGGGGCGGGCAGCGCCCCGGGCTGCTGCGGATGCTCCCCGCCCGGCTGCGCGGCACCACGGGCACCCTGCTGGCGGCGCTGCTCGCGAGCCTGCTGCTGGTGGCGGTGGGCGCCGCGGTGCCCGCGCTCAGCCGCACGTACATCGACACCTTCCTGATCGGCGGCGCCTCCTCGCTGCTCGGGCCGCTGTTCGCGGCGATGGCCGCGATGGTGGTGCTGACCGCCGTGCTGACCGGGCTCCAGCAGTCCAACCTGCTGCGCGGCCGGATCATCGCGTCCACCCTCGGCAGCGCGCGCTTCATGCGGCACCTGATGCGGCTGCCGGTGACGTTCTTCGCCCAGCGCGGCCCCGCCGACCTGGTGCAGCGCCTCCAGTCCAACGACGCCGTCGCCGAGACCCTGGCAAGGGACCTGGCGTCGGCGGGCGTCGACGGGGTCGTGGTGGTGCTGTACGCGCTGCTGCTGTGGACGTACGACCCCCAACTGACCGCGGTCGGCGTGGGCATCGCCCTGCTGAACGTGGTCGCCATGCGGATCGTGGTGCGGCTGCGCGCCACCCATACCCAGAAGCTGCGCGCCGACAACGCCCGGCTCACCAACACCTCGTACACCGGGCTCCAGCTCATCGAGACGCTGAAGGCGACCGGCGGCGAGGACGGCTACTTCCGGCGCTGGGCCGGCCAGCACGCCACCGTCCTCGAAGAGCAGCAGCGGCTCGGGGAGCCCACCGCGGCGCTCGCCGTGGTGGCACCGCTGCTCGCCACCGTCAACAGCGCGCTGATCCTGTGGATCGGCGGCATGCGCGCCGTCGACGGACACATCTCCATCGGCCTGCTCGTCGCCTTCCAGGCGCTGGTGACCCGCTTCACCGCGCCCATCACCCGGCTGAACGGGGTGGTGGGGCGGCTCCAGGACTTCACCGCCGACGTGGTGCGGCTCAAGGACGTCGAGGACTTCCCCGCCGACGAGCTGTACGCGCGCGGCGGCCGGGACGCCGCCGCCCGCCGCCTCGGCGGGCACGTCAGGGTCAGCGGTGTCACCTTCGGCTACAGCCCCCTGGACGCGCCGCTGCTCAAGGACTTCTCGCTGACGGTCGCGCCGGGCCGCCAGGTGGCCCTGGTGGGCGCCTCCGGCAGCGGAAAATCGACCGTGTCCCGGCTGCTCGCCGGCCTCTACCGCCCCTGGGAGGGCACCATCCACATCGACGAGCGGCCCCTGGAGGAGATCCCGAGGCCGGTGCTCGCCGCCTCCGTCTCCTTCGTCGACCAGGACGTGTTCCTCTTCGAGGGCACCGTGCGCGACAACGTGGCGCTGTGGGACCCCTCCGTCACCGACGAGGCGGTCGTCGCCGCGCTGCGGGACGCCGCGCTCTACGACGACGTCATCGCGCGCCGCCCCGAGGGTGTGCACTCCCGGGTGGAGCAGGACGGCCGCAACTTCTCCGGCGGGCAACGCCAACGCCTGGAGATAGCAAGGGCGTTGGTACGCGATCCCAGCGTGCTCGTGCTCGACGAGGTCACCAGCGCGCTGGACGCGCAGACCGAGCAGACCGTCATCGCCAACCTGCGCCGCAGGGGGTGTGCGTGTGTCGTCATCGCCCACCGGCTGAGCACCGTCCGCGACAGCGACGAGATCCTCGTGCTCGACCGCGGCGAGGTCGTCGAACGCGGCCGGCACGACGCCCTCATCGCGGCGGGCGGCGCCTACGCGTCCCTCGTCGGGAAGCACTGATGGACCGGGTCGACCCGCAGCAGGCGGCCACCGCACAGGTGCCGGCCGCCGCCTCCCACGACCCGGTGGTGGCCGAACTGTCGGGGCTCGGCGCCGCGGTGGACGCGGCCGCGGCCGGTGTGCACCTCGCGGGGCCCGAGGTGCTGTGGCTGGTGGCGGGCGGCGCGCTCGACCTGTTCGCGGTGGACACCGCCGACGAGGGCCCCTGGCACTTCCTCGGCCGGGTGGAGGCGGGCGCCCTGCTCCTCGGCCCGGTGCGCGGCCCCCGGCACACCCTGCTCGCCAGACCGGCCGGCGGCTGCGCGCTGCGCCGGATACCGCTGCGCGAGCTGTCCGCGCCCCTCCCCGAGGGCGCGGCGCCCGATCTCGCCGCGCTGGAGCAGGCGTGCGCGCTCGGTGTCAGCCGCGGCCTCGGCGTCCTCTTCCACGCCCCGTTCGGCAGCCGCACCCCGGCCGTGGACGCGGCGGTCTCGGACGCGGACCTGCCCTGGCTCGCGGTGTGGCCCGGCGCGGTGGTGCCCGGCGGCCACGTCAGCCCGCAGGCCGCGGGGGACCTGCTGGTCGACCCGCGGCTCTGGGAGCGGATCGTGGACCAGCAGTACCGGCTGCTGTCCGCCGTCGACCACTGGATCGAGCGGCTCGAACAGGCGCACGCGGACCGCACCGCCGCCGGGATACGCGCGGGCGAGCATGTGGAGGCCCGCGCCGACCAGGCGCTCGTCGCGTCCATCGGCGACCGCCGCCCCACCGCGGCCCGCCCCCGCGACGACCGGGACGACGACGCCCTGTTCGCGGTCTGCCGCCTGGTCGCCTCCGCCACCGGCATCGCCCTCGACGGGCCGCCAAGGAGCGCGGCGCCCGCGGGACGCGTCGGGCCCGTGGAGCGCATCGCCGCCCACGCGGGGGTGCGCTGCCGCGCGGTGCGCCTCGAAGGCGCCTGGTGGCGGGCCGACGCGGGCCCGCTGGTCGGCGCCCGCGCCAGGTCGGGCTCCCCGGTGGCGCTGCTGCCGCGGCGCGGCGGCTATGTCGCGCTGAACCCGCTCACCGGCACCAGGACCCGCATCACCGACCGCACCGCCGGTGACTTCGAGCCCCGTGCCGTGATGTTCTACCGCCCGCTGCCCGAACGGCCGCTGTCCCCGCTGCGGCTGCTGCGGTTCAGCCTGCGCGGCGCCCGCCCCGACGTACGGCTGCTGACGCTGGCGAGCCTGGTGTCGATCGCGCTCGGCGGGCTCGTGCCGATCGCCACGGGCAAGGTGCTCGGGGTGTTCGTGCCACGCGGCGAGACCGGGCTCATCACCGGGGTGGCGGTGGCGCTGATGGTCAGCGGTGTGGTCGCCGCGGCGTTCGGCCTGTTGCAGAACCTGGCGGTGCTGCGCATCGAGGGCCGTGCCGAAGGCACTCTCCAACCCGCCGTCTGGGACCGGCTGTTGAGGCTGCCCACCGAGTTCTTCACCCGCCGCTCCACCGGCGAACTCGCCAGCGCCGCGCTGGGGGTGAGCGTGGTGCGCCGCACCCTGTCGGGGGTGGGCCCCGTGGTGTTGCAGTCCACGACGGTGGGCGCGGTCAACTTCGCGCTGCTGCTCTGGTTCAGCAGGCCGCTCGCGCTGGCCGCCATCGGGGTGCTGGTCGTCGTCGGCGCGCTGTTCCTGCTGCTCGGGCTCTGGGAGGTGCGCTGGCAGCGGCGCATCGTGGTGCTCGGCAACAAGCTGAACAACCGCGCCTACCAGACCCTGCGCGGCCTGCCGAAGCTGCGCGTCGCCGCCGCCGAGAGCTTCGCCTACGCGGCGTGGGCACGGGAGTTCGCGGCGTCCCGGCGGCTCCAGCAGCGCGCCGGGTTCGTGAAGAACCTCAACGCGGTCTTCGGCGCGGTGTACCTGCCGGCCTGCTCGCTGCTGATGTTCATGCTGCTTGCGGGCCCGGCACGCGGCTCGATGTCCGCGGACGCCTTCCTCACCTTCAACACCTCGATGACGATGCTGCTGACCTCGGTCACCCAGCTCACCGGCGCGCTGGTGTCGGTGGCGGCGGTGCTGCCGATGTTCGAGCAGATCAGGCCGGTGTTCAAGGAGCGCCCCGAGGTCCGCGGCAGCAGCGTCAAACCGGGCGTCCTCGGTGGCGCGCTCGCCGCGCGCAAGGTGTCGTTCCGCTACGGCGACGACGGTCCTCTGGTGCTCGACGAGGTGGACGTGGAGGTGGCCGCGGGGGAGTTCGTCGCCGTCGTCGGCCCGAGCGGCTGCGGCAAGTCCACCCTGCTGCGCCTCCTCATCGGCTTCGAGCAGCCCCTGTCGGGGGCCGTCCTCTACGACGGCCAGGACCTGGCCGCGCTCGACCGCGCCGCGGTGCGCCGCCAGTGCGGGGTCGTCCTCCAGCACGCCCAGCCGCTGACCGGCTCCATCCTGGACTGCGTACGGGGCGCCGAGTCGTTCACCCAGGAGGAGGTGTGGGAGGCGCTTGAGCTGGCGGGGCTCGCCGAGGACGTGCGCCAGATGCCGATGGGCCTGCACACCGTGGTCTCCGGCGGCGACGCCCTCTCCGGCGGCCAGCGCCAGCGCCTGATGATCGCGGGCACCCTGGTGCGCCGCCCCCGGCTGCTCTTCTTCGACGAGGCGACCAGCGCCCTCGACAACGACGCGCAGCGGGTGGTGATGGACAGCACGAGGAACCTGTCGGCGACCCGGATCGTGATCGCACACCGCCTCTCCACGGTGATGGACGCCGACCGGGTCCTGGTGATGGACGGGGGCCGGATCGTGGAGTCGGGCCGGCCCGCGGAACTGGCGGCCGACCCGTCGAGCCGGTTCCACGATCTGGTACGCCGTCAGCAGGCGTAGGCGGCGAGGCCGCCTTTGCGCCGCGTCGGCCGAAGTTGGCGCGAAACGGGCACACCGGGGCCCGTGCTGGCTAAGCTCGCGGGGACTGTTGGCACTTCGGATGTCCGGAAGCGGTGGGGGATGAGGGTTCGCATTCTGGCGGACGGCGACGAGGAAGCGCTCGGCGAGCTTCGGACGTGGCTGTCGGAGGACCCCGGCACCGCGCGGGTGCCGGTCGCCGCGGTCGGGGGCGGGGCCGGGGGCGAGAGCGGGGCCCGCACGATGGGCGCGCTCGACGCGCTTGACGTGGTACTCGGCAGCGCGGTCGAGGTGGCCAACTTCGCCCTCGCGTACGTGACATGGCGCTCGTCCCGGCCGTCTCCGCCGTCCGGCGGCACGGGCGCCCTTCAACTGGTCCACGGGGGCGCCACCGTGGACATCGGCCATCTGTCGGCGGATGAACTGGCGGAGCTGCTGCGGGGGCTGGACGGCGAGGGCGACACCGCGGGCGGCGGGGAGGACGGCGCGGCATGACCGCGGAGCCCGGCCGGTCGAGGGCCGTACTGTTCGGGGTGCACGAGTTCCGGGACATGGCCGCGCTCGACGGGGTCAGGCTCAACGTACCGGCGCTGCGGGCCCTGTTGACGAGCGAGGACGTCGGCGGTCTCGCCGCTGAGGATTGCACCGTCGTGCCGCACGACGGGTCGCAGCAACGGATGCTCGACGACCTGCACGACGCCGCCCGCGAGGCGACCGACCTGCTGTTGGTCTACTACGCGGGGCACGGCCATTTCGGCGGGGGCGGCTCGTTCCGGCTCGCCACCCGGGAGTCCAGTCCTGAGCGCCCGTACCACTCGGTGAAGTACGACGAGATCCGCGACCTCGTCCAGGGCTCCCCGGCCGCGCGGAAGGTCGTCATCGTCGACTGCTGCTTCAGCGGCCGGGCGCTGCCGATGTCCGACGAGCAGGTGCCGACCGCCCTCGACACCGAGATCAGCGGCGCCTGCGTGCTGACCTCGGCCGCCGAGACCCAGCGCTCGCTCTGCCTGCCCGAGGGCAGCGTCTTCACCCTGGAGCTGACCCGGCTGCTCACCGAGGGCCTGAGCGGTGAACTGCCCGGCGGGCGCAGGGGCGAGCACCTTCCCGACCTCACCATGACCGATGTCTTCGGCGCCCTGAACGGCAGGCTGCGCGACCGCACCGTGGAGGGGCGTCCGGTGCCCCAGCCCAGGATGAGCACCCGTGACCTCGGCCATCAGATCGTGCTGGCACGCAACCGCGCGTACGCGGGCGCGCCGGACCCCGAGGCCGCCCAGGAGCCCGAGGACCACGAGTGGGTCACGGCCACACGCGACCATCCGCTGTGGAACTACGTCACGGACCCGCGCGGCCTCTCCCTGCTGCGGGACACCGCCACCGCGCTGGCCGCGAGGGCCGCCGCCGCGACGGCACGTGACCATGCGGCGCTCGCGGACGACCCCTGGACCTCGGCGTCCTTCGTCGACCGGCTGGCCGAGTGGACGGACAGCCTGCTGCTCGACAGCAGCCTGCGCCCCGACGATCTTGAACTGTCCGCAGCGGAGGTGTTCCTGCTCGTCACCCACCCCTATCTGCACGCCGCGTTCCGGCGGCACACCGCCGCCCGCTACGCCCACATCGATCCCACCGACCTCACCGAGACCCAGAGCACGTCCACCGCCCGCGGCAGCTACGAGGTCTTCCTGCGGGGGCAGCCGAGGCTCGTGCGCAGAGCGCGGGGCGGCGCGGACCCCGCGGCGGCGGACGCGATCGGCTGGTGGCTGTTCCACCGCTGGCTCGCACGGCAGCCGCGGCCCTACGAGCCGTCCTTCGTGGCGGCCCTGCTCGACGACCTTGCGGTGCCGCCCGGCACCCGGTCCCCGCGGGAGAAGCGGCTGGTCGGGGACGTCCTCGAACCGTCGTTGATCTCCCGGCTGCTGCGGGCGCCCCATCTGTCACGGCCCCCTCGGGACACCGCCTCGCGGCCCCTGGGCGTGGGAGCGGCGGAGACGGCGCAACTGGTGCGGGAGGACCAGCTCTCGCAGTTGCTGCGCGTCGCCCATCTCTTCTCCGTCGACCCGGTCGCCCTGCCCGACGTGCTCGTCCAGCACATCGGCGTCGGCTACGCGGTGGACCTCCCCGCGCTGCACGACACCCTGGCCGGGCTCAGATGGCAGCCGCACGGGCGCACCCGGGTGCTCAGCGCCGCCTGCCGCCATCTCGCGGTCGAACTGGGCCTGCGCCAGCACACCGCCGCCCTGGACACCGTCCTGGCCAGGCTGGAGACCGGCAGCGGGGGCGAACGGCCCGCGCTGCTGCGGAATCTGCCCCTGCATGTCACCGCGGACCGGGTGACCCCCGCGCACGACGAGCACGGCCGCCCCGCCTATGAGCCCACCGAGCTGCGGTTCCGCCTCGCGGACGATCGGGTGCAGGAACTCCTCATGGGCGTGGAGCTGTACGGCGACCCCGCCCTGGCCGTCCGCGAGCTGTACCAGAACGCGCTGGACGCCTGCCGCTACCGGCGGGCCCGCACCGCGTACCTGCGCGCCACCGGCTCCCCCACCGTCTCGTACGAGGGAGAGATCGCCTTCACCCAGGGCGTCGACGAGGAGGGCCCATATCTGGAGTGCCGTGACAACGGCGTCGGCATGGGCGAGGCGGAACTGCGTGATGTCTTCGCCCACGCCGGGATGCGCTTCACGGATCTGCCGGAGTACGCCGAGGAGCAGGCGAAGTGGAAGAAGCACGGGATCTCCCTTTACCCGAACAGCCAGTTCGGGGTGGGGGTCCTCAGCTACTTCATGCTGGCGGACGACATCACGGTCACCACCTGCCGCTTCACCCCCGAGGGGCTGCCCGGTGAGCATCTGCGGGTGGAGATCGCGGGGCCGGGTTCGCTCTTCCGTATCCAGCGCCTCGACCCGTGCCACGAGGCGTACACCAGCATCCGGCTCAGGCTGCGGTCACCCGGCACCGCCTCGTGCGTGGAGGTGCTGCGCAGCGTCCTGTGGATTTCCGAGTTCGCTGTCACCGCGCGCGACGACCGCGGGGACGAGCAGGTCTGGCGGGCCGACGTGCTCAGTGACGCGGCCCCGCTGCGGGAGGGCGGCCGCCGCCGGCGGGACTTCGTCCGGGACGAGGGTGCCGTCGCGATCGGCAGTTCCACGCCCGCGGTGTGGTGGTGCAACACCGGCGGGGCGGTGCTGGCCGATGGCCTGTGGGCGGGCACCGACCTCTTCGGGGCCGTGGTGAACCTGTCGGGCGCGCATACCCCCCGGCTGACGGTGAACCGTGGGCGGATCGTCGCTGTGGACGCGGACCGGGTGGAAGGGCTGCTGCGGCGGGAGATCCCGAGTCTGGTCGCGGCTGGGGACACCGTTCTGCGGCACGGCTGGCTGGCCAGCGTCCTGGAAGAGAACGCGCGGCTCGCCGACGAGGTCTTCGCCGAGGCGGTACGCGTCCGGTTCGCGCCCTGGCGGATCGGGGGCCGGGAAGTGGACATCACCAAGTGCGGGTTCTTCGCTCCCGACGAGGAGATCTATGGACCGCCCGCAGACGCGCGCCGACCGTTCAGGGGCGCCAGATACGAGACCGTGCGGAATTTCAGAACGCATCCCCTGACCCACGCCGGACTCTTCCCGGAACTCGCCGTCACGCAACCCCCCACGGCCTCCCCGCCCATACCGTCGGACATCCGCCTCCTCGTACCCCAGTGGCACGCGTCGTACGGCGGCTTCGTGCTGGACAGAACGGCCTTCCGCCACTACCCCGCGGTCAGCCTGGGAGTGATCGCGGAAGCCGTCCGGGTGACCGGAAGGCCCGCCGAGGAGGTCGGCGCCCGCTTGCGGCAACTCGGCTTCACCCTCCCCGCGACGTCCGTCCCCCCTTCCCGGCTCGACGCCGACGACCTGCGTCTCATCAGTGAGGACGCCAGGGGAAGCGCTCCCTGGGTCGATCCCGGCGCAGCGGTGAATCCCGCGCACGTCACCCGCGCCGCGGACACCGTCGGCCAGAGCGTCGACCATGTCGTGAGCCGTCTGACCGAACTCGGCTATCGGGTGGCCGACACCGGTGCGCCGTGGCCCGAGCCGGACGACCTGTCCATCCTGAGTGTCGGTCCTGACGGGCTGTCGCCATGGCACAGTCCCGACACCCCCATCAGAGCCGACTATGTCGAGCGCGCCTCCGAAAGGACAGGGCGTTCCGTCGAGGAGATCAGCCGTCGGCTGCACCAGCTCGGCTGGACCGTGGCCCCGCCGCGCGCGGCCGAGTGGGACGGGGAGTTCGCCAGCCTCAGGGACATCGAGTTCGAACTCGGCTGGGGCCTCATCGGGCAGATGAACCCGCGACTCGGGGCAGCGAGCCCGCCCCACACCGACACCCCGGTCAGCACCGGCGACATCGTGTACCGGGCGATTCGGACCAAGCAGTCCACCGAGAACATCATCGCCCGCCTCGGACAATTCGGTTTCATCAGCCGTGACCCCGTACCGGCCCTGGAGCCGGACGACCGTGTCATCCTCAGCCAGGAAGTCGACGGCCACTCGCCCTGGCTCGCCCCCGAAGAACCGGTCGACCCGGTCCATATCCTCCAAGTCTCCTGGGCCACCGAACGCACCTTCCGCGGCATCACCCTCCGCCTGCACCAACTCGGCTACCACCTCCCCGACCGCATCACCCTCGTCCCCGAAGCCCCCGCCCCCGCCCCCGCCGGGCGGTGACCCTCAAAGCTCCCGCAGTGCGTCGATCTTCGTGTCCTCCCGCCTGAACGCCACCTCATCGACCGGATTCCCCCGCACCCCGGCCACCGCGGCGACCAGTCGCTGCAACACGCACACCTCGACCAGCGCCCGCTGGGGCGCGGTCAGGCCGGGTGGTACGGACACGCGGTGCACCCCGGGCGGGAACTCCGTCGCCGCTTCCGCGACCGCCAGCACCCCCGCTCCGCGTTCGACGAGCTGGCGGGCCAGGCGGGCCTCGCGGTCGGCGCCGATGAGGATGTGGCCGGTGCGGGGGCCCGCGCTGTCCATGTAGCCGTGGAGGTAGGTACGGGTGCCGTGGCCCGCCGAGGGCACGAGGGGGCCCTCGCGGAAGAGGAGGGCGACCGCCTCCGCGGTGGTGAGCTGGGGGGCGGCGGCGACCACGTCGACGGGGCCCGTGGCCAACGGGCCCGACGCGAACGCGTCCAGGGCGGGCGCCGCCGCGGCCAACGCCTCCGTGATCAGGTCGGGCAGCCGTACCCAGCCCCCGTCCACGGAGCCCGTGGTGGCCGCGTCGGTGAGCATGGACAGCGCCGCGAACGTCACCACGAAGCCGACCGTGGAGACCCGGCTGTCGGGGTGGCCGCCGAGGGTGACGGCGGTGTCCACGGCCTCGCCGAGCGGGCTGGTGTCGGCGTTGGTGAGGGCGAGGGTGGGCACACCCCGGTCGCGGAACGCCGTCATCAGTTCGGCCGTCTCGCGGCTGCGGCCGCTCTGGGAGAGGGCGAGCACCACATCGGGCGAGGTGCCCTCCGCGCTCGGGAAGTCGGAGCAGTCGGTACGGAACGCGGCGAGGCCGCAGGAGCGCAGCACGTACTGCGGGGTGGCGAGGGCGGCGCAGCTCGCGCCGATCCCGGCGAGCAGGACGTGCCGCCACTGCGGGCGCCATACGCCCGTGAGGCGGCCGGGGAGGTCGGTCACCACCTCCCTGAGGGCCGTGAGTTCGGCGGACAGGCCCTCGTCGAAGCCGATGTCCCCGGTGGGCTGGGGGCCGTAAGTGATCTCGTTCATGGTGCGAAGCTCTCTCCTGCGGAAGCTCTCCGGCGAAGCTCTCTCCGAGCGGGTCGAGGGCGGCGGGCGCCGCCGTCTCAGCCCCGTGGCCGCCACGCGCGGCGGGCCACCGCGGGGATGTAGTCGTCGAGGGCGGTGCGCACCTCGGGCCAGCGCACGACGGTGCCGGTCTCGGCGGCGTAGTAGGCGGCCATCAGGAGTTCGGTGACGTCGACGCCGCTGTCCAGGGACTCCAGGGGCTGGCGGCCCGCCGCGAACGCGCGCGTGAGGTGGGTGTTCTCGGCGGTGTAGCCGTACGCGGCCGGTTCGTCGGCGATGACCGGCATCAGGCCCTGTTCCGCGTTCTGCTTCTCCAGCATGTCCTCGCCCGCGGCCTGTTCCAGGGCGCGGGAGAAGAAGACCTGGGCGTCGCCGGTGAGGGAGTTGGCGCTCATGGAGTACTCGGGGCCGAGGAGTTCGAAGGAGAGCCGCATACCGGCGCCGATGAAGCCCCAGGAGGTCATGGCCTCGACGATGACGGGCTCCCCGTCGCCGTTGACGAAGGTGAAGGTGGCGTTCGCGTAGTCCTCGGACGGGGTGTGCCGGTAGTCCTGGCCGCCCGGGTAGGAGTCGGCGAGTTCGGCGGCGTACCGCGCGCGGCCCCAGCGCAGGGAGGCGATGGTGGCGGTGACCGAGACCGGGGTCAGCCACTCGGAGGGCTGCCTGCCCGGCGGGGTGAGGAGGAAGCGTCCTGCCTCAAGGGAGTGGCACATCAGGTCGTTGAGGACGCCGCCGCCCTGGGCCTCGCCGTCCCAGAACCAGCGGGCGTGCGGCCCCGAGTGCTCCTCGGTGCAGCGGGCGAGGTAGGGGGTGCCGGAGCGGTCGGCGCCGCGGGACCACATGAGGTCCTTGGCGCGGGTGAGGCGGGGCGCGTACACCTGGTTCTCCAGGTAGCCGTGCAGGAGCCCGGCCTCGCGCACCGTGGCGGCGACCTGGCGGGCCTCGGCGAGGTTGCGGCCAAGCGGCTTCTCGACGGCGATGGCGGTGAGGGCGGCGCGGCCCGAGGTGACCTCGGCGCAGATGGCCCGCACGACGTCGACGCGGGTGTGGTTGGGCGTCAGCACCCAGACGGCGTCGACGCGTTCGTCCTGGACGAGGGCCGCCACGTCGTCGTAGGCGGCGACATCGCTGCCGACCTCCAACTCCTCCGCGTACGCGGCGAGTTCGCGGGCGTGGTCGAGGGTGCGCGAGGAGGTGGCGACGATGTCGGAGCCGCGGACCGCGGTCCAGGACCGCACATGGAAGCGGGCGATGAACCCGGCGCCGACGATGCCGATTCCGAGGGTCTTGCGGTTCATGGTGGTTCCCTGGGGTGAGGGTGTGCGGGTGGTCAGCCCTTGACGCCGGTGAGTGTGATGCCCTCGACGAACGCCCGCTGGGCGAAGAAGAAGACGACCACCACGGGCAGGGTGGCCAGGGTGGTGACGGCCATGATCACTCCCCAGTCGGTGGAGTGGGAGCCGTGGAAGCTGGCGAGGCCGTAGGCGATGGGCCAGTGGGCGGGGTTCTCGGAGGTGTACAGCAACGGCCCGTAGTAGTCATTCCAGCACTGGAAGAACATGAAGATGCTGGCCGCCGCGATGCCGGGCCGCGCCATCGGCACCATGACGCGCAGCAGCACGCCCCACTCCCCCGTGCCGTCCATCCGGGCGGCGTCGGCGTACTCCTTGGGGATGGTGAGGAAGAACTGCCGCAGCAGGAACACGGAGAACGCGTTGCCGAAGAGGTGCGGCAGGATCAGCGGCACCAGGGTGCCGACGACGCGCAGTTGGGCCCACATCACGTAGATGGGCACCTGGGTGACCTGCGGCGGCAGCAGCATGGCGACGATCACCGCGAAGAACACCAGGTTGGCGCCGCGGAAGCGGACCTTGGCGAGCACATACGCCATGGGTACCGAGGAGACGAGCATGAAGGCGGTCGAAAGGCCCGCGTACAGCAGGGAGTTGGCGAACCAGCGGCCGAGCGGCGCGGTGTGGAACGCCTTGCTGTAGTTGGCCCACTCCCAGGGGTGCGGCCAGAGGGCGCCCGTGAGGGTCTGGTGGCCGCCCATGAAGGAGGTGAGGGCGACGAAGACGACCGGTATGAGGAAGATGACGGCGAGCGCGGTCAGCAGGGCGTGCTCGCCGACGAAGGTGAGACCTCTCTTCAGCGTCATGGTCAGCTCACCCCTGTTCCGTGTTGCCGCGCCTGAAGGTCCCGGCGCGCCGCAGCAGTACGGCCATGACCGCCGCGGCCACCACGAAGAGCACCACGGCCATGGCGGCCGCGTAGCCGAGTTGGAAGCTGCTGAAGCCCTGCACGTACATCCACTGGGTGAAGGTCAGCAGGGAGTCGTCGGGATAGCCGAGGAGCACGTCGGGTCCCGCGTCGATGCCGGTCTTGCCGTTGGCGACGCTGGAGGCCACCGCGGCCTCGGTGAAGTACTGGAGGGCGGCGATGGCGCCGGTGACCGCGGAGAAGAGCACCACGGGGGAGATGTTCGGCAGGGTGATGTAGCGGAACCGCTGCCATCCGTTGACGCCGTCAAGGGAGCCGGCCTCGTACTGGTCGCGGGGCACGTCGAGCAGCGCGGCCAGGAAGATGACCATGATGTCGCCCATCATCCAGATGCCGAGCAGCAGCAGCGAGGGCTTCGACAGCGACGGGTCGTTGAACCAGAGCGGGCCCTTGATCCCGAGGTGGCGCAGCACCGTGTTGACGGGCCCCGTACCGGGGTTGAAGAGGAAGACGAAGCCGACCACGGACGCCACGGGCGGCACGAGCGCGGGCACGTAGAACAGGGTGCGCCAGAGTCCGGCGGCCCGCTTGCGGCGGGTGAGCAGGGTGGCGATGCCGAGGGAGCACAGGATGCGCACCGGGACCAGGATCAGCACGAACCAGAGGGTGTTGAGGGCGGCGTGGCCCACCCGGGGGTCCTGGGTGAAGAGGTACTGGTAGTTGCGCAGCCCGATCCAGTGCGGGGGGCCGGCGAGGTCGTAGTTGGTGAACGAGTAGTACAGGTTCGCCAGCAGCGGATAGAGGAAGAAGACGAGGAGGCCGACGAGGCCGGGTGCGAGCATCGTCCACAGCGGCAGCCGCCGGGCGATCCTGGGGAAGCGGCGGGCGAGCGCGCCGCGCCTGCCGCGGGAGGCGGGGTGCGGGCGCCGTGGGCGGGCCGCGGTGGGTGCGGCGGTGGCCGCCTTGGGGTGTGTCATGCGATCACTTCGCCCGTCGCAGGCTGAGCGCGTTGTTGATGTCGGTGTCGACCTTCCGCAGGCCGTCCGCGAGCCCCTTGCCCGAGCCCTGCTGGAAGGAGGTCCAGTAGTTGTCGAGGGTGGCGGTGAGGGTGGCGCCGATCTCGGTGATCGGGCTGGTGCTCGACGCGGGGTCCGCGGAGGCGCGGATGAAGGTGCGGTAGGGGGCGGGGGCCTGGAGTCCTGGCGACTCGGCCGCGGCCTTCAGGGTGGGGATGTTCTTGATGCCGTTGGCGATGCGCACGGCGGCACCGGTGTCGGTGGTGAGGTACTTCACCAGGGCCCACGCGGCCTCCTTGTGGTTCGAGCGCTTGTTGACGCCGACGTCGGCCGCGGAGACGAAGCCGCCGCCGTAGCGCCGGCCGCCGCCGTCGAGCACCGGGAACGGCGCGGTGCCGTACTTGAGGTGGGGGGCCTGGTCCTGGATGAACGCGACGCGCCACTCGCCGTCGAGCGCCATGGCGATGCGGCCGGTCTGGAAGGCGTTGTCGGCGGACCACTCGTCGCCGAGTCCCGCGCTGAACGTCTTGAGCTTGTCGTAGCCGATCTTGTGGACGAAGTCCCGCTGCCAGGCGAGGAGTCGGTGCCAGGGCTCGGAGGTGGCGATGGCGGAGTCGCCGTTCTTCGTCCAGGTGACCCCGGCGGCGGCGCTGAGGGTGCCCGAGGTGTTCTGCTGGAAGCCGACCAGCGGGTCGAAGCCCAGTGTTTTGATCGAGCCGTCCTTCTTGTACGTGGTCAACTTCAGCGCCATGGACTCCAGTTGGTCCAGGGTGCGGGGCGGCTGTGTCATGCCCGCCCTGGCCAGCAGGGTCTTGTTGTAGTAGAGGCCGTACACGTCCGAGGTGGTCGGCAGGCTGCACCTGCGGCCGTCGAAGGCGGTGGCGCGGGCGAAGATGTCCTGGAACTGGGAGGTGCTGACGCCGTCGCGCTTCATGTAGGGGGCGAGGTCGGACATGGTCTTGCAGGCGGTGCCGAGGGTGGCGTTGAGGTTGGTCAGCAGCACGTCGACGTCGCCGCCCGAGGCCACCACCTGGGTTATCTTGGTGTCCTGCTGGCCGCTGTGCACGTCGACGTGGACGTCCGGGTGCAGCTTCTCGAAGCCGTGCACGGCGTCCTGGATGACGGAAGCCTCGCGGTCCGAGTAGTGGTGCCAGAGCTGGATCGTGCCGGACAGGTGCTTCGGGGGTGTGGCGGCGACCGGGTCGTCGCCGCCGGTGCCGCAGCCGGAAAGGCCGAGCGCCGCCACCGCGGCCAGCGCGCACGCCAGGGCCGCCGTCCTTCTCGCTCCCACCGCTGAAACCTCCTGCCGATCGGCGTACGGGTGCCGGGGCCCGGCCGCCTCGTGGCGGTACGGGTGCCGGGCGCGCGGCGTCAGTTGATGCCGCGCAGATTGGTCCGGATGATCCGGGAGCGGTCCTCCTCGCTCACCGCGGCCCCGGCCCGCCGGGTGACGTCGGCGCGCAGCCGCTCGTGCAGCACGGACCTGGCGCCGTGCAGCACCGCGTCCCCCGTCACGCCGGTGGTCTCGACGCGGGGGTCCCAGCGGGTGTGGTCGCGGATGGCGGCACGGGTGCGCGCGGCGAGCCGTTCACCGCCCGCGCGGCCCACCGGGCCGCCGAAGACGACGAGTTCGGGGTCGACCACGCCGAGTACCGGTATCACGCCCTGGGCGAGCCGGGGCGCGAAGACGTCGAGGACCGCGTCGGGCAGCGGGGCGCCGCCGAGCACGTCCTCGAAGGTGTGCGGGGAGGCACCGGTGTCCCGGCCGATGCGGTCGAGTGCGGCGGCGCCGAGCAGGTCCTCCAGGTCCACCGCCGCCACATCGGGCCCGAGCACTCCCCTGGGCACCGGCAGGTTGCCGATCTCACCCGCACCGCCCGAGGCACCGCGCAGCACGGTGCCCGCCACGTCGACCGCGAGACCGATGCCGTAGCCGACCCAGAGCAGCGCGAAGGTGGCCTCCGCGCCGATGGCACCAGTGCCGCGCTCGGCGACCGCCGCCAGGTTCACGTCGTTGTCGACCCGCACCGCGCAGCCGAGCGCCTCCTCCAGTTGGTGGCGGATGCTCTTGCGCGACCAGCCGGGCATGGCCTGCACCGAACTCAGCTCGTCGGAGCGCGGGTCGACGCTGCTCGGCACCCCCACGCACACCTGGCGCACATCGGCGAGCGGCACCTCGGCCGACTCGCAGGCGCCGAGCACCGCCCCCGCGACGTCCCGCGCGGCGCTGCGCCGCCCGCCGAGCCCCGAGGCGCTGCGCTCGGCGACCGGGAACGGGGTGCCGCGCAGGTCGACCAGGGTGGAGCGGACCCCCTCCTGGTCGACGTTGACGGCCACCCCGTAGGCGAGGTCGTTGCGCACGTCGTAGAGCGTGGCGCTGGGGCCGCGGCCCGCCGACGTCTCGCCGACCGCCTCGATGAGGCCCTTCTCCACCAGCCGGGCCACCATCTGCGCCGCGGTGGGCTTGGAGAGGCCGCTGAGTTCGCCCAGGCCGTTGCGGCTGAGCGGGCCGTGGTCGAGCAGCAGCCGCAGCGCCATCGCGGCGTTCTGGTCCCCGAGCCAGGACGGTGTTCCCCTGACGGCCATGTCGCTCCCCTGCGTTCCGCTCGTCCGCCGACGAGTTCGCTCGTTCGGTGCCGAGGAACGTACCAGAAACTTTCTTTATAGAAAGGGGTCGAGCGGCGCGTAATCCATTCGTTATCCGCGCCCGATCTACCGACGGAACCCGCAGCACACGCCCCCGCAACCCCCCTGGTGCACACCGAATCCAGAGGCTACGATCCTCAACTAGTAAAGAAACTTTCCAGTAATGGAGATGAGGCGGGATGACAGACGCAACGGCCTCCGCTGCCGCTGCCGCTTCCGGTGGCACCCTGCGCGTCGGCGTGCTCGGCAGCGGCGGCATCGCCACCGCCCCGTACGGCGTGCTGCCCAACATCCACCACTTCGCGCCGCGGGTGGCGGTCACCGCCCTCGCCGACGTGGTCGAGGACCAGGCGCGCGCCGTGGCGGGGCAGTTCGGCATCCCCGCCGCCTTCGGCTCCCTCGACGCGATGCTCGAAGGCGCCGACCTCGACGCCGTCGTCAACCTCACCCCCATCCCCGTACACGCCGAGACGTCGCGCCGCATCCTGGAGGCGGGGAAGCACCTCGCGAGCGAGAAGCCGCTCGCCGCCACCCTCGCCGAGGCCGACGAGCTGATCGAACTCGCCGCCGCGCGGAGCCTGAGCGTGGTGTGCGCCCCGCCCGACCTGCTCTACGAGCCCTACGAGCGCGCCGCGGCGCTGGTGCGCGACGGCGCCCTCGGCCGGGTGGCGTTCGCCCGGGTGCGCAGCTCCCACGCGGGCCCGGGCGGCGGACCCGCGGGCTGGCCGTCCGACCCGAGCTGGTTCTACCGTGAGGGCTCCGGCCCCCTGCTCGACATGGGTGTGTACGGCATCCACGAGATCACCGGCATTCTAGGCCCGGCCCGCCGCGTCACCGCCTTCGCGGGCGTCACGGAACCGGTGCGCACCGTGCGCGGCGGCCCCTTCAAGGGCCTGGAGATGCCGGTCACGGCCCCCGACAACTGCCTGTTCATGCTGGACTTCGGCGACTCGGTGTACGCGGTCGTGGACGGCACCTTCAACGTGCTGGCCGCACGCAGCCCCAAGGTGGAGATCTTCGGCAGGCGCGGCGTCCTCAACATCCTGCGCCCCGACGGGCCGGACCTTGAGCTGTACCGCACCGACATCGCGGACGGCGTGGACGGCTGGGTCGAGCCCACCGCCCCGCTCGCCACCGACACCCGCAGGGCCACGTACGGCAGGGCGCTGCTCGTGGGCCACCTCGCGGACGTGGTGCTGGACGGCGCCGCCCCGGTGCTCACCGCGGAACACGCCCGGCACGCCCTGGAGATCATGCTCGGCGTCACGGTGTCGGCCGCCGAGGGCCGCGCGGTCGAGCTGACGACGACGTTCTGACGCGCCACCGCCCCGCCCGCACACCGGCGAGGACACACCTCCCCCGCCGGTACGCCGCCCCGTACGCAAAGGAGCCCACATGACCACGCCACCGAGCGCCACGCCAGAACCCGCGTCCGCCGAGGCGGCCGAGCCGCTGCGGCTCGCCGTCATCGGCTTCGACCACTGGTACGCGGGCATCCCCTTCGCGCGCAGGGCCGCCGCCGACCCCGCGGTCGACCTCAGGGGCGTCGCGGACGCCGACCCGGAGCGCGCCCGCCATGTGGCGTCGCTGACCGGCTGCGCCCGCGCCACGGGCGACCTCGAAGAGCTGATAGCGGATCAGGAGGTGGAGGCCGTCGCCTGCTTCACCAGTGTGGACCTGAGCCCCCGGCTGTGCGAGGCGGCGGCGCGCGCGGGCAAGCACATCGTGGCCGTCAAGCCGGTCGCCATGAACCTCGCCGACGCCGACCGGGTGGTCACCGCCGTCGAGGAGTCCGGGGTGGTCTTCGTGCCGAGCGAGTCGCGCCGCACCTCCGCGCTCGCCGAGCGGCTCTCGGCGCTGGTGCACTCGGGGCGCCTGGGCGAACTGCGCACCGGCACCTTCGCGATGAACAGCTCCCTGCCCGTCAACTGGCCGGGCGCCACCGACGGGCCCGGCTGGTTCACCGACCCCGCGCGCACCCCGGGCGGCGGCTGGATCGACCACGCCGTCTACCAACTCGACCGTATGCGCTGGCTGTTCGACTCCCCGGTGGTCGACGTCGCCGGCACGGTGGCGAACATCGCGCACCCCGGCCTGCCCGTCGAGGACTACGGGCACGCGGTGTTCACCCTCGCCGGGGGCCAGGTGGTCACCGTCGAGGACACCTGGGTGGCGCCCCGGGGCGCCTTCACCAACCGCGCCCATCTCGTCGGCAGCGAGGGCGCGGTGTGGCACGACACCGCGAGCGGGCTGCTCGGGGTGCAGGAGGGCGGCGGCGAGTGGACGTTCACCCGGCTCCCCGACGACACCTTCGACACCCTGGACACCCTGCTCGGCGCGGTGCGCCACGGCAGGGCGCCCTCGTCCACGGTGCGCACCGCGCGCGACACCCTCGCGCTCTGCCTCGACTTCTACGCCGCGGCGGGTGCCGGGCGCTGAGGCGCGAAGGGCGCCGCCGGGGCGGCGGCGTCCCGGCGGTCGGGGCGGCAGAAGAGAGCGACGCGGGCTACACGTGAACGAGAAGACCAACACCCAGCACACCGGCCGCACGGGCGGCCTGGACACCGGGGCCACCGCGGCCCGCCCGCACGGGCGGTACGTGGTGGGCGTGGACGCGGGCGGCACCAGGACGCGGCTGCGGTTCGCGGCACCGGGCGGCGCGGTGCTCGCCGACGCCGCCCACCCCGCGGGCGACTGGACCGACCTGGACGCCGAGGGCAAGGCGCGGCTGATCGCCGGCCATCTGGCGCGGACCGCCGACGGCACACCCGCGGCGATCGGCGTCGGCGCGCACGGCTGCGACTCCGACGACGAGTGCGAGCAGTTGCGCGCCGCGCTCGCATCGCTGGTCCCCGCCCCGGTACGGGTGGTCAACGACGCCTTCCTGCTGGAGGCCGCGGTGCCGGGTCCCGAGCCCTGCGGCTGCCTCGTGGTGGGCACCGGCTCCATCGCGGTGGCCAGGGACGGCGCGGGGCGCTCGCTGTACGCGGGCGGCTGGGGGTGGCTGCTCGGCGATCCCGCCTCGGGCTGGGGCACCGTACGGGAGGCGGTGCGGTTGCTGGCCGCGGCGCAGGACCGCGGTGGCGGCGGTGACGATCCGCTGCTCGCGCCGCTCCTGCGGCGCTCGGGGGCGCGCTCGCTGCGCGAGGTGGCGGGGTTCATGCAGCGCGAGCCCGCCCGGGTGTGGGCCCGCTGGGCGCCCGACGTGTACGCCGCGGCCGCCGCGGGCTCCCCCGCCGCGCGCGCCGCCGTCGACGGGGGCGCCACCGCGCTCGCCGGGCTCGTGGGCGACCTGGTGGCACGCGGCGCCAGGGTCGGCCGGGTGGTGGCGGGCGGCTCCGTGATCGCCGCCCAGCCCGCCCTCGCCGCGGCCGTCAGCACGGCCCTGCGCCCCCTGGGCGTGCCCCGCCTCACCGTCTACGGCGGCGAACCGGTCGCCGGAGCGGTACGGCTCGCACGGGCCGCACTCGACGAGGGGTGAACTGCGGGCCCGCGCAGCAACGCTGACGGCTCGTCATGTCGCGGTCCATCCCCGTCCGCAGGGGTATCAGCGGCGGCGGCTCCGGCCGACCGTCGCGGGCCCCGCCGCGGGCGCCCGCGCACACCACCCGCGCGCCGCGAGGGCCACCGCGAACATCGCGGATCGTCGCCGCCCGGAGGCCGGGGCCGCCAGGATCACCGGCTCCTGACGTCACACCCCTTGACACCCTCTCCCGGGCGCCTCTATGTTCCCGGCAACTGTTAGCAAAGCTTCCTATCAATCACGCGGCCGCCGTCTCGGGCCGCGGGGGAAGCCCGGAAGCCGTGCGAAGGGCCCCCGGCCCTCGGGGAGTTCCGGTTCCGGGAGGCGTCACGAAAGAGGGTGGGCGGGCGATGGGCGGCAGCGGGTCGACTCCGGGCACACCGCGCGTGCTGCGGGCGATGAACGACCGCACCGCGCTCGATCTGCTGGTGGCGCACGGCCCCCTCACCAGGACCAGGCTCGGCGAACTCACCGGGCTCTCCAAGCCCACCACCTCCCAGCTCCTGACCCGCCTCGAATCGGCGGGCCTGGTGCGCGCCACCGGCAGCCAGAGCGGCCGTCCGGGACCGCGGGCCGTGCTCTACGAGATCGAGCCGGCCGCCGCGCACGTGGCCGCGCTGTCCGTGGGGCACACCGGCATCAGCGCGGTCGTCGCCGACCTCGGCGGCACCGCCGTCGGCCGCTCCCGGGTGGTGGCCGACGCCCTCGACGACGAGGTGCGCAGGCGCACCCCCGCACTGGTCCGCGAGGCGGTGACCGCCGCGCTCGACGAGGCGGGGCTCGCCCCGGAGCGGCTGCGCCAGGCCGTCATCGGCACCCCGGGCGCCTTCGACCCGCGCACCGGCACCCTGCGCTACGCGCCCCATCTGCCCGGCTGGCAGTCCCGCACCCTGCTCGGCGACCTCGCCGAAGCGCTCGGCGCCCCGGTCGCCATCGAGAACGACGTCAACCTCGTCGCCGTCGCCGAGCGGTACGAGGGCTCGGCGCGCGGCCACGACCACTACGTCCTGGTGTGGGCCGACCGCGGGGTGGGCGCCGCGATCGTCCTCGGCGGCACCCTGCTCCAGGGCGTCACGGGCGGCGCGGGCGAGATCGGCTACATGCCGGTGCCGGGGGCGCCGCTCGCGCACGGCGGCGAGTCCGCCACCGCGGGGGACGACGGCGGCGGCGGATTGCAGAGCCTGGTCTCCTGCTCGGCCGTCCGGGCGCTCGGCGGCGGCCGCCCCCTCGAAGAGGCGCTGCGGGACACGGCGGTCCTCGACGAGACCGCGCGCCGCCTCGCCACCGGCATCGCCTCCGTCGTCGCCGTCGTCGACCCCGAACTCGTCGTGCTGTCGGGGCAGGTGGCCGCGGCGGGCGGCGAGGAGCTGCGGCGCCGGGTCGAGGCCGAACTGACCGGGCTCGCGCTGCCCCGCCCCCTGCTGCGGCTCGGCGGCCTCACCGGCGACCCCATCCTCACCGGGGCGCTCAGGACCGCCCTCGACCGCGCCCGCGACACCGTCTTCGACACCTCCTGACCCACGCCCCGCCCCCCCACAGGCCCCACCGCTTCCGCACCCGCCCCGCACCCTTCGTCCCGCCCGCTCCCACCGCCCGACACTCCCCCGCCGCACCAGGAGGTCCCATGCCGCTTCGACACCCCCGCACCGCCGCGGTCGCGGTGCTCGCCGCCGCGGGGCTCCTCCTCGCGGGCTGCGCCAACCCCAGTACCGGAAGCGCGGACGACGACCCCGACGCGCCGGTGACGCTGAAGTTCTGGCACGGCTGGTCGGAGCCGGGCGAGGTGAAGGCGATCGACGACAGCATCGCCCGCTTCGAGAAGCAACACCCCAACATCCATGTGGAGTCCACCGGCAACGTCAGCGACGCCACCATCAACCAGGCGCTGCGCGCGGGCGGTTCCGACGCACCGGACGTGGTGACGTCGTTCACCACCAACAACGTCGGCCAGTACTGCTCGTCCGGGATGTGGGCCGACCTCGACCCGTTCCTGCGCAAGAACGGCATCGAGAAGGCCAAGGTGTTCCCCAAGACCCTTCTCGACTACACGCGTTACCAGGGCACCCAGTGCGCGCTGCCGCTGCTCGCGGACGCCTTCGGGATGTACTACAACAAGGACGCGTTCGCCGAGGCCGGCATCGCACACCCGCCCCGCACCATGTCGGAGCTGACCACCGACGCGAAGAAGCTCACCGAGAAGAACGGCGACGGCACCCTGAAGCGGGCCGGGTTCATGCCCGACTTCCGCCTGTACCAGAACAGTCCCGACCGGATGTTCGCGCAGTGGGGCCCGCGCTACTTCGACGGCGACGGCAAGGCCGCGCTCGCCGACGAGCCGAAGACCGGGCGGTTCTTCGCCGCGATGAAGTCGGTGTCGGACGCCGAGGGCGGCTACGGGAAGCTGGAGCGGCTGCGCACCACCCTCGGCGACGAGATGTCCGCGCAGAACGGCTTCCTCACCGGCAAGCTCGCCATGCACCTCGACGGCGAGTGGCGCGGCCTCATGCTGGACGCGGCCAAGGCGAAGTTCCACTGGGGCGTCGCACCGCTGCCGGTCCCCGACGACCAGGCGAAGACCTACGGCCGCGGCTACCTCACCGGCACCGTCACCGGGATCGCGCACAGCAGCAAGCACCAGAACGCGGCGTTCGAACTGCTGCGGTTCCTGACCGTGGACACCGACCAGGTGGTCGCGTTCGCCAACGCCATCCACAACGTCCCGTCCACGTTCGCCGCCCTCAAGTCGCCGAAGCTGGACGCCGATCCGTCCTTCCGGCAGTTCATCAGGATCGCGCAGAACCCGTACAGCCAGGCCATACCGCCCTCGGACAACGGCGGCCAGTACATCGTGTCGTTCCAGGACTTCTCCTACGACGTCGAGTCGGGCGGGGTGCGCGACCTGCCGGGGGCGCTGAAGCGGCTCGACCACCAGATAGACGCCGACAACCTCCAGTCGGAGAACTGAGGTACCGCCATGGCACTGCCCCTGACCCCGGCGGGCTCCGCCGCCCGCCCGAAGGACACCGAAGGACCGCGTGCGCCCCGCCTGTCCCGGCGGGGCCGGGAGCGGCTGCGGGTGCTCGGCTTCCTGTCGCCCTGGCTCGTGGGCTTCTCGGTGTTCTTCGGCTATCCGCTCGTGGCCACCGTCTACTTCTCGTTCATGCACTACAACCAGATCAAGGCACCCACCTTCGTGGGCCTGCGGAACTGGAAGTACGTGCTCGGCCAGATGCCGCTGTTCGGGCCCGCGCTGTGGAACACGGTGTGGCTCGTCGTGGTGATGGTGGCGCTGCGGGTGGTGTTCGGGATCGGCATCGGGATGCTGGTGACCCGCGTCAGGCGCGGCGCCGGCCTCTTCCGTACCGTGTTCTACCTGCCGTACCTGGCGCCACCGGTGGCCGCCACCGTCGCCTTCGTGTTCCTGCTGAACCCGGCCACGGGCCCCGTCAACGAGATCCTCGGCCACCTCGGGATCAGCGGACCCAACTGGTTCAACGACCCGCACTGGGCGAAGCCGTCGCTCGTGCTGCTCTCCCTGTGGGGCATCGGGGACCTGATGGTGATCTTCATGGCGGCGCTGCTCGACGTGCCCGGGGAACAGTACGAGGCCGCCGAGCTGGACGGCGCGGGCGCCTGGGGCAGGTTCCGCTACGTCACCTGGCCCGCCATCACGCCCGTGGTGCTGTTCGCGGTGGTCACCGGGGTCGTGCAGACCATGCAGTACTACACACAGGCGCTGGTGGCGGGGAAGCTCGCCTCCGGTGTCTCCGTCGGCCCCGGCTCCGTGATCCAGCCCGGCTACCCGGACCACTCGACGCTGACCGTGCCCCAGCTCGTCTACTCGATGGGCTTCCAGAACTTCAACACCGGGGCGGCGTGCGTGCTCTCGCTCGTGCTGTTCGCCATCGCCATGGCCGTCACCGTGCTGCTGATGCGCAGAAGCAGCGGCCTGCTCACCGCGGAGGACTGACAGTGATGATTGCTGTGGCTCCGCTCGGCGGTCTGACCCCAGGACTGACTGGCGCTTCGGCTGTCCTTCCGTGGATTCGTCGGCCGTCCGGGCGGGGCCACCGCGCGCGTGGCCGGTCGGGCATCTGTGACTTCATAGGAGCCCGGCCAAAGGTCCCATCACTGTCTTGTCCGTCTGCCCGACCGGCACGTGCCCTCCCACACACGTCGGACGGAAGGACACCCGGCTCCAGCATGGCAGCAGACGAGATAGCGGTCATCGGTGGCATCGACACCCACACCGACCTGCACCAGGCCGCGGTGATCGACACGATCGGCCGGCACCTGGCCACCAAGGCGTTCCCCACCACCCCGGACGGCTACCAGCAGTTGCTGGACTGGCTGCGCTCGCACGGCGAACTGCTCGCGGTGGGCCTGGAAGGCACCGGCGCCTACGGCGCCGAGGTCGCCCGCTTCCTGACCGCCAACAGCGTCACCGTCGTCGAGGTCGACCGCCCCGACCGCAAGGCCCGCCGGGACAACGGCAAGTCCGATCCGGCCGACGCCTACGCCGCCGCTACTGCCGTCCTGTCCGGCCGGGCCTCGGGCACGCCGAAGTCCCGTGACGGGATCGTGGAAGCCATCCGCACCCTGCGGGTGGCCCGCAGCTCGGCGGTCAAGGCCCGCACCCAGACCATCAACCAGATCCGCAACCTCATCGTGACGGCGCCCGCCGCGGTCCGGGAGAAACTGCGGGGCCTGGCCACCGGCGAGCTGATCGACACCCTGGCCCGGTCCCGTCCCGTCGGCGACCTCGCCGACCCGGACCACGCGGCCCGGGTCACGCTGCGCAGGCTCGCCCGCCGCCACCAGCGGCTCGGCGAGGAGATCGCGGAAGCCGACGCCGGCCTGGGCCCGCTGGTCACCCGGGCCGCACCACGGCTGGTCGCGCTGCCCGGCATCGGCCCCGAGACCGCCGGCCAACTGCTGACCACAGCGGGCGACAACCCCGACCGCCTGCGCTCGGAAGCGTCCTTCGCTCACCTGTGCGCCGCCGCCCCGATCCCGGCGTCATCGGGCCGCACGAACCGGCACCGGCTCAACCGGGGAGGTGACCGCCAGGCCAACCGGGCCCTGCACACCATCGTGCTGGTCCGCATGCGCCACGACCAGCGCACCCGCGATTACGTCGCCAGACGCACCGCCGAAGGCATGGCCAAGAAGGACATCGTCCGCTGCCTGAAACGGTTCGTCGCCCGCGAGGTCTACCGACACCTGCCTCACCCTCAGATCACTGCTGAACAGCTCACCCGAGCCGCTTGACGATCTATAGGAGCTTCCATGGCCGTATCCACCGTCACCACGGCGCGGCGCCCGCGCGCCGCGGGCCGCCGGGCCGGCTCCCCCGCGCCGTCGGGGCGGGCCGGCCGCCGCGGGGCGCTGCTGCACTGGATCGCCGTGCACGCCTTCGCGGTCGCGCTCGCGCTGCTGTTCCTGCTGCCGTTCGTGTTCGTCTTCCTGACGTCGGTGATGAGCGACGGGCAGGCCCTCAGCGGCGACCTGTGGCCGTCGTCGTGGCACTGGTCCAACTACGCGGACGTGTTCCACACCCCCGGTTTCCTCGACTGGTGGAAGAACTCCCTGATGTACGCGGGCCTCGGCACCCTGTTCACGGTGTGCTCCTCGGTGCCGGTGGCGTACGCGCTCGCCAAGTTCCGCTTCCGGGGCAGGCGTACCGCGCTGCTGCTGGTGATCTCCACCATGATGCTGCCGCCGCAGGTGATCGTGGTGCCGATGTACCTGGTGTGGGCGCAGCAGTTCCATCTCGCGGGCACCCTCTGGCCGTTGATCGTCCCGATGGCGTTCGGGGACGCCTACTCGATCTTCCTGCTGCGGCAGTTCCTCCTCACCATCCCGCGCGAGTACATCGAGTCGGCGCGGGTGGACGGCTGCGGTGAACTGCGGGCCATGCTGCGGATCGTGGTGCCGATGGCGAAGCCGGGCATCGCCGCGGTCGCCCTCTTCCAGTTCTTCTACTGCTGGAACGACTACTTCGGACCGCAGATCTACGCCGCGCAGAACCCCGGCGCCTGGACGCTGAGTTACGGCCTGGAGTCGTTCAAGAGCGCCCACAGCGTCAACTGGAACCTGACGATGGCCGCCACCCTGCTCGTGATGGCGCCCGTGGTCCTGGTGTTCTTCTTCGCACAGAAAGCCTTCGTCGAAGGCGTCACCCTCACCGGAGTAAAGGGCTGAGAACCTTGAAGCTCACCGTGGTCGGCGGAGGCTCGACCTACACACCCGAACTCATCGACGGCTTCGCCCGGCTCAGGGACACCCTGCCGGTCGAGGAGCTGGTCCTGGTGGACCCCGCGGCCGACCGCCTCGACCTGGTCGGGGGCCTGGCGCGGCGCATCTTCCGCAAGCAGGGCCACCCCGGCACCATCACCACCACCGCGGACCTGGACGCGGCGGTGGACGGCGCCGACGCGGTGCTGCTGCAACTGCGGGTGGGCGGGCAGGCCGCGAGACAGCAGGACGAGACCTGGCCGCTGGAGTGCGGCTGCGTGGGGCAGGAGACCACCGGCGCGGGCGGCCTCGCCAAGGCGCTGCGGACGGTGCCCGTGGTGCTCGACATCGCCGAGCGGGTGCGCCGCGCCAATCCGGACGCGTGGATCATCGACTTCACCAACCCGGTCGGCATCGTCACCCGCGCGCTGCTCACCGCCGGGCACCGGGCGGTCGGCCTGTGCAACGTGGCCATCGGCTTCCAGCGGAAGTTCGCGGGACACCTCGGGGTGGCCCCCGGCGAGGTGCACCTCGACCACATCGGGCTCAACCACCTCACCTGGGAGACGGGGGTACGGCTCGGCGGGCCCGAGGGCGAGGACGTCCTGCCGAAGCTGCTCGCGGACCACGGCGAGGCGATCGCCGCGGACCTGCGGCTGCCGCTGCCCGTGCTGGCCGGGCTCGGCGTGGTGCCCTCGTACTATCTGCGCTACTTCTACCAACACGACGCGGTGGTACGGGAGTTGCGTACGAAGCCGTCGCGGGCCGCGGAGGTCGCCGCGATGGAGAAGGAACTGCTGCGGATGTACGGGGACCCGGCGCTCGACGAGAAGCCCGAACTGCTGGCGAAGCGCGGCGGCGCCTACTACTCGGAGGCGGCGGTGGACCTGGCGGCGGCGCTGCTCGGCGGGCCTGCGGGAGGCGGCAGCCCGTACCAGGTGGTGAACACCCTCAACCGGGGCACCCTGCCGTTCCTGCCGGACGACGCCGTCATCGAGACCCAGGCCGCGGTGGGCCGGCACGGCGCCGCGCCGCTCGCGGTGCCCGCCGTCGACCCCCGCTTCGCGGGCCTGATCGCGCATGTCACCGCGTACGAGGACCTGGCGCTGCGCGCGGCGCTGCACGGCAGCAGGGGCGCGGTGTTCGACGCGCTGCTCGCCCACCCCCTGGTGGGGCAGATCGAGTACGCGCAGCGGCTGACGGACGAGCTGATCGCGCACAACCGGGAGCACCTGGCGTGGGCGTGAGCACGGACCCCGGCCCGGCACACCCGGCCGTCCTCGCGGTCGACGCGGGCAACACCAAGACCGATGTGGCGGTGGTCGACGGGCGCGGCGAGGTGCTGGGCACGGCGCGCGGCGGCGGCTTCCGGCCGCCCGCGGTGGGGGTGGACACCGCGGTCGACGCGCTCGGGGAGGCGGTGGAGCGGGCGTTCGCGGACGCCGGGCTGCCGCCCGGGGCCCGGGTGCGGCACGTGTCGGCGTGCCTGGCCAACGCGGACCTTCCGGTGGAGGAGGAGCGGCTGGCCGCCGCGATCGACAAGCGGGGGTGGGGCGAGGAGACCACCGTGCGCAACGACACCTTCGCGCTGCTGCGCGCGGGGCTCGTGGAGGACGCGGAGCCCTGCGGGGTGGCGGTGGTGTGCGGCGCCGGGATCAACTGCGTGGGGATGCTGCCCGACGGGCGCACCGCGCGCTTCCCCGCCATCGGGCGGCTCTCCGGGGACTGGGGCGGCGGTGGCGGCCTCGCCGAGGAGGCGATCTGGTGCGCGGCGCGCGCCGAGGACGGCAGGGGCGGCGCGACGGCGCTGGCGCACGCGCTGCCCGCGCACTTCGGGCTCGGCTCCATGTACGCGCTGATCGAGGCGTTCCACCTGGGGGACCTCGACTGGGCACGGCGGCACGAGCTGACCCCGGTGCTGTTCGCGGCGGCCGCGGCGGGCGACACGGTCGCGGGGGGCCTGGTGGACCGGATGGCCGACGAGGTGGTGACCATGTCGGTGGTGGCGCTGCGCCGCCTGGGGCTGCTCGGGGAGCCGGTGCCCGTACTGCTCGGCGGGGGTGTGCTCGCGGCCCGGCACCCCCGGCTGAACGAGGGGGTGGCCGGGCGGCTGGCCGAGCGGGCGCCGCGGGCGCTGCCGCGGGTGGTCACCGCGCGCCCGGTGCTCGGCGCCGCCCTGCTCGGGCTCGACCACCTCGGGCTGCCGCCGAGCGCGCACGCACGGGCCAGGCGGCACTACGCGGAGCCGGACGGTACCGGCAACCGGGTTCGTACGAACGCCTGTTGAGGGGACGTCAGGCGCCGGGCGCGGCGGTCCGCCCGGCCGGCTCGCGCAGGGCCTCGGTGGCGATGCGCAGGAAGTCGAGCAGCCGCCGCTCGCGCCTGCCCCGTACCACCGCGAGACAGGTCTCGACGGGCGGCAGGTCCCCGACCGGCAGATAGACGAGGTCGGGGCGGGAGTAGGAGCGCGCGACGCCGGTGGGGACGAGCGCGATGCCGTGCCCCGCGGCGATGTGCTCGAACTTCTCCTCCACCGACGAGGTGCGCCGCGTCGGCACGTCGAGGATCTGCTCGCCTTCGAGGTCGGCCATGCCGAGCGTCGCCCGGCCCGCCAGCGGGTGGGTCACCGGCACGCACGCCACCTTGCGCTCGTGCCCGATGGGCACGGTGCGAAGACCCGTGTCGTCGAACGGCCGCCTGAGGAAGCCGACATGGGCGCGGCCGTCGCGCAGCGGCATGTCCTGCTCCCACCAGCGCACCGGCAGCAGGTCGATCTCGATCCGCGGGTACCTCGCCGAGTACGCGCGCACCGCCTCCGAGGCGGGCAGACCGGGCGAGAACGCGACCACGAGCCGCTGCACCCCGCCCGCCGCGTCGTGCACCCGCCGCAGCGCCGCGTCGACCCCCGCGATGATCTCCTTCGCCTCCTCGTGCAGCAGCTCCCCGGCGGACGTCAGCTCCACGCTGCGGGTCGTCCTGGTGAGCAGCGCGCACCCCAACTCCTGCTCCAGGGCCCTGATCTGACGGCTCAGCACCGGCTGGGCGATGAAGAGTTGACGCGCCGCCCTGCCGAAGTGCCGGTGCTCGGCGACCGCCACGAAGTAGCGCAGCTTGCGCAGATCCAGATCCATACCCTCAGGGTATCAATGCGGCGCGAAGGGTATTGGACGCCGCGGCAGGGCCGCCCGGAGACTTGAAGCATGATCGTCATCACGACACCCACGGGAAACATCGGCGGCCGGCTCCTGCGTCTGCTCCTGGAGAGCGAGTCGCGCGAGGACGTCCGGGTGATCGTCCGCGACCCGGCGAGGCTCCCCGGCGATGTGCGCGAGCGCGTCGACGTGGTGACCGGCTCGCACGGCGACGCCGAGGTCGTCGACCGCGCCTTCGCCGGAGCCGGCGCCGTCTTCTGGCTCGTGCCCCCGGACACCGCCGCGCCCAGCCTCGAAGCCGCGTTCTCCGGTTTCACCAGGCCCGCGGCCGAGGCGTTCGCGCGGCACGGCGTCGGCCATGTCGTCGGGCTCTCCGCCCTCGGCCGCGGCACCGCCGCCGCCGGGCGCGCCGGGCTGGTCACCGCCTCGCTCGCCATGGACGACCTCATCGCGGGCACCGGGGTCGCCTACCGGGCGGTCACGGCGCCCTCCTTCATGGACAACCTGCTGGGCGACCTGGACTCGATCCGCGACGAGGGCGTGTTCACCGACACCGTGGCCGCGGACCGCAGGGCGCCCTCGGTGGCCACCGCCGACCTCGCCGCGGCGGCCGCGCGGCTGCTGCTCGACCGGTCGTGGACCGGCACGGGCAGTGTCCCGGTGCTCGGACCCGAGGACATCTCCCCCGACGACATGGCCGGGACCATGGCCGAGGTGCTGGGCCGCCCCGTCCGCTACGAGCGCCAGGCGCCGGACGAACTCGCCGCGCAACTGCGCGGCTACGGGCTCGGCGAGGCGTTCGTCCGCGGCCTCGTCGACATGAAGCATGCCAAGGACGACGGCCTCGACGCCGGAGAACCGCGCACGGAGCACACCACGAGCCCCACCTCCTTCCGTGAGTGGTGCGAGCGTGTGCTGAAGCCCGCGGCGACGGCCTGACGGCGCCCACCCACCCCCCGACCCACCCGAACAGGAACGACATGCCGGAAGCCACCCGCAGGACCGCCCTCGTCATCGGCGCGTCCCGCACCCTGGGACTCGCCCTCGCCACCGCGTACGCACGGCGCGGCTGGGACGTCATCGGCACCGTGCGCGGCGAGCAGCGCACGGGCCTGCACGACCTCGCCGACTCCGACCCCGACCACGTCAGCGTCGAGTCCGTCGACATGACGGTGCCCGAGCAGGTGGCGGCGCTGCGCGCCCGGCTCGCGGACCGCACCCTCGACCTGCTCTTCGTGAACGCCGCCGTCACCCGGGGCGACCTGCCGATCGGCGAGGTGCCCACGGACATGTTCACGGAGGTCATGACCACCAACGCGCTCAGCCCCATGCGGCTGGTCGAGACCCTGGGCCCCCTCGTCGCCCCGTCGGGCACCATCGGCGTCATGTCGTCGAGCCAGGGCAGCGTGTCCCTGAACACCAGGGGCGGACAGGACCTGTACCGGGCCAGCAAGTCCGCCCTCAACCAGCTCATGCGCTGCTACGCGGCCCGGCGCCCCGACGACCCGAGGACACTGCTCCTCATGGACCCCGGCTGGGTCCGCACCGAACTGGGCGGCTCCCAGGCGCCGCTCTCCGTGGACCAGAGCATCCCGGGCGTCGTGGACACCATCGAGGCCCACACCGGCAGGCCGGGGCTGCACTATGTCAACTACCGGGGCGAGACGGTGCCCTGGTAGACGGGTGTCGATCCCGTAGGACGACGACGCAGGCCGGGCGAAGTGTGAGGGCGGGGCCAGGACAGGGCGCGGTACTGCGGTCGGCGGCCGCAGCACTCCGTCAGACCGACGGGCCTGCGCCTTCCGCCCGGCCGTCTCCCGTGAGGGACAGCAGACGCGTTGGAAGGCACACCACCCGGGAGGACCGTCACACGACGAGTTCGACGCACTGGCGAAGCAGCGGCTCCAGGCGCAGTTGTCCCTCCTCGTGGTCGAACACCTGGAGAGCATCGAGACACGTGAAGATCCAGCGAGCCTCTTCCTCGTCCCCCATCTGTTCGTCGATTGCCGCCACGGCGATCTCGGGGTCGAGCAGCTCGTCTCCGAATACCCTGGCAACCGACTGGTAACCCGTCATCAGCACCGGATCAGTTCGGATACCGGTCGCGTCAAGAAACTCACGAACCTTCCCACGGTCGGCGGGCAGGTCAGCGAGGCGTTGCAACACCTGCTCGGCGTCGCCGAGTTCACCGTATAGCTGATGAGTAAGGTCAACAAGGATCGGCCAGCCGCCCGTGAGCGCGTACAGCCTGCGCAGGCGTTCATCTGTGCTGAACACCTCGGCCTTCTGTCGTTGTGCCCAGTCGTGCAGACTGCGGCGGTCATGACGGCGCAGGACCACGGGAGTCGCGGAGGTCTGCTCTTCTCCCATGAGCAGGGAACGCCACAGGTCGAGTTGCCTGGGGTCGGTGATGAGCACGACCGCGCGAGTCACTCCGGGAGTGGAAGGTAGGTAGGCCTCCGCCAGATCGACGGCGTCGCGGCATGCGTGCGGCTTGGTCGCGTAGCGGGCGAGATCGCTGATGACCACCCGGCGTTCACCGGGACGCCCGCCCTTGAGTTCCTGCTTATAGACGGAGGGCCGGCCGACGGGGGGCAACTTCCAGTCCGAGATGCGCGCAGGGACCGCCCGCAGGGTGGCCTCCACGTCGGTGACCCCCGTGGCCGCCGTGCCAAGGACCACCCTTGTCTGGTTTGCGCGGTTGCCGAGAAGATCGTCCAGTTGCGTGATGGTGAGCGGAGCCGGGCGCCCGTCGGAGAGCTCCGGCCGTCCTTCGACTACGATGCTCGCCTCAAGCTTGCAGTCTCTCTCCGCTCTCAACAGGCGAGCCTCGACCTCATGAGACGTACCGATCATGCGCAGTGCGTTCGGCCCACGCAAATGCCATCCCCGGCCGTCGTGATTGGGTGCCAGAACGCCGAGCCCCACCATCTCGGACAGATAGCACCGGAAGCCCTCGCTGTCGAGACGCTCGAATCCCTCGCGCCACCATCTCTCGCACTCCTCCCGCAGCTCCGCATCCGTGAGCCGCACCTCCAAGCCGTGCTGACGGGCGTGATAGGCGAGAGCATTGGCGATCACGTCGTACCGGTGGTCCAGGCTCAGCGTGTCCTTGAACGCGGCCGAGATGCCTGCCCGAAGCTCGGTGTCGGACTCCACGGCCTCAATATCGTCAAGTTCCACCGTGTAAGGAGGGCCCTCGGCGCCAGGTCGTGCCCGTTTGCGGTGCATCACCTCTACCAGCCGGTGACCGAACATCTGCAAGAGGAACGGCTGGTACGAGCAGTAGCCAAGCACCCGGTTGACCAGATCAACATCGTCGATCTTAAAGCCGAGCGCCCCCGTCGGCTTGAGGAGGAGGTCGGCAGCGACTTGTGGCGCGAGCGGCCCGATCACCTTCGGTGTCTGGGCGAGATGCCCGAACGGACCGTTACTGGCCAGTTTGGAGAAGCGCTGCACGGAGTGCAGACCCGCGAAGACCACCTTGGCCCGGTCCATGGTGTCGTCGCCGAGTTTCTTCAGCTTCTTCGTCTGGTCGAACCGGGGAGCGTCCGCCTCGAAGAACCGGTCACACTCGTCAAGCAGAATCAGCAACCGGCGTCTGGAGTCCTTTTCGAGCCAACCACAGACCCCTTCGTGCACACGCTTGAAGTCGTCCTGGGGAGCCTTTCTTCCTTGCTGCCTCCCGAGAACCTGAGTGGACGTCAGTTCATTGCTCAAGACGCTCCAGAGGATCTCCGGTCCCAGCGAACTCCCCTTGCCGATGTTCTCCTGGTCGAGGTTCACGTAGATCGACAGGTGGTACCCCAGCCGCTGACGCGTGAAGCGTGCTCCGGCGTCGCTGAGAAGGGCCGACTTTCCCAGGCCCCGGCCGCCGAAGATGACCTGTGTGCCGCCCGGCTTGATGATGCTCCCGCGTTCGGCGTCCCGTCCGTAGAACATCTCCCCGCCAATCCTGCCCCGCTTCTCGCGGATGTACGGGTTCACCCCGGAGAAGGGCAGGAGAATCTGCGTGGCTGTGCTGACTTGGCGGTTCCCACGGGCCGCAAGGTATGCCAGCGCTGCGTCGTCCACCACCAGAAGCGGTTGCAACCGGTGCGATCCGGCGGCGAGTTCCGCCCGCGCCTCGCGGCTCAGAGTGCCGAAATAGACGACCAGCAGACTTGTCTCACTGGGATCTCGGGATGCGCGGCTCATAACGACCTTGGCCGGCGGACGACCCCACAGCACCAGCACCCGCAGGTTTCCGCCCTGTTCCTCGATCTGCGATCCGAACTCCGGCACCATTGCTCGGCCGTTGACCTCGACGCCGGTCGCTTCGAAAAATCGATACTCACGCCGCTGCGGCGACAGATCGGCAAGCGACCGGGCGCTCTTGGCGTCGTAGCCCAACAACTTCAGCGCGGAAAGCAACCGCACCTCGACGTCGACGCCGGACCGGTCCTTCGGTTCGGCGGCACCCAGCTCACGCCACTCATGCAGGGCGTCTGCTGCGAGCGCCGCTTCGTCGCTGGATAGCTGTCCGTAGTCGAGGATCGGTACGTCGGGGTGACGCCCACCAGAGCGGATCAGCGCGATGATCTCGTCATCGATGCCCTTGGGCAGGCCGACTGGCACGGCGGGGAAAAACTCGGTCAGATGGAACTCGACCGACTCGATCTCGGGAACCTCTTCACCGATCTCCAGGAAGTAAACGAGGTCGGCCGCCGTCGCCAGACCTCCGGTGCCGAGGTGTCGAAGTACCTGGGAACGTTGCTCCTTCGTCGTCTCCAGCGCGTCCAATCTGGCCCTGATACGATCAGCCGCTTCTCTGCGGTACACAGGCAGGTGACCGGAGACCCTGTCGAGCGCCCTCCGCACGTCCAGCAGATCGACGTGGTTCGGGTCGTCGAGGCGGGCTCGGGCCGCGGCAAGGGACTCCTGGAGTGACAGGTCCTGGTCCTCCGTCACGGCACCATCCACGTGAGCCGCGTGCAGATCCGCGACGAGTTCGCCATGCCTCGCCCTCAGCGCATCCCGTCTCCCGGCCGCCCACTCCTCGATGTCGGCAAGGGTCCGCAGTCCGGCCCCGCCGCTCCCCGCCCGGCCCGGAAGCTCGTCACAAGCATCGAGTTCGACGATGGTGCGAGCCGCGATGAGGGCATCGTGGCCAAGCCGCTCTTCCAGACCCACCCGCCAGTCGCGATCGATCGCCAAAAGCAGACGGTCGAGTGGCTGTTGCTCGTCCACGGCGTCGCAAACCTTCAACAGCTCGACGTCAAGCACGATGTCGGGATCCGACATGCCGGCCGGGCTTCCATTCCGCACGCCACCGGACAACAGACCGAAGAGTTCCCCCATAGCAGCGTGGGCTGCCGACGCGGAAGCCGCGACCACGGCATCGGGTCGTGTAGCCATCCGTTCCAGTTCCATCAGGACATCGCCCTGGCGAGCCAGCATCGACTGCCGTAGCGATGAGATCTCCTTGTCCGCACGGTTGACATGCGAGCGAGCGTTTCGCCGGGCGTCGCCGACCGCGAGACACCATTCCTGGGCGAGGCTCACTGATCGCTCGACGAGATGGACGAGGTCCTGCCGTCCGGCTCCCTGCAACGGCTTTCCGCTGGGCCCGCGATGCCTGCGGTCCAGGCGGTCGATCTCACCGTTGATCTCAGACAACTTCGACAGCCGTTCAGCCTGCTGCCGAACGGTCTCAAGCGTCGCGCGGTCGTCCTCAGCGACTGCCCTGAGCATGGAACCGAGGAGGCCGCCTTCGGGCGCCAGCCACTGCTTGGCCATCTCGAAAGCCCTGACGAACCGGAGACTCGGTGGCATCAACAGGCTCTCGCCCTGTTCCCGTAGCTCCCGCAGCCGTTCCTCAGTCTCGGACGCGTCCGCGAAGACCGCAAGAGGAGACGAGAGCATGAGGGCCCCGCTGAGCGCACGGTCCCCGACGGCGGTCGCCACCTCCGCCAGCGCAACGGGAAGGCGCTGTGCCAGGGCCTTGAGCTGAGCACCGGCGAGATGATCACCTGTGACCAGTGCGGCACGCAATAGGGCAGGGAAGAGCAGGAGTTCGCTGCCTTCCGCATCCGGGCCCGCATAACTGCTCTGCTGTGTGAGCAGGTTCGCGACCACCCGGGCATCCTGGCTGATGGCTGAGGTGAGATGTCTTGCCGCACCGGCCAGTCGCAGTGCGTTGACCTGGGAAGCAGGGCAGCCCGCAGCCCGCGCGACGTGGTGGGCAAGCCCGAACCGTCGCTGTTCGATCAGCTTGGCCAGAGCGCACTCGACCGTGGTGTCGTCCGCGTCCACCTGCTGACCCACGTTCTGTTCGACAAGCCCGCTGTTCACGGCAGTGGGCGACTTGGCGGTCTCGTCAGCGGGGCGCGTGACCGTGGAAGCCGTCTTGGCGGCACGTGTCACGATGGATAGGGAGACCGCAGGTCGATCGCCAGGCATACCTTCGACGGGCTCCTGCGGATCGGCCGTCTCCGGTTCGCCTGCAGGCTGTGGTGCATCGACGTCGTCCGGTATCTCGGTTGGGAGGTCTACCGGTCGCTGCTCGGGGGCTATACCCGCAGACCGTGGGGACAGTGGACCAGCAGGGCGCGCTTCCTTCGTCTCCGCGGGCGCCGCGGCCCCCACGGCGCCCGCGACCGGGTCGGGCCGCCCCGGGACGACATGGCCAGTAGTGCTTGAGCTGGTGCCGACAGAAGAATCTACTCCTCCCCTGTTGTTTTCCGGCTTCTTCGACCGGCTGGTCGGACCGGCCCTACCCGTCCCCTCTTCCCCCGGTCGGGTGAGCGCAGAGTCGGCGTGCCCGTAAGAAGGTGCTGGCAGTACCAGTTCACTCGCCATGACGGCGGCCGGTGCGCAAGTCGGCAGGGTCCGCACCACCTCCTGCTGCAGGTCAAGGATCTCCGCCAGCGTCTCTCCTCGGCCCTGGAGATCAATTAGCCTGGCAAGAGCGGCAAGCGCCACAGCCTCCCGCCGCTCCGCCTCGCTCCACTTGGACGTCTCAAGCAGTCCTCCCACAAGGGTGTGCACCACGTCGACGGTCGGGGCCACCGCACTGTTCGGCAGGCAGGTGATGGCCACCAGGGGTGAGAGCGTCTCTCGCAGGGCACGGTCTCGGTCACGCGTTGCTCTGTACTCCCGCGCCGTCCGGCTCAGCTCCTGAAGGCCAAAGCGTTTCGTTTCGATGCCCGCCTTGGCAAAGAGGCTCTTGGCCCGTTCGAAAGCGGCGCTCAGGCCGTTCAGTTCGGTCAAGTCATCTGTCGAGGGAGGTCTACCGTCCTCAATCGTTTCCGTCACCCGTCGAGCGGCATCTGTGGCTGAAGTGAGGGCGGCTTCCAGATTTCGGCAGGTCGCCTCCAGATCCGGATCGTCTTCTGCATCCGTCTGCGGCTCGTCGATCGAGGAGTTGCCGACAGCGTCGGCCGTGGCGGCGGAGTCCGGTTCGGCGCCGACGTCGTCCACAAGCGAAGCCGTGACCTTGGGCTGCTGCGGGATGGCCTTCGGCGCATCAGACATAAAGCCGGGATGAGCCTGGACCAGGGGCCGAACTACCAGACGCAGAGCCTCGAACTGTTGCTCGCTCATCGACGCGCTGAACCAAGTCTGGTCCATCGCCCAGTCGAGAAGGAACGCGTCGACGACCGAGGCATTACACCACGCGAAGACGGTGAGTCTCACGAGTGTGTCGCCCCACCTTGCGAGCGGATCGGGGAGCGAGTCGCCTTTCCCCGAGACAACGCTCACCAGGTCGCCCCTCACGGTCCCGGTGAGACTCCTCAGATCGCAGGTGCAAGCGCTCTGCCGTATTCCGCGCCGAAGCCTTGTAAGGATGTCTCGACACAGAGCACTCCCAGCACGCCGCGGGGCTGCCATACGAATCCCGAGGCCCCGCAGCAGCGTCTGCCGCTCCCGGGGAGGCAGCGAGTTGAAGGCAAGTTCCACCATGCCGACCTCAAGGTCGTCCAGAGCTGCGGCGGCCGGTGTTTCCAAGGCGTTGAGCGCTGCGGCCAGGGCCCCGAGGCCCTCGACCGACACGCCTTGCGGGGACGCCGGCGGCCCCGCAAGGACGTGGTAGCGGTCTTGCATGTGCGCGTTCTCCAATCGGGTGACCGGGCAGGGTCTGACGAGAACCTCAGTGGCCTCGGGTGTGCTGGGTGACGAACGTGTAGCCCTCCGGCAACTCCCAGCCATCGGCTTTGCCGAGGCTTCGACAGTGCTCACGGAATGCTGCCCGCTGGGTGGCGCTCGCTGAGCGCCCCGGCAAAAGGCGGCGCAGATGGCCTGGAACAAACTGCACGTGCCGCAGCGGTTCACCGGCTTGTGCGACGCCCCAGGGTTGCCTCACACGTATTGTGGCTGGACGGTAGGCGACGAGCGGTATGGTCTGTTCACCTTGACGTGCGGGAAAGTAGGGGCGACCCGCGCCGTCGCGGCTCCCTATATCTGTTTCCAGGCGGTGCTCGACCAGCAACTGCACGACGGCGGTCTCCAGCGCCGCGACCTGCCTTCTCGGCGGCCACTGGCCGTAGACGGCGACGGGGAGCCCTTGGCGGTCAAGCAAGGCGTGACCGTCCACTGTGAGCAAACCGCAGCGGCGCACGGTACGTAGAACCAACTGCCGTGGCTCCAGACCCATCGCCGTATCAGCGTTACGGTCACAACCCGGGGCATCCTCCCTGGTGAGCACGCGCGGGTCATAAGCGTGTCCGATGAAGCGCCCGTCGACACAGACCGCTTCACCGAGCGGGGTCGTGGCCGCCCGGACAGTCTGACTGCCGTGCGACCAGCGTAGGTTGAGTAGCAGTCCGGGAAAGAAGCTCTGGGGCCAGGTCACCTCGATTAGGCGCCCGGCGTGGTCGTCGAACTCGGCGAGCGTGTTCTGCACTACCTCGCCTTCGCCGTGGGTGACTCCGGGGTGATCGAATTCAAGTCGGACCCGGCATCGCGCCCCGAGTGCCCTCCCCAATCCCTGCGCGACTCTCGGGGGAAGCGGCAGGCAGCGGTCGATGAGGTGGGCGAGACGCAGCGAAGTCCGCCACACGGTCTCCCCGCCCTCGCTCAGAACGACCTCGTGCAGCCTGGTTTCGCTGTCCTCGGTAGCCGGTGAGTCGACCGGCTCCAAGTCTTCTTCGGAGCGGTCCGGCATCGTGCGGGCCCACCCGCGTCCGGCCGGAGACAGGGGGTCGACCGATGCCTCCTCATCACCGGGAGCATGAGAGCGCCAGATGGCCCCTCCTTCGAAAGAGTCATCAAGGGCCACCCGGGTGCCGTTGGGGAACAGTCCTCTCTCGCTGTCCCCGCTGATCACGTCGGCAATCGCGATGTTCGCATGACATACCGCCGACGCGTAACCAAGCCCTGCGAGGACATCCCGGGCGCCGTGGAACGCACGTAAGCGCGGCCCGATGGCCGTATAAACCGTGACCGGCCCCGAGACACCGTGCCGCCCCGACGACGGAGTGGCCGCACGCTCCAGCGCGGTCGCAAGCGACCTGAGGTCGTCCCCACCGAGTGGCCCGGAATCCCGCCAACGGGCAGCAAGATCCTTCCTCGCGACAGCGTACGGCCCCCACATGCGCAGCAGTTCGCTGGAGACAAGGACGTCCCGCACCATGCCGAGGAGGTGGAGCAGGCCGATCCGGAGGGCGTCGTCGCGGGTGCTGCCCATGAGCGAGGCCAGCGATACCGGCACCAGTGGACTGAGAAGTTGTGCACGTGCGGTGGTCAACAGATGGTCCGCATAAGCGGACAGGTCATCGGGTCGGGTGGCCTTCCGTGACGCGTGAGAGGCGTCGACGAGGACGTGGCCATCCTCGTTGATCCAGCGCTGGTTGCTCCGCAAGCGATGCATTTGAGCTGGTGAGAGGCTGAGCCCGGCGCCGAACGCGTGGGGGTCCAGCACCAGAAGTTCACGGCGCCTCGGGACCGCGTCAGTGCCCAGTCCGCCCGGGCCGATGGCACCGGCGGGTGCTCCGGACACCCAGGCGGGTAACTCTCCCAGGGCGCCTATCGCCGGATGCGCACCTTCCTTGTAGACCAACTCCGCATACAGCGGATCAGAGCCTGTCGCAACGCGCAGCATTGCTCCAACAGGGAGGGACGGCATCCGTTCTCCGAACGCGACCACGGGAAACTCGTCGAGACGCAGGGTGCTGCGACCGTAGCCGTCGCCGTTGAGGTCATACCCGAAATACACGGTGTTGAAGGCGACGGTGACGTGCACGGGCGACGGTCGGGTGGCGACGACGGCTTCCAGATACTGCAGGAGCCGCCTGCGTTCTTCGGGAGGGACGCTCTCGGGGGCGGTTGCCATGGCCGGAGTCAGCAGCGCTTGTTCGCCAAACGGGTCCGGAATCTGACGGGCGTGGGAGCGCGCAAGTGACGCCACCGACGCGGCGGCATCTCCTCTGCCCGCCGCACGGATCACGCCCTCGGCCTGCTCACCGGACGAATCCACAAGTCCCTCGCCAGCCACTGGCTCCTGTGTCTCGTTGCCCATGCCACCTCCACCGCTATACCGTTCACGCCGTTCGACGGCGGAAGGTGGGGCTCAGGTTATGCCCGTCCCTGACGTTTCGACCACACTTTCCTCACCTTTGCCGAGATTGGGCGACCATGAGGCGAAGACCACGTGTGGACCGACGGGACACGTCCACCTCTCCCCTCCCTGATACCTGCTCTCGCCACGCTCAGGTCGGGCGCTCGTGAGCGACCCCAATGCCGTCCAATGCAGGGGCCGACCGACGGCCGGGGCGAGCGCTATCTCACCCCCGTGACGAACCGTTGGCGACGATGCAACTCCTGGCGCTACCAAGGGCGTGGCGGTTTTGACACGGGCACGATGCCGGGCCAACGGGCTCTGGATCACGGGGGATGTCATGAGGGTGTACCGGAGAATCATCCTGGGCACGGCTGTCGCGGCGGGTGTGCTCGTACTCGCCGGCTGCTCGGACCACAGCGAGGCCGTCACCTGGACCGACGAGCACCCGGGAGGGTCTGGTCGAACACGACTTTCCTCAACAAATAGCCATCCAGGTTGAAGGAAGCGTGAATGTCGCATCATCCTTACGGCCATGGTCCTCCGCACCAACGCCGCCACGAGCCCAGCCGCCGGGTCCTGCGGCGCCCCCGGACCGCGAGGCCATGACCATGACTGGGCCATCGTGGACGTGGAGACGTCCGGTCTCGTCGCCCGCCGGGACCGGGTGCTGTCGCTCGCGGTGGTCCTGGTGGGGAGCGACGGCCAGGCGGTCGGGGAGTTCTCGACCCTGCTGAATCCGGGCTGCGACCCCGGGCCCGTGCACATCCACGGCCTGACCGCCGAACGACTCCGCGGCGCACCGGCTTTCGAGCAGGTCGCGCGGCGCATCGGGACACTTCTCGAGTCCCGGGTCATGGTGGCCCACAACGCGCACTTCGACTACGACTTCCTGGCCCACGAGTTCGCTCGCGCCCGGCTCCCGCTCCCCGTGTCGCAGCGACTGTGCACCCTGGCGCTGAACCGGCAGGTGGGCCCGCCCACTTCGGATTTGACGCTCGGTACGCTTGCGGCCCACTACGGCGTGCCGCGGACCCGCGCGCACGACGCGCTGGACGACGCCCGGGTCCTCGCCGGGGTCCTCCGGGGCACGCTGCGCGAGGCGGACCGGCTGGGGCTGCCGCTGCCGCTGGTGGCGTGCCCGCCACGGCAGGCCCCACGCTTCGTTCCGACAGCACCGAAGACTGCCTGTGCGTACCGCAATCCGGGGCGACTGCGCCCGGACGGGCCGCTCGTCCAGGGGATGAAGGTCGCGATCACCGGGCAGACCGAGACCCCACGGCCGGAGTTGGTCGCGCTGTCGGTCTCGGCCGGACTGAACGTCATGGGTTCGGTGAGCCGGTACACCAGCGCGCTGGTCAGCAACGAGACGTCCTCGTACTCGGCCAAGGCCCGCCGAGCCGCCGCCGACGGTGTCCCGGTGATCGACGAGGAGACCTTCCTGAGGCTGCTCGGCGACGTGCGTCCCGGAACACCTCACCGGACCAGCACGGCCGGGGAGTCGACCGACGCCCCACAGTCGCCCCGGACGACGACCGGCACCGTCTCCACGCGTGAGGTCGCAGTCCCGGCGCCACGTCCCGGCAGCACGGTCGACGGCGGAGGGGCACCGTCGGCGGCCGGTCCGCTCTCCGGACTGCGGGTGCTCGTCCTCGGCGGCTCGCACGAGGACGCCGCTGCCGCGCGAGCCCGCATCGTCCGGTCGGGGGGTTCCGCCGCCGTCAACCTCTCCCGCAGTGTCACCGACGTCGTCCTGCTCGCGGGTGGGGAGAACGACAGCCGTATGGTTCGGGTCGCCGAACTCGGCCTCCCCGTGCACGGCGCGCAGTGGCTCCACTCGGAAAGGCCGGGAGACAACTCGCCCGACACCTCGGCGAGTTCGGGGGCAACCGTGCGACCGCACGCGCCCCTCGTACTTCCACGCGGCGGTGTCGTCGACCTGACCTCGGCACCGGCCGTCCCCGGGGCGCCCACCTGGCACACCACCGCGACGTGGGTGCCACTGAAGCGTTGCGAGGTCGACCTTGTCGCATTCGCTCTGGACGACGATGAGCAAGTCTTCTCCGACGAGGACTTCGTCTTCTACGGTGCTCCGGAGAACCCCGCCGGGACAGTGCGGCTCCTCACCGACGGGCCGAATGAGCAGACCATCTCCGTCGACCTGACCCAGCTACCGCCCGCATGCCACAAGGTCGTCATCTCCGCCGCACTCGACGGCGCCGCGACATTCGCGGACGTCGGCGCGATCGAGGTGACGGCTCGTCCGGGCCGTAGCGCGGCACCCCTGGTGCACACCACCCTGGACGCGGCCACCACGGAACGCACGCTGCTCCTCGCCGAGTTCTACCGCCGCGGTGCCATGTGGCGCTTCCGGGCCGTGGGGCAGGGATACGATCACGGTCTCGACGTGCTGGCCGGTGGCTACGGGGTGCACATCACCGACGAATCGCGGGAGGGGCAGCCAGGCGGCCGCGCCTGAGCCTCCCCCGCGCAGCCGGAACCGCGGGGTGGCGTGCGGGGGCGCGGCTTCCGCCCCCGGCCACACCCCCGCACGCCAGGGCGGCCGCCTCAGGGGGCCACCCTCAATACCGTCTTGCCGCGTGCCGTGCCTGACTTGATGGACTCCTGGACCTCGGCCACGTTCTCCCAGGGCTCGACGCGCCATACCGGGACGCTGAGAGAGCCGGTGGTGACGGCGGTGGCGATCGTTTCCAGGGCGTCGAAGCGGAACTCGGTTCCCTCGCGGCCGCTCGCCCGGACGCCGAGGGCGTCGGCGCCCGCGAAGTCGGTGATCGTCACCACGTGCGCGGGATCGCCGCCGGCCAGTGCGACCAGCTCAGGGAGCTGTCCGCCCGGGCCCATGTCGAGTACCCGGTCCACGCCCCCCGGGGCCGCCTCGCGCACCCGCTCGGAAAGTCCCTCCCCGTAGCCGACCACCGTGGCGCCCAGGCCGCGCAGGGTGGCGGCCTTCGCCTCGCCCGACGTCACGACCACCCGCGCGCCGCGCGCCACCGCGAGCTGGGTGGCGATCTGGCCGACGGCGCCGCTGCCGCCGTTGACGAACACGGTGTGCCCCCTGGCCACCCCGACCTCGTCGAGGATGCGCAGCGCGGTCTCGCCGTTCATGGGGATCGCCGCCGCCTGCTCGAAGGACATGCCCTCCGGCATCCGCGCCCAGAAGTCGAGCACCGCGAACTGGGCCGCCCCCGCGGTGAAGCCCCCGAAGAGCATGCCGCCGAAGACCCGCTCCCCCACCGCGACGCCCGTCACGTCCTCCCCCACCCGGGACACGGTGCCCGCCACCTCGAACCCGGTGCCCTGCGGCAGCCCGCCGCCCATGCCGCCCTCCCGTACGAACCAGTCGGCCGGGTTCACCCCGCAGGCGCGCACCTCCACCTGGATCTGCCCGGCCCCCGGGACGGGCGCCTCGGCCTCCACGAACCCCAGCACCTCGGGTCCGCCGAACCTCTCGATCTGCACAGCCCTCATGACCACTCCCTCATGACCGCTTCTCAGTGACAACACCATGTGTCATCGCAACCATAACACCACGTGTCATCGGGTAGGCTTGAGCAATGCCACGATGGGAGCCGAACGCGCAACTGCGCCTGGAGGAAGCGGCTCTCGACCTGTTCGCCGAGCGCGGCTACGACGGCACCACCGTCGCGGACATCGCGGAGCGCGCCGGGCTGATGAAGCGCTCGTTCTTCCGCTACTTCCGCGACAAGCGCGAGGCGCTCTTCGGCGGCGCCGACCGGCTCGCGGCGCACTTCCAGGAGGAGTTGGAGAGCGCCCCCGCGGACCTGCCGCCGTGGGACGCGCTGCTCACCGCGCTCGCCCGCTCCGGGCGGCTCTTCCCCGAGGACCGCGGCCTCGCCCGCAAGCGGCAGAACGTGATCGCCGCCAACCCCGAGCTGCGCGAGCGCGAGGTCCTCAAGGTGGCGCGGCTCGACGACCTGCTCAGGGCGCTGCTCGCCAAGCGCGGTGTGCCCGAGCCGCAGGCGGCGTACCTGGTGCGGCTCGCCCTGACCGTGTACGAGCAGGGCTTCGACCGGTGGACGGAGCCGCACACCACCACGTCGTTCAAGGAGTGCATGGCGGACGCCGCGGGCGAACTCGACCGCGCGCTCCGCCTGCGCACCGCCCCCGCGGGCACACCTCCCACCGGGGCGCCGGACGGCGGCACCGCCGGCTGAACGCGCCCACACACAACTGCCGCGCGGGCGGCCCTGGCCCGGGGCTACCATGGGGTCATGCCTCTCTCGTCGTGTCTGGGCTGGTGGCGCTCCTCGTAGGAGCGGCCGCCTCTCACGCATGACCCCAGGGCCGTTCGGACGGACGGCCCTCTCGCGTTCCCTGGCGGGGGCGAGGCGTCCCGACGGCGGCGTCGACACCACCCCCGTCAGGAGAACCCATGGACACCGCCCCGCACCCCACCGCCACGGCCGCCCCGGCCCCCGGCCCCACCGCCGACGCGCTGGGGGTACCCGCAGCGCGCGCCCGCAGCGCGGTCCTTGAAGAACTGATCCGCGCCGACCCCGGCCGCTTCCGGGTGCTGACCGGGGACCGCCCCACGGGCCGGCTCCACCTCGGCCACTACTTCGGCACCCTGCACAACCGGGTCCGCCTCCAGGACCTCGGCGTCGAGACGTTCGTCGTCATCGCGGACTACCAGGTCCTCACCGACCGCGATGTCGCGGACGACCCGGCGGGGCACGTCGAGGAGTTGATGCTCGACTACCTCGCCACCGGCATCGACCCGGCGCGCAGCACGATCTTCACGCACAGCGCCGTGCCCGCCCTCAACCAACTGCTGCTGCCGTTCCTCGGCCTCGTCTCCGTCGCCGAGCTGGAGCGCAACCCCACGGTGAAGGACGAGATCGCGCACTCCCGGCAGTCGTCGGTGAGCGGCCTGATGTTCACCTACCCCGCGCACCAGGCGGCCGACATCCTCTTCTGCAAGGCCAACCTGGTCCCCGTCGGCCGCGACCAGCTCCCGCACCTGGAAGTCACCCGTACCGTCGCGCGCCGCTTCAACGACCGCTACGGCGCGGGCACCGCGGTCCTCCCGAGACCCGAGGCCCTGCTGTCGAGCGCGCCGCTGCTGCTCGGCACCGACGGCGCCAAGATGGGCAAGAGCCGCGGCAACGCCATCGCGCTCGCCGCCGACGCGGACGAGACGGCCCGGCTGATCAGAGGCGCAAGGACCGACGCCGAGCGCCACATCACCTACGACCCCGCCACCCGCCCCGAGGTCTCCTCGCTCCTGCTGCTCGCCTCCCTCTGCCGGGGCGGCACCCCCGAGGAGATCGCCTCCGGCATCGGCGGCGGGGGAGCCGCCGCGCTGAAGCGCACGGTCACCGAGGCGGTCAACGAGCACCTGGCCCCGCTGCGCGCCCGCAGGGCGCAGTACGCGCGCGACCGCGGCCAGCTCCGCCGCATCCTGCGGGACGGCAACGCCCGCGCCGCGGCCGTCGCGGACGCCACCCTCGCCGAGGTGCGCGCGGCCATGGGCAACGACTACTGACGGTGGCGCCGACGACGGGCCTGTCCGCGTACCACGAGTTCCTGTTCGCGGTGACGATGGTGCTCTTCCTCGCGTTGCAGCGCCGCTTCATCGAGGGGCTGGCGAGTTCCGGGTTCGGCGGCATGTGACCGGGGCCCGCGGGCGGCGGGCGGAACGGGTGGTGGGGCCGCCCGGGAGGGTGGGTCAGAGGGGCCGGAGCCGGGTGCGCAGCAGGCAGAACTCGTTGCCCTCGGGGTCGGCCAGGACGTGCCAGCTCTCCGCGCCGCTCTGGCCGACGTCGGCGGGCCGGGCGCCGAGCGCGAGCAGCCGCTCCAACTCGGCCTCCTGGTCGCGGTCGGTGGGGCTGACGTCGATGTGCAGCGGCAGCTTCGCCGCCCCGGGGGCGCCACCCCGGCTGAGGATGAGGGTGGGCTGGAGGCCGCCGAACCCGGCGTCGGAAGGACCGATCTCGATGCTTCCGTCGTCCTCGCGGCCGAGTTCGACATAGCCGAGCACCTGGCTCCAGAACACGGCGAGCCGCTCGGGGTCGGCGGCGTCGATGACCAGCTCACTGATGCGGCATGCCATGGCGGCCAGTGTAGGCGGCGGGGCGGGCCGCCGCGCCGGGTGCGTACGTCCGCTGCGGGTGGGCGGGCGCTCCGGGTGGGCGCGGCGGCGTGCGGTCAGGCTCCCGTGCGGGTCACGCCGCCGTCGATGTGGAGGATCTGGCCGGTGAGGAAGTCGGCGTCCTCCGAGACCAGGAAGGCGAGGGCGCCCGCGGGGTCGGCGGGGACCGACGGACGTTTGACGGTTTGCAGGTCCTTCACCCGGGCGAAGACCTCCTCCGCCGAGGGGCCGCCGGTCCTGGTGCGGCCGAGGAAGCCCTCGGTGGGCACGAGGCCCGGCGCGATCGCGTTGACCGTGATGCCGCTCTCGCCGAGTTCGTTGGCGAGCGCCCTGGTCAGCGCGTGCACGGTGCCCTTGCTCGTCATATAGACGAGGTCCCGGTTCTGGGTGAGGGTGATGCCCGAGCCCGTGTTGACGACCCGCCCCCACCCGGCGGCCCGCATCCCCGGCGCGAACCCCCGGGAGAAGAGCAGGATCGACTCGACGTTGACGGCCTGCACCGTGCGCCACAGCTCGATCGTCACCCCGTCGAGGTCGGTGAAAGGGAAGACGGCGGCGTTGTTGACGAGGATGTCGCAGCGCCCGAAGCGGTCGAGCACCGCGGCGACCGCCGCGTCCACCTGCGACGGCTCGCCGACGTCGCACACCACCCCCAGCTTCTCGCCGCCGCCCGGCAGCTCCCGCACACCGTCGGCCGGGTCGTCGACGTCGACGGCGACGACGTTCGCGCCCTCCGCGGCGAGCCGCCGGCAGTACGCGTACCCGATGCCGCGCGCGGCCCCGGTCACCACCGCGGTCCTCCCGTCAAGCGCCACGGGTGAACTCCAGTCCGATCTGGGCGGCGATGCCGAAGTAGTCCTCCAGGTGCCAGCTCCGTACGATCCGGCCGTCGGCCACCTGGTGGAAGTCCGACGCCCGCAGCTCGACCTCGCGTCCGGTGCCCGGGACGCCGAGCAGCTCCCCCGTGTGCACACCGTGCCCGACCGAGCGCACCGCTATCGTGTCGCCCGCCTCGACCAGGTGCTCGATGGTGAGGGCGAGGCCGGAGAACACCCCGCGCAGATGGTCGACGCTCTGCTTCCAGCCGTCCGGGCCCGGTGCGGCCCGCAGGGCGGGGACGGCCTCCCAGCCGGGGGCGAGCGCCGTGTCGACGAGCGTGGTGTCACCCGTGGCGAGCGCCTCGTAGAAGCGGCGTACCGCCTTCTCGTTTTCCGTGGTCATGGCGCTCACGCTAGGGACGCGCACCCTCCGTGATCAAAGACCTGTTCCGCATGACGTCATACCGTTTCGGCATTACGCTTCGGGCATGACGGATCTGGATCTGCGTCTCGTGCGCTACTTCACCACCGTCGCGTCCCATCTGCACTTCGGCCGCGCCGCGGCCGAACTGCACGTCGCACAGCCGTCGTTGAGCCGACAGATCAGCCGTCTTGAGAGCCAGGTGGGGGCGCGGCTGCTCGACCGCACCCGGCAGGGCACCCGGCTCACCGAGGCGGGCGAGGCGTTCCTGCCCGGGGCGCGGGCGCTGCTGCGCTCCTCCGAGCAGGCCGCGGCCACCGCACGGGCCGCCGGGCGCCCCACCCGTATCACCGTGGGGTACACCGCGGGTCTTGTCGTGACCCCCGCGGTCCTGCGGCTGCGGCAGCGGCATCCCGATGCGGACGTACGCACCCTGCACCTGGAGTGGCACGAGCCGCGCCGGGCGCTCCTGGACCGGCGGGTGGACGCGGCGGTCACCCGACTCCCGCTGGAGACCGACGAGTTGCGGGTGACGGTGCTCCACGACGAGCCGCGGCTGCTGCTGGTGCCTGTGGGGCACCGGCTCGCCGGGGAGGAGTCGGTCACCCTCGACGACATCGCGGACGAGCCGATCCCCCGCTTCCCCGACCCGGACTTCGACGCCTACTGGCGCATCGACCCCCGCCCCGGGGGCGGCCCCGCGCCCGGCGGGCCTCCGGTCGACACCATCGAGGACAAGCTTGAGTGCATCGCCGCCGGGCAGGCGGTGGCGATCGTCCCCGCCGCCCTCTATACCGGCGGCACCCGCCCCGACCTCACCACCGTCCCCCTCGTCGGTGTCGAACCCGGACACGTCGTGCTGGCGACCCGGACGGCCGACCGGGGCCGTCTTGTCGCCGCGTTCCGCACGGCCGCGCAGGACTGTCTGCGCGGCTGACGGCGCATCAGGACAGCGAAGGCGGTGGGGAGTTCGGGGCCGGTGGGTCAGTCGGGGAGTTCGCCCGCGAACTCGTCGTAGTCCAGGTTGCCCTGGAAGAGGTTGCAGTGCATCTTGTGCGGGGTCTGGAGGGCGTGGACGCGGAAGGGCCCCTCCGTCTCCTCCGGGTCGGTGCTCACCGCGAGCAGGGTCGCCTCCGGGCCCGTCATGCTCGCGGCGTCGGCAAGGAAGACCACGTCCCAGCCCGCCGCGGACGGGTCGTCGCCGCCCCCGGCCGCGGCGAGTGCGGCGAGCACGTCGGCGTGGGCGGCGTCCGCCCACCGCGGGTCGTCGACGGCGAGCACCTCCTCCTTGAGGCCGTCGTCGTGGGGGCCCGCGATCCAGGGCCGGTCCAGGTCGGCCCGCACCCGCAGCCACCCGTCCTCGTCCCGGTAGTCGGTGCGGACGAGGAGGATGGGCGGGTACTCCTCGTCGTTGTCGGTCGTCGGCAGAGTTCGCACGGGTGGACACCTCGTTCGCGGTCGGGTGATCGGCGGCAGCGGCCGACACGGTGTTCGGGAGAAGCGGCCGGGGCTCAGACGGCGGTGTGGATGCTGCCGCTGAGCCCGGTCAGGCGCTCCCCGCTGCCGCCCCAGCGCGCGGAGACGATCTCCGCGGCGATGGAGACGGCCGTCTCCTCCGGGGTCCTGGCCCCCAGATCGAGGCCGATCGGCGACGACATCCGGCCCAACTCCGCCTCGCTCAGACCGGCTTCGCGCAGCCGGGCGAGCCGGTCGTCATGGGTGCGGCGGGAGCCCATGGCGCCGACGTACGCCAGCGGCAGCCGCAGGGCGACTTCGAGCAGCGGCACGTCGAACTTGGGGTCGTGGGTGAGGACGCACACCACGGTCCTGGGGTCGAGGCGGCCCGCCTCCGCCTCGGCCCGCAGATAGCGGTGCGGCCAGTCGGTGACCACCTCGGCGGCGTCGGGGAAGCGGCGCCGGGTGGCGAAGACCGGGCGGGCGTCGCAGACGGTGACGCGGTAGCCGAGGAAGGCGCCCTGGCGCGCGGTCGCGGCGGCGAAGTCGACCGCCCCGAAGACGATCATCCGGGGCTGTGCGGCGTACGAGGCGACGAAGAGCCCGAGGTCGTCGCCGCGGGTGCTGCCGTCGTAGCCCCGGCGCAGCATGCCGGTGCGGCCCTCGGCGAGCATGCCGCGGGCCGCCTCGGCCGCGGCGCGGTCGAGCAGCGGGGTGCCGAGCGAGCCGTCGGCCCGCTCCTCGCGCACCACGAGGCGGCGGCCCACCCTGCCCTCCGGGTCCCGGTCCCCGCGCGACGCGGCGGGCGCTTCCTTCTCGGGCGCGGCGGCGGAGACACAGGTGACGACGGCGACGGGCTCCCCCGCGCGCACGGAGGCGGCCAGCGCCCCGAAGCCGGGGAAGGAGGCCGTATCGACCCGCTCCACCTGGACGTCGATGACACCGCCGCAGGTCAGGCCGACCGCGAACGCGTCCTCGTCACTGACCCCGTACCGTTCGAGCACCGGCCGTCCGTCGGCCAGTACCTGCCGGCACAGTTCGTAGACCGCGCCCTCGACGCACCCGCCCGACAGGCTGCCGACGACCGTGCCGTCGGGGCCGACGAGCATCTGGGCGCCCGGCGGCTGCGGCGACGAGCGCCAGGTGTCCACCACGGTCGCGCAGGCGAACGGCGTACCGGCCCGCCACCAGCGCTCCTTCTCCTCCAGCACCACGCCACGCATGCCCGACCGCCGTTCCCTTGTCGCCCACACCGCTGCCGCCCCGCGCGCACGGCGCGCCACGAGGGCTCTCACCGCGGGTAACTGCTTGGTACATTCAGATGATATGACTCTCTCCTCTGCCGCGTCGATCAGTGACGTCGTACTCCATGTCAACGGCAAACGCCATGAGTTGACGGTGGACAACCGCACGACCCTGCTGGACGCGCTGCGCGAGCGACTCGGTCTGACGGGCGCCAAGAAGGGCTGCGACCACGGCCAGTGCGGCGCCTGCACGGTGCTGGTCGACGGGGAGCGCGCCAACAGCTGTCTGCTGCTGGCGGTCGCCGTCGACGACCGCGACATCGTCTCCGTCGAGGGCGTGGCCGACCTCCCGGAGGCGGCCGAAAGCGGCGGCCGACTGCACCCGCTCCAGGAGGCGTTCCTCGAATACGACGGCCTCCAGTGCGGCTACTGCACGCCCGGCCAGATCTGTTCCGCGGTCGGCGCGCTCGGCGAGGCGGAGCGCGGCTGGCCGAGCGTGGTCACCGAGGACACCGCGGCCGGTGTGGCAGGGGCGGGCGCGCTCGACGCCGCGGAGGTGCGCGAGCGGATGAGCGGCAACCTCTGCCGCTGCGGGGCGTACGGCGGCATCGTCGAGGCGGTACTCGAAGCGGCCGCCGCGCCCGCGCCCGCGAACGGAGAAGCCAGGTGAAGGAGTTCGCCTACGTACGCGCCCCGGGGACGGCAGAGGCGCAGGCGCTGGTCGCCGAGCGGCCCGACGCCACGTTCCTCGGCGGCGGCACCAACCTCGTCGACCTGATGAAGCTCGGGGTGGCGCAGCCCGGCCTGCTGGTCGACGTCTCCCGGCTCCCGCTGGACACCGTGGAGCACAGGCCGGACGGCTCCGCCCTCGTCGGCGCCACCGTGCGCAACGGCGCGCTCGCGGGCGACGAGGGCGTGCGGGCCCGTTTCCCGGTGCTCGCGCAGGCGCTGCTCTCGGGCGCCTCGGGGCAACTGCGCTCGCAGGCCACCCTCGGCGGCAACCTCCTCCAGCGCACCCGCTGCGGCTACTTCCAGGACACCACCAAGCCCTGCAACAAGCGCGAGCCGGGCACCGGCTGCCCGGCACGCGGCGGTGTGCACCGCGACATGGCGGTGCTCGGCACCTCGGAGCACTGCATCGCCGCCCACCCCTCCGACATGGCCGTCGCGCTGGTCGCGCTGGACGCCGTCGCCCATCTGCGGCGGCCCGACGGCGCCGCACGCACCGTGCCGGTCGAGGAGCTGTACCTGCCGCCCGGCGACACCCCGCACCGGGAGACCGTGCTGGAGCGCGGCGAGCTGATCACGGCCGTGGAGCTGCCCGCGCCGCCGACCGGCGCCGCGATGCGCTACCGCAAGGTGCGCGACCGGTGGTCGTACGCGTTCGCGCTGGTGAGCGTGGCCGCCGTGGTGGACCTCGCGGACGACGGCACCCTCGCGGACATCAGGATCGCCTTCGGCGGCGTCGGCACCAGGCCCTGGCGCGCCAGGGCCGCGGAGGCCGCGCTGCGCGGGCGGCGGCCCGGGGCCGGGGAACTCGGCGCCGCCGCGGCGGCCGAGTTCGCCGCCGCGCGCACCGGGCCCGACAACGCCTTCAAGGTCGGCCTGGCCGCCGACCTGCTCCGCGCCGTCGTGCTCGACCTGACCGGCCGGGCCGCAAGGAAGGACCGCTGATGGAAACGGGCACCCTGACCGAGTCGCTGGGCACCCCCGTCACCCGCCTCGACGGCTACGACAAGGTGACGGGCGCGGCGCGGTACGCGTACGAGTACCCGGTCGAGGGCGTCGTGTACGTCTTCCCCGCGGTGTCGTCCATCGCCCGCGGGCGGGTCACCCGGGTCGACGCGGCGGCCGTACTCGGGCTGCCCGGTGTGCTCGCCGTGCTCGACCACACCAACGCGCCCCGGTTGCGGCCCGACGCCGACCCGGACCTGATGGTGCTCCAGTCCCCCGACGTCGCCCACCGCGGGCAGGTCGTGGCGGCCGTCGTCGCCACCTCGCTCGAAGCCGCCCGCCGGGCCGCCGAGGTGCTGCCGGTCTCCTACCGCGAGGAGCCCCATGACGTGGTGCTCCGCGACGACGAGAGCGCCTACACACCGGAGGCGGTGGGCGGCGTCGACGCCCGCCAGGAGCGCGGCGACCCGGACGCGGCGCTGGCCGCCGCCGACGTCGTGGTGGACGCCTCGTACACCACACCGGCCGAGCACGCGATGCCGATGGAGCCGCACGCCACCATCGCGGTCTGGGACGAGGACCGGCTGACGCTGTACGACGCCAACCAGGGCCCGTTCGGGTACGCGGCGAGCATCGCGGAGCTGTTCGGCATCGACGCCTCCGCGATCGAGATCGTCACCGAGTACGTCGGCGGCGGCTTCGGCTCCAAGGCGTACCCGCGGGCGGGCGCCGTACTGGCCATCATGGCGGCCAGGACCCTGGAACGCCCGGTGAAGATCGCGCTGACCAGGCAGCAGATGTTCGCGCTCGTCACCCACCGGGCCCCCACCATCCAGCGGGTACGGCTCGGCGCGCACGCGGACGGCACCCTCACCGCCGTCGTGCACGAGTCGCTGAACCACACCTCCCGGCTGAAGGAGTTCGGCGAGAACGCCACCGCCGACGCGCGGATGATGTACGCGGCGCCGCACATCAGGACCGTGTCCCGGATCTCCCGGCTCGACGTCCCCACGCCCGCCTTCTTCCGCGCCCCGGGACACACCCCCGGCATGTTCGCGCTGGAGTCGGCGATGGACGAGCTGGCCTGCGCGGTCGGTGTCGACCCGGTGGAGCTGCGGGTGCGCAACGAGCCGGCCGTCGACCCGTTCACCGGCACCGAGTTCAGCAGCCGCAACCTCGTGGGCTGTCTGCGCGAGGGCGCCGAGCGGTTCGGCTGGCGCTACCGCGACCCCGAGCCCGGCAGCCGCCGCGAGGGCCGCTGGCTGGTGGGCACCGGCATGGCCTCCTCCACCCACCCCGTCTACGTGGGACCGAGCACCGCGGTGGCGCGGGCCGAGCCCGACGGCACCTTCCTCGTACGCGTCGGTGCCACCGACATCGGCACGGGGGCGCGCACCGCCATGGCGCAGGTCGCCGCCGACGCGCTGGGGATCCCGCTGGAGCGGCTCCGTCTGGAGATCGGCCGCGCCTCGCTCGGCCTGGCGACGTTCGCCGGCGGCTCCCAGGGCACCGCCTCGTGGAGCTGGGCGGTGGTCAAGGCGTGCCGGGCGCTCCTCGACAAGCTCGGGGCCCACGCGGGCGCGGTGCCCGAGGAGGGTGTGGAGGCGAGCGCCGACACCACCGAGGACGTCGGGGCGATGCAGGCGCTGGCCAGGCACGCGTACGGCGCGCAGTTCGTGCAGTTGCGCGTGGACACCGACACCGGTGAGATCCGGGTGGACCGGATGCTCGGGGTGTTCACCGCGGGGCGCATCCTCAACCCGAAGACGGCGCGCTCACAGCTCGTCGGCGCGATGACGATGGGCCTGTCGATGGCGCTGCTGGAGATCGGCGAACTCGACCCGCTCTTCGGCGACTTCGCCAACAACGACCTGGCCGGCTACCACTACGCGGCGAACGCGGACGTGCCCGCGATCGAGGCGCACTGGCTCCGGGAGCGCGACGACCGGCTCAATCCTGTGGGCGGCAAGGGCATCGGCGAACTCGGCATCGTGGGCACGGCGGCCGCCGTCACCAACGCGTTCCACCACGCCACCGGGGCACGGGTCCGCGATCTGCCGCTGCGCATCGAGGACGCGAGGCGCGGCCTGGCGCGGACGCGTGCGGCGGCCGCCCCTGCCTAGGGGGTGTCTTCAAAAACCCGGACCACCGGGGCCGGGCGGGCGGTGGCTGCCCGGTCCCGTGGCGGCGGGGTTCAGAGGACGGCGACCGTGCGGTCCTCGATGAAGTCCCAGTCGTAGGCGATGCCGAGCCCCGGCTCGTCGGGGACGCTCGCGTGGCCCTCGGTGATGTCGATGCCGTGGGCGAGCCCGAAGTCGTTGTCCGCGAGCGGGTAGAGCAGTTCGAGGTAGGTGCAGTTGGTGAGGGCCGAGACGCACTGGAGGTTCACCAGGTCGAGCGCGTGGTAGACGCAGGTGTGCAGCTCGCAGCGCATCCCGAAGGCGTCCGCGAGGGCGGCGGTCTTCATGACGTCGGTGATGCCACCGCGCCAGGACACGTCGGTGCGCACCGCGTCGACGAGGCGGCCCGCGATGGCCTGCGAAGTGCCGCGGTGCCCGCCGGACAGCGTCTCGGTGCCGACGACGGGGATGTCGAGGGCCGCGGTCAGCTTCTGCTGGCTCAGCCAGTCGACGTCCTGGACGGGCTCCTCGAACCAGCGGTAGCCCAGCCGCTCCAGCGCCCGCCCCGCGGTCAGCGCCTCGTCGTAGGTGTAGGCGCCGACCGGGTCGACCATCAGCGCGAAGTCGGGGCCGACCTCCTCGCGGACGGCCGCGTAAACCGCCAGGTCCTCGTCGAGCCGGCCACCGGGGTGGATCTTGTAGCCGTGGAAGCCGGCCGCCCTGGCCTCGCGCGCCTGCTCGACGTAGGCGTCGACGCCACGCGGCAGGAACATGGAGCTGACGTACACCGGGACGGTGTCGCGCGCCCGCCCGAGCAGCCGGGACACCGAGCGGCCGGTCTTCTTGCCGATGGCGTCCCAGCTCGCGTTGTCGAAGGGCCCGTAGGCGTAGATCGGCGAGAGGGTCCAACTGCGGTCGAAGCGGCGGAAGTCGAACTGGGCGCGCTCGCGCTCGAAGACGTCGCGGCCGAGGAAGAACCGCTTGATCGGCACCATCGCCTCACCGGCGGCCCGGGGGTTGAACGTGGAGAACGCGAACGAGGTGCCCGTCACCCCGTCGGCGGTCTCCAGGGTGAGCACCACGAAGGGCGGCCGGGTGCCGCCGGGCAGCGCCGCGGAGGCGCGTACGTCGTCCGGGGCGCTGTCGCCGCGGCAGACCCGGATCTCGATGCGGGTGATGGTGTCCGCGCCCCCGCCCCCGCCGCCTGCGGTTTCCGCCGCCCGCTCGTGCTGGTCGCCCATGTCGCCTCCTCCTGCCGGTGGTTTACCGCGTGTGTCGCGCCCGCGCCGGGACGGCGCGCTCACCGTCCGAGCCATCCGCCGTCGACCGGGAGCACCGCGCCCGACACATAGGCCGCGGCGGGGCTCGCCAGGAAGACGGCGGCGCCCGCGATGTCGTCGGCGCGGCCCCACCGCCCGGCGGGGATGCGTTCGAGGATGGCCCTGGAGCGCTCCGGGTCCTCGCGCAACGCGGTGGTGTTGTCGGTGGCGATGTAGCCGGGCGCGATCGCGTTGACCGTCACACCGTGCGCCGTCCACTCGTTGGCCAGCGCCTTGGTCAGGCCCGCGACGGCCGACTTGGACGCGGTGTAGGCCGGTACGTTGATGCCGCCCTGGAAGCTCAGCAGGGAGGCGACGAAGATGATCCGCCCGGCGCCGCGGTCGACCATCGGGCGGGCGAGCGCCTGGGTCAGCAGGAACTGGCTGGACAGGTTGACCTGGAGAATCCGGTCCCAGTCGTCCTGAGCGACGTCGAGCGCGGGGGCCCGGGAGATGGTGCCCGCGTTGTTGACGAGGATGTCGACGGGCTCGGGGCGCCCGGCGAGGCGCCGTGCGAAGTCCGCCACCGCGTCCCGGTCGGCGAAGTCGACGCGGTGTGCCTCGTAGCGCCTGCCGTGTTCCTCGACGCGGCGCCGTACCTCGCCGCCCTCGGTGTCGAGCCCTGACGAGGCGGCGACGATGTCGGCCCCCGCGGCGGCCAGCGCCTCGGCGACGGCGCGGCCGATGCCGCGGCCCGCGCCGGTGACCAGTGCGGTGCTGCCGTCCAGTGCGAAGGGTGTGCTCATGCCGCGGCCTCCTCTGCGCCGACGTCCACCAGTACCTTGAGCGCCCGTCCCGCGTCGAGCTGGGCGAACGCGTCCGCCGTCCTCGCCAGCGGGACGACGGCGGTGATCAGCTCGTCCGCCGGGATCACGCCGCGGGCGAGCAGTTCCGCGGCGGTCTCGAAATCGCGCCGCTCGTACACCCGGGCGCCCAGGAGGGTCAGCTCGCGCCAGAACACCCGGTGCAGGTCGACCGGGCGCGGCTGCCCGTGGATCGCGACGACCGTGAGCCGGCCGCGCACCCGCAGCAGCGAGGTCGCTGCGAGCACGGCGGCCTCGGCGCCCGACACCTCGAACACCGCGTCGGCGCCCGCCCCTTCCGTCCACTCCCGTACCCACGCGGCCTGGTCGACCGCGGCGGGGTCGACGGTCTCGAAGCCGAGCGCGGCGGCGCGCTCGCGGCGGCCCCCGTCGATCTCGACGACCGCGGCCGTGGCCCCGAACTCGCGGGCGACGCTCGCCACGAGGACCCCGATGGGGCCGCCGCCGATGACCACCACCCGCTCGCCGTGGCGCACGTCGGCGCGGCGCACGTCGTGGACGGCGACCGCGACCGGCTCCACCAGCGCGCCGTGCCGGAGCGTAAGACCTGCGGGCAGCGGTACGACGCAGCGCGCGGGCACGTTCCACCACTGCTGGAGGGCGCCCGGGGAGTCGATGCCGATGAAGGTCAGGTTCTGGCAGACGTGCTGGTGGCCGGCGAGGCAGGCGGGGCAGGTGCCGTCCCAGTCGAGCGGCATGACGGTCACCCGGTCGCCGGGGGACACCCCGGTGGTGCCGGGGCCCACCGCCGCGACGGTGCCCGACATCTCGTGGCCGAGGACGGCGGGCGTGGCCACCCTGGCGTCCATGTCGCCGTGCAGGACGTGCAGGTCGGTACCGCACAGGCCGACGTAGGCGACCGCGATCTGCACCTGTCCGGGCCCCGGGGGAACGGGGGTGCGCTCTACGGTCTCCACGGTGGCGTTGCCGGTGTACGCGGCGGCGCGCATGACGGGCTCCTTCGGTGTCGGTGGGGCCGCCCGGCCGGGCGCCGGCTCACAGGACGCCATGGTCGTCCCAGACTTCGCCGATCGTCCTGCCGGACAGCAGTTCGCGCAGCACCGTCGACTCGGTCGCGGCGCGCCGGTTGGCCCGCTCGACGGCGCCCTCCTCGGCGGCGGCCGGTACGACGACGATGCCGTCGTCCTCGGCGAGCACGAGGTCGCCGGGGCACACCCGCACCCCGGCGCAGACGACCGGCTCCTGGACCCCCGCGATCCGCATCCTGCCGCGGTAGTCCAGCGGCCTGGTGCCCAGCGAGAACACCGGGAAGCCGAGCGCCTCCACCCGGCCCCTGTCCCGGGTGTAGCTGTCGCAGACCAGGCCGACGGCGCCCCGGCCGAGCGCCGCCGCCGAGAACAACTCACCCCAGTAAGCGGTGCGTTCGTCGCCGCCGGTCGCGACCACCACGACCTCGTCGCGGCGTACCCCGTCCATGAACTCGATGAACGGGCGGTAGGGGTCGGGGTCCGCGTAGACCTCCGCGGCGGGGCGTGTCACCGGCTCGAAGCGGATTGTCCTGGCCCGCCCGACGATCCGGGAGCCGCCGCGCAGCGGTCTGATGCGGCCGTCGAGCACCTGGCCGCGCACCTCCAGGGAGTCCAGCGAGTCGGAGAGCTGGGCCGCGGTGACCCGCTCGTCGAGCGGGGGCAGGGTGCGGCGGTCCGCCGTGTCCGCCCGGGCCGCCCCCTCGTGCTGGTCGTCGGTGATGGGCACAGTACGTCGCTCCTTCGCCTCCGCGACGCGCACCGCGCACCGCCGCCGACCCTCACCGTAGGACGGCGTCGATCCACCCGTCAAGAAAATCGGCCCTACCAAAATCTCCAAAGAAGCAGGAAGCAGTGGTAGCTTGGCCTGCAATTCGCGATATTGGCTGGTCCAATCCAAGGGCGGGCACTAGAGGAGAGTGAGTGCGATGACGCACCCTGACACCCCTGACACCCCTGACACCCCTGTTGGTGCCACCGCGGCCCGCCGCACCGGCATCAGGTGGCGACTCGCGGTGCTGGCGGGGGTCGGCGTGGTCATCACCAACATCGACCGCTCCGCGATCAGCGTGGCCCTGCCGTACATGAGCAAGGACCTGCACATCTCGTCCGTGGCACAGGGCTTCGTCCTCGGCTGGTTCTTCCTGGCCTACGCGGCGTTCCTGCTCCCGATCGGCTACCTCGTCGACAAGCTGGGCGCCCGCCTCGCCTACGGCGTCGGCGCACTCGTCTGGGGCGCGGCCACCGTCGCCACCGCCGCCGTCCAGGGGGTGGGGGCGCTGCTGAGCCTGCGGCTGCTGCTCGGCGCCGGCGAGTCGACCCAGTACCCGTCGTGCACCAAGGCGACCAACGAGTGGTTCCCGCGCCGTGAGCGCACCGCGGCCACCGCCGTCTGGGACATCGGCGCCCGGGTCGGCGGTGTGCTCACCCTGCCGCTGATGTCCGGCATCATCGCGTGGGCCGGGTGGCGCGCCGCGTTCGTCGTCGTCGGCGCGCTCGCGCTGGTGTGGGCGCTCGGCTGGCTCGTCGAGTACCGCAGCCCCGAGACCCACCCCCGGGTCAACCGCGCGGAACGCGAGCACATCGCGGCGGACCAGGCGCCCGCCGACCCGCCGGAGGCCGCGCAGGTGCGGTGGTTGGACCTCTTCCGGCTGCGCGCGACCTGGGGCCTGGTCATCGGGTACTTCTGCTTCAACTACGTCGCGTACTTCTTCATCACCTGGTTCCCCACCTACCTGGTGGAGGCGCGCCACTTCAGCCTGCTCACGCTGGGTGTCTTCGGCGCCGTCCCCGGCATCGTCGCGGTGCTCAGCGAGCTCGCGAGCGGCTTCCTCCAGGACCGGCTGATCGCGGGCGGGCGCAGTGTGAACGCCGTCCGCAAGGGGTTCATCGTGGCCGGGATGCTGGTCTCCAGCCTCATCGCGACCGCCGTGGTGGCGCCCAACGCGGCCACCGCGCTGCTCCTGCTGAGCATCAGCTACGGCGCCCTGCTGATCGGGGGGCCCTCGCTCGGCACGTTCCCCGGCGAGTTCGCGCCCACCGCACGGCACATCGGCTCGCTGGCGGGCATACAGAACTCGGCGGGCAACGTCGCCGGGTTCCTCGGCCCCGTGGTGACCGGCGCCCTCGTCGCGTCGACCGGGTCGTTCCTCGTGCCGCTGCTGATCACCGGCGCGCTCGCCATCGTCGGGGCGGTCAACTACGTCGTGTTCCTGCCCGCCATCCGGCATCGCCCGGCGCCCGCCGCCGCGGTGCCGGTGCCCTCGGCGGACTGAACGGCACACGGCCGGGGGCGGGTGCCGTGCGGCCCGGCCGCCGCCGGGCGCGGCCGTCGCTTTCAGTACACTTGCCGACACCGCGGACCGCGGGACGAGTGCGCGGGACTCCGCGGAACGGGGAGGAATCGATCGTGGCAGACGGCGTCGGCGGTGCCGACGGCCCCGGCGGCCCGGCCGGCGGGTCGTCCTCCGCGGTGGACGCGGTGGTCGCGAAGCTCAAGCTGATGATCGCGTCACGGCAGCTCGGCGAGAACGACAGGCTGCCGCCCGAGCGCCAGCTCGCGGCCGAGATGGGGGTCTCGCGCAACACCATCAGGGAGGCGCTCGCCACCCTGGCCCGGATGGGCCTCGTCGAGGTCAAGCGCGGCTCCGGCGCCTTCGTGCGCAGCCTCTCCTCGACGTCGCTGCTGGAGAGCATGGCCGTCATGGTCGAGGTGTCGCCGACCGAGCGGCTGCTGGAATACCTCACGATCCGCCGCATCGTCGAGGCGGAGACGGCGGCCCTCGCGGCCGTCCACATCGCCGACGACGAGCTGGCCAGGCTGGAAGCCTGCGTCGACCGCATGTCGCCGCCGGGCGGCAGCGGCGGGACCACGGAGGAGGACCAGGCGGCCGACATCGAGTTCCACGCCATCCTCAACGCCGCCGCGCGCAATCCCGCGCTCGAAGCCCTGGGCACGGCGCTGAACAGCATGACCTTCCGGGCCCGTATCGCCGCCGGGATGTACCGCACGAGCGGCACCACCGTCGGCACGCGCGGCGAACACGAGGCGATCTTCGCGGCGGTGCGCGACCACGACCCGTCGCGGGCGGGCACCCTCGCGGCAGCCCATGTCATCGCCGTCGAGACCGCGCTGCGCGCCGCGCTCGACCGGGAGGACACCGGGGTCGAGTTCTGACCATCGCCCACCATCCCGATATTGGTTGGGCCAAAATCATGGAGTTCCGCGGACGACGGCGTTAGTCTCCCGTCGTGGTCCCTCTTTGGCCCTGCCAGTCTGCCCGGTGTCGGATCGATCGCCCGGGATGTCGCAAGGAGACTCATGAAGATCGCTTCCATCCGCTCCGTCCTGCTGAGCCACGACAACTCCGGTGCCCCGCCGCTCGAATGGGTCGGCGGCCGCATCTGGGCGTGGAACGCGGCACTGGTGGAGGTCACGACGGAGACCGGCGCCCGCGGGCTCGGCGAGGTGTCCCAGTCGACGATGGCGGCCGAGGCCGTGCCCGGGCTGCTGACCGCCTTCGAACCGTATCTGCCCACGGGCGAGTTCCGCGGTGTGAACATCGGCGACCACCTGCGCGCGTACACCCGCTTCTGGGCCCGCGGCGGCATCGCCTCCGGTGTCATCGCCGCGATCGAGATGGCCTGCCTGGACGCGGAGGCGAAGGAGGCCGGTGTGCCGCTGTGGCGGCATCTCGCCGAGGACCCGGACGCCGTGCCCACCGCTGTCAGGGGCTACGCGAGCGGCGGCCTCGGCGTGACGCACGAGCAGATCCACGGCTGGGTGGCCGCGCAGGAGGACGCGGGCTTCGACATCGTGAAGATCCGCGCCATGCGCGACCCCGGAACCACCGTGCGGCTCCTCGAACACCTCGCGCCCCGGCTGTCCTCGGGCACCAGGGTCGCCCTCGACCTGGTGCAGGGCTGCTCCTCGCACCCGTGGCGGGTCGAGGACGCCATCACGGTCGGCCGCGCCTTCCAGGAGACCCTGCCGCACAGTTGGTACGAGGAGCCGTGCGCGGCCGAGGACATCGAGGGCTACGCGGCCGTCACCCGCGCCCTGGACGTGCCGGTGTCGGGCGTGGAGAGCTACAGCGTGATCCAGGACTTCGGGCACCTCATGGACGCGGGCGGCGTCGGGATCGTTCAGCCCGACGTCGGCATGGTCGGCGGCTTCGCCGACTTCCGCCGCGTCGTCGAGCGGTCGAGGCGGCAGGGCCTCGACTCCATCCCGCATGTGTGGGGCAGCGGGGTCCAGCTCCTGAACAGCACCCATGTCGCCTTCGCCCTCGGTATGCCGCTCGTCGAGGTGTGCACCCTGCGCAACCCGCTGCGCGAGGCGACCCAGTCGGCGCCCTTCCCGATCCACGGCGGCACCATCTCCCGCGACGACCTCGCGGAGCCCGGCAGCGGGGCCGTCCTCACACCGCGGATCGAGGAGGAGTTCGCGTTCGTGCCCGGCCTCGGCATGAAGATCGGCCCCGGCACCGGCGGCGCCTGAGTACCGCCTGTGCACCCGGGCGGTCCCCGCCCCTTCCGAACTGCACAGCCCCGCACCGCCGTACCTGCGCGCCGTGGCATTTCGAGAGCCCGGGGGCGCGAACGGTGCGTTTCCGCAGTGGCCCGGGCCGCGGCCGCTGCCTACCGTCGTCGGTGAGCCCCTGGTCGTGGGAGTCGCGGCGGCCTCCGGAGCACCGCGACGCCAGTGGTTCGACGACAGCCGCGGTATCCACCCCGTCTTCGGCCGTACCCGCCTGCCCCCCCTGTGCGGGTACGGCCGACCCCCCTGCGGGCCCGGACGGGCGCCCCCGTGGGCGCGGGCCGTGCACGACGGAAGAAGCCATCCCTTGACGGCACTCGACGAGAAGACGCCCGTACGGCCGGGCGACGGCACCGACTTGGCGGTACGACCGCGTCTTGTGCTGCTCACGGTCGTGTTCACCCTGCTCTACGCGGGCGTCCACGTGTACTGGGCGGTGGGCGGCACCTGGCGTGTGCCCGTCGCGGCCCGCCAGGACCCCGGCACCGTCAGGGCCGCCAACTGGGTCGTGACCGCCGCCATGCTGGTCGGCGCCGCCTGGGTGCCGGCGCTGAACCACCGCGCCGCCGGGCGGGTACCGGCGTGGGCGCTGCTCGTTCCGCTCTGGTGCGGCGGCGTGGTCTGCGTCTCGCACGCCGTCTTCGGCTTCGTCACGAAGACGCTCTACCTGCTGGGGGCGCACGGCGCCGTCGACTTCCCCGCGGCACATGGGGTGGACCCGGCGGCGCTGGCGCACGACCACCGGCTGTCCGCGGTGCGGGACCTGTGGCTCTTCGAAGCGTGCTTCCTGGTCCAGGGCGTCCTGCCGGCGCTGGCCGCCCGGCAGTTCGTGCCCACCCCGGCAGGGCGCCGCGGGTGGTCGCGCTCCTTCGTCCTGGGCGTCGCGGCCGTCGACGCCTTCGGACTGCTGCTCTCGCTCGGCAACACGCACGTCGCCCTCGGCTGACGCACAGGACACCGCAAGGAGGAACCAACCGTGCCTGAGGACACCGCCCCCGGGCTCCCGCGGACCACGGGGACCGGACGGGACGAGAAGGCCGCAGGACCGGCCGGACAGCGCAAGAACGGTCTCCGCCCCGGCGTCTCCGACGCGTTGACCGCCGCCATGCGGACCGGTTGGGCCGACACCGGGCGGCGGGACGTGGCCCCCCTCGCCCAGGCCGCCAGGACCTCGGAGCGCCGCGCCGCCGTGTCGGCACGCTTCCCCGGCGAGCGCCTCGTGGTGCCCGCGGGCCGGCTGCGGCCCCGCTCGGGCGACACGGCGTACCCCTTCCGCGCCGCCTCCGACTACGCCTACCTCACCGGCGACCGGTTCACCGCCCTGCTGGGCAGGCTCTACCTCGACCACTTCCACGACACCAGCCTCGTCGCCGCGGCCGGAGACGGCGGGCTCGCCCGGACGCTCTACGAACGTTCTGCACCGCCGGGGGACACGACGGCCGCACCCTCGTCAGGGCGGTCACCTCACCGGAGAACACCCGCTCCATCGCCTTCCACACCGCGCTGGGCTTCGACCGCTCGGCCCCCGTGCCCGACTACGACGGCCCGGGGCAGCACCGCGTCGTCTTCACCCGCCGCCTCCGAAGCGGCCACCGTACGGCGGGGGCCGGGTGGTCCGGCAGGACGGGAGGGGCTACGGTCTGGCGCATGACCGAGCAGGACACCCTCAGTGCCACCCGCGAGGCGTACGACGCCGCCGCGGCCGAATACGCGAGGCTGTTCCGCGACTCGCTGCGCGAAAGCCCCCTGGACCGCGCCATGTTGGGCGTGTTCGCCGAGTCCGTGGCCGCGAGCGGGAAGGCCGAGGTGGCGGATGTGGGGTGCGGGCCGGGCCATGTCACCGCGCACCTCCACGGCCTCGGGCTCAGGGCGTTCGGCGTCGACGCCTCCCCCGGGATGGTCGGGCTCGCCCGCAGCGCCCACCCCCAACTGCGCTTCGAGAACGGCTCCATGGCCACGCTCGACACGGCGGACGGCGCGCTGGGAGGCGTCCTCGCCCGCTGGTCGGTCATCCACACTCCCCCGGCAGAACTCCCCGCAGTCCTCGCGGAGTTCCACCGCGTACTGGCGCCCGGCGGCCACCTCCTCATCGGCTTCTCGGCGAGCGAGGGCCCGTCCCACCCCACGCAGGTCTTCGACCACGCGGTCGCACCGGCCTACCGGTGGTGGCCCGACCACCTCGCCGCACTGCTGCACACCGCCGGGCTCTTTGAGGTGGCCCGCATGGTCCGCGCGCCACAGCCCACGGACCGGCGGCGGTTCAAGGAGATCCACCTGCTGGCGCGCAAGGACGGGACGGAGTCCTCCGGGCCCGGGGAGTGAGACGCGACCCGCCGCCCCGGCCGGTCACACCTCGTCGTCCTTCACGAAGGCGGACGCCACGAGGGCGACGGCGGGATCGCCGTCCCCGGCCAGTTCGCGCAGCACCGCGCGCGGGGCGCTCCCCGGCAGTTCGACCAGGGCCTGGGTCAGCCGCAGCCGTGTCGCGGAGTCCGCGCCCGGCGCGGCGAGTTCGTCGGCCAGCGCCGCGAGAATCCGCTCCGCGCACCCGGCGTCCCCTGACAGCGTCACGAGGGCGTCCGCCGCGTCGACGTCACCCGCCCCCTTGACGACCATGCCGACGAGCACCGGCACGGCCGCGGCCACCCCCCGCCCGCCCAACACCAGCGCGGCCCGCCCGCGCACCGTCGCGTCCGCGTCCCCGAGCGCGTCCGTGAGCAGCGTGGCCGCGCCCGGGGCCGCGGGCACCGCGGCGACCGCCAGCACCGCGCGCCGCCTGACCGCGGGGTCCGGCGCGCGCATGCCGTCGGCCAGCGCCGCCACCCCGTCGCCGCCGGAGCGGGCGAGCGCCCAGCGCAGCGCGCCCGCGACATGCGGGTCGGACTCCGCCAGGACCGCACCGGCCAGCACCTCCAGGGGCACCGGCACCCCCTCGGGATGCGCCAGTACGGCCTGCTGTCTGCGCGCGGCGCTCGCCGAGCCGAGCCCCCGCATGAGCCCGACGACGTCCAGGACGTCCTGCCAGTCGGCGGGCGCCGCGGCGTCGATCGCGCGGAGCCGCCCGAGCAGTTCCCGCTCCCGCTCCAGGCGCTCCCGTGTCCATCGGACGAGGTCGCCGACCAGGGCGGACGGGGTGAAGTCCGGGTCTTCGAGCGCCCGTGCGACCTGTTTGAGGGAGAGCCCGAGGGACCGCAGGCTCTCCACGTGGAAGATCCGGCGGACGTCGTCGGCGGAGTACTCGCGGTAGCCGCCGACGGTGCGACCGGTCGGCCGCACTAGACCGAGCGCGTCGTAGTGCCGGAGCACCCGGGTGCTCAGCCCCGACCTGCGGGCCACCTCGCCGATCAGCACCCCGCGCTCTCCGCGGCCCCGCCGGTCCCGGTGTCCGCCCGCGCGAGGGCCGCGGCACGCTCCGCGCCGAGTGCGGCCAGCCGCCTCGCCTCCTCGACGGCGGCGTCGAAGCCGGCCGCCGGGTTGCGCCGCAGCAGCTCGGTGGCGTGCGCGTGGGCGGACACGGCACGGTCGGGGCCCGCCGCGGCCCTCTCCAGGGCGGGCACGGCCGCGTCGCCGAGGTCGATGAGGGCGCGGCTGAGGCTGAGCCGCACCTCGCGCTCGCCCCGGCCGAGCTGCGACAGCAGCTCGTCGGCGAGGCCGCTCCTCCCGTCCTGCGGCACGAGGACGACCGCGGCGCGCCACGCGGTCCGCGCGACCTCGTCGTCGGCGTCGCGCAGCAGCTCGCGCGTGATCCAGGGCCACGCGCTGCCGTCCCCGATCTTGGAGAGGGTGTGCAGCGCCTGGCCGCGGGCGCCCGGGCTCCCGGAGCGCAGTTCCTGACGGAGCCGGGGCAGGGTGGCCTCCGGCGGGAGGCGGGTCAGCGCCCAGGTCAGCATGTCCCGTACGAAGAAGTCCGGCTCGACCCCGCAGCGCTCGACGAGCGCGTCCACCAGGCCGGGGGCGGGGTCGGAGCCCACCGCCAGCGCCGCCTGAAGCCGCACGGAAGCGTCCTCGGCGCCCAGCGCCCCGGCCACTCGTGCGGCACGCGAATTCCCCTCGGTCGTGTTGATGGCGACCACCTCCTCCGTCCAGGGGACACCTTGCCACCGTGTCAGGGTCAACCCGCGTCAGGTACCGTGCCGCCCCGGGGCCGCCCCCTGCGGGCCCGCCCCACCCGTACGACCGACAGCACTGCGAAGGGTCATCCGACAACCATGACCGACACGGCCCCCCAGGGAGAACTGTGGTTCAGGCGGTACGTCCCCTCGGACGGTGCCGCCGTACGGCTCGTGTGCTTCCCGCACGCGGGCGGCTCGGCGAGCGCCTTCCTCCCGCTGGCGCGGGCGCTCGCGCCGTCGGTGGAGGTGCTGGCGGTGCAGTACCCGGGCCGCCAGGACCGCTTCCGTGAGCCCTGCGTGGACAGCGTCCACGAACTCGCCCGCCTCAGCACCCTGGCACTGCGCGACCGCGGCGACCGGCCGTTCGCCCTCCTCGGGCACAGCCTGGGCGCGATCGTGGCGTACGAGATCGCCCGCAACCTCGCGGCCGCCGGTGACGACGCCCCCGTGCACCTGTTCGTGTCCGGCCGCCGCGCGCCCCACCACCACCGCGAGGAGACCGTCCACCGTCTGAGCGACGACGCCCTCGTCGCCGAGGTGGGGGCGCTCGGCGGTACGGGTTCCCGGATCCTGGCCGACCCGGAGACGAGGGCGCTCGTCCTGCCCGCCCTCAGAAGCGACTACCGCGCCTCGGAGACATACCGCCACCGCCCCGGAGCCGCCCTGCGCTGCCCCGTGACCGCCCTAACCGGCGACGCGGACCCCAGGACGACGGTGCCGGAGGCCGCCGACTGGAGGGACCACGCCCCCGCCGACGCCTTCGAGCTGATTGTGTTCGAGGGCGACCACTTCTACCTGAACAACAGGACGACCGAGTTCGCGACGGCCCTACGGGAACGCCTCGCCGTGTCCTGAGCGAGCGGCCGGCCGCCGGGCCTGTGGTGCCTCGGCTGCGGCTCCCCGGTGCGGGGCGGTGGCGGCGTGCCGGGGGCCGATGCCTGTCCAGGGGCGGGTGGCGGTGACGTCGGCCGTGGCGATGGAAGTCCACGGCGGGCCGGGCGCTCGCCGCCCTGGCCAGAAGGCTGGAGCAGACACCGTGACAGCCGTCGAGGACCGCCTCCGCGCCGCACGGGGCTGCCGGGTGCCGCCCCAGGAAGGGACAGGCACCCGGCGGTGTCACCAAGAGAGCGGTTGTCGCCGAGAGAGCGGTTGTCGCCGGGAGAGCGGTGTCACCGAGTGGGACCGGTTACGGCACGGTGTAGCCGGCGGCGCGGAACAGTTCGTACCACTCGGGGCGGGTGAGCGGGAGGTCGGAGCCGAGGGCGGCGGCGGACACCCGCGCGGGCGTGGTGGTGCCGAGCACCACCTGCATCTGCGCGGGGTGGCGCGTGATCCACGCCACCGCGATCGCCTCGCCGGGCACACCGTACTTCCCCGAAAGCCGGTCGACGACGGCGTTCAGCTCCGGGTAGCGGTCGGAGCCGAGGAACGGGCCGTCGAAGAACCCGGCCTGGAAAGGCGACCACGCCTGCACGGTGATGTCATGAAGACGGCAGTAGTCGACGATCCCGTCGTCCCGCACGATCGCCTGGTCCAGGCCCTGCATGTTGGCCGCGACGCCCTGGGCGACGATCGGCGCGTGCGTGATCGACAGTTGGAGCTGGTTCGCGACGATCGGCTGGGTCACATGGCGGCGCAGCAGGTCGATCTGGCGCGGTGTGTGATTCGAGACGCCGAACGCGCGCACCTTGCCCGCGGCCGACAACTCGTCGAAGGCGCGGGCGACTTCCTCCGGCTCGACGAGCGCGTCGGGCCGGTGCAGCAGCAGGATGTCGAGGTAGTCGGTGCCGAGCGCCTCCAGCGAGCCGTTCACCGACTCGACGATGTGCTCGTACGAGAAGTCGTAGTACGGGCCGTCCTTGACGATCCCGGCCTTCGACTGGATGACGAACTGCTCACGCTCGGACGAGGTCAGCCGCAGCGCCTCGGCGAAGCGACGCTCGCAGCCGTGCACACCGGTGCCGTAGATGTCGGCGTGGTCGAGGAAGGCGATACCGGCGTCGCGGGCGGTGCTGACGAGGGTGCGCACCTCCTCGTCGGACTTGTCCTGGATGCGCATCAGGCCGAGGACGACATTGGGCGCGACGATGTCGGTGCCGGGCAGGGTGAAGGTCTTCACTTGACTCTCTCTGGATCGGATCAGGCGGGCATCAGCTCACGTGGTCGACCGCACGGCGGAGGAATCACGCGAGGTGCAGGCTACGCGCTGGCCACCGGCAGGGGCCGGAAGGTGACGGTTGCGGCAAGGACCCGCGGCGGGGGACCCCGCATCACCCCCCACACACACTCAGCCCCGCCCCCCCATACCCGGCCCTCGCGCCCCCCGGAGTCATGACGGGACCTCGATATAGACGCTGCGTTTGGGTGTCGAGTTCGTCCGTGAAGGGCGGCACACCCCCGTATCTCGCGCCGTACTTCGCGGCGAAGGCGGGCATGGACTCCCTCGCCGTCTCCTACGCCGCCGAACTCGCGCGCTGGGGCGTCGAGACCTCGATCGTCGTGCCCGGCTCGTTCACGAGCGGCACGAACCACTTCGCACACTCCGGCCGCCCGGCCGACACCGCGGTCGAGGCCGCCTACGAGACCCGCTACGCCGGTCTCATGGACCAGGTCGCCGAGAAGCCGGCCGCCCTCGCCCCCGAGGGGGCCGACACCTCGCTCGTCTCCGACGAGATCGCGCGGATCGTCGCCCTCCCCGCGGGCGAGCGCCCGTACCGCGTCCACATCGACCCCGCGAACGACGGCTCGCAGGAGTTCTCGGAGGTGGCCGACCGCATCCGCCGCGAGTTCCTCACCCGCGTCGACCTCGCGGACCTGCTCACCACCAGGTGAGGCCCCGCCGTCGCCGCGCAACGCCTCACCGCTCGTATCTCTCGTACCACCCCCCGACGAGGCACCGACACGAGAGCCCCGGCCGATGACCACCACGCTCACCCGCATGGACGAGCCCGACGCGACCGTGCCGCCCACGGCCCCCGCACGGGCCGCCCCTGCCGACTGCCGACCACCGCCACCCCCTCCACCTCCCCCGTTGACGCATGCCCCTCACGTGCCCGGCCGAGGTAACCGCCGTACCGTCGGCACCATGCCGGGCTCCGCCCCGACCATGATCTCCGTGCCCCCGACAGAAGGTGCCACCATGACCGAAGCCGCCCTGCCCACCGCCATCCGGACGTTCATCGACACCACGAACGCGGGAGACTCCGAGGGCTTCGTCACCGCGTTCACCACCGACGCGTACCTCAACGACTGGGGCCGCGAGTTCCGCGGCCACGACGGCATCCGCTCCTGGAACGGCACCGACAACATCGGAGTGCGCTCCCACTTCGACCTCGTCACGTTCGAGCCCGGGGACAAGCCCGACAGCTACGTCGTCACCCTCACCGTGACCGGCGACGGCTACAACGGCACGGGCCCCATGCGCTTCGAACTCCGCGACGGGCTCATCTCACGGCTGACCATCAGCTGATCCGGGCCCGCCGAGCACCCCCGCACTGACCGGCCGGGCACTCCGACGCTCATGACCTCCTGGGAATCCCGCATCGTCGACCACGCCCCACGCCTCCGAGTACCGCCACCTCTACTCCTCGGTACGGCGCCGACTCGCCACAGACCGCTTCGACCGCGCCCAGGAAGCAGGCCAGATACGTCCCGACATCGACGTACGGGTACTTGTCGACCAACTCTGGGGCGCCGTCCACCACCGACTCCTCATCCCCGACGAACCAGTCGACAAAGCATTCACCGAGTCCCTGATCAACAACCTGTTCAACGGCATCACCCAACAACCCCCCCGGGGGCATGACCACTGCTCCCGGGACGGCGCTGCGGGGGACCGGCCCCCTACTTCACCGGCTCCAAAATCGCCACGCACTCCACATGATGCGTAACAGGAAACAAATCAAACGCCCGTAGGGTCCGTGTGCGGTAGCCGTTTGTGTGGAAGTGGGAGAGGTCGCGGGCGAGGGCTGCGGGGTCGCAGGCCACGTAGGCGATGCGGCGGGCGCCCAGGGTGGTCAGACGGGTCGCCGTCGCCCGGCCCGCGCCCGTGCGGGGCGGGTCGAGGACGATCAGGTCGGCCTCGGTGATACCGGTGCGGGGCAGCACCTGGTCGACCTTGCCGTGTTCCACCCTGACCCGGTCGGCGAAGGCCAGGTTGTGGCGGGCGTCCTCCACCGCGCGCTTCGAGGACTCGATGCCGAGGACCGCGCCGCGCTCGCCCACCCGGTCGGCGAGCGCGCCCGCGAAGAGGCCCACGCCGCAGTACAGGTCGAGCGCGGTGTCGCCCTTGCGGGGCAGCAGGCCCTGCATGACGACCTCCACCAGCAGGTCGGCCGCGCGCGGGTGCACCTGCCAGAAGCCGCTCGCGCCCACCCGCCAGGTGTGCTCCGCCGCCCGCTCGCGTACGAAGGGGCGGCCGTGCACCCGGTGCACGGCGCCGTCGCGTTCGTCGACGCGCAGCACGGACACCGGGCGGTCCAGCGACACCAGCGGGAGCCGGCCGCCGGGGCGCGGGGTCAGGACGACCTGGCGGTCGCCGGAGCCGGAGGCGGCGATGGCCTCGACGGTCTCCATGTCCGGCCAGTCGCGGGCCTCCACGCCGAGTTCCGTGACGCCCTCGGCGGCGATCAGGCAGCGCTCGACGGGCTCCACCTCGTGCGAACGGTGCCTGCGCAGGCCCGCGTGGCCCGAGGCGTCGACCGCGTACTGCACGCGGGTGCGCCAGGCCGGGACCTCACCCGCGGGGAGCTTGTCGCCGGGGGCGGGGGCCACCGTGCCGTCCCAGCCGACATCCTCCGGGGCGAGCCCGGCGAGGCGCCGTAGCTGCTCCGCGATGACGTCGGCCTTCAGACGGCGCTGGCCGCCCGGCTTCACGTGCTGCCAGTCGCAGCCGCCGCAGCGGCCCGGGCCCGCGTAGGGGCAGGGCGCCTCGATCCTGTCCTTCGCGGGGTCGAGCACGCGTACCGCGTCGGCGCGCAGGAAGCGGTCGCCCGCCGCGCCCTCGGTGACCCGGGCGACGACGCGCTCGCCCGGCAGGGTGTGCCGTACGAAGAGGACCTGGCCCTGCGCACTGCGGGCGACGCAGTGGCCGCCGTGTGCGACGGGGCCGACCTCGACCTCGTACTCCTCCCCCACGAGGGATGTCTTCTCTTCGGCGGCCTCGGCGGGCATGGTGCGCTGACTCCAGGGGTGTGCGGACGGGGACCGCCACAGGGTACGCCGTGCGCCGGAGGCGGTCGTCCGGGAGCACGGGGGTGGTGCGCGCTCAGTCGCGGCGGCGGGTGGGCTCCGAGGGCCCCGTGGGGTCGGTCGTGCCCGGCTCGCGCGGGTGCCCGTGGGTCACGGGGCCGCGGCGGACCGCGCCGGGCGCGCTCCAGTTCTGCCGCCGCCGTGCGCGCCTGCGGGCGAGTTCGGAGGACTCAAGCTGGTAGGGCACCGAGGTGACCATGACGCCTGGCGTGAAGAGCAGGCGGCCCTTGAGGCGCAGGGCGCTCTGGTTGTGGAGCAGATGCTCGTACCAGTGGCCGACCACGTACTCGGGGATGATCACGCTGACCGCGGCCCGCGGCGCGTCCCTGCGCAGGCCCTTCACGTACTCGATGACGGGGCGGGTGATCTCGCGGTAGGGGGAGGCGAGGACCTTGAGGGGGACGTCGATGCCGCGCCGCTCCCACTCGTCCTTGAGGGCGCGGGTCTCCTCGGAGTCGACGTTGACGCTGACGGCCTCCAGGCTGTCGGAGCGCATCAGCCGGGCGTAGGCGAGGGCGCGCAGGGTGGGCCGGTGGATTCTGGAGACAAGGACTATCGAGTGCACCCGGGAGGGCCGCGCGCTGTCCTCGGTGGGGACCTCGGGCGCGGAGATCTCCTCCGCGACGCGGTCGTAGTGCCGCCTGATCGCGGACATGACCGCGTAGAAGATGACCATGCCGAGGACGGCCACCCAGGCGCCGTGGGTGAACTTGGTGAGCAGGACGACGACGAGGACGAGGCCGGTGAGGAAGGCCCCGAAGGTGTTGATGGCGCGGGAGCGGAGCATGTGCAGCCGTTTGCCCTGGTCGCGCTCGGTGGCGAGGGCACGGTTCCAGTGCCGCACCATGCCGGTCTGGCTGAGGGTGAAGGAGACGAACACGCCGACGATGTAGAGCTGGATCAGGCGGGTGGAGTCGGCCCCGTAGACCACGACGAGGAGGGTGGCGGCGCCCGCGAGCAGCACGATGCCGTTGGAGAAGGCGAGCCGGTCGCCGCGGGTGTGGAGCTGGCGCGGCAGGTAGCGGTCCTGCGCGAGGATCGAGCCGAGCAGCGGGAAGCCGTTGTACGCGGTGTTGGCGGCGAGGAAGAGGACCAGCGCGGTGGCGGCGGACAGCACGATGAACAGGAAGCTGCCGTCGCCGAAGACGGCCTCGGCGACCTGGGAGATCACCGGGTTCTGGACGTAGCCGGAGCCGAGCGGGCTGCCGTGGTCGAGCAGGTCGCGGCCCGGGTCGTCGGCCATGTGGACGTGGGTGGCCATGGCGAGCGCGATGATGCCGCAGAACATGGTGACGGCGAGCAGGCCCATCATGGCCAGGGTGGTGGCGGCGTTCCTGCTCTTGGGCTTGCGGAAGGCGGGCACGCCGTTGCTGATGGCCTCGACGCCGGTGAGCGCGGCGCAGCCGGAGGAGAAGGCCCGCAGCAACAGGAAGACGAGGGCGAAGCCCGCGAGCCCCGAGTGCTCGGCCCTGAGGTGGTAGCCGGCGGTGGGCGCCCGCATGGTGTCGCCGAGGAGGAGGCCGCGCACCAGGCCCCAGAGGATCATCAGGAAGACGCCGGCCACGAAGACGTACGTGGGGATGGCGAAGAGCTTGCCCGACTCCCGCACCCCGCGCAGGTTCATGACGGTCAGCAGCACGATGACGGCGACCGCGCAGAAGACCTGGTGGTGGACGACGAAGGGGATCGCGGAGCCGAGGTTCTCGATGCCGGAGGAGATCGACACGGCGACGGTGAGCACGTAGTCGACCAGCAGGGCGCTGGCCACGGTGAGCCCGGCGCGGGGGCCGAGGTTGGTGGTGGCCACCTCGTAGTCGCCGCCGCCCGAGGGGTACGCGTGCACGTTCTGCCGGTAGGAGGCGACGACAGTGAACATCAGCACCACGACCGCGCCCGCGATCCAGGGGCTGAAGTGGTAGGCCGACGCGCCCGCGATGGAGAGGACGAGCAGCACCTCGCCCGGTGCGTACGCCACCGAGGACAGCGGGTCGGAGGCGAAGACGGGGAGGGCGATGCGCTTCGGCAGGAGCGTTTCGCCCAGCCGGTCGCTGCGCAGTGCGCGCCCGATGAGAATGCGTTTGGGCACGTCGGTCAGTTTGGACACGCTGAGGATCGTAAGCGTTCGGCCGGTCCGCGCCCAGCACACCCCCACCACTGCGGCCCTTGTCCCGGAACGCGCGGTTGCGCCGAGCACACGGGGCGCATGAGCCCTTAAGCTCAACATCCGGCACCGTGGCCCATCCATCCCGCATGGTCCCGCCCGGACCGTCGGGGCGGGCGGGACGGCGCGCGAAGGCGAACGACGGGTCAGTGGGACGACCAGGAGTGCGAGGTAGAGGACAGGTGCACATCGTGATCATGGGCTGCGGCAGGGTGGGGTCCGCGCTGGCCCAGGCCCTGGAGCAACAGGGGCATACGGTCGCCGTGGTCGACCAGGACCCCACCGCGTTCAGGCGTCTGGGTTCCGGCTTCGCCGGGCGGCGCGTCACCGGGGTGGGTTTCGACCAGGACACCCTGCGGGAGGCCGGGATCGAGGAGGCGGGCGCGTTCGCGGCCGTGTCGAGCGGTGACAACTCGAACATCATCGCGGCGCGGGTGGCCAGGGAGATGTTCGGCATCGAGAACGTCGCGGCCCGCATCTACGACCCCCGGCGCGCCGAGGTCTACCAGCGCCTCGGCATCCCCACGGTGGCCACGGTCCGCTGGACCGCCGACCAGATGCTGCGGCGGCTGCTGCCGTCGGGCGCCGAGCCGCTGTGGCGCGATCCCACCGGGGGTGTGCAGCTCGCGGAGGTGCACACCTCGCCCGACTGGGTCGGGCACCGTATCAGCGAGCTCCAGGAGGAGACCGGGGTGCGGGTGGCGTTCCTGACCCGGCTCGGGGAGGCGATGCTGCCGACGTCGAGCACGGTCCTCCAGGAGGGCGATCTGGTGCATGTGATGATGCGGACCGGTGAGGTCGGCAGGGTCGAGGCCGCGTTCGCCGAGGGTCCTGGGGAGGGCGGTCAGTGATGAGGGTCGCCATTGCGGGCGCCGGCGCCGTGGGCCGGTCCATCGCCGGGGAGCTGCTGGAGAACGGGCACGAGGTGCTGCTGATCGACAAGGCGCCGACGGCCATCTCGGTGGAGCGGGTGCCGCAGGCCGAGTGGCTGCTCGCGGACGCCTGTGAGATCACGTCGCTGGACGAGGCCGCGTTGCAGCGCTGCAACGTCGTGATCGCGGCGACCGGGGACGACAAGGTCAATCTGGTGGTGTCGCTGCTCGCGAAGACGGAGTACGCGGTTCCGCGGGTGGTGGCCCGGGTCAACAACCCCAAGAACGAGTGGCTGTTCAACGAGGCGTGGGGCGTCGACGTCGCGGTGTCCACGCCCCGGCTGATGTCGGCGCTGGTGGAGGAGGCGGTGAGCGTCGGCGACCTGGTACGGCTGCTGCGCTTCAGCCACGGGGACGCGAACCTGGTGGAGCTGACCCTGCCCCCGGAGTCGGCGCTCGCCGGGACCCAGGTCGGCGATGTGCGCTGGCCCGACGACACCTCCCTGGTGACGATCATCAGGGGCACCCGGGTGCTGGTCCCGTCGGCGGACGACGCCCTTGAGGTGGGCGACGAGCTGTTGTTCGTGGCGGCGCAGACCCGGGAGCAGGAGCTGGAGGAACTGCTCTCGGTACGGGACGAGGCGGATCTGGAGTAGGGCCCGCGGGGGCGGCGGGGGCTACCGCCGGTGGCGGCCGCCCTCCCCCGGCGTGGTGGGCTGCTCCGCGCCGGGGGCGGCGGCCGCGTCGGGGTCCTCGCCGCGCTCCAGGGCGGCCTGGCGGGCCTCCTCGGCCTCCATCTCCGCGAAGACGTCGATCGGCGGCGGCGCCTTCGCGAGGAAGACCCAGGTGAGCCAGACGGCGAGCAGGAACGGCGGGATCTTCAGGGCGACCAGGACCCAGCCGAGCTGGGTGGTGTCGGCCCACCAGTACAGCGGGAAGAGGATGACGCACTTGGCGAGGAGGATCAGCCCCCATGCCCAGCTCGACCGGCTGTACGCCTTCTTGCGGCCGGGGTTCCTGGTGCGCCAGGAGAGGTTCTCCTTGAAGATCGGGCCGAGGATGACGCCGATCAGCGGGACACCCGCGAGCGTGGTGACGACGTAGGCGAGCGCGAGGCCCAGGGTGTAGATCATCCCGGGCAGGTAGAAGTCCTTGGCGTTGCCCGTGAAGAGCGCGAAGAGCACGCCGAAGCCGACTCCGAAGACGCCGCTGAAGGCGTGCTTGAGGGTGTCGCGCATCACCAAGCGCACCACGACGAGCAGCAGGGCAACGGCGATCGCGGCGATCGCGGAGGTCTTCAGGTCCTTGTTGACCGTGAAGACCGAGACGAAGAGCAGCCCGGGAAGGACCGTCTCCACCATGCCCCGCACGCCGCCGAACGCCTCGAAGAGCGCGGCCTCCGTGGCGGCGCGGGCGTCGGCCGCGGCCTCGGCGTCGTCATCGGCTCCGGACCCGTCCTGGCGTCCGGTCGACTTGTCGAGCGACGTCACCGCTTACTCCCGTCCGAGGGGTCTGAGTTCGTACTTCGGGTTGAACAGCACCCGGCGGCCGTGGCTCATGGAGATCCGGCCGGACGCGATGAGCTTGCGCCCCGGCTCGATCCCCACGATGGAGCGGCGGCCGAGCCATACCACGTCCAACGCGGCGGTGCCGTCGAACAGCTCGGCCTCCAGCGCGGGGACCCCGGCCCGGGGCCGCAGGGTGACCGTGCGCAACGTACCAGTAACGGTGACGATCTGCCGGTCCCGGCAGTCGCCGATGCGGGTGCAGCCGGTGTTCTCGGCCTCCTCGCGCAGTTCCTCGGAGTCCAGGTCCTCCGGGGCAGCGGTGATGTCGGCCAGGCGGCCCAGCATGCGTCGGAGCCGGCCCGACTGCTTGCCGGAACGGGGAACTGCGCTCATACGGGAAAGCGTACCGGTGGGCCCCCGGGGTGCGGTAAACGCAGGGCGTCGGGAGTGCGCGAGGGGCGGGACGGCGGGGCCGACGGGGTGTCCCCCGCGGTGCGAGGGCACGGGGAAAGTTCGCCCCGCGGGGTCACTTCTCGAACCGGTATCCCATGCCGGGCTCGGTGACGAAGTGGCGGGGGTGGGAGGGGTTGGCCTCCAGCTTGCGGCGGAGCTGCGCCATGTAGACCCGCAGGTAGTTGGTCTCGGTGCCGTAGGAGGGGCCCCAGACCTCCTGGAGGAGCTGTTTCTGGCCGACGAGGCGGCCGCCGTTGCGTACGAGCACTTCGAGCAGGTGCCACTCGGTGGGGGTGAGCCTGACGTCGCGGCCGTCCCTGTGGACCTTCTTCGCGGCCAGGTCGACGGTGAAGCCCTCGGCCTCGACGAGCACGTCGTCGCCCTCGGCGCTCCCGGTGGGCTCGGCCCTGCGCACCGCGGCGCGCAGCCTGGCGAGGAGTTCGTCCATGCCGAACGGCTTGGTGACGTAGTCGTCGGCGCCCGCGTCCAGCGCCTCGACCTTCTCGTCGGAGCTGTGCCGCGCGGACAGCACGAGCACCGGCACCCGGGTCCAGCCGCGCAGCCCCCTGATCACCTCGACGCCGTCCATGTCGGGCAGGCCGAGGTCGAGGACGACGACGTCGGGGTGGCGGGCCGCGGCGAGGCGGAGTGCGGAGGCGCCGTCGGTGGCCGAGTCGACCTCGTACTTGCGCGCCTTGAGGTTGATCTCCAGCGCGCGGACGATCTGCGGTTCGTCGTCGACGACGAGCACCCGGGTCATCGTTACCTGCCAGTCTCGTGCGGATGGTTGTCGGTGCCCGAGCGCCGCGTCCCGGGGCGCGGGGAGCGGGAGCGCCGTGCCTCGGGGCGTGGCGGCGGCCGCCGCGGGGGTCACGGCGCGGCCTTCGCCGGCAGGTCGGCGCGGCTCCTGGCGCCGGCCGGTGCGGCGGCGAGGGTGAGGACCATGGTGAGGCCGCCGCCGGGGGTGTCCTCGGCGTCGAGGGTGCCGCCCATGGCCTCGGCGAAGCCGCGGGCTACCGCGAGGCCGAGTCCGACGCCGGCGCCGCGCGGGGCGTCGCCGTACCGCTGGAAGGGCGCGAAGATGCGCTCCTTGGCGTCGTCGGGGACCCCGGGGCCGCGGTCGGCCACGCGCAGTTCCACGCGGTCGCCGAGGGTGGAAGCGGACACCAGCACGGAGGCGGGCCCCGGGCTGTACTTGACGGCGTTCTCGACGACGTTGGCGACCGCGCGCTCCAGCAGCCCGGGGTCGGCGAGGGTCATCGGCAGGGTCTCGGGGATGTCGAGGCCGACGCTGCCCTCGGGGACGCCGACCAGGGCCATCGGCACCACCTCGTCGAGGTCGGTCTCACGCATCAGCGGGGTGACGGTGCCGGTGTGCAGGCGTGACATATCGAGGAGGTTGCCGACGAGGTGGTCGAGCCTGTCGGTGCTCTGCTCGATGCCTTCGAGCAGTTCGGCCTGGTCCTCCTCGGACCACGCCACGTCGTCGGAGCGCAGCGAGCTGACCGCCGCCTTGATCGCGGAGAGCGGGGTGCGCAGGTCGTGGCTGACGGCGGCGAGCAGGGCGGTGCGTATGCGGTTGCCCTCGGCGAGCGCGCGTGCCTGCTCGGCCTCGGTCTTCAGCCGCTGCCGGTCGAGGACGACGGCGGCCTGCGCGGCGAAGGCGGCGAGGACGCGGCGGTCGGCGGCGGGCAGCACCCGTCCCGACAGGGCGAGCGCCATGTGGTCGCCGACGGGCATGTCCACATCGGCGTCCTCGGGCCGTGCGACGGGCGCGGGCCCGGCGCTGCCGGCCCGGGTCCAGGGCTCGTGGTCGCCCGCGCGCTCCAGCAGCGCCACGGACTCCATGGCGAAGGTCTCGCGGACGCGTTCCAGCAGGGCGTCGAGCGAGGTCTCGCCGCGCAGCACGTTGCCCGCGAGGAAGGAGAGGATCTCGGCCTCGGCGCGCAGCCGCGCGGCCTGGTGGGTGCGGCGGGCCGCGAGGTCGACGACGGAGGCCACGGAGAGCGCCACGGCGACGAAGACGGCGATGGCGACGATGTTCTTGGGGTCGGCGATGGTGACCCGGTGCAGCGGCGGCGTGAAGAACCAGTTGAGCAGGATGGAGCCGACGGCGGCCGACGCGAGCGCGGGGGCGAGCCCGCCGAGCAGCGCCGCCGCGACCGTCATCGCGAGGAACAGCAGCATGTCGTTGGCGAGGCCGAGGTCGGCGTCGACGTTGGCGAGGACCACCGCGAGCAGCGCGGTGCCGCCGACGCCGGTGAGCCAGCCGGCGACGGTACGGGACCTGCCGAGCCGGGCGCCGCGCGCCACCGGCAGCCCGCGGCCCTTGGCGACCTCCTCGTGGGTGACGATGTGCACGTCGAGGTCGGGCCCGGACTCCCGGGCCACGGTGGCGCCGACGCCGGGCCCGAAGACGTACTGCCAGGTCTTGCGGCGTGAGGAGCCCAGCACGATCTGGGTGGCGTTGACGCCGCGCGCGAAGTCGAGCAGCGCGGCGGGCACGTCGTCGCCGACGACGTGGTGGAAGGTTCCTCCGAGGTCTTCGACCAGGGTGCGCTGGACGGCCAGCTCCTTCGGGGAGGCCGAGGTGAGCCCGTCGCTCCTGGCCACGTAGACGGCGAGGATCTCGCTGCCCGAGCCCTTCGCGGCCATCCGGGCGGCCCGCCGGATCAGGGTGCGGCCCTCGGGGCCGCCGGTGAGGCCGACGACGATGCGCTCCCTGGTGCCCCAGGTGCTGCGGATGCCGTGTTCGCCGCGGTACTGCTGGAGGTAGGAGTCGACCCGGTCGGCGACCCAGAGCAGGGCCAGCTCGCGCAGCGCGGTGAGGTTGCCGGGGCGGAAGTAGTTCGACAGCGCGGCGTCGACCTTGTCCGGCTGGTAGATGTTGCCGTGCGCCATGCGGCGGCGCAGGGCCTGGGGGTCCATGTCGACGAGTTCGATCTGGTCGGCGCGGCGCACCACCTCGTCGGGCACGGTCTCGCGCTGCCGCACGCCCGTGATGGCCTCGACGACGTCGCCCAGGGACTCCAGGTGCTGGATGTTGACGGTGGAGATGACGTTGATACCGCGGGCGAGCAGTTCCTCGACGTCCTGCCAGCGCTTGGTGTTGCGCGAGCCCGGCACGTTGGTGTGGGCCAGCTCGTCCACGAGGGCCAGCTCCGGCTCCCTGGCCAGGACGGCGTCGACGTCCATCTCGCCGAAGACGGCGCCGCGGTGCGTCAGCTCCCGGCGCGGGACCTCCTCAAGGCCCTGCGCGAGCGCCTCGGTGCGCGGCCTCTCGTGGTGCTCCGCGAAGCCGATGACGCAGTCGGTGCCGCGTTCGAGGCGGCGGTGCGCCTCGGAGAGCATCGCGTACGTCTTGCCCACGCCGGGGGCCGAGCCGAGGTAGATACGAAGCTTGCCGCGTCCCATGGGTCCATTGTCTTTCGCTGACATCTGTGCGCGCCGTCGACATTACGACGCCGGGTCGGGACCGAACGGGCAGGTGGCCGGGGTTGGTGCGTCCTTGACGCATCCCTGATGGCGGGAACGGGGCGGGTGCGGCCTCCGTCACCCCGGGTGCGCCCCGGGGCGCGCGCCGCTCACCGGGGGTGACGGGAGACCGGGGGCTCACGCTCTCCCGGGGCGGCCGGGCCCGGGGGCGGTCTCGGCGGGTGTGGCGGCCTCGGCGGAGGCGGGTGCGGAGGCAGGGGCGGCGGCCCGGTCCGTGCGGCCTCCGTGTCCGCCCGGCTCTCCCGGGTCCCCCGGCCCCCTGCGGTGGACGATGGTGCCGTCGCTGAGTTCGAGGACGCGGTCGGCGAGGTCGAGCAGGGCGGCGTCGTGGGTGGCCACGAGCGCGGTGACGCCCTCGCCGCGCACCACCGCGCGCAGCAGCTCCATCACGGCGTGCCCGGTCTCGGCGTCGAGCTGGCCCGTGGGCTCGTCGGCGATGATCAGCGAGGGCCGGTTGGCGAGGGCGCGCGCGATGGCGACGCGCTGCTGCTGGCCGCCGGACAGCTCGCCGGGGCGCTGGCGCGCGTGGTCCGCGAGGCCGACGAGGGAGAGCAGCAGCTCGACCCGCTCCTCGCGCTCGCGCGGGTCGGCCCCGCGCAGCCGCATCGGCACGCCGACGTTCTCGGCGGCGGTGAGGATCGGGATGAGGCCGAAGGACTGGAAGACGAAGCCGATACGGTCCCTGCGCAGGTCGAGCGCGCCCTTCTCGCCGAGCCCCGCCAGGTCGAGCCCGTCCACGACGACGGTGCCCGCGTCCGGCCTGTCGAGGCCGCCGACGAGGTTGAGCAGGGTGGTCTTGCCGGAGCCGGAGCGGCCCTTGAGCGCCACCAGTTCGCCGCGCGGGACGGTGAAGGAGACCCCGCGCAGCGCGTGCACGGCGGCGGCGCCGGTGCCGTACGAGCGGTGCAGTCCCTCGGCGCGCACCATCGGCCCGCCGTCGGCGCCTTCGGCCCCGTCCCGCTCGCCGTCCGTGTCCGCCGCGCCCCGCGCGAGCGCGGTGCGCCCGGTGTCCGCCATGTCGCCCCCCGTCGTCCCCGCCGCCCTGCCGGGTCGGCCCTGCCGGCCGTCTCCCGGGCCGCCGTGGCGGGCGGCCGTGCGCCGAAGCGCCCAGTATCGCCGGACGCGCCCTGGCCGGGCAATGCCGGTCCCGGCGGGCGGTGGCCGGGGCGCGGCGGGCGGTGGCCGGGGCGCGGCGGGCGGTGGGCACCCGCCGCGCGGGGCAGGTCAGTTGGGGTTCTCGGCGTGGGTGAGCGTCTCCCAGGCGACGAAGAGGTTGTTGGTGCCCTGGGGGCGCTTCTGCTCGGTGAGCGTCTGGGTGTTGTCCATGGCGTTGCCGAGGCGGGTGTGGAGGGCGTTGAAGCCGACCTCGGTGATCGGCCCCAGGTCGTCCTTGACGGCGCCGCCGCACAGCCAGCTCGGCGGCTGGGCTCCCAGCGCGTACTTCGACTGGAAGCCGAGCGCGTAGCGCAGCCGCTCGCCGACGTCGGTCCCGTAGAGGTCGTCGCCCTGGATGCGGCTGGTCTCGGCGATGTGCGAGATGGAGGAGATGCCGTAGCCGGTGTGGGTGAGGTCGCGGCAGGTCTCCTGGGTGACGCCGTTCTCGAAGTGGTCGAGGCCCTGCCAGTACGCGATGATCTCGTCGCGGCTGTCGCGCCCGCTGCCTGGCACGGTCTTCGGCAGGTCGCCGTCGGACGCGAGGTAGACGTACGCCGGGACCCGGACCCTGAAGGTGTCCATCGCGCGGTCGTACGACGCCTTGTCCTCAAGGAAGACGGAGATGCCGACCGCGGCCTCGGTCATGGTCAGCTCCCAGTTCCCGTTGGAGTCGGAGCCCGCGATGACCTTGGGCAGGTAGACGTCCCGGAGCAGGTCCGCGAAGCGGCCCTCGTTCGCCCAGGTACCGCCGTCGGCGGTGTACGCGTACTTGATGATCTCGGCGGCCTTGGGCCAGGAGGAGCCCGCCCACCCGGTCTGGAGGGGGGCGTTGCTGTTGGTGTGGTCCCTGAGGGTGGCGGACCAGGCGTCCATCAGCTCGATGGACTTCCGGGCGTACCGCTCGTCGCCGGTGAGGTACCAGACGAGGGCGTCGGTGTAGGCCGCGATGGCGTCCTCGCGCTCGTCGGTGCAGCCGAGGTTGGGGTCGGAGTAGGGGCCGCACTCGACGACCTCGCGGGGCCTGGGCGTGCGGTCCAGGTCCGCGTAGCCGCTGCCGGTCATCTGGTCGTAGGCGTCCTTCCAGGGCTGCTCCCCCGCGTTCACCTTCTCCCGTACGAAGTCGAGCTGGGCGGCGGAGACGGTGACGCCGGGGTGGACGAAGGTGCCGGGCGCCGCGGAGGCGGCGGGGCCCGCGAGGAGCCCGGCGACGAGGGCGGCGGCAGCGGCGGTGCCGCACAGCGCGGCGCGCCGGCCCCGGCGTCCCGCGGGGCGGGGGCGGGCGTGAGTGTCTGTCATGTGGGGGGCCATCCATTCTCATACATGAACGATGGGTGAAATGCTGAACACTCGCGATGGCCAGTGACCATAGGTACGGACCAAGAGGGCCGTCAAGGGTCCGAGCAGAGGTTCATGTACATGACCAGACGGTGGGCTTCCGCGCACGTCACGAAGGCAGGAGCCGCGGCAGTACGGAGACACCCGCGGACATGCCGAGGGGCCGCTCCCCCTGGGGGGAACGGCCCCTCGTGCTCCGGTGTGCGGCCCCGGCGCGGGGGCGCGGCTCAGCGGACCTCGGTGATCTCCGGGCCGCGGGCGAGCTGGCCCATGCCGCCGGAGAAGCGGGACACGCTCTGCTCCTCCTGCTGGACGCCCTCGGGCACCATCTGCGCGTCGTTGGGGAGCTTGAGGACGATCGGGTCGCGGGGCGCCATCGGGCCCTCGCCGCGCACGATCACGGTGTCCCGGAAGATCTGCTCAAGCAGCCCCGCGGCCTCGGGCTTCACCGCGCCCTGGCCGGAGATCACCCCGCGCAGGAACCAGCGGGGGCCGTCGACGCCGACGAAGCGCACCACCTGGAAACCGCTCTTGCCGTCGGGCAGTTGCACCGGCACCTGCGCCCGCAGCTCCCAGCCGAGCGGGCCCTCGACCTCGTCGATGACGCCGCCCTGCTGGGTGATGCCGGACGCGATCTCCTCGCGCACCTCGCCCCAGATGCCCTCGCGCTTGGGCGCGGCGAACGCCTGGAGCTGTACCGCGCTGTCCTTGAGGACCACGGTGGCGGCGACAATCGCGTCACCGGCGACCTCGACGCGCAGCTCCATGCCCTCGACGCCCGGTACGTACATGCCGCCCAGGTTCACCCGGCCCTCGCCGGGATCGCCCAGCTCGGTGCTGTCCCAGGGGCCGTCGGGGCGGGGCTCGGGTTCGAGCCGTACACGCTCCTGCTCCTCCTCGGCAGGCTCCGCGGACTCGGCGTCCGCCGGGGCCCCGGAGTCCGCCGAGTCGGCCTCATCGACGTCGCCGACCTGCTCGGCCTCGCTCGCCTCGTCCGCCGCGTCCTCGGCGGAAGTCCTCTTCTTGCGACGTCCGAACACGTCACTGTCCTTCCCGGTCGGATACGACCGATGCGTAGCTAGTCCCATCCAGTTGCCCACCCACGTGCCCACCGGGGCCGCCGCCGGAAGCGGAGTGCCCACCGGTGGAGCCGAAGCCCCGGTCGGCCCGAGCCGAGCCGGGAAGCTCCACGACCTCTTGGAAGCGCACCCTCTCGACCCGTTGGACGATCAGCTGGGCGATCCGGTCCAGGCGCTCGAACCGCACCGACTCGCGCGGGTCGAGATTCACCACGATCACCTTGATCTCTCCACGGTACCCGGCGTCCACGGTCCCGGGCGCATTCACCAGGGCGACGCCGCAGCGCGCGGCCAGGCCGGAGCGCGGGTGCACGAAGGCGGCGTAGCCCTCGGGCAGGGCGAGGGATACCCCGGTGGGCAGCGTCCTACGCTCGCCGGGGGCGAGTTCACAGGTTTCGGTCGTCACCAGGTCGGCGCCGGCGTCCCCGGGGTGCGCGTAGGAGGGCAGCGGCACGTCGGGGTCGAGCCGTACGGCGCGCACGGTGAGGTGCGGCGCCGTCACGGGTTCACCTCGAAGGCGCGCACGCGCCTGACCTGGTCCGGGTCGTCCATGGCGGCCTCGATCTCCTCGCGGCGGCCGTTCTTGACGAAGTGCTCCACCTTGACCTCGATGAACAGCGCCTCGGCGCGCAGCGCCACCGCCCCCTTGGGGCCGCCGAGACGCCCGGTAGCGCGGGTGTAGACCTTGCGGCCCGCGCGTGCGGTGATCTCGGCCTGGAGGAAGAGGGTCGTGCCGATGGGCACGGGGCGTACGAAGTCGGTCTCCAGGCGGCCGGTCACCACGATCACCCCGAGCAGTCGCGACAGCCAGCCCAGGGTCTCGTCGAGCGCGGTGGTCAGGACGCCGCCGTGGGCGAGCCCGGGGGCGCCCTGGTGGGCGGGGCGCGGGACGAACTCGGCGCTGACGGTGAGCCCTTCGCCCGCGCGCGCCACGAGGTGCAGCCCGTGCGGCTGCTCGTCGCCGCAGCCGAAGCAGTGCGCGTAGTGCGTGCCGAGCGGTTCGCCGGGCGCGGGCGCGTCGGGGTGCCGCTCGGGGAGCGCCGCGTCCTCGGGCGGCGTCAGGGCGGAAGTCGTAGCACTCACAGGCGGGAACCTTACCCCCGCCGGGGCCCGGGGGCCGCCCTGCTCCATGGTCGCCGTGGGCGCCGTGCCAAGCTTGGGCCATGGAGCCCTCCGCCGCCGTCTTCGAAGAACGCCTCACCGCGCCCCGTTCCTGGTGGCTCGTCTCGTTTCTCGTCGGGGTCGCGGTGGCGCTGATCCTGCTGCCGTTCGGCCCGTTGCCGCTGCTCGGGGGGCTGGTAGGCGGTACGGCGGTCTCGGCCATGGTGGCGAGTTCGTACGGCTCCGTGCGCATCCGCGTGGTGGCGGACTCGCTGGTCGCGGGGGAGGCGCGGATTCCGCTCTCGGCGCTCGGCGACGCGGAGGTCCTCGACCCGGAGGAGGCGCGGGCCTGGCGCTCGTACAAGGCCGATCCCCGGGCCTTCATGCTGCTGCGCAGCTATGTGCCGACCGCGGTACGGGTCAAGATCACCGATCCTGAGGACCCGACGCCGTACGCCTATCTGTCCACCCGCGAGCCCGAGCGCCTCACCAGGGCCCTGGCGGCGGCCAGGACGGCCTGAGGGCCGTCGCGGGCGCACGGGGCGGCACACGGGCCCCACGCGCACGCGCGCGCGTGCTGCACAGGGGGACGGCGGGCCCGGGAAACGGTGTGAGCCCACAGGAGAGCGGCCGGCGCGGCCGCGGACGGTTCAGCTCCGCGGGTCGTCCGGGAACTCACCGGGCGGCAGCGCGTCCCTCGGCCGCTCAAGGGGCGGCAGCTCGGGCAGGGCGTTCCAGGGGACCTGGCGGCGGCGCAGATCGGACCTGATGTGCTCGGCGAGCTTCCTGGTGTCGCGGCGGTTCATCACGGCGCCCACGGCGGCGCCGACCATGAACGGCATCAGGTTGGGGAGGTTGCGCACCATGCGCTTCATGATCTGCTGGCGCAGCTCGCGCCGCAGATGGCCGCCGAAGGCGGTGTCGAGGCTCGACGGCTTGCTCATGTCGACGCCGCGCTCCTCGGTCCACGAGGCCAGGTAGGCGCGGCTTCTGGTCTTGAGGTCGCCCGGCGGTCTGAGGCCGTAGACCTCGTGCAGCTCGGCGACGAGCTTCAGCTCTATGGCCGCGACGCCGGTCAGCTCGGCGACCAGCTCTGTGGGCATCGCGGGCGGCACGGGCAGCATGGCCGCGGCGCCGATCCCGGCGCCCACGGTGGAGGTGGCGCCCGCCGCCCCCGTGACCAGCTTGTCGGCCAGCTCCTCGGGCCCGAGGCCGGGAAACTGGGCGCGCAGCGTCGCGAGGTCGCGTACCGGGATGCGGGGGGCCAGTGAGATCAGCCGGTCGGCGAGTCCCGCGAGCGCGGCCCTCGCCCTGCTGCCGCCGAGGCGCACGCCGCGGCGGACGGCGGCTGTGCGGCTGCGGCCCTCGGGGGCCTTGTCCGTTCCTGTGACGTCGAGCGAGGCCCCGGGGCCCCGCTCGTCCTGCTCCCCCGTCGGCTCCTGTGCGGAGTCCTGCGATACGTCCGCGGGGCGTCTGCGGAAACGCCGCCCGCGCGGAGGGGTCGAGCCGGTCATGCCCGACCCCGGCTCAGTCGCAGTCGCGGCAGATCGGCTGGCCGTTCTTCTCGCGAGCCAGTTGGCTGCGGTGGTGCACCAGGAAGCAGCTCATGCAGGTGAACTCGTCCTGCTGCTTCGGCAGCACCCGGACGGCCAGCTCCTCGTTGGAGAGGTCCGCGCCGGGCAGCTCAAGGCCCTCGGCCGCCTCGAACTCGTCGACGTCGACGGTCGAGGTGGACTTGTCGTTCCGCCTCGCCTTCAGCTCTTCGATGCTGTCCTCGTTGAGGTCGTCATCGGTCTTGCGTGGAGTGTCGTAATCCGTTGCCATGTCGCTCTCCCCCTCTGGGTGTCTGCGGTGTCTCCAGCGCACGTAACGCGTGAGAGGCCGGACTTGTGCCCGACCTGAGGCGGAGATTTTGCCTCACATCAAGGTCTGTTACTCAATCGACACCCAACCGGCCCTCTCACGAGTGATCGGCTTGGATGGCGAAGGGCACCGTACACGGTGCAAATACCGCACCGGGCGCCCACCACCCCCGTGTACTTCCCGTGATCAGCCCCCGGGGAAACCAGGATTTTCCCGGCTTTCTGATCGTATGAACGATCACTGAGGGTGGAGAAAGCAGGGTTCTGTATGTGATCGATCACAGAGCGGCGCCGCAGGGGGACGTCGCGAAAATTCCGCTTAAAGCGAACACACGCGCATCTCAGATCGGCAACGTGACACGCATCACCAGCCCACCCCCCTCGCGCGGTGCGGCGTCGATCCGCCCGCCGTGCGCCCTCGCCACCGACCGCGCGATGGAGAGCCCGAGGCCGACCCCCTTGTCGCTGCCCGTCCGCTCCGTGCGCAGCCGCCGGAACGGCTCGAAGAGATTACCGATCTCGTACGCGGGCACGACAGGGCCCGTGTTGGCCACCGTGAGCACGGCCTGGCCGTGCTGCGCCTGCGTGGTGACCTCGACCCAGCCCTCGTGCGGCACGTTGTAGCGCACGGCGTTCTGCACCAGGTTGATCGCGATCCGCTCCAGCAGGACGCCGTTGCCCTGCACCACCGCGGGCCCGCGCACGCCCCTGATCTCCACTCCGGCCCGCTCCGCCTCGCCGCGCACCTGGTCGAGGGCGCGGGAGGCGACCTCGGCGAGGTCCACGGGGCCGCGGTCCACGATCTGGTTGTCGCTGCGGGCGAGCAGCAGCAGGCCCTCGACGAGCTGCTCGCTGCGCTCGTTCGTCGCGAGCAGGGTCTTGCCGAGCTGTTGCAGCTCGGCGGGCGCCTCCGGGTCGGAGAGCTGCACTTCGAGCAGGGTCCTGTTGATCGCGAGCGGGGTGCGCAGCTCGTGCGAGGCGTTCCCGACGAAGCGCTGCTGCGCCGAGAAGGCGCGCTCCAGGCGCTCCAGCATGTCGTCGAAGGTGTCGGCGAGTTCCTTCAGCTCGTCGTCGGGCCCGTCCAGCTCGATGCGCCGTGACAGGTCGGAGCCCGCGACCCTGCGCGCGGTACGGGTGATCCTGCCGAGCGGCGAGAGGACCCGGCCCGCCATCGCGTAGCCGAAGGCGAACGCGATGACGGCGAGGCCGAGCAGCGCCAGCAGGGAGCGGCTGAGCAGGTTGTCCAGGGCCTCCTGGCGCTGGTGGTTGACGCAACTGTTGAGCGCCCTGTTGAAGTCGTCGGGGTTGGCCGTGCTCTGGTCGAGGCCGGGGCAGGCGTCGCTGCTCACGGAGATGCTGCCCGAGCGGATCGTGAACGGCAGGTCGTTGCCCACGTGCACGGCCTGCGCGGCGAGCAGGTAGATGATCGACAGCAGCAGGATGCCCGCGATCAGGAACATGCCGCCGTACAGCAGTGTGAGCCTTATCCGGATGGTGGGACGCAGCCAGGGGAACGTCGGCTCGGGGCGTCTGGGGTCCCACGTGGGCTTGGGGGGCGCCGCGGGGGGCGCGGGACTCGCGGCCACGGCGGGTCAGATCCGGTAGCCGGAGCCGGGGACGGTCACGATGACGGCGGGCTCGCCGAGCTTGCGGCGCAGCGTCATGACCGTGACCCGTACCACGTTGGTGAACGGGTCGGTGTTCTCGTCCCACGCCTTCTCCAGGAGCTGCTCGGCCGAGACCACGGCGCCCTCGCTGCGCAGCAGCACTTCGAGCACCGCGAACTCCTTCGGCGCGAGCTGCACCTCCTTGCCGTCCCTGAACACCTCGCGGCGGTTCGGGTCCAGCTTGATCCCGGCGCGCTCCAGCACCGGCGGCAGCGGGACGCTGGTGCGCCGGCCGAGCGCGCGCACGCGCGCGATCAGCTCGGTGAAGGCGAACGGCTTCGGGAGGTAGTCGTCCGCGCCGATCTCCAGGCCCTCGACGCGGTCGCTGACGTCGCCGGACGCGGTCAGCATCAGGACACGCGTGGGCATGCCCAGTTCGACGATGCGCCGGCACACGTCGTCACCGTGCACGAGCGGCAGGTCACGGTCGAGCACGACCACGTCGTAGTCGTTCACCCCGATGCGCTCCAGGGCCGCCGCCCCGTCGTACACGACGTCCACGGCCATGGCCTCCCGGCGCAGTCCTGTGGCCACCGCATCGGCGAGCAGTTGCTCGTCCTCCACGACGAGTACGCGCACGTCGGTTCCTTCCCATCTGCCCGTGGAAGGGCACGGCTTCGGTGCCTCCATCCTGCCTCTTTCGGCCGTAAACCGGCTGTAAGGCGCCACTGTGGGGGACCGCCCGCGGGGCCCCGGAATTTTCCGCGCGGCTGGAGGTTTCCGGCCGAGGCGGTGCGGGGAGGACGAATTCACACCCGCGATCACGCCATGTATGGGGCGCGCCACGACTCGCTTTTCAGGGCGCCGCCGCATCGTGATCGCCCCTTCCCAGGGCACACCCCCGTGCCAGTGACCCGACCCAGGACGAGGGGGCGCAACCATGGACGCATTCACGGCAGGACTGCTCCAGAGGATAAGGACGACGGAGTCCGATCTCTCTCGCGCCCGCGAGACAGGAGACGACTTCCTGGCAGACGTCGAGCAGGGCGAGCTCGACGACCTGCGCCGACTGGCGGCCGAGCACGGCGTCGAGGTGGGGGCGACCAGCTCCTGAAGCTCTTTCTCGACCCTCAGTTCAGTGTGGGCGGGCCTCGCGACCCTGATGGGCGCGGGGCCCGTCCGCATGCCGGGGCCCCATCCCGCCCGGCCCACCCGGCCCGCCGCCTCCGGGCGCCGTACCGGCGCGGCCGACCTCAATGCGTGCGCGCGCACGCGTACACGCGCGGTGATTGCGCCGAGGCGCCCCCGCCCGATGCCCCGCGCCCGGTACGGGCTCCCGGCCGCGGGCAGCGCGGTCAGTCGTGCCAGGCGCCCAGCTCCTCCAGGGCGCGCTGGAGCGGTTCGAAGACACCGGGGGACGCCGCGACCGTGAGGTCGTCCGTCTCGGGCCCGCCGGGGCGGCCGCCGGTGAGCGCGCCCGCCTCCCGTGCGATCAGACAGCCCGCGGCGCGGTCCCAGGGGTGCAGCCCGCGCTCGTAGTAGCCGTCGAGCCGCCCCGCGGCCAGGTCGCACAGGTCGATGGCGGCCGAGCCGCCCCGCCTGATGTCGCGCAGCCGGGGGATCAACTGCCGGGCCACCTCCGCCTGATGGTCACGCACGGTGGCGACGTAGTTGAACCCCGTGGAGACCAGCGCCTCCGCGAACGGCGGCGCGGGGCGGTGCGCGAGACGCCGCCCGCCCTCGTGGGCGCCGCCGCCGAGCACCGCGTGGAAGGTCTCGCCGCGCATCGGCGCCTCCACGACGCCCGCCACCGTCTCGCCGCGGTACTCGGCGGCGATGGACACGGCCCAGGTGGGCAGCCCGTAGAGGTAGTTCACGGTGCCGTCCAGCGGGTCGATGACCCAGCGCACCCCCGAGGTGCCCTCGGCCGCCGCGCCCTCCTCGCCGAGGAAGCCGTCGTCGGGGCGGCGCTCGGCGAGGAACCCGGTGATGAGCCGCTCGGCCGCGATGTCCATCTCGGTGACCACGTCGATGGGGCTCGACTTGGTCGCGGCCACGCCCAGGTCCGCGGGGCGGCCGTCGCGCAGCAGGGCACCGGCGCGGTGCGCGGCCTCCAGGGCCAGCTCAAGGAGCTGTCGGTGCGGGGACTCTGTCACGGTTCTCCTCGGCGACGGGCGGGGTGGGACGGGTCTCGTGCGGCGGCCGGGCGGGGCGGCAGCCCGCGCGCGTGAGCCCGGCCGGCCCGTACGCGCGCGGGCGCGCCTCACGCGTAGGGGCTGTCCGCGCCCGCGGCGGCGGGCTTGGGGGTGCGGGCCGGGCAGCAGCCGGCCGGGCACACGTCGTGGCTGGGGCCGAGGGCGCCGAGCGCGCAGCGCTCCACGGGGCGGCCGCTCTCGGCGGCGGCGCGCTCGACGACCAGTTCCCGTACGGCGGCGGCGAAGCGCGGGTCGGCGCCCACGGTGGCCGAGCGGCGCACCGGGAGGCCGAGCGCGGCGGCCTTGGCGGCGGCCTCCGTGTCGAGGTCGTACATGACCTCCATGTGGTCGGAGACGAAGCCGATGGGGGCCATCACGACCGCGGGCGCCCCCGCGGCGTGCAGCTCCTCCAGGTGGTCGCAGATGTCGGGTTCGAGCCAGGGGATGTGCGGGGCGCCGGAGCGCGACTGGTAGACGAGGCGCCAGGGGTGGTCGGCGCCGGTGCGCTCGCGCACGGCCCCGGCGATGGTGCCAGCGACGTCCAGGTGCTGGGCGACGTAGGCGCCGCCGTCGCCGTGTCCGCCCTCGGGGCCCGAGGTGTCGGCGGCGGCCGTCGGGATGGAGTGGGTGGTGAACGCGATGTGGGCGCCCTCGCGCACGTCCTCGGGCAGTTCGGCGAGGGCTTCGACGACCCCGTCGGCCATGGGCCCGACGAAGCCGGGGTGGTTGAAGTAGTGCCGCAGCTTGTCGACGCGGGGCAGCGCGAGCCCTTCCGCGTCCAGGGCGGCGAGCGACTCCGCCAGGTTCTCGCGGTACTGGCGGCAGCCCGAGTACGAGGCGTAGGCGCTGGTGGCGAGGGTGAGGACGCGCCGGTGCCCGGCCCTGGCCAGGTCGCGCAGAGCGTCGGTGAGGTAGGGCGCCCAGTTGCGGTTGCCCCAGTACACGGGCAGGTCGAGGCCGTGGTCCGCGAAGTCCTTGCGGAGGGCGTCGAGCAGGGCGCGGTTGTGCTCGTTGATGGGGCTGACCCCGCCGAACAGGAAGTAGTGCTGCCCCACTTCCCTCAGCCGCTCACGCGGGATGCCCCGGCCGCGTGTCACGTTCTCCAGGAACGGCACGACGTCGTCGGGGCCCTCGGGGCCGCCGAAGGACAGCAACAGGAGGGCATCGTAGGGAGCGGCAGACAGCGGTTGTGGCATGACAGGAATCCTGCCACCCCCCGGTGACGGCGGTGGAAACGCCCGGGGTGTCGGACGCACGCACGCGCCTCGCACGCGCGCGCGTGCCCCGCGGGCCCGGCATGCGCGCGTACGGCGGGAGAGCGGTGATAACCGGTGTCCGGCCGGCCCGGCCGTGCGTAGGCTTCCTTGACTCTTTCGCGCCTTACGGCGCGTCCCAGCCTCCCCGCCGGAGTCCGCCGTGCCCAGTCCCTACCGCGTCGTCTACTCGGCACCCGGCGCGCTCGCGTTCTCCGTCGCCGGGTTCATCGGGCGGCTGCCGCTGTCGATGACCGCGATCGGCGTGGTGACGATGGTGTCACAGATCACCGGCAGGTACGGGCTCGCCGGGGCGCTGTCCGCGACGATCGCGCTGTCCGCCGCGGTGCTGGGACCGCAGATATCGCGCCTGGTCGACCGGCACGGGCAGCGACGGGTGCTGCGTCCCACCACGCTCGTCGCGCTCACGGCCATCGCGGGGCTGCTGCTGAGCACGGCCCTGCGGCTGCCCGACGGGATGCTGTTCCTCTTCGCGGCGGGCGCGGGCTGTGTGCCGAGCACCGGGGCGATGGTGCGCGCCCGCTGGTCGGAGCTGTACCGCGGCGCGCCCAAGCGGCTGCACACCGCCTACTCGGCGGAGGCGGTGGTGGACGAGGTCTGCTTCATCGTCGGGCCGATCCTGTCCATCGGGCTGTGCACCGTGTGGTTCCCCGAGGCGGGGCCGCTGGTCTCCGGGGGCTTCCTCGCGCTCGGCGTGTTCTGGCTCGCGTCGCAGCGCGCCACGGAGCCGCCGCCCGGCGGCGAGGAGCACCGCGGCGGCGGGACCGCGCTGCGCTCACCGGGCCTGCGGGCGCTGGTGGGGACGTTCGTGGCGACCGGGGGCATCTTCGGCGGGATGGACGTGGTGACGGTGGCCTTCGCCGACGAGCAGGGCCACAAGGCGGCGGCGAGCGTCGTCCTCGCCATATACGCCTCGGGCTCCTGTGTGGCGGGGCTGCTGTTCGGGCTCGTGCACTTCACCGGGCCGCCCGCGCGGCGCTGGCTCGTGGGCGTGGCCGCGATGGCCGTGAGCATGGTGCCGCTGCAACTGGCGGGAAATCTGCCGTCGCTCGCCGCCGCGCTGTTCGTCTCGGGCCTCGCCGTCGCACCAACCATGGTCACGACCATGGCGCTGGTGGCCCAGCACGTGCCACGCTCACGGCTGACCGAGGGCATGACATGGACGAACACGGGCCTGGCCGTCGGAGTGGCCGTCGGCTCCTCGGCGGCGGGATGGGTCATAGACGCGGCGGGCGCCGAGACGGCGCTCGCGGTGCCGGGCGTCGCCGGGGCGCTCGCGCTGGTGACCGCCCTGCTCGGGTACCGCCGTCTGGCATGTCCGCAGCCGGGTACGGAAGGAGCCGCGGCCCATGGCGAACAGCAAGAGCCCGACATGGCGTAACTGGGCGGGCACGGTCGCCGTGCGCCCCGAGCACGCCGTGGCGCCCGCGTCCGTCGAGGGGGTACGGGCCGCGGTGCGCGCGGCGGCGGAGGACGGCCTCACGGTGAAGGCGGTCGGCGCGGGCCACTCGTTCACCGCGGTCGGCGCCACCGAGGGCGTCCTGCTGAGCCTGCGGCGGCTGACCGGCGTCCGGCACGTCGACCGGGCGGCGGGCACCGTCACGGTGGCCGCGGGCACCCCGCTGCGGGAGCTGAACGCCGCGCTCACGCACGCGGGGCTCAGCCTGACCAACATGGGCGACATCGCGGTGCAGACCGTCGCGGGCGCCATCGGCACCGGCACCCACGGCACCGGGCGGGACTCGGCCGCGCTCGCCGCCCAGGTCCGCGGCCTCGAACTCGTCACCGCCGACGGCTCCTTGCTGACCTGCTCCGCCACCCGGCACCCCGAGGTGTTCGCGGCGGCCCGCGTCGGGCTCGGCGCCCTCGGGGTGGTGACCGCGGTGGAGTTCGCCGTGGAGCCGCTGTTCCTGCTCAGGGCGTGCGAGGAGCCGATGCGCCTCGACCGGGTCACGGCCGACTTCGACGCCTTCGCGACCGAGAACGAGCACTTCGAGTTCTACTGGTTCCCGCACACCGACAGGTGCGTCACCAAGCGCAACAACCGCGCCCCAGGTCCCGCCAGGCCGCTCGGCCTGGTCGGCGGCTGGGTCGACGACGAACTCCTCTCCAACGGCCTCTTCCAGGTCGTCAGCAGCCTCGGCAGGGCGCTGCCCGCGACGGTGCCCGCGATCGCCGCTGTCTCCAGCCGCGCGCTGTCCGCACGCACCTATACGGACATCCCGCACCGGGTGTTCACCAGCCCCCGCAGGGTCCGCTTCGTCGAGATGGAGTACGCGCTGCCGCGGGCCGCCGTGGTGCCCGCGCTGCGGGAGCTGAAGGCGATGGTGGACCGCTCGCGGCTGCGCGTCGGCTTCCCCGTGGAGGTCAGGGTGGCGCCCGCCGACGACATCCCGCTGTCCACCGCGAGCGGCCGCGACAGCGGCTACATCGCGGTGCACATGTACCGGGGCACGCCGTACCGCGCGTACTTCGCCGCCGCGGAACGCATCTTCACGGCGTACGGGGGGCGGCCGCACTGGGGCAAGCTGCACACCCGGCGGGCCGCCGGCCTGGCCGCGTCCTACCCGGACTTCGGCGCGTTCACGGCGGTACGCGACCGGCTCGATCCGGAGCGCAGGTTCGCCAACGCCTATCTGCGGCGCGTCCTCGGCGACTGACCCGGCGCGACCGGCCCGGGGCCGCGCGACCGGCCGCCCGCGCGGGCGGCGCTTCCGCTGGAGCGCGGCGCCCTCCCCGGGCCGCCCCCGGCCGCTCAGGGCGTCGGCGCCTCCTCGCGCTGGTCCTGCCGCTGGTCCTGGGCGCCGTTACCCGAGCCGGGCGCGGAGCCCGGGTCGTCCGGGCCCTGCGGGGACTCGGAGGGCGCTTCCGAGGGCGCGGTGGTGCCGTCGCCGCCCGGTGAGGCGCCGGGGCTCCCGTCCTGCCCCGGGTCCGTGGTCGCGCCGGGGGCGCGGTCGGTGCCGCGGGTGCCGCCCGGTGTGGAGGGCGTCGTGGCGCCGCCGCGGTCGCCGTCGCCGGGGGTGGCCGAATCGGAGGGGTCGGGAGCCGAGGGCGAGGGGGAGTCGCCCGGCGTCGAGGCGGGCCCGTCCGAGGGGCGGTGCGAGGGGCCGGTGTCCGAGCCGCCGCCGGTGAGCACGGAGCCGATCGTGGTGCCGTGACCGCCGCCGTCGAAGCTGTGCCCCGACGCGGTCTCGTACACCGTGATGCCGCCCATCGTCACGGCGAAGACCAGCCCCGCCGCGAGCAGCGGCCGCTTCCAGCCGAACCGCCGGCCCGCCCGGTGCACGGTCGCCTCGCCGAACCCGTCGGCGGGCGGCGGCGCCTGCGCCATGCGCCGCAGCACCTGGGTGGCGTCGTCGGCCGGGGGGCGCGGCCCGGGGACGGGCCGCAGCAGCAGCGTGGGGTCGGCCCCCGGGTCCTCCTCGCCAGGCGGTACGGCGTCGGGGGCCCCGGCGGTGGGGAGCAGGGCCGTGGCGTCGTCCTCGGGGCGCACGGGGTGCGGGAGGCCGCCGGGGAGGTCGGGCGGCGCCGGGGAGGGCCGGAAGGTATCGGGCACCGGGCGGCCCGTGCCGCTCACCGGCACCTGCCGCGCCCGGGGCTTCGCCTGCACCGCCGCGTCCCGCAACTGCTCGCCGGTGCGCCGGAAGAAGTGCTGGAAGATCGTTCCGCCACAGGTGGCGAGGATACTGACGACGCCCGCGCCGAGGATCGTCCCGTACACCCCGAGGTTGGAGGCGAGCTTGGCGGCGACCACGGCGGCGACGGCGCTGCCCGCCACCTGCGGCACGTTCAGGTCGAGCCGGCGGCGCCCGGGCCGCTCCTCGCCGGGGCCCGGCTCCCCGCGCCGCCCCGCTCTCCGTCGGGAAACCCCCATGTCCGGCTTCACCGGCCCACCGCCCATGTCGAACCTTGCCCGCCTTGCCCGCCCCGTTCCACTGATTGCATGGATAAGGGTACGTATGGGTGAAGTGCCGAAGTTCCCTTTCGGGGGGTTACGTGAAGTACGCCACCCGCAACCTTCACAAACCCCCGGTCAGAGACGGGGATTTCACGATCACCGGCCGAACTTCGATGGCGCGCCCTTCCATCCGGGTGGCCCGAATGGAGTACTGTTGCGATCCCTGGGTTCGGTCTCCCACCAGGGATGGCCAGACCTCAAGGACCCGCGAGGAACGCCGGAAGGGAGCGCGCGTTGCGTAGGGTGACCAGACTGATCACTCAGCGTTGCGAACAGGTAACCGTGCCATAACGGCGTTCCTGGGTCCACGCCCGACACGCCGGGCAACTCGGCAAGGTTGTGGCAGGCTGCACCCGGGCAGGCCACACTCGACTAGCGGAAGCAGCGACGCACGTGACGTCGGCAGGCACCACCCGGGAGGTCCCCATGCCCGAACTGCGTGTCGTGGCCGTCTCCAATGACGGCACACGGCTGGTGCTGAAGGCTGCGGACAGCACGGAGTACACGCTTGCCATCGACGAACGGCTGCGTGCCGCCGTCCGCGGCGACCGGCCACGCCTCGGTCAGATCGAGATCGAGGTGGAGAGCCACCTGCGCCCGCGCGACATCCAGGCGCGTATAAGAGCGGGCGCCACCGCCGAGGAGGTCGCCCAGCTCGCGGGCATCCCCGTCGACCGGGTGCGCCGCTTCGAGGGCCCCGTGCTCGCCGAGCGCGCCTTCATGGCCGAGCGCGCCCGCAAGACCCCCGTACGCCGCCCCGGTGAGAACGCGGGCCCCCAGCTCGGCGAGGCCGTGCAGGAGCGTCTTATGCTCCGCGGCGCCGAGAAGGACACCGTCCAGTGGGACTCCTGGCGCCGCGACGACGGCACCTGGGAAGTCCTGCTCGTCTACCGCGTCGCGGGCGAACCGCACTCCGCGAGCTGGACCTACGACCCGCCGCGCCGCCTGGTGCAGGCCGTCGACGCCGAGGCACGCTCGCTGATCGGCGAGGCCGACGACGACCTCGCGGCCCCCGAGCCCAGCTTCCCCTTCGTGCCCCGCATCGCCAGGCTCCCCAGGGAGCGGCCCGAGCGCACCCCCGAGCGCCCGGGACTGCCGCCGGGCACCGGCGACGCCGACGAGGCCACGGGCGACGGCCGCGACTCCCTCACCAGCCTGCTGGAGGCCGTGCCCAGCTTCCGCGGCGACCTCGTCGTGCCCGAGCGCCCCGCGCCCGCCGCCGAACACCCCCCGCAGGAGCCCGAGGAGGAGCCGGAGGCGGAGGAGCCGCCCGCGCCCGCCGCGTCCGCCGGGTCCGCCTACGCGGACGTACTGATGCCGCGTTCCGTCACCAGCCACCGCGACCGGCTCGTCGGCTCCACCGACCGGCAGGCGGAGGCCGACGGGGTGCGCCCCGGGCGCCGCGCCGCCGTACCGAGCTGGGACGAGATCGTGTTCGGCACCCGCCGGAAGAAGCAGGATTGATTCAGCAGCCGTCGAAGGGACCCGGGCGCTCGCCCGCGGCCCCTTCGACGCGCCCGCCACGCCCGGCGGCACGCGCCGCGCGGGCGACCCGCCGCCGCGGCCGGCTACCGAGGTCCGGGGCCCGTGGCCACCGGACGCGCCGGGTCCGAAGACCACTCCGACCACGAACCCGCGTACAGGTCCGCCTCGATGCCCGCCACCGCGAGCGCCAGCACCTCCTGCGCCGCCGACACCCCGGAGCCGCAGTACACGCCCACGGGCGCGTCCCGCGCGCCCAGCTTCCTGAAGCGCTCGGCGAGTTCGGCCGCGGGCCTGAGCCTGCCGTCCGCCGCCACGTTCTCCGCGGTCGGCGCCGACACCGCGCCCGGGATGTGCCCGGCAGCCGGGTCGAGCGGCTCCACCTCGCCCCGGTAGCGCTCGCCCGCGCGGGCGTCCAGCAGCAGGCCCGACGCGGCACGCTCCGCCGCACCCGCCGCGTCCAGCAGCCCCCGCTCCCCCGCCACCGGCACGAAGTCACCCGGTGCCGCGTCGCGTTTCCGCGGTTCCCCGGTCTCCAACGGGCCCTCCCAGGCCGCGAGCCCGCCGTCGAGGACCCGTACCGACGGATGGCCGCTCCAGCGCAGCAGCCACCACGCGCGCGCCGCCGCCCAGCCCTGCCCGCCGTCGTACGCCACGACCGGACGCGCCGCCGACACTCCGGCGGCCCGCATCGCCGCCCCGAACCGGCCGAGATCCGGGAGCGGATGGCGGCCGCCGGGTCCCGGCGGCGCCGCGAGGTCGCGGTCCAGGTCGACGAAGACGGCGCCGGGAAGGTGCCCCGCGAGGAAGGCCGGGCGCTGGGACGGCGCGCCCAACTGCCAGCGGACGTCCAGCAGAACCGGAGGATTCGGTCCCGCCGTCTCGCGGGCAAGCTCGGTGGGAGAAATGATTGGCATAGCGCCATCATCGCGCACAGGGTGGCCACCCGGTCGCTCTCCGGATACTGTGCTCGCCCGGACCGGGACACCGGCGGGGCAACGAGGCCCCGCGCACACCCCGTGCAGCCGATCAACACCGTCACGCCACTCCGCAGAAACGAAACGGCATCCCCACCGAGGCAGCCTCGCCCGGTGAGGTCGGCGCCCGCTCGTCTTCCGAGGGCGCAGGGCGGCACGGTCGGCACGCACCACCGCGGCGAGCGGCGGCGGGCGGCACGCGCGCGCGAGCGCGAACACATTCGCATAGTGGCGGCAACGCGGCACCATGAAGGGTCGAAGGACACATGACGATGACCGAGGCGCTGGGGTCGACCGACAGAACGAGCACGCGTACGGCCTCTCGGCTGACACCCGGCACACCGTGCTGGATGAGCCTGATGGCGCACGACCTGACCGCGGCGCGTAAGTTCTACGCGACCTTGTTCGGCTGGACCTTCAGGCCGGGACCGCACCAACTCGGCCCCTACGTGGGAGCCCTGCTCGGCGACCGGGACGTCGCCGGGATCGGACAGCTCCCGCCCAACCGCCATCTGACCGTGCGGTGGACCCCGTTCTTCGCCACCGACGACGTGAACGCGACCGCCGACCTGGTACGGCTCTGCGGGGGCACCGTCGGCGTCGGCCCCCTCGACGCGGGCGACGCGGGGCGCCTGGCCGTCGCCGTCGACCCCTGCGGGGCCGTCTTCGGGCTCTGGCAGGCCACCGGCCTGCCGGGCCTCTCCCTCAGCGGCGCCCCTGGCTCCCTGGCCTGGAACGAACTCCTCACCTACGACAGCGCCGACGCCGGGTTCTACGAGGCCGTCTTCGGGTACAACCGCGGGCTCCCGAGGCCGACGGCGGACGCGGCCCGCACCCTCCACGTGGACGGGCGCGCCGTCGCCTCGGCGCAGGGCATGGGCCGCGACCTGCCGGGCAACCGCGGCGCGCACTGGATGACGTACTTCGAGACCGGCGACGTCGACCGCTCCGCGCGGCGGGTCGTGGAACTCGGCGGGCGCCTCGTGGAGGCCGCACGCGACACCCGGTTCGGCCGCACCGCCGTCGTGGCCGACCCCCAGGGCGGGGTCTTCCGACTGCTCACGACGGACCGGCAGCAGACCTGAGACACCCGCACCCCACCCCGCCCGGCCCGGCCCGCCGCGCGCTCAGCGTGGCTTCCTCGCGGTACGGCGGGCCGGGGCGAGGGCGGCGGCGAGGAGCGCCGTCAACGCCGTGAAGGCGCCGGGCAGTCCGAAGCCCGCCGCGGCGAGGCCGAGCGCGGGGGCGCCCACACCGGCGCCCCCGTCGTAGGCCATGTTCCACAGCGACCCCGCGGACGCCACGCCGCCCTCCCCCGCCCGCTCGAACATCAGCACAAGCGTGTCGTTCTGCACCACCCCGAAACCGAGCCCGTACAGCACCCCCGCGGCGGGCGCCACCAGCCCCGCGCAGCCCGGGACCGCCACGGCGGCCGCCCACCCCGCCACACCCGCGGCGCAGACCGCCATCCCCGGCACCAACAGGCCCCCGGTGCCGCGCCTGTCGCTCCAGACGCCCGCGAACCAGCGGCCCGCCACGATCCCCGCCGCCAGCGCGAACAGCACGAGCGGGGCCGTGTCCGTGCCGAGCGCGGGCGGCAGGTACGAGGTCGCGCCGCCCATCGCGCAGGCCGCCGCCGCGAGCACCGCCACCGGCGCCGCCTGCCGCCACGCCGCGACCGCGCCCGCCGGCCGCCCTCCCGCGCGCGCGGGCGCCGCACGCGGCACGCGCACCGCAGCCACCAGCGGGGCCGCCACCACCGCGGGCACGGCCGACGCCGCGAACACAGCGGTGAACCCGAAGCGCCCGGCCGCCCACACGCCCAGCGGCAGGCACACCACCTGCGGGAGCGCCGTCGCCACCCCGTACCAGCCGACGGCGCCGCCCCGGCGCGCGGCCGGGACGAGCGCGGGGACGAGCGTGCTCCCCGCCACCGCGACCATGCCGAACCCGGCGCCCCGTACCGCCGACACCGCCAGCACCGGGCCCATCGCCGTCGAGAGCGCGTACAGCGGCGTCGGAAGTCCCAGCAGCAGCGCCCCCGCCACGAACATCGCTCTGGCTCCGTAGCGGGCCGTCAGCCGCGCCATGCAGCACTGCACGGCGACCGTCGCGGCCATCGTGACCCCGGTCGCGGCGCCGAGCCCCGCGCCCCGCGAGCCGCCCTCGGCGGACCAGAGGGGCACTACGGACAGCATGGGCGCGTAGTTCGAGAAGGCGCCCACCGTGGCCGCGAGCAGCAGCAGGAAGCCCCGGCCACCCGGCGGTGCCAGGGCGGCGGCGCGGGTGGCGGGACGGGGTGCGGTGAGAGGCATACCCGAGTTGTAGGGGGCGAGGTGCCATCGCGTCCAACGAACGTTTCCGATGTCCTCGATCGGGAGAGCCGATGGGTATGGAGCTGAAGCACCTGGCGACCTTCCTGGCCGTCGCGAGGACGCTCGGGTTCACCCGGGCCGCGCACGAGCTGGGCTATGTGCAGTCCAGCGTGACCGCGCACGTCAAGGCCCTGGAGACGGAGCTGGGCGTGCCGCTCTTCGAGCGGTTCGGGCGCCGGGTCGCGCTCACCGAGGCCGGGCGCGAACTGCGCGGCCACGCCCGGGAGCTGCTGGCCCTCGCCGCCCGCGCGGGCGAGGCGACCAGGGCCGCGGGCGGCTCGGGGGGCGAGGTGGGCGGCACGCTGCGGATCGCCGCGGCCGAGAGCCTCTGCGCGTACCGGCTGCCCACGGTGCTGCGCACCCTCACCCGGCGCCACCCCGCGCTGCGCCTGGCCTTCGGGCCCGCCGAGCGTGCCGCGGTGTTCACGGCGCTCGCGGACGGCGCCCTGGACGCGGGCTTCCTGCTGGAGGAGCGGATCGAGGCGCCGCTGGTGGCCGCCAGGCGGCTCGCCGAGGAGCCGCTCGCGCTGGTCGCCCACCCGGGGCACCCGCTCGCGGGGCGCGCGGGGATCGCCGCGGCCGAGCTGGCCGACGACACGCTGCTGGTGGTGGAGCGGGGCTGTGCGCTGCGCGAGCTGGCCGACGCGGAGCTTGCGGGCGCCGTCACCGACCCCGTGGTGATGGAGTTCGTAAGCATGGAGGCGCTGAAGCGGTGCGCGGCGGCCGGGCTCGGGGTGGCGCTGGTGCCACGGGCCACGGTGCGGGACGAGCTGGCGCGGGGCGAGCTGACGGCCCTGGACTGGCGGCTGCGGCCGGGCCTCGGGGTCTACCTGGTGACGGGCGCAGGCCGCGGCGGGCCCAGGGCCCTGGCGGAACTGGCCTCGCTTGCCGCGGAGATGTGGTGAGCCGCGGTCTCAGGTGCGCACCTCAAGGAGGGGCACGAGCTGTTCCTCGGGCGTCATGGAGCCGTGGTTGCCCACCATGACGGACTCCTTGGGCTCCCGCTGGGACGCGATCAGCAGCACGTCGTCGTGGGCCGCGGCGACCACGTCGCCGATCCTGGCGAGGACCCGGTCGTCGACCACGGGCCCGAACCAGCCCGCCGCCAGCGCCTCGTCCCGGCTCGCCACCCAGAAGCGGTCGCCGAGCACTTCGCGCCACACCGCGAGGACGTCGCCCGCGGCGCCCGGCACCGCGTACACATGGCGGGCCCTGCCCTCGCCGCCGAGGAGCGCGACGCCCGCGCGCAGCTCCCAGTCCTCGTCGAAGTCGATGCGGTGCAGCTCGTCCTGGGCGATGTCGACCATGCCGTGGTCGGCGGTGACGTACAGCGCGCAGCGCGGCGGCAGTTGCTCGGCGAGGCGGGCGGCGAGCCGGTCGGCCTCGGCGAGCCTGGCCCGCCAGGCGTCGGAGTCGACCCCGTGGCGGTGGCCCATGCCGTCGACGTCGGAGTAGTACGTGTAGACCAGGGCGCGGTCACCGGCGGCGAGCTGGGCGGCGGCCAGGTCCATGCGGTCCCCGCCGTCGAGCCGCCCGTGGAAGGTGCCGCCGCTGAGGGCGACCTTGGTCAGGGGCGTGCTCGCGAAGGCGGGCGCGGAGACCTGCGCGGTGTGCACGCCCGCGGCGTGCGCCCGCTGGAAGACCGTGGGGTACGGCTGCCAGACGTGCGGCGCCGTCCAGGGGTGCCAGCGGAGCTGGTTCATCAGCTCGCCGGTGCCCGGGTCGCGCACCGTGTAGCCGGGCAGCCCGTGCTCGCCCGGGGGCAGCCCGGTGCCGACGGAGGCGAGGGAGGTGGCGGTGGTGGCCGGGAACCCGGCGGTGATGGGGCGTCCCGTGCCGCCGCGCGAGCTTGCCATGAGCGAGGCGAGGAAGGGCGCGTCGGCGGCGTGGGCGGCGAGCTGGTGCCAGCCGAGGCCGTCGATGAGGAACACGCAGTTCCGGTCGGCCGGGGCGAGTTCGGCCATGGCCGGTGCGCAGCCGGGTACGGCGAGGCCGGAGGCGAGCGTGGGAAGCAGGTCGGCGAGGGAGCCGCCGCCGTACTCGGGCACGGGCGCGGAGGCCAGGGAAAGCGGCTCTGTGTCCAGGCCCCAGTCGGGCTGCGCCATCAGCGGGCGGGGCCGTGGGGGCCCGCGGTGGTCGCCTCGGAGAGTGCCTGGGCGAAGGCGAGGGTCTGGCGGACGGTGTCGGGTCCGTCGCCCGCCTCGCTGGCGCGCAGGCTGAGGTCGTCGGCGGTGGAGCTGCCGGTGTAGCCGTGGTCGGCCTCGCAGTTGGGGTCGCCGCAGGCCGCGGGCTCCAGGTCGAGCCGGGACACGGCGCCCCAGCCGATGGTCAGGACGACCTCGCGGGGCAGGGTGCCGGGGGTGTACGACTCCGGGTTGGCGACGACCCTGCTGACGACCACGGAGGAGATCCTGCCGAGCTGTACGGACTCGGTGGAGGTGGTGGCGTACGGGGTCGGCGAGCTGGAGTCGGCGGCCTGCTCGTCGGTGTGGCTGACGATGAACCGGGTCGGCGTGAGGACCAGCACCGTCACATGGCGGCGCACCTCGTTGGCGTCGAAGGTGGTCTCCTGATGGACCAGAAACGACCCGATTCCTTCGCCGCCGATCGCGGCCTCCACCGCCTCGGCGACGAGAGCCGGATAGTAGCCGCTGCGCTCGATCGCCGTCCGCAGTCCCTGGGTCGTCGTACTGGTCTTGGCCATGCCGCCCATCCTACGGCCCGCGTGGGTGCGCGGGACGCCGCGGGAGGGCGGCCGGGAGGCCGCGCCCGCGGGCCCGGGACGCAGCCCGCGACGGCCCGGCGGGGGCGCGCGTGGAGGGGGCTTCCGCGGTACGCGCGCGTGGCGACGGAGCGGCGCCGTACGCGCGCGTGGCGGGTGTCGGGATCAGTACGCGGGCATGGTCCTCGGGCCCAGGTCGGCGCCGCGCGGGGGCGGCGGCGCGATCCGGATCTCGGCGTCGAGCGCGGTGAGGCCGACGGCCGCGACCACGACCGGTTCCAGGTCGACGGCGACGACCTCGGGGTGCTCGTCGACGAGCCGTGACAGGCGCTGGAGGAGGTCTTCGAGTGCGCCGGTGTCGGCGGGGGCGGCGCCGCGCCTGCCGAAGAGCAGCGGGGCCGTCCTGATCGACCTGATCATGGCGGCCGCGTCCTGGTCGGTGACCGGGATCAGCCGGTGCGCGGTGTCCCCGAGGAGTTCCGACGCGACCCCGGCGAGCCCGAAGGAGAGCACCGCGCCCGCGGTCGGGTCGATGACGGCGCGGACCACGGTGTCGACGCCGCGGGGCGCCATCCGCTGCACGACGGGGCGCAGCACGCCGGGGCCGCCGAGGGCCGCGGTCAGCTCCGCGTAGGCGCGGCGTAGCTGTCTCTCATCGGCGAGGTCGAGGCGTACGCCGCCGAGGTCGGCGCGGTGGCGCAACTGGGGCGCCGTGGTCTTCAGGGCGACGGGGTAACCGAGGCGCCCGGCGGCGGCGGCCGCCTCGCCGGGTCCTGGCGCGGGCACGGCGGCGGGCACATGGATGCCGTAGGTGGCCAGCAGGCGGCGGGCGTCGTCCTGGCCGAGCGGGCTGCCGTGCCCTGGCGTGCCGGCCGGGGGCGCGGTGGGGCGCGAGAGCAGGGCGTCGATGAGGGCGGCGGCCGCCCTGGGGTCGATGTCGTCGTACTCGGGCACCCGTCCTGGCGAGGCGGCCTCCCGGCGCCAGCGCGCGTGCTGCTCCGCCTCGGCGAGCGCGCGTACGGCGCGCTCGGCCGCGGGGTAGGCGGGGATGTGGGCGGCGTTCTCCGGGGCGCGGGCCCCGGGTTCAGGGCGTGCCCGGTGGGGCTGCGGGGCGGTCGCGGCGGGCCCGGTGCTCCCCGCGACGGAAAGGGCCTCGGCGAGGCCGCCGAGTTCGACGTGGACCACGCAGACGGGCTTGGGCGGCCGGGGGCCGACGGCGGCGCGCAGCGCCCCGGCGAGTTCGTCGTCGCCCGCGGCGCGCTCGCCGAGTGAGGGGATCGCGGTGACGATCACGGCGTCGCAGGTGTCGTCGGCCAGCGCGGTGCCGAGCGCCGCGCGGAAGTCGTCGGGGGTGGCGCGGGTGGTGAGGTCGAGCGGCGCGAGCGGGCTGAGCCCCTCGGAGAGGCAGGCGTCGTACGTGAGCAGCCCGAGGGACTCCGAGTTGCCGAGGATGGCCACGCGCGGGCCCGCGGGCAGCGGCTGGGAGGCGAGCTGGAGCCCGGCGTCGACGAGTTCGGTGATGGTGTCCACGCGGATGACGCCCGCCTGCCGCAGCAGCGCGGAGACGGTGGCGTGCGGGAGCCCGGTGGTGGGCACGGCGTGTCCCGCGGGGGCGGCGCCGGTGTGCCGGGCGCCCTGGACCACCACGAGCGGCTTGACGGCGGCGGTGCGCCTCGCGAGGCGGGTGAACTTGCGGGGGTTGCCGATGGACTCCAGGTACATCAGCGCGACGTCGGTGTCGGGGTCGTCGTACCAGTACTGGAGGACGTCGTTGCCCGAGACGTCGGCGCGGTTGCCGCTGGAGACGAACGTGCTCACGCCCGCGGGGCCCGCGGTGGCGGGGTCGGCGCCGCCGCGCCGTTCGAGGCGGGCGAGCAGGGCGATGCCGATGGCGCCGGACTGCGCGAACACGCCGATCCGCCCGGGCCTGGGCATGCGGGGCGCCAGCGAGGCGTTGAGGGCGACGTCGGGGGCGGTGTTGACGACGCCGAAGGCGTTGGGTCCGATGAGCCGCATCCCGTAGGAGCGGACCTGGCGCACCAGGGCGCGCTGGCGCTCCTTGCCGTCCTCGCCGCTCTCCGCGTAGCCGGAGGCGAGGACGACGAGGCCGCGCACCCCGTGCGCGCCGCAGGCGGCGACGGTCTCGGGCACCCGGGCCTCGGGCACGGCGAGGACGGCCAGGTCGACCGGCTCCCCGATCTCGGCGAGTGAGCGGTGGGCGGGGACGCCCGCGAGGTCGGTGCGCCCCGCTTCGAGCGCGCTGTTGACGGCGTACAGACGGCCGGGGAAGCCGCCGTCGGCGAGGTGCGCGAGGACGCTGCGGCCCACGCCGCCCGGCCGCCGTCCCGCGCCGATCACGGCGACCGACTCGGGGCGCAGCAGCCGCTGCACGGAGCGGCCCTCGGCGCGCTGCTCGCGCGCGTACTGCACGGTGCGGGACGCCTCGGTGGGCTCGATGTCGAACTCCAGCCGTACGACGCCGTCCTCCCAGCTCCGCTGCTGGCGGTAGCCGGCGTCCGTGAAGACCTTGATCATCCGGTGGTTGGCGGGCAGCACCTCGGCGGAGAAGCGCCTGATGCCGCGCTCGCGCGCGACCGCCGCGAGGTGTTCGAGCAGCACGGAGGCGACGCCCCTGCCCTGGTGGGCGTCCTGGACGAGGAAGGCGACCTCGGCCTCGTCGGCGTCGCCGCTCGCGGGGCCGCCGTCCGCGTCGACGCGGTCGTAGCGGACGGTGGCGATGAACTCGCCGCCGACGAGCGCGGCGAGGCCGACGCGGTCCACCTGGTCGTGGTGGGTGAAGCGGCGCACGTCGCGGTCGGAGAGGCGGGGGTAGGGGGCGAAGAAGCGGTAGTACTTCGACTCGTCCGAGACCTGCTCGTAGAAGCCGACGAGGCGCTCGGCGTCGTCGGCCGTGATCGGCCTGATCCGGGCGGTGCCGCCGTCGCGCAGCACCACGTCGGCCTCCCAGTGGGCCGGGTACGCGGGCGGTTGCGGCGCGTCGTCCATACGGCCAGCGTACGGGGCTCAGGGGGCGCCGGGGATGTGGCGCAGGGGATGCGGCGCGGCGGGTGCGCGGGGGCTCGGTGGTCCGCGCGGCGGGTGCGCGGGGGCCCGGTGGTCCGCGCGCCGTGCGCGCGTGCCCGGCGGGGGCGTGGGGCGCGCTTCCGGCGGGGCGCGGGGGGTCCCCGGTTCCCGGGGCACCTGTGGGAGACTGGTCTAGACAAGGAGGCGGTGGGTGCCGGGCGGGCCGGGGCCGCCGCCCCGTACTCGTCGTCCGAAGGGCAGCAACACATGGCTGAGCGCCGCGTCTCCATCGGCTGGGCGGAGGGACTCCACGCCCGCCCCGCCTCTCTCTTCGTCCGTGCGGCCACGGCGACGGGCGTTCCCGTGACCATTGCCAAGGCCGGCAGCACCCCCGTGAACGCCGCGTCCATGCTGGCCGTGCTCGGCCTCGGCGCCGAGGGTGGTGACGAGGTCGTGCTGGCCTCGGACGCGGACGGCGCGGAGGCGGCGCTCGACCGGCTCGCGCGTCTGGTCGCCGACGGCCTTGAGGAGCTTCCGGAGACCGCCTGAGGCGGCTTCCCCCTTTTAGGCCCCGTTCTGCCGTTTGTCGGCGGGACGGGGCCGTTCTGTTTTCACGGTCGCTTCCGTGGCGTGTAATCGCCGCCGCCGTACCGCGTGAATCCAGGCAGCCGAAAAAAGGCAGACGTCATTTCCTGCCCGGCGGCGCGCGAAATGCGTCCGTGAATACCGGGAGCGCCCACGCCCATTTCTTCGGCCGTGAAGTCACCTCTTTGTATACGGCGGCTTTGTTAATCGCGGGCGCTCGACGTGTTTACGGCATGTTGCGAATCCCTCACACGGCCCTGGCGGGCGGCCGGGGGGCGGGGGTGGCGCGGCCGGTGCTCGGGGCGGGCGCGCTCGGTATGCGCGGCCATCAGCGCCCGTGCGCGCTCGGCGTCCCCGCGGGCCACGGCGTCCACGATGGCGCCGTGCTCCGCCCAGGACTCGGCGGGCCGCCGCGGCGGCTCCAGGGTGAACATCCAGGCGACCTTGTGCCGCAACTGCGTGAGCAGCGCGGTCAGGCCGGGGCTTCCGGCGGCCTGGGCAAGGGTCTCGTGGAACCAGCCGTCGAGGGAGCGCAGGTCCTCGCCGTGACCGCGTCTGACCCGGTCCTGACCGAGTCTGACCATGCCGCGCAGCACCTTGAGGTGGGCGTCGGTGCGCCGCTGGGCCGCGCGGGCGGCACCCAGGGGCTCAAGCAGCATCCGGATCTCCAGCAGGTCGCCCGCCTCCTGCTCGGTGGGCTCCGCCACGCAGGCACCCGCATGCCGCCTGGTGACCACGAAGCCCTCGGCCTCCAGGGTGCGCAGGGCCTCGCGTACGGGGACGCGGGAGACGCCGTAGCGGCGCGCGAGCACGTCCTCGGTGAGGCGGCTGCCCCGCTCGTGCACTCCGGACACGATGTCGTCACGAATGGCCGTGCATACCGAGTGCGCGGCAATGCGCATGACCGGACCTCCGCCTTCGTTTACCGCCGGCACCGCGGTCGACCGACACCTGTTTCAAAAAGACTCTAAGGCAGTCGGCCTTATTACCGCGCCCGGGTCCAGAATTCATGGGATTTTTTTGGCCATGGCCGGGGTGTGCGGCAAACGCGCGTGCGGTTCCGCGGAAGGCGCGCGGGCACGCAAAAGCCCCGGCGGTGTGCCGGGGCTTTTGTCCGTGGTGGGTGCGGTGCGCCTGACGGGCGGGCGCGGTGCGCCGGGTGGCGCGGTGCCGGGCGCCGGAGGGCGCCGCGCGCCCGGCGGTTGTGGTGCGTGGGGGCACGCGCGCGTGGTGCCGCGCGGTGCTCACGCGCGGGCGGGTCAGCCGCCCGTGACGACGCTCACCTCGCCGATGCCGAGGGCCCGTACCGGCTCCTCGATACGCGCGGCGTCGCCGACGAGGACCGTCACCAGGCGGTCCACGGGGAAGGCGCGCACCACCGCCGTGGTGGCCTCGACGGTGCCGGTCTCGGCGTACGCGCGGTACAGCCTCGCCTGGTAGTCGTCGGGGAGCTGCTGCTCCACCTGGTCGGCGAGGGTGCCCGCGACCGACGCCGCGGTCTCGAACTTCAGCGGGGCGACGCCGACCAGGTTCTGCACGGCGACGTCGCGCTCCTCGTCGGTCAGGCCCTCGGCGGCGAGCGAGCGCAGTACCTTCCACAGGTCGTCGAGCGCGGGCCCGGTGGACTCGGTGTCCACGCTGCCGGAGATCGCGAGCATGGCCGCGCCCTGGACGCCGGAGGCCGGGTCGGGGGCCGCGGAGCGCAGCACCTGCGCGAACGCGCGCACGCCGTACGTGTAGCCCTTCTCCTCGCGCAGGACCCGGTCGAGCCGCGAGGTGAGGGTGCCGCCGAGGCAGTACGTGCCGAGCACCTGGGCGGGCCACACGCTCTCGTGCCTGTCGGGGCCCACGCGGCCGATGAGGAGCTGCGTCTGGACCGCGCCGGGGCGGTCCACGATGACGACGCGCCCGGAGTCGTCGGCGGTGGTCCTCGGCATGGTGTGCGGGGTGGCCGCGCCGCCGGTCCAGGCGCCGAGGGTGTCGGCGAGCAGGGCGTCGAGGTCGGTGCCGGTCAGGTCGCCCACCACGACGACGGTGGCCGTGCCGGGCCGCACGTGCTTCTCGTAGAACGCGCGCACCGCGGCCGAGTCGATCGCGGCGACGGTCTCCTCGGTGCCCTGGCGCGGGCGGGACGTGCGGGACTCGGCGGGGAAGAGCTGCCTGGACAGCTCCTTGGCGGCCCTGCGCGCGGGATTGGCCATCTCGTGCGGGATCTCGTCGAGCCGGTTGCGCACCAGGCGCTCGATCTCGCCGTCGTCGAAGGCGGGCGCGCGCAGCGCGTCGGCGAGCAGCCCGAGCGCCTTGGGCAGCCGGGAGGCGGGCACTTCGAGGGAGACCCGCACGCCCGGGTGGTCGGCCATGGTGTCGAGGGTGGCGCCGCAGCGTTCGAGTTCGGCGGCGAACTCCTCGGCCGTGTGCTTGTCGGTGCCCTCGGAGAACGCGCGCGCCATGATCGTGGCGACGCCGTCGAGCCCTTCGGGCTCCGCGTCGAGAGGGCTGTCGAGCAGCACCTCGACGGCCACCACCTGCTGGCCGGGGCGGTGGCAGCGCAGCACCGTGAGCCCGTTGGCCAGGGCGGTGCGCTCGGGCGCGGGGAACGCCCAGGGCCGCGGCTCGCCCGCCTCGGGCCGCGGGTGGAACTCCATGGTGGCGAGCTTCGGGGACGTCTCGGCGCCGCTCACTGGGCCGCCTCCTCTTCGTCGTCGGTACCGGCGTCGGCGCTGTCGTCGGACGCGGCGGTGGGCTCGTAGACCAGGACCGCGCGGTTGTCCGGGTGCAGCCGGGCGGCGGCGATGGCCTGCACGTCCTCCGCGGTGACCTCAAGGACGCGGCCGACGGCGGTCAGCGCGAGCTGCGGGTCGCCGAAGAGGACCGCGAAGCGGCACAGTTCGTCGGCGCGCCCGGCGACCGTGCCGAGGCGGTCGAGCCATTCGCGCTCCAACTGGGCCTGGGCGCGCTCCATCTCCTCGGGCGTGGGGCCCTCCTCGGCGAAGCGGGCCAGCTCCTCGTCGACGGCGGCCTCGATGACGGGCACCTCGACGTCGCCCGAGGTCTTCACGTCGAGCCAGCCGAGCGAGGGCGCCCCGGCGAGCCGCAGCAGGCCGAACCCGGCGGCCACCGCGGTGCGGTCGCGGCGCACGAGGCGGTTGTAGAGCCGGGACGACTCGCCGCCGCCGAGCACAGTCAGGGCGAGGTCGGCCGCGTCGCACGCGCGTGTGCCGTCGGCGGGCAGTCGGTAGGCGGCCATCAGGGCGCGGGCCGGCACCTCCTCCTCGACGACCTCGCGCAGCTGCGCGCCGATGGTGTCGGGCAGCGTGCCGTCGCGGGGCTCGGGCTTGCCCTGGTGGGAGGCGATGCTGCCGAAGTACCTCTGCACCCAGGCCAGGGTCTGCTCCGGGTCGATGTCGCCGACGATCGACAGCACGGCGTTGTTGGGCGCGTAGTACGTGCGGAAGAACGCGCGCGCGTCCTCAAGGGTGGCCGCGTCCAGGTCGGCCATGGAGCCGATGGGCGTGTGGTGGTACGGGTGCCCGTCCGGGTACGAGAGCGCGGTCAGCCGCTCGAAGGCGGTGCCGTACGGGACGTTGTCGTAGCGCTGCCTGCGCTCGTTCTTCACCACGTCGCGCTGGTTGTCCAGGGACTCCTGGTCGAGCGCCGTCAGCAGGGAGCCCATGCGGTCGGCTTCCAGCCACAGTGCCAGCTCTAGCTGGTGGGCGGGCATGGTCTCGAAGTAGTTGGTTCGCTCGAAGCTCGTGGTGCCGTTCAGGGAGCCGCCGGCGCCCTGGACCAGTTCGAAGTGGCCGTTGCCGCCGACCTGCTTCGAGCCCTGGAACATCAGGTGCTCGAAGAGGTGCGCGAGGCCCGTGCGGCCCTTGACCTCGTGGCGTGAGCCGACGTCGTACCAGAGGCAGACCGCGGCGACCGGGGTCAGGTGGTCCTCGGAGAGGATTACCCGCAGGCCGTTGTCCAGGCGGTGCTCTGTCGCAGTGAGACCGCCGGAGTCGGCTTGGGCCGTGGTCGGGTGACCCATGGGCATGTACGTCCCTTCGATCGCGGATGACTGCGGAAGCGCCAGAAGCGCTGTGGCCCTGCCACTGTATGCAAGCGTTCCGGGGCGCCGCGAAGTTCCCGCCGGACCGCTCGCGCCCCGCCGGCCGCGGGTGTGCGGGCGCCCTCGGGGGCGCGCGGCGGGGCGGCGCGCGCGGCCGGTCGAGGGGGTGCCGGGACAGGTCGCGGTCCCGCTTGTCGGTGGCGCGGTCCACAATGGTCGGCGTCAGATCCCGTGATGCCCCGGCAGAAACCGTGAAGGAGCCGCGCAGCGATGGCCCGCCGCAGCACGAAGACCCCGCCACCCGACGACTTCGAGGAGAAGATCCTCGACATCGACGTCGTCGACGAGATGCAGGGCTCCTATCTCGAATATGCGTACTCGGTCATCTACTCGCGCGCCCTGCCCGACGCCAGGGACGGCATGAAGCCCGTCCACCGCAGGATCGTGTACCAGATGAGCGAGATGGGCCTGCGCCCCGACCGCGGCTATGTGAAGTGCGCGCGTGTCGTCGGCGAGGTCATGGGCAAGCTGCACCCGCACGGCGACGCGTCGATCTACGACGCCCTCGTGCGCATGGCGCAGCCGTTCTCGATGCGCCTGCCCCTGGTCGACGGCCACGGCAACTTCGGCTCGCTGGGCAACGACGACCCGCCCGCCGCGATGCGCTACACCGAGTGCCGGATGGCCGACGCGACCTCGCTGATGACGGAGTCGATCGACGAGGACACGGTCGATTTCCTGCCGAACTACGACGGCCAGGAGCGGGAGCCGGTAGCCCTCCCGGCCGCGTTCCCGAACCTGCTGGTGAACGGCGCGTCGGGGATCGCGGTCGGCATGGCGACGAACATGCCGCCGCACAACCTCGGCGAGGTCATCGCCGCCGCGCGGCACCTCATCAGACACCCGGGCGCCGACCTGGAGACGCTGATGAAGTACGTCCCCGGTCCCGACCTGCCCACCGGCGGCCGCATCGTGGGCCTGACCGGGATCAGGGACGCGTACGAGACCGGCCGGGGCACGTTCAAGATCCGGGCGACGGTCGCCGTGGAGGACGTCACCGCCCGCCGCAAGGGGCTCGTCGTCACGGAACTGCCCTTCGCCGTCGGCCCCGAGAAGGTCATCTCCAAGATCAAGGATCTGGTCGGCTCGAAGAAGCTCCAGGGCATCGCCGACGTCAAGGACCTCACCGACCGGGGCCACGGGCTGCGCCTCGTCATCGAGATCAAGAACGGCTTCGTGCCCGAGGCCGTCCTGGAGCAGTTGTACAAGCTCACGCCGATGGAGGAGTCCTTCGGCATCAACAACGTCACCCTGGTCGACGGGCAGCCGCTCACGCTCGGGCTCAAGGAGCTGCTTGAGGTCTACCTGGACCACCGGTTCACGGTGGTGCGGCGGCGCAGCGAGTTCAGGCGCGGCAAGAAGCGCGACCGGCTGCACCTGGTCGAGGGCCTGCTGACGGCGCTCGTCGACATCGACGAGGTCATCAGGCTGATCCGCTCCAGCGAGAACTCGGCGCAGGCCAAGCAGCGGCTCATCGAGCGGTTCGCACTGAGCGACATCCAGACCCAGTACATCCTGGACACCCCGCTTCGCCGGCTGACCAAGTTCGACCGCATCGAGCTGGAGTCCGAGCGCGACCGGCTGAACTCGGAGATCGAGGAGCTGACCCGCATCCTGGAATCGGACGCGGAGCTGCGGAAGCTGGTCTCCTCCGAGCTGTCCGCGGTGGCCAAGAAGTTCGCCACCCCCCGGCGCACCATGCTGGTGGAGTCCTCGGGCGCGCCCGCCGTCGTGGTGGACCTCCAGGTCGCCGACGACCCGTGCCGTGTGCTGCTGTCCTCGACGGGCCTGCTGGCGCGCACGGCGAACGGTGAGCCGTTCGCCAAGGAGGCCAAGCGCGGCAAGCACGACCTGATCGTGTCGTCGGCGCCCGCCACCGCGCGCGGCGATATCGGCGCGGTCACCTCGGAGGGGCGGCTGCTGCGGCTCAGCGTCGTCGACCTGCCGCAGTTGCCCGAGGACTCGCCGCCCGACCTGGCGGGGGGCGCCCCGGTCGCGGAGTTCCTGTCCCTCGAAGGCGACGAGGAGGTGGTCTGTCTGACCACGCTCGACGAGTCCTCCCCGGGGCTGGCGCTCGGCACGGCGCAGGGCATCGTGAAACGCGTCGTGCCCGACTACCCAACCAACAAGGACGAGTTGGAGGTCATCGCGCTCCGTGAGGGTGACCGCGTCGTGGGCGGCATGGAGCTGCGCACGGGCGACGAGGACCTCGTGTTCATCAGCGACGACGCGCAGCTCCTGCGCTACCAGGCGTCCCAGGTGCGCCCGCAGGGCCGTGCGGCGGGCGGCATGGCCGGGATCAAGCTGTCCACGGGCGCCAAGGTGATCTCGTTCACCGCCGTCGACCCGTCGGCGGACGCGGTGGTGTTCACGGTCGCGGGCTCGCGCGGCACCCTCGACGACTCCGTGCAGACGACGGCGAAGCTGACCCCGTTCGACCAGTACCCCCGCAAGGGGCGAGCCACCGGCGGGGTGCGCTGCCAGCGGTTCCTGAAGGGCGAGGACTGCCTCAGCCTGGCATGGGCGGGCCCGGTGCCCGCGCGCGCGGCGCAGCGGAACGGCACCCCCGTCGAACTGCCCGAGCCCGACCCGCGCAGGGACGGCTCGGGCGTGTCGCTGCCGAGGACGGTGGCGGTGGTGGCGGGGCCCGCGTAACGCGCGCGTCAGCCGAGGGTGGCGCGGGGCGCGGCGCGGTCAGGGGGCGAGGGCGGGGTCTTCAGGTCCGGGCTCGGGCTCGGGCCGCCGCGGCTCCTCCTCGTCCTGCGCCGCGGCGACGAAGCGCAGCACGCCCCACATCGCCGCGTCGTCCTCCCCGGCCCCCTCGGCTCCCTCGCCTTCGGGGGCCTGTTCCGCGATGCTGCGGCAGGCCGTGAGGGCGGCGAGGAGGCTTTCGGTGTCCACGCCTGAGCCGATGAGCACGAGGGCGCTCCCGCGCTCCTGGCCAGGCGCCCAGGGCTCGGGGGTGAAGCGCACGGCGCCGCCCACGGTGTGCAGCCCGTAGCGGTTGCGCGGGTCGGCGGCGCCGAAGTCGACATGGCCCTTGATCCGGTAGAGACCGGGCGGCCTGCTGTCGAGGAAGGCCGTGGTGCGCCGCGGGTCGAGCGGGACGGCCGAGGTGAACGACACGGTGTCGTAGGCCGCGTGCAGATGCCCCTGGTGGCCGCCGGGCCCGCCCTCCTCGCGCTCCCGCAGGTCGTCGAAGGAGAGCTGCCCGAAACGCTCCGTCACCGCCTTGCGGTCGAAGAGCAGTTCGGGGTCGACCCGGCCGTGGGAGGCGCAGACCACGGCGCCGTGCGCGTTCAGGTCCCGTACGCGCGCAAGGAGCCGTTCCCTGTCCTCTGGTGTGACCCGGTCGGTCTTGTTGAGCACCACCAGGTCGGCGATCCCTACGTGCCGTTCGAGTTCGGGGTGGCGCTCGCGGCTCGCGTCGAACTCCGCGGCGTCGATCACCTCCACCAGGCCCCCGTACGCCACGCGCGGGTTGCCGCTGGCGAGAACCATCCGCACCAGCTCGCCGGGCTCGGCGAGACCACTGGCCTCGATGATCACCACATCAATGCCGGCGGAGGGACGCGTCAATACGTCAAGGGAGGTGTCAAGTTCGCTGACGTCGACGGAGCAGCACAGGCATCCGTTGCCGAGGGACACGGTGGAGTCGCCCAGGCTGCCCGCGACGGCCATCGCGTCGATGTCGATGGCCCCGAAGTCGTTGACGACGGCCCCGATGCGGGTGCCGCCGCCGGTGTGCAGGAGGTGGTTGAGGAGGGTGGTCTTGCCCGACCCGAGGAAGCCCGCGAGCACGATGACGGGGATCTGCTGGGGACTCACGTACGACGGCCTCTCGTTCGGCCCGGTCCCGGGCGGCAACGCCCGGCGCCCGCCGTACGGGACACGGCGCCGCGCGACCGGGGGGTGACAGCGCCCAGGATACGAGCGCCGCTCCCCCGCCGGGCCGCCAGGGCGACGCGTCCAGGGCGCCGTGTCGCCGCGTGGTGCTGCGTGGTGTTGCGTGGCCTGACGTGGCGCTGCGGGGGGGGCGTGGTGCTGCGGGGCGCGACGCGTCGCGGCTGGGCGTGACGTGGGCCGGTGTGACGCGCGCTGGCGTGACGTGACGCGGCGTGATGCGGGCCAGCGTGGCGGCGGCCTGGCGGGGCGGCCTGGCGGCAGGGTGCGGGCCGCCACGGTGCCGACCGGGGCCCGGCGCCCCGGTCGCGGGCTCAGGCGGCCGGGGGTAGGGGCACGGGGGCGGGCTCGCCGACGTAGCGGGCCGCGGGGCGGATGATCTTCGAGTCCTCGGCCTGCTCCAGGATGTTGGCGCTCCACCCGATCACCCTGGCCGCCGCGAACGTGGGGGTGAACATCTCCCGTGGCAGCCCGCACAGCTCCATGACGACCCCGGCGTAGAACTCCACGTTGGTGTGGAGTTCCCGGCCCGGCTTGAGCTCGGCGAGTATCGCCTCCACCCGGCCCTCCACCTGCACCGCGAAGTCGACCAGCGGGCCGCCGAAGTCGCGGGCGATGTCCCGCAGCATCACCGAGCGGGGGTCAGCGGTGCGGTACACCGGGTGTCCGAAGCCCATGATCCGCTCGCCCGCGAGCACCCGTTCCCTGATCCAGCCGTCTATGCGCTCCGGACTGCCGATCGCGTCCAGGGTGTCGAGCGCCCGGCTGGGCGCCCCGCCGTGCAGCGGGCCCGACAGCGCGCCGACGGCGCCCGCGAGGCACGCCGCCACGTCAGCGCCGGTCGACGCGATCACCCGTGCGGTGAAGGTTGACGCGTTGAATCCATGGTCGATGGTGGAGATCAAGTAGCGCTCCAGGGCACGCGCGTGGCGCGGCCCGGGCTCCTCGCCCGTGAGCATGTACAGGTAGTTGGCGGCGTAGGGCAGGTCGGCCCGCGGTTCGACGGGGTCGAGGCCGCTGCCGAGCCGGTACAGGGCGGCGACGAGGGTGGGCACCGCGGCGGACGCCGCGAGCGTGTCGGCGCGCCGCCGGTCCGCGTCGCTGTCGTAGAGCGGCGCGAACCCCCGTGCCGCGCCGAACAGGGACAGCGCGGTGCGCAGCCCGGCGAGCGGCCCCGAGCCGCTGCCGGACGCCGCGATCACCGGCAACGCCTTGGCGACCTCGGGGGGCAGGGCGCGCAGCGCGGCGGTCCGCCCGGCGAACTCGGCGCTCTCCTCGGCGTCCGGGAGGGCGCCGTTGACGAGAAGGTGCCAGACGTCCTCGAAGGAGCGCTCGGCGGCGAGTTCCACGGCCGAGTACTGGCGGTAGTGGTAGAAGCCCTCGTGCCCGCGCACGTCGCCGATCGCGGTGTCGGTGACGACGACGCCCGCGAGCCCGCGGGGCACCTCGGCCGGGGTGGTCCTGGTGGCGTCCATCGGTGACGCTCCTTCCCTGTCATCCATTGATTCGACCATCTATGATTGATGCATTACTGTCAACGTTGATCAAATCAATATGAGTCCATCAAGACGGGCGGGCACGGGCGTCCCGTCGGGGTGGATCAAGTGGATACGGTGGCGCCCATGACGGATGAAGCACCGGGAGCGGGAGGGGACCGGCGGCTGACCACCCGGGAGGCCGCCGAACTGCTCGGCGTGAAACCGGAGACCGTGTACGCGTATGTGAGCCGGGGCCGCCTGGGCAGCCGACGCGCCCCCGGCGGCCGCGGCAGCACCTTCGACGCCGGGGAGGTGGCCGCGCTGGCGCGCCGTACCGGGCCCGCCAGGCCGGTCCAGCGCACCGGCACCGACCTGTCGGTGCGCACCGCGCTCACCCTGATCGAGGCGGACCGGTACTACTACCGCGGCGTGGACGCGGCGGAGCTGGCGCGCGACCGCACCTACGAGGAGGTCGCCGAGTGGCTGTGGACGGGGCGGCTGCGGCCCGGGGCCGCGTTCACCGCCCCTCGGGCGGCGGCCAGGGCCGCGCGGGCCGCGGTGCGCGCGATGCCGGAGCTGAGCGGCACCACGGACCTGCTGCGGGTCGCGGCCTCCGCCGCGGGGGCCGTCGACCCGCTCCGCTTCGACCTGTCCGGCGAGGCCGTCCTCGCGACCGGGCGCGGTCTGATCCCGACCCTGGTCGCCGCGCTGCCCCCGGCCGGCCCCGACCAGCGGGGCGAGGGCCCGCTGGCCCGGCGGCTGTGGAGCAGGCTGACCCCGCACCCCGCCGACGACGGCTCGCTGCGCGTCCTCGACACCGCGCTCGCCCTGCTCGTCGACCACGACCTCGCGACATCCACCCTGGCGGTACGCGTCGCCGCCTCCGCCCGCGCCCACGTGTACGCCGCCGTCTCCACCGGGCTCGGCGTGCTGGACGCCCCGCTGCACGGCGCCGCGAGCGGCCAGGCGCACCGGATGCTGCTGAACGTGCTCGACGAGGGCAACGCCGCCCCCGTGGTCGCGGAAGAACTGCGCGCGGGCCGCCGCATCCCCGGCCTCGGCCACCGCGTCTACCGCGGCGAGGACCCGCGCGCCCGCGTCCTGTTCGCTCTGCTGGAGCAGTTGCCGCAGGCGGACTCGTCGCTGGCCGCCGCGCGGGACATCGTGCGGACCGCGGCCCGGCACACCGGCCTGCACGCCAACGTCGACCTGGCGCTCGCCGTCTTCACCACCGCCTGCGGCATGCCCCCGACCGCGGGCGAGACCGTCTTCGCCCTCGCCCGCACTGCGGGCTGGATCGCCCACGCCCTGGAGGAGTACGCCGAGGCCCCTTTGCGGATGCGCCCCCTCGGCGACTACACGGGGCCGACACCCCCGCAACCGCTGCCCGCCCCGGCCACGGACTGACCGGGCGGCAGGCACGATCACCAGCCCCGCCGTTCCGGCGCGCACTCGGAAACAGCCCCTCCGCCGACGGCCCTACCGCCAGGGCGGGGGCGCGCCGACGGAGACGGCGTCCCGGGCCCGTACAACTCACGGGTGGCCCGCCGTCCCAGCGGTCCCGGTGACCCCTTAGGTTAGGCTGCCCTTTCGTGACCCTGTGTGCGACTGCTTCGAGGGAGTGGGACGAGCCCGTGGCCGGTACGGCCGCCGTGGCCCGCACCTGGCTCCTGGTCGAACAGCCCGGCCCCTGGGGCGCCAAGGCCCTCACCGGCAGCCGCCTCGACCCGGGCCTCGGTCGCGCCCTCGACGCCGCCGCGGCGGGCAGCGGCGTCCGGGTCGCGCTGATCCGGCGCCCCGGCCGGCACCCCGTCGGGCCGGGGACGGCATCACGCACCGTGTACGCGGCCTCCGCCGATCCCGCGCACCCCTGGGTGCACGCGGCGCATGCCGCCGACCCCGCCGCCCTGCTCGACCTGGACTTCGGCGCGCTGGGCGCGGGTGAGCACCGGGGCTTCGACCGTCTCCTCTGCGGTGGACCGCACGCCGGGGCGCCGCTGGCGTTCGTGTGCACCAACGGCCGCCGCGACCGCTGCTGCGCCGCCCTCGGCCGCCCGCTCGCCCAGGAACTCGCCGCCTCGGGGCACGAGGGCATCTGGGAGGTCACCCACCTCGGCGGCCACCGCTTCGCGCCGACGGTGCTGGTCCTGCCCTTCGGCTACGCCTACGGCCGCGTCGGCGGGGCCGACGTCAAGGACATCCTGCGGGAGGCGCGGCTCGGCCGTGTGGTCCTCGACGGCTGCCGCGGCAACTCGACCTGGCCGCGGCCCGCGCAGGCCGCGGAACTCGCCCTGCGCGCCCGCCTCGGCGAGCACACGGCGGGCGCGCTGCGGGTCCTCGCCGTCGAGGGCGGCGCCCCCGCCTGGGCCGTCACCCTCGCGCACACCGACGGGCGGCGCTGGCGGGTCGACGTGGCCGAGGGCCCCGCGGGACCGCCCCGCCCCGAGAGCTGCGGCGCCGCCCTGGGAACCCCCGCGACGATGACCCCGGGCGCCCCGCGCGAACTGGCGCCGGACACGGCCGGAACCGGCTGACCACAGGCCCCGGCGCACGGCCGCAGGCGCACCGCTGCCTCGTCACACGGCTCCGGCGCCGGTGAGGGCGCGCACCTCCGTCTCCGCGTGCTTGGCCTCGTCCGCAGGCTCCCGTGACGTCACCGCGCCCAGCCAGCCCGCGAGGAATCCGAGCGGGATGGAGACCAGCCCCGGGTTCTCCAACGGGAAGTACTGGAAGTCCAGCCCCGGGAAGAGCGACGAGGGCCGCCCCGACACCACGGGCGACAGCACGACAAGCGCAAGACCGGGGACCAGCCCCCCGTACACCGCCCAGACCGCGCCCCGGGTGGTGAACCGGCGCCAGAACAGCGAGTACAGCAGCACCGGCAGATTCGCCGACGCCGCCAGCGCGAACGCGAGCCCCACCAGGAACGCCACATTGAGGTCGCGCGCCAGGAGCCCCAGCGCGATCGCCACCGCCCCGATCACCACCGCCGCCACCCGCGCCACCGCGACCTCGCGCAGCGGGCCGCGGTCCCGGCGCCGCAGCGACGCGTAGAGGTCGTGCGCGACGGACGCCGAGGACGCGAGGGTGATCCCGGCGACCACCGCCAGGATCGTCGCGAACGCCACCGCGGCCACGACCGCGAACAGCACCGTCCCGCCGAGGGAGCCCGAGCCGCCGCCGAGGTCGAGCGCCAGCAGCGGGACGGCCGTGTTCCCCGCCCCGTTCGAGGCGCGCACCGCGCCGGGGCCGACCACCGCGGCGGCCCCGAACCCCAGCACGATCGTCATCAGGTAGAAGCCGCCGATCAGCCCGATGGACCAGACGGCGGACCGCCGCGCCGCCCGTGCCGTCGGCACCGTGTAGAAGCGGGACAGGATGTGCGGCAGCCCCGCCGTCCCCAGTACGAGGGCGACCGCGAGGCTGATGAAGTCCAGCCGCGCCGCCCAGCCGCCGCCGTACTTCAGCCCCGGCGCGAGGAAGTCCCGGCCATGGCCGCTGCGGTCGGCGGCCGCCCTCAGCAACTGGTCGAAGTCGCCGTGGAAGCGCACCAGCACCAGCGCCGTCAGCGCCAGCGCCCCGGCCATCAGCAGCACCGCCTTGACGATCTGAATCCAGGTCGTGGCCCGCATCCCGCCCAGCGACACATAGACCACCATGAGGGCGCCCACCCCGATCACCGCCCAGGACCGCGCGGCGCCGCTCGCCTGCCCGAGCAGCAGGGACACCAGGGTCCCCGCCCCCACCATCTGCGCGACCAGGTAGAGCACGGACACCGTCACCGAGGAGAGCCCCGCCGCGATCCGCACCGGGCGCTCCCGCATCCGTGCCGCGACCACGTCCGCCAGCGTGAACCGGCCGCAGTTGCGCACCAGTTCCGCCACCAGCAGCAGCACGACGAGCCAGGCCACGAAGAAGCCCACCGAGTACAGCAGCCCGTCGTAGCCGTAGAGGGCGATGAGGCCGGAGATGCCGAGGAAGGACGCCGCCGACATGTAGTCGCCCGCGATGGCCAGGCCGTTCTCCAGGGGCGTGAACAGCCTTCCGCCCGCGTAGAACTCCTCCGCGCCGCCGCGCCGGTGCCGCCCCGCCCATGTCGTGATGGCGAGGGTGACCGCGACGAAGGCGCTGAACAGGACGAGCGCCAGTGTCTGGTGGTGCTCCGTCAACCGTCCGCCCTCCTCGTCCGCTCCTGGGTCTGCCACCGCAGCTCAAGCGCCGCCCGGTCCCTGCGCAGCCTGGCGTGCCTGGCGTATGCCCAGGTCAGCAGGAACGTGGTGAGGAACTGGGCGAGTCCGGCGAGCATGGCCACGTTCACCGCGCCCACCACCGGCCGCGCCATCAGCCCGGGGGCGCTGGTCGCGGCCACGACGTACAGCAGGTACCAGACCGTGAAGGCCGTGCAGGCGGGCACCACGAACCGCCGGTAGCGGGCCCGCACCTCCTGGAACGCGGGACTGCGCTGCACCTCCAGATAGACGCCCGCCCTGCCGTGCCCCGCGGGCTGCGGCTGCGGCCGGGCGGGGCCCCGGGGGGCGGGGGCTCCGGTGCCGTCGTGCTCACCCGGGCCCGTGAGCGCCTCGCCCCAGGGGTCGTCGAGGCGGGGCCCGGCGCCTTCTGGTCGGTCGTGCATGTCCACCGGTCTCTCCTTGTCCGCGGCACGCTGCTGCCGCGGAGCCAAGGATGGGCAGCGGTCGAAGATCCCGGACTCTTCTCTCCCGCCTCTTCACTCCTTCAGGTGATTCCCTTGCTGGGTGAGCGAACAAGACCGTGCTGATAGGCGTATCGCACCGCCTGGGCCCTGTCCTTGAGGCCGGTCTTGGCGAACAGGTTGTTGATGTGTGTCTTCACCGTCGCCGTGGAGACATGGAGCCGACGGGCGATCTCCTGGTTGCTGAGGCCCTCCGCGATCAGCACCAGGACCTCGCCCTCGCGCACGGTCAGATCGTCCGGCGGAGGGGACGGCGGGGGCGGCTGCTGCGGTGTGGACAGGCTCTCCAGCAGCCGCCGCTGGATCTTCGGCGAGAGCCCCGCGTCCCCGGACAGCACGCTGTGCACGGCCCGGACGATCTCGTCGCCGCCCGCGTCCTTGGTGAGGTAGCCGCGCGCCCCGGCCCGCAGGGCGGGAAAGAGCGATCCGTCGTCCGCGTAGGTGGTGAGGACGACGACCTGGGTGCCGGGGTGGTGCCGCCGGATGCGGCGGGTCGCCTCCACGCCGTCGCACCGGGGCATCCGCAGGTCCATGAGGACCACGTCGGGGTGCAGCTCCCCGACGAGCCGCACCGCCTCCTCCCCGTCCTCCGCGGACCCGACCACCTCGATGCCGGGCAGCAGCCCCAGCAGCATCACGATGCCCTCGCGGACCACGGTCTGGTCGTCGGCGACGACGACCCGCGCCGACACCTCCGGTCCCTCTCCCTCCGTGTCCGCCGTCATGCGGGCACCTTCAACGTCACCGCGAAGCCCTCCTCGTGCGGTCCTGCCGCGAGCGTGCCGCCGAGCAGTTCGGCGCGCTCCCTCATCCCCCGCAGACCGTAGCCGCCGCCCGTCGCCGCGAGTTCCCCGGCTCCCGCGCCGCCGGTGTCCTTCACGTCGAGCGTCACATCGTCGTCCCCGTAAGTGAGGACCACGGCCACGGTCGCCCCCGGTGCGTGCTTGCGGGCATTGGTGAGTGCTTCCTGGGCGACCCTGCGGACCGCCTGTGACGCCTCGGCCGCGAGGGGCCTGCGGTCCCCCGAAATGGTGACCTCCGCGCCGTCCGTGGAACCCGCCAGCTCCTTGAGGTACTGCTCCAGCGGTGTCATCTCGCCGCGCAGCGCGGAGAGGGCATGCCGGGTCTCCGCGAGGCCGTCGCGCGCCATCCGCCTGGCGTCGACGACCCGCTCGAGTATCTGCCCCCGGTCGGCGTCCCTCTCGATCAGCAGCCGGGCCGCCTCCAGGTGCACCATCTGCGCCGAGAGGCTGTGGGCCAGCACGTCGTGGATCTCCCGGGCGATCCTCGCGCGCTCGGCCAGGGCCGCGGACTCGGCCTCGGCCACCCGAGCGGCACGCTCCTGCTCCAGCAGCCGCTGCGCTCCCCCGCGCGCCTCGGCCTCCAGCCGCACCACGTACCCGGCGAGCACCAGCCCCACCGCGGTGATCAGGGTGGTCAGCCAGCCGTCGTTGTCATACGCGATGTAGCAGCCGACCCCGGCCGTGGTGACCGGCAGCGCCGCCGCCAGCGGCAGCCGCTCCAGCGCCGCGATCGCGCATCCGCACCAGACCACCAGCGACGCCACGTCCAGGCCCTGGGCCCGGCCGAGGCCGCCCGCGACCAGGAGCAGCACGAGCATCGCCACCGACGGCCACAACCGGTGGGCGAGGGAGAGCTGGTACAGCCCGCGGGCCGCCAGGACGCACCCGACCGCCCAGAGCAGCACGACGGCGGAGGCGAGCGTGCCCCTGTGGTCCTGGGCGAGGGAACTCCACAGCAGGGCGGTCACGGCCCCGTACCGCACACCGTTGCTCAGGACGCGGCGGGCGCGGGTGAGGCCGGCCTGGGCGAGCGCCTCGCGTGACGGCCATCTCGTCCACGCGTTCGTGCTCACCACTTGCGGTCCTTCCCCTGCCCGGCCCCCACCCGGCCACCGTACGCCGGAGCGGACCCATCGCCCGGGGAGAGAGCGGACGAGCGGTGGATCAGGACCATGGAGCGCAGGAGCAGCGAGGGGGCGAGGGCGAGGAGGAGCGCCCCCGAGCCCTCGTGTATGCCGAAGAGGGCCCCGAGCCCCATGAGCCCGCCACGGAGCGCGACCCCCACGGCCCAGATGCCGATCGCCGCGGCGCTGCCCCGCGCCCAGACCGTGCCGTCGTCGGCCCGCCACAGCCTGCTCGTATAGCCCCAGCCGAGGCCCACCAGGACGGAGACCACCAGGCCCGCGGCGAGCAGGGCGACCGAGCCTGCGGCGTGGTGCGGGTCGTAGACGCCGGGCTCGCGCGCCCCCACGAAGATCAGCACGACGGGCACCACCCACCAGCGCCCCTGCCCGCTGACCTGCTGCGCCCTGGTCAGGCGCACGACGACCAGGGCGATGACGGCCAACGCGATCAGGACTGTGGTGAGCCCGGACATCGAAACCTCCGTGGGGACGCGAAGAGCGGCTGGGCGGGAGCTGAGCACGCCTTCGACGGTACGGAGAGTGATCGCCCGGGAGATCGGAGCACGGGTGGAACCGAGGTGGAAACCGGCCTCCACCCGAGGGTGGAGACCGGTCGGCGGCGGGGGTCCCCGGTGCCGGGACCCGTGGTCTCAGACGTCGATCCGGGAGCGATCCAGGGTCGCGGCGGAGCCGGTGATGAACTCCTTGCGGGGCGCGACGTCGTTGCCCATCAGGAGGTCGAAGACCTGCTCGGAGGAGTCCAGGTCGGCGATGTTGATGCGGCGCAGGGTGCGGCGGCGCGGGTCCATCGTGGTCTCGGCGAGCTGGTCGGCGTCCATCTCCCCGAGGCCCTTGTAGCGCTGGATGGAGTCCTTGTAGCGCACTCCGTCCCGCTGGAAGTCGAGCAGGGTCTCGCGCAGCTCCCGGTCGGAGTACGTGTATACGTACTTCTCCTGGCCCTTCTTGGGCTGCACCAGCTCGATGCGGTGCAGCGGGGGCACGGCGGCGAAGACCCGGCCCGCCTCGACCATGGGCCGCATGTACCGCTGGAAGAGCGTGAGCAGCAGGCAGCGGATGTGGGCGCCGTCGACGTCGGCGTCCACCAGCAGGATGATCTTTCCGTAGCGGGCCGCGTCGATGTCGAACGTACGGCCCGAACCCGCTCCTATCACCTGGATGATCGCGCCGCACTCGACGTTCTTCAGCATGTCCGTGACGGACGACTTCTGGACGTTGAGGATCTTGCCGCGGATCGGCAGGAGCGCCTGGAACTCGGAGTTCCTTGCCAGCTTGGCGGTGCCGAGCGCCGAGTCGCCCTCGACGATGAACAACTCGCTGCGGCCGACGTCGTCGCTGCGGCAGTCGGCCAGCTTGGCGGGCAGCGACGAGGACTCGAGCGCGGTCTTGCGGCGCTGGGCGTCCTTGTGCTGGCGGGCCGCGATGCGGGTACGGGCGGCGGCGACGGCCTTCTCCAGGACCGCCCGCGCCTGCGCCTTCGCGTCGCGCTTGTTGGAGGTCAGGAACGACTTCAGCTCCTTGGCGACAACGTTGGCCACGATGCGGTTGGCGGCCGAGGTGCCCAGGACCTCCTTGGTCTGCCCCTCGAACTGGGGCTCCGCGAGCCGCACGGTCACGACCGCGGTCAGACCTTCGAGGACGTCGTCCTTGATCACGTCGTCCTCGGCGACCCTCAGCAGCTTCTGGGCGCGCAGCACCTCGTTGACTGTCCTGGTCAGCGACCGCTCGAAGCCGGTCACATGGGTGCCGCCCTTGGGGGTGGCGATGATGTTGACGAAGGACCTGACGGTGGTGTCGTAGCCGGTGCCCCAGCGCAGCGCCACGTCGACGCCGAGTTCCCTGGTGACCTCGGTGGGCGTCATCTGGCCGTGGTCGTCGAGGACGGGCACGGTCTCCTTGAAGGTGCCGCCGCCGCTCAGCCTGAACACGTCGCAGACCGGCTTGTCGGAGGCGAGGTACTCGCAGAACTCGCTGATGCCGCCGTCGAAGCGGAAGGACTCCTCGCCCTTGCTGCCGCCGTCCCCGAGACCGAACTCGTCCCGCACCACGATGGTCAGCCCCGGCACGAGGAAGGCGGTCTGTCTGGCCCGCTGGTGCAGGGTGTCCAGGGAGAGTCTGGCGTCCTTGAGGAAGATCTGGCGGTCGGACCAGTAACGCACCCGGGTGCCCGTGCGGCTCTTGGGGAGCTTGCGGACCTTGCGCAGACCGGTCTCGGGCTTGAAAGCGGAATCCGGCCCCGGCTTCGCGAAGGCGCCGGGGACGCCGCGCCGGAAGCTGACGGCGTGGGTGTGCCCGCCGCGGTCCACCTCCACGTCGAGCCGCGCGGAGAGCGCGTTCACGACGGAGGCGCCCACACCGTGCAGACCGCCCGAGGCGGCGTACGAACCGCCTCCGAACTTCCCGCCCGCGTGCAGCTTGGTCATCACCACCTCGACACCCGACAGGCCGGTCTTGGGTTCGACATCCACCGGGATGCCGCGCCCGTTGTCCCGCACCTCCACGGAGGCGTCGTCATGAAGGATGACCTCGATGTGGTCGCAGTAGCCGCCCAGGGCCTCGTCGACGGAGTTGTCGATGATTTCCCACAGGCAGTGCATCAGACCGCGGCTGTCCGTCGAGCCGATGTACATGCCCGGACGTTTTCGGACGGCTTCGAGCCCCTCAAGGACGAGCAGGTGCCGCGCGGTGTAGTTGGAACCGTCCCGGTCTGCTCCGGTCAGCAGCGCTGTGGACGGCACGGACGTCTCGGCGGTCACGCGGTTCGCTCCTCGCTGAATTTCAGGTGGCTCCCTTGGGGGTAAGGGGCCGACTTCTGTCACTGGGTGAGAGGGTACCGACGCCTGGTAGAGCCGTTGTAGCGCCACCCGCCCACAAATCGGACCCCACCCCATTATCGCACGGACGTTCGATGCCCGAGATCGGTGACGTGTACATCACGTTCCCTTCGAGGCATGAACCATTTAGGCTCCGGGCACGTCCTCATGAACAACCGGCAACCCGGCCGGCGGACCACCCCACAGACCGAGCGAACCCGTAAGAGACGTAGAAACGCAATACGGCCCATTCGCCGCCAACCGTCAGCAGACAGCCACCGGGAGAGAAATCTTCGGGAATAAGCCACGAGCGGGAACGTTTCGGGGCTGGTTGGATGTTGACCCTGGTACGACAGCTCGTCGAGCTAGAGAAGAGGCGACGTGACTACTGTTCTGACCCCCGCAAGCCCGCTGACGGCCGCTGACCGCTGCGACCGCTGCGGCGCCCAGGCATACCTGCGCGTCGTCCTGACGAGCGGCGGCGAACTGCTCTTCTGCGCCCACCACGGTCGTAAGTTCGAGCCGGAACTCAAGAAGATCGCCGCTGAGATACAGGACGAGACGGAGCGTCTCACCTCCGTTCCCGCGTCAGCCAACGACGACGAACGCTGATCCCCCAGGTCGGCGTCGTCACTCCGCCACCGACGACGAGCCTTTCCGGCAGCGGCCGGAGAACGGGCGGCCTCCTCACCACGAGGAGGCCGCCCGTTTCGGCTGTGAAGTCAGTGCGCCCGGCACGGGCGCTTCCGTCCGGCCCGGCAGGCACAGCGACGGCCGGCGCCCCGCGTTCTCCCGGCCGTGAGGCCCGGGAACGCCCTCAGGCGGCCCTCAGGGGCCCTGCCCCGCTCCGTCGGCGCCGGAGTCCTCCCCCGCGTCCAGAAGGCCGGAGATGCGCGTGTACACGCCGGGGCTGCCCGGACGGCCGCAGCCGCTCCCCCAGGACACGAGCCCTATGAGCCGCCCGTCGGCGACGAGCGGCCCCCCGCTGTCCCCCTGACAGGCGTCGTGGCCGCCCTGCTGTTCCCCCGCACAGAGCATCACGTCGCTCTTGTACGTCCCCTCCTCGCCGCCCCCCGGATACGCCTGCTGACAGGACGTGTCGGGCAGTACCCGCAGCCCGGCCGCCCGCAGGCTGGCCGCGTAGCTGCGCTCCCCTGTGGTGTCGCCCCAGCCGTACACCTCCGCCTCCGTGCCCGGCCGGTAGGCGGGGTCGTCGTCACGCGCGGTCGGCACGACGTAGCGCCCCGGCAGCGGCGTGGACAGGGTGAGGGACGCGAGGTCGCGCGTGCTGCTGTTCTCGTCGTAGCCACGGGCGATATGGATGCCGCTGACCGGGATCTCCTCACCCTCTCGGGTGCCCAGGTCCTCGCGGCCCGCTATGACCTTCAGGTCGTGCACCTCCCGCGCGGGAACGCCCAGCAGCTCCTCGCTCAGGCAGTGGGCGGCGGTCAGCACCGTGGAGCGGCCGACGACCGCGCCGCCGCAGAACTGTCCGGATCGCGTTCCCCCGAACCGGTGACGGCTGGACAGGGCCACCGTCCAGGGGGTGTCCGCCAGCCGTACGGCCTGACCCCCGACGACGGTGTCGGTCGCGGCCGCGGGCGCCGCGGGCAGTACGGCGAGGGCCGCGGCGGCGGCCAGGGTCACCGTCAGGACGGCACGTATGCGGACGAGTATGCGACGCACCGTACGGAATCTGCGGCAGCGCATGCGCTCTCCTCACTCCGAGTGGCAGTTACGCCACCCACGGTCGTCCGCGTCGGTGCGCTTCGCATGTGCGCGGTGCCCGGGGCGGGACGGCGGGAGAGAGGCGCGGGGCACCGCCCGGAACACCCGGATGGCGGGGCCGTGGCACGGCACGCGCGAGGGCCCGGTCCCCTGGGCGGGGTCCGGGCCCTTGTGTGTCGCTTGCGTCAGTCCTTTGGCGGTATCGGCCACCGGCTTCGGTCCGTTACCGACCGTTTCGGGCGGTGTCCGAGCGCGTCGTATCGATGCTGCGGTCAGATCCGGTCGGGTACGACGCACTCGACCGGATCGACACGCGGGGCCGCCGCGGGCCGGTCAGTCCAGGTAGTCCCTGAGGACCTGGGACCGCGACGGGTGGCGCAGCTTCGACATCGTCTTGGACTCGATCTGGCGGATGCGCTCGCGGGTCACGCCGTAGACCTTGCCGATCTCGTCGAGGGTCTTCGGCTGGCCGTCGGTGAGCCCGAACCGCATGGAGACGACGCCTGCCTCCCGCTCGGAGAGGGTGTCGAGCACCGAGTGCAACTGCTCCTGGAGCAGGGTGAAGCTGACCGCGTCGGCGGGCACGACCGCCTCGGAGTCCTCGATGAGGTCGCCGAACTCGCTGTCGCCGTCCTCGCCGAGGGGGGTGTGCAGCGAGATGGGCTCACGGCCGTACTTCTGGACCTCGATGACCTTCTCCGGGGTCATGTCGAGTTCCTTGGCCAGCTCTTCGGGGGTGGGCTCGCGGCCCAGGTCCTGGAGCATCTGGCGCTGGACACGGGCGAGCTTGTTGATGACCTCGACCATGTGCACGGGGATGCGGATGGTGCGTGCCTGGTCGGCCATGGCGCGGGTGATCGCCTGACGAATCCACCAGGTGGCGTACGTGGAGAACTTGTAGCCCTTGGTGTAGTCGAACTTCTCGACGGCGCGGATCAGACCGAGGTTGCCCTCCTGGATGAGGTCCAGGAAGAGCATGCCGCGGCCGGTGTAGCGCTTGGCGAGGGAGACGACGAGGCGGAGGTTGGCCTCCAGCAGGTGGTTCTTGGCCCGCCTGCCGTCCTCGGCGATGATCTCCAGTTCGCGCTTGAGCTTGGGCGCGAGCTTGTCCGCGTTGGCGAGCTTGTCCTCGGCGAAGAGGCCGGCCTCGATGCGCTTGGCCAGCTCGACCTCCTGCTCGGCGTTGAGCAGGGGGACCTTGCCGATCTGCTTCAGGTAGTCCTTGACCGGGTCGGCGGTGGCTCCCGCGGCGGCGACCTGCTGCGCGGGCGCGTCGTCCTCGTCCTCGTCGGACAGGACGAAGCCCTGCGCGCCCTCCTCGACGGGTTCCTCGCCGGGCTTGGCCGCGGTGGGGGTCTCCTCCGTGGCCTCCTCGTCGAGGACTTCCTCGGTCTCCTTCTTGGCCACGGTCTTCTTCGCCGCAGTCTTCTTGACGGCCGTCTTCTTCGCGGCGGCCTTCTTCGCGGTCGCCTTCTTGGCCGGTGCGGCCTTCTTGGCGGGTGGGGCCTCGTCGGCGACGAGCGCGTCGACGGCCTGCGGCTCCGGGGGCGCGGCGGGGACGACGGGCTTCTTCACCGCTGCCGGCTTGGCCGTGACGGCCTTGGTTGCGGTGCGCTTGACCGGACTCTTCGCAGCGACGCTCTTTCGGGTGCGCTTGGGCTCCGCGGCACTGACCATCAGCGTCACACCCTCTTCCTCGAGGATCTGGTTGAGGCTGCGCAGTACGTTCTTCCACTGAGTGGCCGGAATCTGGTCAGCTTCGAAGGCCCGACGCACGTCATCGCCGGCGATCTGCCCCTCGGCCTTTCCCCGCTCGATGAGAGCCATGACAGAGACGGACTCGGCGATCTCCGGGGGGAGCGTACGGGATGTGCTGGCCGACACGAACAACCTCTCGGAACGTTGGAAAACGGCTTCCGACCCCGTCCATGTCAGGAGCGGAGCCGAAGTCCACCGGCTGGGAGTAGGCCGGTGGCGCGGGCGGCGCCGTGGAGACGCACAGCGCGCCACGGCCGGCCGCTGTGTCCTTCCTCGACTGTCACCTCTTAGGTCATCGCCCTGTTCCGAGGAGCGTTACGCCCAATCCACGTGGCCCGAGTCACACCCCGTATCACAACAAATGCGACTAGACACGGCCAGAAGGAGTCGCAGACGGGCGTTCAGTGAACGGACGTGATCCTTCGGGAACGGTATTTGTCACCCCTTTCGCCAGGCCCGTCCTCCGGGCGGTGCCCCACGCGCCACACCCGCTCCGCGCCCGGCACAGCGGCGTCAGGGCCGCCGCGCCTCCTCAGGACCACCGCCGACACACACGCGGCGTGCGTGGGCCGTTCGAGTCGTGTGGGGGCCGGAGCCAGGCCCGGTGCGGGCGGGGCTGCGGCCCCCGTGGGCGGACGCGGAGGGCGGCCGGGCCGCCGTCAGTCCCGGCTTTCCGGTGCCGGGCCGCTGCCCCACGTTCAGTGCTCGCGCGGCGCGGGCACGACCCGCTCCACCTCCGGGTGCACGGCCAGCAGTTGGCGCATGGCCGCCTCGGCACCGGCGCCGTCGCCCGCCGCGAGTGCCTCGGTGATGCTCCCGTGCAGCGCCAGCGACGCCTCGCCCGGCCGGTCGCAGCCGGTGACGGGGCCACCGGAGACCTGGAGGGCGGCCGAGACGATGCCGGAGAGGTGCTCCAGCATGCGGTTGCCCGCCACCTGGATCAGCAGGGAGTGGAACTCGGCGTCCGCCCGCGCGAACGTGACGACGTCGCCCTGGCCGAGGGAGTGGTTCATGATGTCGACCATGTCGCCGAGCCGCTGCTGCACGTCCTCGCGGCCGTGGCCCGCGGCGAGCCTGGCCGCCAGCGGCTCGATGGTCCAGCGCAGCTCGCTGAGTTCCCGGCGCTGGTCGTCGCGCTGCGGCCCGAAGGCGCGCCACTCGATGATGTCCGGGTCCAGCAGGTTCCAGTCGGTGACGGGGCGGACCCGGGTGCCCACGTTGGGACGGGCGCTCACGAGGCCCTTGGCCTCAAGGACGCGGAGGGACTCGCGGACGACGGTGCGGGAGACCTCGAAGCGGTGGCCGATCTCCTCGGGGACGAGCGGGCGGTCGGCGCCCAGGTCGCCCGAGACGATCATCTGACCGAGCTGCTGGACGAGTTGCCCGTGCAGCCCGCGGCCTCGGCTGCCGCCTGAGCGGCGGCCCATCCGGCCCAGCTCGGGGTCGGCGCTCTCCCAGCCGGTGTTCGCACGGTCGGCCCCGGGGGTCTCCGGATACGGGTAGCGGTCGATTTCGCCCGGTCCGGCAAGGCCGGAGTCGCTGGAGCGGGCGGCGTTCATCATGGTGTGCGCAAGGGTAGTCACGGAACTTTTGTCGGCGTCGCTCCGAAGTGCCTTGAGGGCTTTGGTGAAAAGCACACGAAAGGGTGATCGCTCGCCTCACCTCAATTGACGCCTTATAGGAAAGATACGGACGTTGTCGGGGGAGTTGCGGGCAGCTTCGATACGAGGCGGCCTCGGTCTCCCCCTCCGGTGCCTCAACGGGGCCTGCTGCGAAGCCCCGTGAGCACATACGCGCCGAGCAGCGCCGCGAGCGACAGCAGCAGCGCACCGCCCACGGGCTGCACCGCCATCGACGCCCCGGCGGCGAGATAACGCCCGGCGCCGAACGGCCACTGCACCAGCACGAGATCGCGCACCCGTGCGGGAAACCCCGCGGCCGTGTGCGCGGACGGCCCCGCGAGCGCCTTGTGCAGCAGCGGTACGACCGCGACCGGTACGGCGAGGACGGCGGCGAGTCCTGCGGCCGTGGAGCGGAACACACCGCCCGCGAGCACCCCCGCCCATGCGCAGCCCATCGTCAGGGCAAGCCAACTCGCCGTCAGCGAAGGCCAGTCGGGCGGAACCCGGGTGAGTTCGGGCCCGTAGACAAGTTGTACGACGGCCGCGTCGCAGCCGAGCGCACCCACCGCGAGCGCCACCGCCGTACCGCCCGCGACCAGGAGTTTGGCGGCCAGCAGCCCCACCCTTCGGGGCACGGTGCCACGGTCGGCGGCCAGCGCGGGGTGCCGGAACTCCTCCCCGAACGCCAACGCCCCGAGCAGCCCCGCGCCCAGCGCGGCCGGCGGCAGCGGTAGTTCGCGCGGCCAGGCCGCGAGCATCCGCGGCTGCGGTGTGTGCCCCGCTCTGGCGAGGAGGAGGCAGATGAGGGCGGAGGTCAGCAACGCCCCGGCGGCGACCGCGTATCCCGTGGCGACCCCCGTGGCCCGGTACACCTCGTAACGCAGCGGCCGCAGCGGTCCGCGCCCGGGCTGTACGAGCACCGGGGGCAGGGCAGAGGGGGACGGGGCGGGCGAGGTGCGGGGGGCCTGGGCCCGGCGGGGACGGGGCGGGGTCGCTCCGTGGACGGGCGGCTGCCCGGCGGGCGGTGTCGAGGGTGCGAGGACTTCGTGGGAGGGCGTCGGCCGGGGCGGTTTGGGCTGCGGTGTGCCGTCCTGTGCGCCCGGGAGGCCGTCGGCTTCGGCGGTCACCGTTCCGCCGCCCGGGGAGTCCACGACGGCGGCTCCCCGAGCCGGCCGCGCCCGCCCAGGGACGGTGGCGGCGGTGGCGGGACCGACCGTCACCGCGCGGGCGGAGATTCTGCCGTAGGTGCCCGCCGAAGGGCCCATGTCGCCGATCTCGTCGGCGAGTTGGTGGACGAGCACCCCATGCCGGTAGGCGATCTCGCCGACACCCGCGCAACTGCTCCCGTACACCGAGAGCCTGCTGCCGCTCTCCCTGACGACCTCGACGGAGCGCCGGGCGGCGCGGGCCTCCTTGGCGAGGAGCAGGCTGAGCCGCGCCGCCTGCGGGCTGCGCACGGCCACCCGGGGGCGGAGCCTGGTGCGCGCGAAGTCCCCGGCGGCCTGGTCCGCCACGACCCTCCCCTGGTCCAGGGTGACCACTTGGTCCGCACTGCGCGCCGCCTCCTTCGGGTCGGCCGTGGTGAACAGCACCGTCCCGCCGTGCTCGGCGTGCTCGCGCAGGACGCCGAGCAGCCACCGCCCCTCGCGTGCGGAGAGGTCCCCGGCGGGATCGTCGAGCACCAGGGTGTGGGGGTCGGGCAGCAGGGCGCAGGCGAGCCCGAGCCTGCGGTCGAGCCCCCGGGAGAGCGAGCCGAGACGGATGTGCCGCAACTCGGCGAGGCCCATGGCCTCCAGCACGTCGTCGGCTCGCCGCGCCGGAACGCCCGCTGCGGCGCACAGCATGCGCAACTGGCCGAGCACGGTCCGCGCGGGATGCCCCGGCACCTCCCCGAGGACGACCCCGACCTCGCGCGCCGGGTGCGGGATCTGGTGCAGCGGCCTGCCGCGGAAGTGCGCAACGCCGCGGCCCCGCTGAAGTTCCAGCATCAGCCTGAGAACCGCCGTCTTGCCCGCCCCGGGGGCGCCGAGCAGCGCGGTCACGCGCCCGGGCTCCGCCTCGAAGGAGACATCGTCGACCGCGGACGCGCGGTGTCTTCGTGCGGTGCTTGTCAGTCCGATGGCCTGGATCATCGCTTCTCTCACAGGAGGTGCGACCGCTCGGCGGCCGGGGCGCCCCGCCGACTCAGAGACGGACGGACCCCGCTTGTACCTCTGCAAGATAACTCGACATTGTGGACATATGGGTTAGGTGGGGGTGGGGGGTGTCATGGGGGTGGGGGCGGGGTGGGGTGGACGTTGGGGGCTGGGGGGTGGGGGGGGGGGGGGGGGGGGGGGGGGGGGGGGGGGGGGGGGGGCGGGGGGGGGGGGGGGGGGCCCCCCCTCCCCCCTCCCCTCCCCCTCCTCCCCCACCCCCTCAAATCCCCACACCACACCCACCCCCAGCCACCACCACCGCCCCACCGGCACGGGCACCGGCCCACCGACACGGTCAGCCAAGCCGCCCCGGTGACACCTCCCGGCCGAAGCCACTCCACCGACACCGCCCGACACCGTCGCCCCCCAGGCCCCGCCCCTCCTCACACCTCAGGTCGGAGCATGGGTGGGTTGAGGAGGGTGGCGCCGCCCGCGCGGAAGAGTTGAGCGGGGCGGCCGCCCTGGCGGGTGGTGGTGCCACCCGCCGGTACCAGGAAGCCCGGTGTGCCTGTCACCTTGCGGTGGAAGTTGCGTGGGTCCAGGGCCACCCCCCACACGGCCTCGTAGACCCTGCGCAGCTCGCCGACGGTGAACTCGGCGGGGCAGAAGGCGGTGGCGAGCGAGGAGTACTCGATCTTGGAGCGGGCCCGCTCCACGCCGTCGGCCAGGATCTGCGCGTGGTCGAAGGCGAGCGGCGCGGCGCCCTCTTCCTCGCGGGCCTCCCCGCCCCGTGCCAGCAGCGTGTCCACCGGTGCCCAGCGGGCGCTGTGCGCGTCGCCGCCCGGTCGCGGGGCGGGGAGGTCGGGTGCGAGGGCCAGGTGGGCGACGCTGACCACGCGCATCCTCGGGTCGCGCTTGGGGTCGCCGTAGGTGGCGAGTTGTTCCAGGTGCGCGCCGTTGTCCTGGGCCGGTGCGTCCGGGTCGTGGACGCACAGCCCCGTCTCCTCGACGAGTTCGCGTGCCGCCGCGGCCGTCAGGTCCTCGTCGGGCCGTACGAATCCTCCGGGGAGCGCCCAGCGGCCCTGGAAGGGGGGTTCGCCACGTCGTACCGAGAGCGCGCAGAGGGCGTGGCGGCGCACGGTGAGTACGACCAGGTCGACGGTGACGGCAAAGGGCGGGAAGCCCGACGGGTCGTAGGGCGGCATGCCGTGATCATAGTCGTCTGCCTGACGATAAACACGCGTTCCGCGGGGTTGCCCGGGCTCGCCGGCCTCCCTTCCTGGTGGGTCTTGTGCGCCGGCGCGCGTGGAGCGGGTCGCGCGGAGGTGTCGGGCGCGTGGGGCGGACGGGGCGCGGCCTCCTGTGACGGGTGGGGCGGGGCGGGGCTGTCGGGGTGTCAGGCTTCCCTGGTCGGGGGGCGGCAGGTGCCCGAGCGGCGCTTGGGTCCTGTGCCGGCGCGGCCGTTCCTGGCGCCGGAGCGTTGGGCGGCGGGGCGTCGCGGCCTGCCGGGGTCCCGGGTCGTGGGGGCGGTGCCGCGCGGGGGTGTCGCTTCACGGGCCGTTTCATGGGCTGTTTCCTGTTGGGGTGTCTGGGGGGTGGCCGGTGTGGTGCTGGCGTCGGGGCTGTGGGAGCTGGTGGCCGTGGGGTGGGTGGGTGCTTCGGTGAGGGAAGAGGGCGTGGCGGTTCGGGGTGTGGGCAGGAGGCCGTCGGGCAGCGTGATCTCCTCGCCTTCGGGGGTGCGCAGGGTGGTGTCGCGGAGGCATTCGCGGACCGCGTCCGGAGTCAGGCCCTCGTTGCACGCCTGGTGGAGGAGGCGGGCGAAGAGGTAGTCCGGGTTCGCGCCGAGGGCCATGGCGAGGGCTTCGCGTGCTTCGAGTTCGTCGTCGAGGGTCCAGGCGACCCAGCCGACGAGGGTGAGGGGTGCGGCGGCGTGTTCGCCGTAGGCGCCGACGCAGCGCCTGGCCAGGGCGCGCCAGAGCCGGATGGCGGTGGGGCCTTCGCCCTGCTCGGTCCAGCGGGCCGCGTAGTCGCGGGTGGTGCGGTCCTGGAGGCCGAGGAGCAGGGCGGCGGCCTCGTCGTCGGTGAGGAGTGCGTCGTCCCTGCGGTCGGCTTCGCTGTCGGTGGGGGCGGGGATGGCGGTGGCGAGGCGGCGGAGGACCTGGCGGGCCAGGGTGAGGGTTTCGACGGCGACCCGGTGGCTGTCGGTGGTGCTCAGGATGCCGGGGACCAGGCGGAGTGCCGCGCTGTCGAGAGCGTTCTCCTGGTGGGCGGCGTCTCCGGTCTCGCGGGGCAGGAGCCTTGCGTGGAAGGTCTTGAGGCTTCCGCGGACCCGTAGCCCCGCGTAGGCAGCGGCGGCGGCGAGGACGGAGGTGCCGGGGACTCCGAGGGGTGTGCCGTCGGTGGGGCAGCATTCGTCGGCGGCGCAGCAGTAGGACCAGAAGCGGCCGTCGGAGATGCAGAGGGCTTCGACGACGGGGACGTCGAGGTCGCCGCAGGCGGTCCTGAGCAGTTGGGCGAGCGGGCGCAGGTAGCGCATGACGTCGCGTCCTGTGCCGCCCGGCGGTGGTTCGTCGCAGAGGAAGACGACCAGGGCGTCGGGCTTGGTGCGGCGGCGGGCGCTGGTGTCGATGAGGGTGTGGGCGAGGTGGCGGGCCGCTTCGGGCCAGTCGTCCTGGTGTCGGGGGAGGCCGAGTCGGGCGCGTGCTCCGAATTTGCCGGGGCCGTCTCCGGAGTGGACGGCGGCGAGGACCATGCACTCCTCGGGTTGGTAGCCGAGGAGGTAGGGGAGGGCGTCGGCGAGGTCGGCGGCGGAGTGGAGGGTGACGGGTTCCATGTGGTCATGGGGGTCGTCTTCCGCGGTGTCCTCGACGGTCACCGCGGCCCAGTCGGGTGTGGGGAGGGTGCCGGGGCCGGGCGGGTGGACGGGGTTCGTGAGGTCGCGTGGGGTCAGGCGGGCGGGGGGTTCCGTGGTGGGGCGGGGGTGGTTGGGGTCGTCGGGGTTGAGGGGGCCGAGGTGGTCGGTGCGGTGTGTCATGGGTCGACCATGCACCGGAATTGAATGCTCCGGTTGTTCCTGTGGATAACTCAAGTCAGGGACACGACAGAGGTTATCCACAGCTCAGGGGGGTGGGTCGCGGATTTCCGGTCGGTCGGCTTGCATGGGGACCGCTGGACGCGACACCGGCCGCCGGGCCGCCGCGGTCGCCGTCCGCGTCTTCCCGGTTCTCCGTGGGCATTGCCGTGTGCCTCGCCCGGGGCGGGTGCGGCGGCGAGGCGGGTGCCGGACGGCGTGGGGCGGCCTGCCGCCGGAGTCTTCACCCGGCGACGGACGACGACTGACGGGAGTGGGGGGCGTGGCGATGACGGGTGCTGCCGAGGTCTTGGCCTTAGCTCGTGGCGGCGAGGGCCAGGGGGAGGACGCCTTCCGCGCCCGCCCGGCGCAGGAGGCGGGCGGCGATCGCGAGGGTCCAGCCGGACTCGGTGTAGTCGTCCACGAGGAGGACGGGGCCGGGCGCGCCGGTCAGGGCCGCGGCCAGCTCCTCGGGTACGGCGAAGGCGTCGGAGAGGGCCCTGACGCGTTGGGCGGAGTTGCTGCGGCGCACCGTGTGCGCGCCGTCGGGGCCCGTGTGGGCCAGGGTGCCGAGGCAGGGGAGGCGGCCGATGTCGGCGATTCCCCGGGCGAGGGAGCCGACCAGTTCGGGCCTGGACAGGGACGGTACGGCGACGACCCCGACGGGTCGTGGGGAGGGGTCGGCGACTCCGGGGGCCCAGCCTCCGGCGGTGCGCGCCCAGTCGGCGAGGACGTCGACGGCGGCCCGCAGCACATCGTCGGGGACCGGGCCGTCGGGCGCGTTCTCGGCGAGCAGGGGGCGCAGCCGGTTTCCCCAGCCGATGTCGGAGAGCCGTCCGAGGGCGCGCCCGGTGGCGCACTGCTCCGTGGCGGGGATGCGTCCCTTGAGGTCGACGCCGAGTGCGGGCAGGCCGGTGGGCCACATCCTGCGCGGTTCGATCTCCACTCCCGGGCGGTCGAGTTCCTTCGCCGCCTCGGTGAGCGTACCGGCGGAGACGGAGGGGTCGGCCCAGGCCCCGGCGCAGTTGTCGCAGCGGCCGCAGGGGGCCGCGGCCTCGTCGTCGAGCTGGCGGCGCAGGAACTCCATGCGGCAGCCGTCGGTGTCGGCGTAGTCGCGCATGGCCTGTTGTTCGGCGGCCCGTTGCCCGGCCACCCGGGCGTAGCGCTCGGTGTCGTAGGTCCAGTCGGCGCCCGTGGCCACCCAGCCGCCCTTGACGCGCCGTACGGCGCCGTCGACGTCGAGGACCTTGAGCATGGTCTCCAGGCGGTTGCGGCGGAGGTCGACGGCCGCTTCGAGGGCGGGCACGGACAGCGGGCGTTCGGCGGCGGCGAGGGCGGCGAGGGTCTGGCGGACCTGGTTCTCGGGCGGGAAGGCGGTGTCGGCGAAGTAGCGCCAGATGGCCTGGTCCTCCTTGCCGGGCAGCAGCAGGACGTCGGCGTGGGCCACGCCGCGGCCGGCGCGTCCCACCTGCTGGTAGTAGGCGATCGGGGAGGAGGGGGAGCCGAGGTGGATGACGAAGCCCAGGTCGGGTTTGTCGAAGCCCATGCCGAGGGCGGATGTCGCGACCAGTGCCTTGACCCGGTTCTCCAGCAGGTCGGTCTCGGCGGCCTGGCGGTCGGCGTTCTCGGTGCGGCCGGTGTAGGGGGCGACCTGGAAGCCGCGCTGTCCGAGGTAGGCGGTGGTCTCCTCGGCCGCGGCCACGGTCAGGGTGTAGATGATGCCGGAGCCGGTCAGTTGGTGCAGGTGTTCCGCGAGCCAGGCCAGCCGGTGGGGGGCGTCCGGGAGCCTTACCACGCCGAGCCTGAGGCTCTCCCGCTCCAGCGATCCGCGCAGGACCAGGGCCTCGCCGGCGCCGGTGCCCAGTTGCTCGGCCACGTCGGCGGTGACGCGGGCGTTGGCGGTGGCGGTGGTGGCCAGTACCGGTACGCCGGGGGCCAGTTCGGTGAGCATGGCGCGCAGTCGGCGGTAGTCGGGGCGGAAGTCGTGGCCCCAGTCGGAGACGCAGTGGGCCTCGTCGACGACGAGCAGCCCGGTGGTGGCGGCGAGCCCGGGGAGCACCTGGTCGCGGAAGTCGACGGAGTTGAGGCGTTCGGGGCTGACGAGGAGCACGTCGGTCTCGCCGCGATCGATCTCGCCGTAGATGTCCGCCCACTCCTCGGGGTTGGCGGAGTTGATGGTGCGGGCCCTGATACCGGCGCGCTCGGCCGCCTCCACCTGGTTGCGCATGAGGGCGAGGAGCGGGGAGACGATCACGGTGGGGCCCGAGCCGCGTCTGCGCAGGAGCGCGGTGGCGACGAAGTACACCGCGGACTTGCCCCAGCCGGTGCGCTGTACGACGAGGGCGCGCCTGCGCTCCCGCACCAGGGCGGAGACGGCCGCCCACTGGTCCTCGCGCAGCCGTGCCGAGCCCGTCGGGTCGCCCACGAGCCGGGCGAGGAGGGTGTCGGCCTCGGTGCGCAACTCCGGTTCTTCCATGCCCCCATGCAACCTGACGGCACCGGTGCTCTGCCAGTCGCGGCCCTGCGCGCGTCGCCGGGGGCGGGCGGTGCGGGGGCTGTCGGCCGGGTTGCGGGTGGTGGACGGGTGCGGGGGCGGAGGGTTCGGGGTGGGGCGGCGGGGATATACACGGCGTATCACCGCAGATCACTCGTCACCGCTCGATTGCTCGTTGCCGCAAGGCAGTGCGAAGGGAAGAATTGGGCCTACTCCCTTGTGGTCCGCCCAAGGCCCTGGAGGACTCCGCCGCGGGCGTTTCCGCAAGCCCACACTCCGCACGCCATGCTGGCGCGCAGCCGAAGGGAGGACCATGACCTTCGGATTCGCCCCGCCCCCGTCGGGGTCGTCGGCGGGTACCGGGCAGGCCGGACCGTCCGCGAGTTCCGGCCACGCTCTCTCGCGCATTCTCGAACCGGCGGAGTGGGCGTCGGCGGGCATACCGCTGCTGCGCAATCCACGCGACATCGTGACAGGACTGCACACCAGGCACCGGCCTGTGCCGAGCACGGCGGTGGTGGCGGTGCTCGATCCGGAAGAACGGCTCAGGGCCAGCGCCTCGTTCGGCGGGCGGCAGGCGGTGGCGGACGGCTGGGTGCTGCGCAACTCGCTGCTGTCGCATCTGCGCCGGGTCATCCCGCACGATCTGCGACGGCGGACTCCGGTGCGTACGGCGGTGTTGATGTACTGCCGCGAGGGCGACACCCGGTGGACCGAGGAGGACGGTGCCTGGATGTGGGGGCTCAGGGACGCCTGCACCCTGCACGGGCTGCGCTGCGGCGCGTACATCACGCTGACCGGGGAAGGCTGGCAGGTGCTCGGGGAGGGCCGGGGCGGCAGGCGCCCGGCACTGACGTCGGAGCCGGCGCCGCTCGGCCGGGCGGACACGGCGCCCCGGCATCGCACCGGAGGGGCCGCCTCGGATCTGATGCGGCGGGCGGCGGCACGCTGACCGCTGGACGCGCCGGGCTCCCAACGAGGCGGTGGGGCGGCCACGTACCGTCACCGCCTGCGGGTGGGGCCGCCGGTCGGCGGCACGGGGGCAGTGACGGACGGCACGGTCCCGGGCCCGGTTCCGCGGGCCCAGGTGAGCGGGCCGAGGCGCCCGGGAGCGGGCCTCACCGACCGTGTCGGGTGCGGCCCGGCACGGCGCGGAGCCCGACCTCTCGGGGTCAGACTCCGGCGCCGAGCACTCCGTTGATCCGCTGGGGGTCGCCGCAGACGATCAGCAGGGCCCCGGCGCGGTCGAGGGCGAGCGGCAGGGTGGTCGCGGCCACCTCGTCCGGTCCCCCGTTGACCGCGACGACGACCACGGGCCGTGCGGTGGCCCGGGAGGCCATCGCGGCGGCGGTGAAGAACACGTCGTCGCCCGCGTCGTGCTGGGCCCAGTAGGCGGGCTCGCCGAAGCTGAGTTCGTGCGCGGTCCACGGGTGCTGTTCGCCCGTCGTGATCACCAGGATGTCGCCGGGGGCGCGGCCGGAGTCGAGCAGAAGGTCGACGGCCTCCTCGGCGGCGTCGATCGCGCCCTCGGCCGAGGCCGGGATGATCTGGATCTGCGGCGCCCCGGCGGCCGGGGTGCTGTCGGGGGCGGGTTTCTTCGTCGGGGCTGTGGGAGCGGGGGCCGTGGGCCCCTGCTTGGCGGCCGGTGCCTGCTCGCGCGGTGTGCGCTGCGCGGGGGGCATGGGCCGGGCGGGACCCGGTCGGCCGGGACGCGGCGGGGCCGCGGGACGGGGGCCGGGTACGGGACGGGGGGTCGGCACGTTACGGCCACCGGCCGAAGCGGCGCGCGGACCCTGGGCACTCTCGTGAATCTGAGACTCCTCGGGAATGAGAGGCATGAGTTGATATTAATCAAACACCGGTGCGGCCCGCTCGGGCGGGTGGCCGGTGAGTACGGACATGAGCATCAGAGTTCGAGTTCCAGTTGACCCTCGATCTCCGGGATGCCACCTTCCGCCCACGTGCGGGGTTTCTTGAGGTGCCGCCACTGCGGCAGCGCATCAAGATACGCCCATGTGAGCCGGTGGTGCGGGGTGGGTCCCCACTCCGCGAGCGCCGCCTGGTGGACGGGCGAGGGGTATCCGGCGTTGCCGCCGAAGTCGAAGTGCGCGTGGTCCGCGCCGAGTTCCGCCATGAGGCTGTCGCGGTGGACCTTGGCGAGCACCGAGGCGGCGGCGACGGCGACGCAGGAGCGGTCGCCCTTGATGACGGTGCGCACCCGCCAGGGGTCGCCGAGATAGTCGTGCTTGCCGTCGAGGATGACGGCGTCCGGGCGGACCGGGAGCCCTTCGAGGGCGCGGACGGCGGCGAGCCGCAGCGCGGCGGTCATGCCCACGTTGTCGATCTCGTCCGGCGACGCGTGCCCGAGGGCGTGGGCGGTCACCCAGCCCTGGAGCACCTGCGCGAGAGCGGTGCGGCGTGGCGGGGCGATGAGTTTGGAGTCGGTCAGCCCCTCGGGGGGCCTGCGCAGTCCTGTGACCGCGGCGCACACGGTGACGGGTCCTGCCCAGGCACCGCGCCCGACCTCGTCGACACCGGCGATCACCTTCGCTCCGGTGGTCGCACGGAGGGAGCGTTCAACGGTGTGGGTGGGTGCTTCGTAGGGCATGGCGGTCACAGCGTACGCCGCCCGGTGCCGCGTGCGACACCCGCCCCGGCCGGGGGAACTCCCGCGCGCGGGCGGCTTTTCGCGGGAGCACGGCGGAAGGCGTGCGGCGGGTGCGGCCGCGGTGGCGTCAGGAGACGGGGACGCCGTGGCGCCAAGCGGCGGGACGAGGCGGCGTCAGGGGGCGGGGGCGAGCAGCAGGGGGAGCATCACCCGATCCACCATCTGCTCGAAGTCCGGATCCGCCCATTCGCTTCCGCACACCTTCGCCCGGTACATCATCATCGCCGGGATGACCTCGTACACGAAGGTGTGGTCGGCGCCGGGGCGCACTTCACCCCGCTTGATGCCGCGCCGTACGACCTCCTTGATGCGTTCCTCGGTGGGCCGCATCACGCCTTCCGTGATCAGTTCATGGAAGCGTTCCGCTTCGGCCTGATCGCATTCGTGAAGCACCGAGCGGAGGGCGGTACCGGGGCGTGAGTACATCGCCTCGCGCAGCGTCCTGCACAGCTCGAACAGGTCCTCGCGGACGCTTCCGAGGTCCGGGGCGTGTGCCAGCGAGGGCAGGGCGGCGCGCAGGGCGTCGGCGACCAAATCCTCCTTGGAGGGCCAGCGCCGGTAGACCGCGGCCTTGCCGGTCTGGGCGCCCGCGGCGACTCCCTCCATGGTCAGGCCGTTGAAGCCGACGGTGTTGAGCTGGTCGAGCGCGGCGTCGAGGATCGCGCGCTCCAGCACGGCGCCGCGCCGGCGCAGCGGCGGCTGTCCTGCTTCGACCGTCAAGCGCGAAGTAGCCATCAGAGATTCTCCGTTGGTGCGACGAGCGGACACGTGGGGACGTCGCCCGGCCCGCGATGTTCAGTGAACGCTTGCGTTCACTGAAGGGGACTCATTACGGTAGGGCGACAGTGAACGCAACCGTTCACTAAGCACCTCTGGGGGACTTCCACAGTGACAACTTCTCCAACCCTTCAGGTACCCGATCCGAAGGCGGCGACGCACGACCGGCGCCCCGGGATCGCCCTCGCCGTCATCGCCGCCTGTCAGCTCATGGTCGTCCTCGACGCGACGATTGTGAACATCGCCCTTCCGCACATTCAAGACGCGCTCAAGTTCTCCACGACCGATCTGACATGGGTGGTCAGCGCGTACACCCTGACCTTCGGCGGTCTGCTGCTGCTCGGCGGGCGCGCCGGCGACATCCTGGGGCGGCGCCGGGTCTTCATGTCCGGCATTCTCCTCTTCACCATCGCCTCGCTGGTCGGCGGGCTCGCGCAGGAGCCCTGGCAGCTCCTGGCCGCCCGCGCGATCCAGGGCGTCGGCGGCGCCATCGCCTCGCCCACGGCGCTCGCGCTGATCACCACCACGTTCGCCGAGGGGCCCGAGCGCAACCGTGCCTTCGGCGTGTTCGCGGCGGTCTCCGCGGGCGGCGGCGCGATCGGGCTGCTCGCGGGCGGCATGCTCACCGAGTGGCTCGACTGGCGGTGGGTGCTCTTCGTCAACGTGCCCATCGGCGCGCTGATCCTGGTGCTCGCCCCGATGTTCATCGCCGAGTCCGAACGCCATCCGGGCCGCTTCGACATCTCAGGCGCCCTCACCTCCACGCTGGGCATGGCCTCGCTGGTGTACGGCTTCATCCGGGCGGGCGACGAGGGGTGGGGCGACGGTCTGACGCTCGGGTCGTTCGGCGCCGCGGTGGTGCTGCTGCTGGCGTTCGCGCTCATCGAAAGCCGCGCCAAGGAGCCGATCACCCCTCTGCGGATGTTCGCCGACCGCAACCGTTCCGGCACGTACGTGATCATGCTGGGGCTCTCCGCGGCGATGCTCGGCATGCTCTTCTTCATCGTGCTTTTTGTGCAGGATGTCCTGGAGTACTCGCCCATTCAGGCCGGTCTGGCCTTCCTGCCGGTGACCGCGGCGATCGTGACCGCGGCCGGGATCGCCCAGCGGCTGCTGCCGACGCTCGGCCCGAAGCCGTTCATGGTGACGGGCTCCACGCTGGTGGCCGTCGCGCTCGGCTGGCAGACCTTCCTCAGCCCGGACAGCAGCTATCTCGGCGGGGTCCTCGGGCCCGTGCTGCTCTTCGGGTTCGGCATGGGGCTGAACTTCGTCACCCTCACCCTCACCGCGGTGTCCGGGGTCGCCCAGCACGAGGCGGGGGCGGCGTCCGGGCTGCTCAACGCGATGCAGCAGGTCGGCGGTTCGCTCGGCCTCTCCATCCTGACCACCGTCTTCGGCACCGCGAGCCGCGACGAGGCCAAGAAGCAACTGCCCGACTTCCTCGCCCACGCCACGCCCGGCCAGAAGGCGGAACTGGCCAAGACCCAGCAACTCCCCTCCCCCTGGGGCGACCACGTGCTGGCGCACGGGATCTCCCAGGCGTTCCTGCCCGCCGTGGGCATGGCCGTGCTCGCCCTGCTCACCGCGCTGCTTGTGGTCCGGGTGCGCAGGAGCGACCTCGACGCCCTCGCGGGCAACGCGGGCCCCGGGGCCGGGTGACACGGGCCCGCCGCCGGGACCCACGAGGACGGCGCCCGGGTGGTACGGCCGAGACGGGCGGCCGTACCACCCGGGCGCTCGCCACAAGCCACACCTCACCCGCCACACGCCACACCACGCCCGGCATCAATCACGCCTCACCCGCCACCGACCGCACCCCGCTCGGCATCGTCCGCGCCTCGCCCACCACCGCACCGCACCGAGCACCCGCTACACCGCCCCAGGCACCCGCTCAGGCACCCAGCCGGGCAGCGGCTCGGTCTGCTCGCGCCACGCGGCAGGCGGGACGGCTCCCCCGGCCGCGGCCACCCCGCAGGCGATCGCGCACGTGGTGTCGACATCGCCGCCCGCCAGCGCGGTGCGCCAGAAGGTGCCCGCGAAGTCGCCGCCGCCGATGGCCACCGACCACAGTGCGAACGGCACCGTGTCCTGCGCGGACACCTGCCGCCCGCAGCCGAGCACCGCGGCGACCGCGGCCGGGTCGTCGCGTCCCAGCAGCTCCACGGCCTGTTCGAGACCGCGGCGCACCTCGCCTGGCGCCACCCACGGCAGCACCGCGCGCAGCAGCCACACGCCGTCCCACCGGCCGCCGCCGTCCGCGAGGAGCGATGCGGCGACCGCCACCGCCACCGCGCCGGCGACCGCCTCCGGGTGGTGGTGGGTGGGGCGCGCCGAGAGTGCCGCCTCGTGCGCCGCACGCTCGGGGTCGCCCGCGTACCAGGCGCCGAGCGGCGCGATCCGCATCGCGGCACCGTTGCCGTAGGAGCCCCTGCCGTCGAAGAGCGCGGCGGCCAACTCGCGCCAGTCGCCGCCCTCCCGCACCTGGCGCAGCAGCCGGCCCGCCGCCGCCCCGTAGCCGCGGTCGAAGTCCTGGTGCAGGGCGAAGGACCGCGCGAGTACGTCCTCGTCGATCGCCCCGTGCCCGGCGAGCACGGCCACGACGGAGCACGCCATCTCCGTGTCGTCCGTCCACTGCCAGGGCCCCTCGGGGACCTCGCTGCGCGCCAGCAGCAGGAGGTTGACCGGCACGAAGTACTGGGAGCCGAGCGCGTCCCCCACCGCCAGGCCGCGCAGCGCCGCGCGGGCGCGCGCCAGCCGGTCCGCGTCGCCCGTGCGCGGCGCTCGCGCGGGGCGGTCGTCGGCGGCGGCCCCGGGACGGGACCCCACAGACGGAGACGAGGGAGACGGCGAAGACGAGGAAGGCGAGAGGGGAGACGAGGGGGAGGCCGGAGAGGTCGGGGGCGTGGCGGTGCGAGGGGTCTGGTCGGCGGGTGCCGGACGGTCGGAGTCGGATGCGGTCATAAACGGTCACCCTATGCGCAACCGCCCGCCGGGCTAGTCGGTTTCGCCGTAGGACCGCGGCTCCCGCCAGCGCTCGAAGGGCTTGTCCAGGGTGTACCTGTCGTCCTCGCCGAGTTCCAGGACGCGCTTCTCGCCGTTGCCCGGGTTGGCCAGCGCCTCGAACTCCGCGACCGTCCAGTGGAACCACCGCATGCAGAACAGCCGCATCGTCAGCCCATGGGTGACCAGCAGCACGTTCGGCGGGTGCCCCGGCTCCTCGAAGCTGCGGAACAGGCTCTCCAGGAACGCGCCGACCCTGTCGTACACGTCGGCGCCCGACTCGCCCTGGGCGAAGCGGTAGAAGAAGTGGCCGTAGGTGTCCCGCAGCTCCTTCTGCTGTCGTACGTGCTCCGGGTCCTGGAGGTTGCCCCAGTCCTGCTCGCGCAGCCTCGGCTCCTCGCGGATACGGACGCGGCCCCGGTCGAGGGCGAAGATCCGCAGGGTCTCGTGGGTGCGCAGATACGGCGACACGTACACGCTCACCGGTTCGTCGCCGAAGAGGGAGCGCAGCTCCCGGCCGGTGGCCTCGGCCTGGTCGCGGCCCCTGGCGGTGAGGGCGAGGGCGTGGTCGGGGCGGCGCTCGTAGAGGGAGTCGTCGGCGTTCCCCTCCGACTCGCCGTGCCTGACCAGAACGATGCGGCGTGGACGTGGCATACGACGACTGTAGATCTCCCCCGCAGGACGGGCACGGGCCGGCGGCCCCTCGGGGCGCGGCGCGGCGCCTCACACCGTCCAGGCGGGTTCGAGCTCCACTATGTCGCCGCTCAGGTCCACCACGTCGGCCTCCGTCTCGGCGCGCACGGTCAGCCGCCTGACCCGCTCGGCCTGGTACTTGCCGTGCTCGGCCGCCGACTGCCACATCGACAGCACCAGGAACTCGTCGGGCCGCCCCTGGCCGAACAGGCCGCGCACCATGCCGGGGGAACCGGCCATCGCCGGGTTCCACACCTTCTCCTGCATCAGCGCGAAGTGGTCGGCGCGCTCGACACGGACCCGGCAGTGGGCCACCCGTACCAGGTCGGTGTCGCCGAAACGCGGCTCGAAACCGGTCTTCACGTCGAAGCGGTGGTCGAAGAGCTTGCTCTGCGCGTTGCGGTACGTACCGGACTGGGAGGCGGCGAGCCTGGGGTGGGAGCGGGCCATGAACGAGTCGTAGAGGGACCTGCTCTCCCAGAAGGCGAACACATGGGCCACACCCGGCCGTTCACGGCTCCATCCCCCACCCTGTCCCCGGAAACCCGGCTCGCCCAGAAGCCCCGCCCACTTACGCTGCCCCCGCTCGAAACCCGGACGGTCCACCACGGTGCAGCACATCCACGTGACCAGCACCGCACCATCGTAAGGCCGGGAACCGGGCGGGAAACGTCCTTCGACGGCCAAGCCGTTTCCCGGGAACCGAAGGCGCTCCCCGAGCGTGGCACCATGGGCACACAGGTCACTGCCAAAGCCCAGCCGAAGACAAATGCATAAAGGGGGAAGCCTGGTGAGTGAACTCAACAAGGGGCTTGAGAAGGTGGAAGTGGGGGCGAAATGGGACCCCAGTCCCCTCGGCACACCGCCGCACGACCTCGACATCATCGCGGCGACCTACTCCGCCGACGATCCCCAGGGCGAGCCTGCCTACCTGGTGTACTTCGACCACCGCTCGCCGGACGGCACGATCTCGCTCGACCGGGACAGCCGCGACGGCAGCGGTTTCGGATACGACGAGATCATGACCGTGGAACTTTACCGACTGTCCGAGTCGTACTCCCGGGTGATCGTGGGAGTGGCGATTCAGCAGACCCACGGCCGTCTGACGTTCGGTCAGGTCGCCAGGCCCGGTTTCCGCATCCGCTCGGAGGGCCTTGTCGTCGTCGAGAGCGACTTCGCGGCCGTCGCCGACGCGACCGCCGCGGTCGTCGCGGAGTTCGTACGGGACGCGGCCGGGGCGTGGACGATGCAGTCGGGGCTGCGGGGTTTCGTCGACGCCGATCCGACGCAGTTCGCCCAGACCATGGGGAGCGTCGCGCACTGAGCGGCATGCGAGCCGCGCACTGAGCGGCGTGTGAACGGCCCGGGGCGGCCGGGAGCGGACGGACCCGCGGGTGCGTCCGCTCCCGGCCGCCCCGCACGCTGCCCGGCACCGGCCGCCGGGCCGTCGCCTGGTCCGGCTAGAACACGTTGCGCGGGAGATAGGGCGAGACGACCGGGACCGGCCAGCCTATTCGGCGGGCGTGGCAGGCCAGGCCGAGGATATCGATGCTCGCGGCGGCCTCGACGGCGTTGCCGCGGTCGGCGACGGAGTAGTGGTCGCGGTACTCCTCCAGGGCGTCGGCGAGGGCCAGCGCGAACCCCTCCCTGTCCCCCTGCACCAGTTGGGACAGCAGCACCACGGGCGGCGGGGGCGCGCTGGTGGCGCCCGCGCGGGCCGTCAGCGCGGCGGCCCGGTCGAGCGCCCCCTCCGGTTCCGCGCCCCTCAAGTAGTCGTGGAGGGCCGCGCTGTAGGCGCTCGCGGGGGTGGGGGTGTCCGCGTCGAGGAAGGCGGGGTCCATCAGCACGCAGTCGGCGAGCGGTTTGCGGGCGCCCACCGCGAGGGCGGCCGAGGTCGCCACCCGCCAGTGGTGCGCGGAGGGTTCGTCCTCGCCGTGGACGCCGGGCAGCATCCGGACGGTCACGCCGATGGCGACCTCGACCTGGGTGCCTGGTTCCGCGCGCGCCAGCCGGAGGGCGGCGGCGCCCGCCTCCGCGGCGAGGGCGAGGGACTCGTAGAGGCCGGAGTCGTCGCCCCGCGGGTCCGCGGCGGCGCGGGCGAGGAAGCGGGCGCGGTGGGCCGACATCAGGGACAGCAGCGGCCGCGCGGGCCGGCGCCCGGGCGGCTGGGCCCGGTCGCGGAAGCGGGCCATGGCCTCGTCGGCCTGCTCGTCGTACCAGGACAGCGGCTCGGCGCCGCTCTCGTACGGGTGCGGGGGGCGGGACACCGCCAAGGGGCCCGCGGCGAGCGCGGCGACGGCGTCGGGCCGCTTGTCGCGGCCGTGGGCGGCGACCCGGGGCGCGCCCGTGGCGAACGCGGTGACCAGGGCCGCCGGGAGATAGTCCGACTCGAACCCCGGCCGTATGCCGTGCCACTGACGGGCCATCGCGGCCAGCGCGATCGGGGCGAGCGGCAGCAGGGTGCCGGGCCCAGGACTGCCGCCCGCGGCCGTGTACGCGTGCTGGTGGGCGCGGTGCGCGGAGAGCTGGGCGGCGAGGGCCTCACCGAAGGCGTCCTCGTCGGTGGCGGCGATCGCGCGCAGAGTGGTGAGCGCGGCGCGCTGACGGGGGAAGTCGTCGCCGGGGCCGAGCCGGGCGATCAGGGTGTCGATGAGGGCGCAGCGCCCCGCGTCCTCCGAGGGCGCGGGGACCCCGGCGGGGCCGCCCGGCGGGACGCACCCGTACGTGTAGAGCAGCAGGGCGTGGACGAGCGCGATGTCGGGCCGCGGCGGGCGCTCCCGCCACGCGGAGGCGGCCTCGATGAAGCCTTCCGCGGCCGTCTCGCTCGTCCCGGCGAGGAAGGCGAGCCAGAAGGCGTCCAGCCAGTCCGAGGGCGAGGGGCCGCCGGTGTCGTCCTCCCGCTCGGGGCCGTAGGAGGCGCCGACGCCGGTGTAGTCGACGAAGATGTCGTGGGGGCGGTGGAAGCGGGTGCGCAGCAGCAGGGAGCCGACGCCCGCGGCGGACGCGGAGCGGAACGCGACCTCCGCGTCCCTTCCCGTGAGGTCCGGATCGTGTACGGAGCGGGCGCCCAGGTAGTCGAGGAAGGTCTCCGCGACCATGGTCCAGCCCTCGGCGGGCATGGGGTCGTGCTGCATCATGTGCACGTCCTTGCCCACCCGCTCGGCGAAGTCGGCCGTCGCCGCGGCCAGCCGTGCCTCGCCCACCTCGTGCCGCTCGATCCGCACCCGTGCCTCCCGGATTGTCCACTCAGCGCCCGGCGGTTCCCAGCATAGGGAGGGGGTCCGACAACGCGTCCGTCTCCCCTGCCGGGAGGTGGCGCGAGACGAGCGGCGGCGGGCGGCGCCGCCCGGCACGGCGCCCGGTGGTCCGTGGGCCACCGCGTCCGGCGCTCCTCCCGCGAGAGCAGGCCGCGGCCCCGGCCCGCTCCCCCGCGGTCCGCGGCGGAGATGTGTCCATCGGGGTGGAGCGCGCGGCGCCGGTTGCTTACCCTGGCAGGGCCTCATCTCAAGGCGGGGCCGGGGCTCTTGAATGCGCGGATGGCCGCGAGTTCTGGGGACTCACGGCATCCACGTGGGTCCCGGCCTATGAGATGAGGTGGCAGGGATGGTCGACGCGGAACCCGGCCGAGTGAGATCCGGCCGGTTACGTAGGGTGGCCGCACGGCTGGCGCTCGCCCTCGGCGCGCGAGCGCTGTGGGCGCTGGTGGTGAAGCTGCTCGACCATGAAGGGGTCGATCTCTGACCCCTGGTGAGGCGGATGGAGCCACTGCTCCGGCCGGCATCGCTGGTGATCCCCAGACTCCAGCGGCGCGTCGGCGGCGGGGCGGAGGAAACCGTCTGCCTCACCCCTGCCCCTCCCCGGCCGGGGTGTCTCGCGGCCGTTCCCGATCACGGCGGTCGCCGCGTCTCGGCGGCGAGACGGGACGGGGCGGTCCCCGGCTCCGTTCAGGAAGCCGGGGACCGCCCCGCCGTCACCTGCGCAGGGCGTTCAGCCCGTCGCGTCCGATCCGGCTCGGCGCGTTCTAGCTGCACCCGCTCGTCGACCCGCACCCCTCGCAGATGTAGCAGGAGCCGGCCCGCTGCATCTTGGTGCCGCAGGAGAAGCAGAGGGGGGCGTCGGCCTGGATGCCGAGTTGCATCTCGACCAGTTCGGCGCTCGTGTGGGCCTGGCTGGGGGTGGGCCTCGCGGTGTCCGCCGCGGCGTTCGGGGTGCCGACCGCCTTCAGGGACTCGCTCGCGCGGGGCGCGGACTGCGCCAGGCTCTCGACGTCGATGTCCGCGTCGTCCGGCTGCTCCCCCGGGTGCTGCTCGTACGAGCCGGTCTCCAGGTGGCGCTGGCGCTCCTCCGCGGAGTGGATGCCGAGCGCGGAGCGGGTCTCGAACGGCAGGAAGTCCAGCGCGAGCCTGCGGAAGATGTAGTCGACGATCGACTGCGCCATCCGCACGTCCGGGTCGTCGGTCATACCGGCCGGTTCGAAGCGCATGTTGGTGAACTTGGAGACGTACGTCTCCAGCGGCACCCCGTACTGGAGGCCGACCGAGACGGCGATGGAGAAGGCGTCCATCATGCCCGCGAGGGTGGAGCCCTGCTTGGACATCTTCAGGAAGACCTCGCCGAGGCCGTCGTCCGGGTAGGAGTTGGCGGTCATGTAGCCCTCGGCGCCGCCCACCGTGAACGAGGTGGTGATGCCGGGGCGGCCCTTGGGCAGCCTGCGGCGGACCGGGCGGTACTCGATGACCTTCTCCACCGTGGAGCGGATGGCGTCCTCGGTCTTCTCCGCGATCTCGGCCTGCTTGTCGGCCGGGTCCTTCTTCTTGGCGGAGAGGGGCTGGCCGACCTTGCAGTTGTCGCGGTAGATGGCGAGCGCCTTCACGCCCAGCTTCCACGCCTCGTAGTAGATCTCCTCGACCTCTTCGACGCTCGCGGACTCCGGCATGTTGACGGTCTTGGAGAGGGCGCCGGAGATCCAGGGCTGGATCGCGGCCATCATCCGGACGTGGCCCATCGGGGAGATGGAGCGGTCGCCCATGGCGCAGTCGAAAACCTCGTAGTGCTCGGGCCTGAGTCCTGGGGCGTCGATCACATTGCCGTGCTCGGCGATGTGCGCGACGACCGCCTCGATCTGCTCCTCCTGGTAGCCGAGGCGGCGCAGCGCCTGCGGCACGGTGCCGTTGACGATCTGCATGGAGCCGCCGCCGACGAGCTTCTTGAACTTCACCAGCGCCAGGTCGGGCTCAAGGCCCGTGGTGTCGCAGGACATCGCGAGGCCGATGGTGCCGGTGGGGGCGATCACGGACGCCTGGGCGTTGCGGAAGCCGTTCTTCTCCCCGAGCCTGAGCACGTCCTGCCAGGACTCCGTGGCGGCGGCCCACACCGGGGTGTCGAGGTCGTCCATGCGGACGGCCGCGGCGTTGGCGTCGGCGTGCTGGCGCATGACGCGCTTGTGCGGCTCGGCGTTGCGCGCGTAGCCGTCGTAGGGGCCGACGACCGCGGCGAGTTCGGCGGAGCGCTTGTACGAGGTGCCGGTCATCAGGGAGGTGATGGCCCCGGCGAGGGAGCGCCCGCCGTCGGAGTCGTAGGCATGTCCCGTCGCCATCAGCAGGGCGCCGAGGTTGGCGTAGCCGATGCCGAGCTGGCGGTACGCGCGGGTGTTCTCGCCGATCTTCTGGGTGGGGAAGTCGGCGAAGGAGATGGAGATGTCCATCGCGGTGATGACGAGTTCGACGACCTGCGCGAAGCGCTCCGCCTCGAAGGACTGGCGGCCGTGGCCGTCGTCCTTGAGGAACTTCATGAGGTTCAGCGAGGCGAGGTTGCACGAGGTGTTGTCCAGGTGCATGTACTCGCTGCACGGGTTGGAGCCGTTGATGCGGCCCGACTCCGGGCAGGTGTGCCAGTGGTTGATCGTGTCGTCGTACTGGATGCCGGGGTCGGCGCAGGCCCAGGCGGCCTCGGCCATCTTGCGGAACAGCGCCTTGGCCTCGACCTCCTCGATGATCTCGCCGGTCATCCGGGCGCGGAGGCCGAACTTCTCGCCGTTCTCGACGGCCCTCATGAAGGCGTCGTTGACGCGGACCGAGTTGTTCGCGTTCTGGTACTGGACGGACGTGATGTCGTCGCCGCCCAGGTCCATGTCGAAGCCCGCGTCGCGCAGCGCGCGGATCTTCTCCTCCTCCTTCACCTTGGTCTGGATGAAGTCCTCGATGTCGGGGTGGTCGACGTCGAGGATGACCATCTTGGCGGCCCTGCGGGTGGCGCCGCCGGACTTGATGGTGCCCGCGGAGGCGTCGGCGCCGCGCATGAAGGAGACCGGGCCCGACGCGTTGCCGCCGGAGGAGAGAAGCTCCTTGGAGGAGCGGATACGGGACAGGTTCAGACCCGCGCCTGAACCGCCCTTGAAGATCATCCCCTCTTCCTTGTACCAGTCGAGGATCGACTCCATCGAGTCGTCGACGGACAGGATGAAGCAGGCGGAGACCTGCTGGGGCTGCTTGGTGCCGACGTTGAACCACACCGGGGAGTTGAAGCTGAAGATCTGGTGGAGCAGCGCGTAGGCCAGCTCGTGCTCGAAGATCTCGGCGTCGGCGGGCGAGGCGAAGTACTTGTTGTCCTCACCGCCCTTCCGGTACGTCTTCACGATGCGGTCGATGAGCTGCTTGAGGCCCGTCTCGCGCTGGGGGGTGCCGAGGGCACCCCTGAAGTACTTGCTGGTGACGATGTTGACCGCGTTGACCGACCAGAATTCGGGGAATTCGACGCCCCGCTGCTCGAAGTTGATCGAGCCGTCGCGCCAGTTGGTCATCACGACATCACGACGCTCCCAGGCGACCTCGTCGTACGGGTGCACGCCGGGAGTGGTATGGATGCGCTCGATACGCAACCCCTTGCCCGCCTTTCCCCCCTTGGTCCGGGAGCCTCGTGCCGGGCCGCTCGTCGTTTCTGTCATGCCGCCTCCCTATACCGGGCTAAAACGCCCCGAAGTGCCCCGATGTTCCCCGGGCACGGTGTTCTGTCTGGTGCCGTGGGCGCCACTGCGCCGCCCCCGGCAGGTCTGTGTGCCGTCCTCCGGTGCGCTCCGGGCCGTCTTTGCCCGCGGTGCGCCCGAAGCGGCCGGTCAGTCGGTCGTGGCGGCGGGCACGGGGGCTTCGTCAGCCGCTCCCGGCCCGCCGGGCCCCTGGTCGGCGCCGGGGCCCTCGCCGGGCCCCGCGCCGTCGCCCGCGGGCGCCGTGCGCTCCGCGCGCAGCTCCGCGATGGCGTCCTGGAAGTCGTCGAGGGAGTCGAACGCGCGGTACACGGACGCGAACCGCAGGTAGGCCACGAGATCCAGCTCCTGGAGCGGGCCGAGTATGGCGAGGCCGACGTCGTGCGTGGTCAGCTCCGCGCTGCCGGTGGCCCGCAGCTCCTCCTCGACCCGCTGGCCGAGCTGCGCGAGCGCGTCCTCGGTGACCGGCCGCCCCTGGCACGCCTTGCGCACCCCGGCGATGATCTTCGTACGGCTGAAGGGCTCCGTCACACCGCTGCGCTTGATCACCATGAGTGAGCAGGTCTCGACGGTGGTGAACCGACGGGAGCATCCGGGGCACTGCCGGCGACGGCGGATCGACGCCCCGTCGTCGGTGGTGCGACTGTCGACGACCCGGCTGTCGGGGTGCCTGCAGAAGGGGCAGTGCATCGCGTCCAACCCTCCTCACCCAGCACGAATCGATGGCTCACCCGAGCCCGGGGAAGACACCCGTGCGGCTCGTGGAGCAGCCCCAAGCATAGGCGATGATCCCGGCGAAGGAAGGCCCGGGACCACAACTTCTGGGCCGCTGTCGCCATCCAACCACTACATCTGGGGGCGGGTCTCATATTCCGCGCCGCCGCGTGTCGCGGTGGCGCGGCACCCGCCCGGCGGAAAGAGTACGTGGCGCGGTACGCCGCCGTTCAGCAGGGTCCCCCCATCGGCGGCCGCCCGCGACCGCCCGGGGCGCCGCGCGCCCCACTCCCCGCAGGCAGCACGCGTGCGCGCGGGACGGCGGCGGAAGCGGCACGCGCGTGCGCGCGGGCGTGTCGCCCGGCCGCCGCGGGCGGGTGCGCGCATCGTCACGCAGAGCAAGGAAATCGGGGCCCTTGCGCGCCAACGGGACCCCTTGTGCGTCACAGGAAAGCCGCGCGGCGGGGAAAGCGGCGTCGGAACGGAGCGGGCGCCGAGAGGGAGGAACAGCGGCCCGGGAAAGGGCTGCGCACGCCCTTTCCCGGCACGTTCCAAGGCTCCGCGACGTTCACCTCCGGGAGAGGGCGCCGCGGGCCGGGAAAAGCGGAAACAGGGGCGGCGGCGAGGAGGGAACACCCGGTCCACGGGATGCGGCCGGTACGGAGTGCCGTGCGCCGCACGCGGCGGAAGCGGCCGCGGGCCCCGTTCCCGCGAACCCGCGCGGAATGCGCCACCCTCCGCCGGACGGCCTGGTCCGGGCGCGTCGAACGCCCCGAATTCCACCGGCAGTACACCCAAGACCATGATCGTTTCAGGTTCACGGGAATTTTTCACTCGAACGTGTGTTTGGCGCAACCTTTCGAAACCAACTACCGTTGTCCAGCCAGGGAGAACATTCGAAAGGGGCCGCCGTGACCACCACCGCCGACACCGCCATCCTCAGCACCCAGGACCGAAACCAGAGCCGACCCGAAGGCGTCAACGACACCGGCACGAACGAGGACGGGCCAAGGCCCACCCGCTCCATGCCCGGCCGACCTCCCGGCATCAGGGCCGACAGCTCCGGCCTCACCGACCGCCAGCGCCGCGTCATCGAAGTCATCCGCGACTCCGTCCAGCGCCGAGGCTACCCGCCGTCAATGCGCGAGATCGGACAGGCCGTCGGCCTCTCCAGCACCTCGTCCGTCGCCCACCAGCTCATGGCGCTCGAACGGAAAGGCTTCCTGCGCAGGGACCCTCACCGCCCCCGCGCCTACGAGGTCCGCGGCTCCGACCAGCCCGCCCCCCAGCCCACCGACACCACGGGCAAACCCGCCGCCTCCTACGTCCCCCTCATCGGCCGCATCGCCGCCGGCGGACCCATCCTCGCCGAGGAATCCGTGGAAGACGTCTTCCCCCTCCCCCGGCAACTCGTCGGCGACGGCGAACTCTTCGTCCTCAAGGTCGTCGGCGACTCCATGATCGAAGCCGCCATCTGCGACGGCGACTGGGTCACCGTCCGCCGCCAGCCCGTCGCCGAGAACGGCGACATCGTCGCCGCCATGCTCGACGGAGAAGCCACCGTCAAACGCTTCAAGCGCGAGGACGGCCACGTCTGGCTCCTCCCCCACAACGCCGCCTACCGGCCCATCCCCGGCGACGAGGCCACCATCCTCGGCAAGGTAGTCGCCGTCCTGCGCCGCGTCTGAGCACCACCCCGCACACCGACGGCACGCCCCGGAAACAACGGCTTCCGGGGCCCGGCTTCCACCCGCGGACCCGGCGGACCTAAAGGCCCTCCTTCTTCGCCGCCTCGTCAATCGCCGCCAGCGAACGCCGCACCTGATTCCGATCCGTCGTGTACCAGAAATCAGGCATCGACGCCCGCAGAAAACTGCCATAACGCGCCGTCGCCAACCGCGGATCGAGCACCGCCACCACCCCGCGATCCCCCATCGCACGCACCAGACGCCCCGCCCCCTGCGCCATCAGCAAAGCCGCGTGCGTCGCCGCCACCGCCATGAAGCCATTGCCGCCCCCGGACTCCACCGCCTTCTGCCGGGCACTCATCAGCGGATCATCGGGACGCGGGAACGGAATCTTGTCCATCACCACCAACTGGCAGCCGGGACCCGGCACATCCACCCCCTGCCACAGCGACAACGTACCGAACAGACACGTCTTCGCATCCGCCGCGAAATTCTTGATCAACTCCCCCAGAGTCTCCTCACCCTGCAACAGGATCGGAAACTCCGGAATACGGGCACGCAACTCCTCCGCCGCCGACTGCGCCCCCCGCATCGACGAAAAGAGCCCCAGCGTCCGGCCCCCAGCCGACTGAATCAACTCGGCCAGCTCATCCAGCATGTCCTCCCGGCCGCCCTCACGCGCCGGACGCGACAGATGCTTCGCCACATACAGAATCCCCTGCCGGCGATACGCGAACGGCGACCCCACGTCGACGCCCTTCCACACCGGCGACTCCTCGGACTCCGCCGCCTGCGACCCCGCGACCCCCTCTGCGGCCAGTCCCAACGACGCCCCCACCCCGTTGAAATCCCCGCCCAACTTCAACGTCGCCGACGTCAACACCACCGAACGGTCCGAGAAGAGCCGCTCCCGCAACAACCCCGACACCGACATCGGCGCCACCCGCAACGACGCCCCGAAACGGTCATGCCGCTCGTACCACACCACGTCGAACTCGGACAGGTCCGTCACCCGCTCCGCGACGCCGTGCACATTCTCCACCGCCGCCAGCGCCTGCTTGCGCACCGCGTCCTCGTCCTGCACCGACCGGTCACGCGTCGCACCCAGCCGCGACACCACGGCACGCGCCGCGTCACGCAACGCCATCAGCGCATACTGCAAATCCTCCGGAATCGTCTCCAGACGCCCCGGCAGCGCCAGCTCCATCAACCGCTCGAAACCCTCGGCCGCCGTCTGCAACTGATCCGCGGTCTTCTCGTCCACCAACTTCGCCGCACGCCGCACCGCACGGTTCACCTGCCCGGGGGTCAGCTCCCCCGTCGCCACCCCCGTCACCCGCGACACCAGCTCATGCGCCTCGTCGACGATCAGCACCTCGTGCTTCGGCAGCACCGGGGCGTTCTCCAACGCGTCGATCGCCAACAGCGCGTGATTGGTGACCACCACCTCCGACAGCTTCGCCCGCTCCCGCGCAAGCTCCGCGAAACACTCCTGCCCATACGCACACCGCGTCGCCCCGAGACACTCCCGCGACGCCACCGCCACCTGCGACCACGCCCGGTCCGACACCCCAGGGCTCAGATCGTCGCGGTCCCCCGTCTCCGTCTCCTGCGACCAGTCACGCAGCCGCAGCAGGTCCTGCCCCAGCCTGCTCGTCGGCAACGCCGCCTCGAACTGGTCGAAGAGACCGTCCTCCTCGTCCTGCGGCATGCCCTCGTGCAGCCGGTGCAGACACAGATAGTTCGACCGGCCCTTCAACATCGCGAACTCGGGCCGCCGCCGCAACAGCGGATGCAGCGCCTCCACCGTCCGCGGCAGATCACGCTCCACCAACTGCCGCTGAAGCGCGAGCGTCGCCGTGGCCACCACCACCGGCTCGCCATGGGCCAGCGCGGGCACCAGATAGCCGAGCGACTTCCCGGTGCCCGTACCGGCCTGGACCAGCAGATGCGAACCGTCGGAGAACGCCTCGGCGACGGCTTCGGCCATGGCCACCTGGCCCGGCCTTTCCATGCCGCCGACGGCGGTGACCGCGGCGTGCAGGAGATCGGAGAGAGAGGGCTTCGTCATAGGCCGACCACCCTACGCGGCACCACCGACACCCCGCCCCGCCCACCGGCCGCCCCCGGCCCGCACACCCGCCCGCACCGCCGTCAGCGCGCGTACAGCGGATTCGCCACACTGCCGTGCACCGCCGCGTGCGGACGCCGCGCACGGTCCCGGTAGCCGTCCTGCAACAGCCGGTTCCGGTTCAGACAGAGCCGGTCGATCCGCGGCGTGAGCAGGTCGAACATCTCATAGCGCTCCTTCAGCTCAGGGAAACGCTCCTGATGGCGCACGATCTCCGCGCGCACCATCGACCAGAAATCGTCCTCCGCCACCCCGAGCTGCGCCTCGCACAGCGGCGCCAGATACCGGAACACCCCCACGAACAGCCCCGAGTGAATGAACTGCGGCAGGAAGCCGGGCGCCTCCGTCAGCAGCACCGCGCGCACATCCCGGGGTATCCCCCGGTGCTCCGGCAGCGCCACCGCACTCAGGTTCACATCGTCGACGAAGTCCTTCACGGCCAGGCGCACCGGCACGTCCCGCTCGTCGAAGACCACGATCGCGTTCTCGCCGTGCGGCGAGAACACCGTCCCGTACCGGTATAGGAACCGCAGCAGCGGCGGCAGCAGCGCCCCGAACAGCCGCCGTAGCCACACCCGGGCGTCAAGACCCGAGCGCTCCACCAGCTCCGCCGCGAACGACCGCCCCGAGGCGTCCGTGTGCAGCAGGGCCGCGAGAGTACGCGCCCGCTCCCCGCCCGCCAGCCGCGGACCGATCGGTTCACGCCAGATCGCGCCCAGCAGCTCCCGGTACTGGTACGGCACTTCGGGCAGCCCGTCGTACACGGGGTGGGCCACCGCCACCGATGCGACTTCACCCAGAAGGATGACCCGGCACTCGTCGCGGAGGAACGGGTCCGCGTCCCGCAGGCCGTGCATCCAGGCGGTGACCGCGGGCGCCGCGAGGGTGCGCTCCGTGGGCAGCCCCCGCCACACCAGGGTGTTCAGCACGGAGAGCGACAGCTTGACCGTCAGCCGCTCGGGGCGCGTCACGTTCAGGAAGGTGCGGATCGACTGCTGCGGCAGCCGCAGGTCGCCGTCCGTGGGCAGCGGCACGATGTGGTCCTCGGCCGCTGACGACGCGAACAGCGGCAGCACGACGTTCTCCCACTGCCAGGGGTGCACCGGCAGGTACAGGTAGTCGTCGGGGTCGAGGCCCCTGGCCCGCAGCACGTCGGTGAAACGGCCCCTGGCCAGCGGCCCGAGTTCACGCGCGTACAGGCGCTCGGCGCGGTGCAGCCCCGCGACGCCCCGGTAGGTGGCGACGGAGGTGTGCACGGCGATCCACGGCAGGGCGGCGGGGCGCCTGGCCTCCGGCGCCCAGACCGCGGCGTCGCCTGCGGAGAAGCCGATACGGCCCTTGTTGAGCACCAGCCAGGGGTGGCCCGTCTGGTGCCCTTCGAGTTCCGCGTAGCCCAGGTCGGCCAGCTCGCCGACGGTGAGCCCGGTGTGCGCGAGGCGGGCGTCGGCGGCCAGGGTGTGGCTCAGCTCCCGTACGACATGGCCGAGGGTGGCGCCGTCGACACCGAGGGTGCGGCGGGCCCGTACCAGGAACGCGAGCGGGTCGCCGAAGGGCTTCGGCTCGCCGCCCGGCTCGGCCAGCGTGATCGAATCCGGCTCCACCCGCAGGCTGCCGTAGGCGCCGCGGCGGGCGCGGAAGGCGACGCGCGCACCGTCGTCCAGGGCGACGGAGTGGGTGCCCACGGCGGCGGGCCCGTGGGGCGCGGGGTGCTCGCTCACCCGCAGCAGCTCCTCGTACGCGAACTCGGCGAGCATCTTCGCCAGCATCTCCCGCGCCGCGTCCCGCCACCGCCGGCTGGTCAGCTCCGGGGGGTCGTAGAGCCCGGCGGGGTGCTGGGGGGAGAAGGACGAGAAGGACGAGAAGGGAGAGGCGGAACGGGACGGGTTCGGCACGGGGACTCCTCGGAGGTGACCGGCTCTGTGGGGGGCTCGGGGGCGACGCCCGGGCCGTGGCGCAGGGCGGGGAGCAGGGCTCGTTCGCAGATCATGAGCGCGGCCCGCTTGTCGGGGAGGTCGATCTCGGCGCTGAGGCGGAATCCCGCGCTGAGGAAGGCCGAGACGGACGGGGTGTTGCGCAGGTCGGGCTCCGCGACGACGCGCGCGCAGCGCGGCCGGTGGGCGAGGACGAGGTCGGTGACCGCCCGCAGCAGTACGGTGCCCACCCCCCTGCCCCGGTGGGTGCCGGGTCCGATGAGCAGATGGAGTCCGGTGTCGTACGGCTGCGCGGGGTAGTGCGCGGCGAGCGGGTCGAGGTCGGCGCGGTAGATCTCCCAGTAGCTCATGGGGACGCCGTCGAGCAGCCCGAGGCAGGGCAGGCTGTGCGTGCCCGCGTCGAGTTGGGGCCGCAGATGGGCGGCGGTGCGGGACTCGGGACCCGCGAGGTGCCAGAAGGCGGCGACTGCCGGATCGTTCATCCAGCGGGTGAGAAGGGGCAGGTCACGCGCGGCGACGACGGGCGCGAGCCGGAAGGCGCCCACCGGGGTGGCGGTGGGCGCCGGGAGTTCGGGGTGGCGGAGGGCGTCGCCGTCCGGCGGGGGCGGGGCGGCCGGGGGCCGCGCCCGGGGGGTCTCCCCGGGTGCGGCCGCCGCGGCGTCGGGCGCCCTGCGGGGGCCCTGGGGGCCGGTGCTCGCCTCGGTGGGGGACACGGCGGCGCTCCTCGGTTCGGCCTCCGCGCGGGAGGCGCTTCTGCGGGCGTGCGGGGTGGTCAGGTGTGGAGGGGATTGGTGAGGGTGACGTAGACGGACTGGGTGTCGACGGGGCCCGCGAGTTCGTCGAGGTCGTGGAGGCGGGTGAGGAGGTTGGCCTTGCAGCGCAGCACGGGCGATTCGAGCAGCAGCGCGGGCAGCGGGCTGCGCAGTGCGCGGCGGCCGGCGGCGGCGTCGGTGAGGAAGCCGCGGAAGGCGGCCAGGAGCAGTTCCTCGTCGGCGAGGCCCTGGGAGCCGAACGCGCCGATCAGGCCGAAGACCTGGTTGATGGCGAGGTAGTAGGCGAAGCGCTCGTCGGTGACGTCGTCGGAGACGAAGGTGTCGCTGTGCTCGCCGATGCCGGGGAGCCGCTTGTCGAGTTCGGCGCGGCGGGAGGCGCGGTAGTAGAAGCCCTGGTTGTCGCGGTAGCGCCCGCCGGCCGGCCAGCCGTCGGGGTCGAGGAGGAGCAGGGTGTTCTGCTGGTGGGCCTCCAGGGCGATGCCCGCCTCGCTGTCGAGCCAGAGCACGGGGCGCACCACCTGTTCCAGGTAGCGCAGGAACCACTCGGTGGCGACGGCGCCCCTGGGCCGTCCCGTGCGTCCCGCGAGGCGGGTGATGATCTCGGCGAGCCGGGAGTGCATGGGGACGTGGTCGTCGTCCTCGCGGTGCGGGGCGCAGGGCAGCGGGGAGACGAGTCCCGCGACGCAGCAGACGTCGTCGGCGGGTCCGAAGGGGTTGTGCCGGATCATCACGTCGAGCCCGGCGACGGTGTCGACGGCGAGCCAGGCGGGGTCGCGCACGATGTCGAAGCCGGGGTGGGCGGCGCGCCAGCGGTCGGTGAGGCCGGTGCGCAGCAGGCGGTGCATCTCGACGCCGCGGTGGAGTTCCTTGCGCAGGTTCTCGCGCCGGGAGTTGGTGATGCGCAGCCCGAGCGAGAGCTTGAGCATGGCGGGGGCGCCGGAGCGGTAGAGGGTGCGCACGGAGGAGGTGGGGTGCCAGGGGCTGCCGTGCGGGCCGAGGGGCCGCAGCAGTCCGGCGTCAAGGAGTGCGGCGGCGCCCGGCCTGAGGGCGAGGTCGCGGGTCTGCCAGGGGTGGACGGGCAGCGCGGCGAAGCCGTCGGGCAGCGGGATGCCGGGGCCCGCGAGGCGGCGGGTGAGCTGGTCGGCGGGGACCGGGCGGCCGCTCTCGGTCCAGGCGGAGTCCTGGGCGAAGGCGGTGTGGTGGACGGCGAGCCAGTGCACGGGGAAGCTGCCGCGCAGTTCGGGCGAGTAGAGCAGGGCTTCGGTCCCGGAGAGCCCTTCCCTGCTCTTGGGGGTGGGGTGCAGGGGGTGGCCGAGGAGGAGCGCCTGTTCCGCGGTGAGGAAGAGGTCGGACGGCGGGGTGGGGTCGGCGCGGCGGGCGGCGACGAAGTCGGCGGTGCGGCGCACCGAGTCGGCGACGCGTGCCACCAGGTCGCCGCCGTCGCCGCGGAAGGCGGTGGCGGCGAGGCGCCCGCGCGGGTTCTCGTCCGGGGTGTCCGTGGTGGCGGGGGTGTGCGGGGCGGGGGCTGCGGGGGTGGTGCGGGCGTTCTCCCGGTGGGCGGCCTCGCGGGCGAGGAGCGCGGCGAGGGTGACGGCGTCGGTGGGCGGGGCGTCCGGGGGGCCGTTCTCGACGGCGGGGGGTCCGAAGCGGTGCCAGCCGGTGGCGGACCAGTAGTGCACGGGGACGAGCAGCGCGGTGCCGCTGCTGGGCAGCGGGATGCGCAGGGTGCCGTGCTCGGGTGCCGTGAGGTCGTTCTCCCTGGCCCAGCAGCGCAGCAGGCTCTCGACGGTCGCGGCCTGGGCGACGGTGCCGGGGTCGTGGTGCTCCAGCAGGTCGGTGGTGTAGCCGTGGAGTTGCTCGGCCTCGGGCTCGCCGTGGAGTTGGCGGGGGACGGCGGAGGCCGCTGTCGTGCCGTTCTGTGCGGGTGCGCCGTGCTCACAGGTGCGGGGCTGGGGACCCGGATGGGGTTGGGGGGTGGCGTTCACGTTGCGTTCCTCGTGGGGTTGTTCGGCCCCGGCCGCCGCCGGTGCCGAGGGTGGTGCCTGGGGTTCGCCGACGTCGGGGGGAGGGGGCGGGCCGCGTGCCGCGGGGGCGGGCATCGGTCGTCGGGTCCTTCCGGGGTGCCGGGGGCGCGTCGCGCGCGACCGGGCGGGCCGGGCGCGCGGGCGCGGGGCGGACCTCGGGACGGACCCCCCTCATGTCCAACGACGGCGGGTCCTGTGGATCACGGTCGGCGGGAAGATCCTTGCCGTGACGGAACCGTTGCCCTCTCGTCGGCAGTCCCCAACGGCACCGGCATAGTGTGAGGGGCCGTTCGGCACCCGGCTCTTCTGTCCGGTCGCAGGACGGCGGCGCGGACCCACCGCGCACGGCACGCACATCTGACAGGCCAGGGGGAGTAACACCATGCGATCCATACGTCCGCACTCCGTCGCCCGCGGGGGGAGGCGCGCACGCCGTCGGGCCCCCGTGGCGGCCACGGTCGCGCTGGGCGCGGTTCTCGCGCTCACGGCCACCGCCTGCGGTCCCGGCGACGACGACAACGCCTCGGGCGACTCGTCCCCGAGCGCGACCGCGGGGGGCGACGACTCGCTCGGCATCCCGGACGACATCAGGGACCGGCTCAAGCAGCACGGCATCGACCTCGGCAAGTGGGAGGACGGCGGCTGGAAGAACTGGGACCAGGACACGTGGCTGCGGAAGGCGAAGGACTTCGTCAACCCGATCATCAAGGGCCTGTGGGACCCGGACCGGATGCGTGACGCGGACCCGCCGGAGGGCGGCGACGTCGACGACAACGACGTCTCGGGCGACCAGGGCGTGACGGACCCGACGCCGGCGCCCGTGGCGGCCACCACGGTCAAGACGCCGTACCACGACAACGTGCCCGAGGCGGGGAAGCTGTTCTTCGACAGCCCCGAGGGCTCGATGGTGTGCTCGGCCACCGTGGTCGAGGACCCGGCGCACCCCGGCAAGTCGAACATGGTGTGGACCGCGGGGCACTGTGTGCACGCGGGCAAGAAGGGCGGCTGGTACCGCAACATCATGTTCGTGCCGTCGTACAACGACAGCGGGATGCCCGCGGCCGACCTCCAGAACGCCTCGGAGGACCAGGTCGCCCCGTACGGCACCTGGTGGGGGGACTGGGCGCAGACCTCGGACCAGTGGATCGCGGGCGGCGGTCCGACCGGTGGGCAGGGCGCCCCGTACGACTTCGCGGTGATCCATGTGACGCCGGAGAAGGGCGGTTCAGGCAAGTCCCTTGAGGAGACGGTCGGCGGGGCGATGCCGGTCGACTTCAACGAGCCCGCGGTGCCGGACATCGCGTCGATGACGGCGACGGGTTACCCGGCGGCGAAGCCGTTCGACGGCCAGTCGATGCACCAGTGCGCGGACAAGCCGGGGCGGCTGGCCGTGACGGAGTCGGACCCGACGATGTACCGGATCGGCTGCACGATGACGGCCGGCTCCTCCGGCGGCGGCTGGGTGGCCGAGGGCTCCGACGGCAAGCCCGCGCTGGTGTCCAACACCTCGATCGGCCCGGTGACGTCGGGGTGGCTCGCCGGTCCCCGGTTCGGCAAGGAGGCCAAGGGGATCTACGACGCGGTGAGCGACAAGTTCGCCTCCCAGTAGGCGCGGTGCGCCGGCGCTCCCCCGGGGGCGCCGGCCTCCGGGGCGCCGTGTGGCTTCCGGCGCCCCGCGTGGGTGGGCTCCCGTGTGGCGTGGAGTCCCGTGTGGCGGGGTCCCGGTGGGGTTCCGGTCGGTCCTCGACCCGAACATCTGACCAGTACACGACATCCGCAGGCTGATTCCGCCTTCTCAGACGACAGTACGTTCATACCTTTCGGGGGTAACTGCACCATGCGTTCCATACGTCCCTCACTCCGTCGCAGTGCGAGAAGGCGTCCCGCTCTCCTCGCCGCCGGCCTGGTGGCGGCGCTCGCGATGACGGCGACCGCCTGCAACGGCGACGACGACAGCGGCAGCTCCGACGCGTCGGGCTCCAGCGCGTCGCAGGGCTCCGGCAAGGGCTCGGGTTCCGACGCGTCCGATCTCGCGGGCGACCTGGCGAACCGGCTGAAGCAGCACGGCATCGACGTCGACGACTGGAAGAAGGGCGGGTGGAAGAACTGGGACAAGGACAAGTGGCTCCATGACGCCAAGGACTTCGTCAACCCGGTCATCGACGGTCTGTGGAAGCCGGACCGGATGAAGTCGGCGAAGGACCCGGCCAAGACCGTGAAGACCCAGGACGCCTCCGACGACCAGGGCGTCAGCGACCCGGAGCCGCAGCCGGTCCAGGCCCAGGAGGAGAAGCTGCCGTACCACGAGAACGCCGCCCCGGTGGGCAAGGTGTTCTTCGACTCCCCCGAGGGGTCGATGGTGTGCTCGGGCACGATCGTGAAGGACCCGATGCACCCGGGCAAGTCGAACATGGTGTGGACCGCGGGGCACTGTGTGCACGCGGGCGCGGGCGGCGGCTGGTACCGCAACATCGCGTTCGTGCCGTCGTACAACGACAACGGCAAGTCCGCCGACCAGATCAGCGCCGCCTCGCCGCAGGAGGTCGCCCCCTACGGCCAGTTCTGGGCGGACTGGGTCTCCACGTCGAACGAGTGGATCTCGGGCGGCTCCGAGTCCGGCGGCGAGGGCGCCCCGTACGACTACGCGATCCTGCACGTGAAGCCGGAGCACGGCACCAAGTCGCTTGAGGAGACGGTGGGCGCGGGCCTCGACGTGGACTTCTCCGCGCCGTCCGCGCAGGAGGCCGGCACCACGGGCGCCTGGGGCTACCCGGCGGCGCCGCCGTACGACGGGCAGAAGATGTTCAAGTGCCTCGACCAGCCGGGCCGCCTCTCGATCGCCCCGTCGAAGCCGACCATGTACCGGATCGGCTGCACGATGACCGGTGGCTCGTCCGGCGGCGGCTGGTTCCACGTGGTGGACGGCAAGACCAAGCTGGTGTCCAACACGTCGATCGGCCCGGTGACCAACGGCTGGCTCGCGGGACCGCAGCTCGGCGACGGCGCCAAGCAGTTGTTCGACATGATGGCCGAGAAGTACGACGGTTCCTGACGCTTGGGCGCGGCGCCGGGCCCGTACCCGGCGCCGCCGCGACGTGCGGCGGGCGCGCCGCGACGGCCGAGGGCCCGTCCTTCCGGAGGTCTCCGGAGGGGCGGGCCCTCGCGCGTGTCGCCGTGCCGCCCCGGGGGCGGCGGGGTCAGCGCAGGCCGACGGGGGTGTACGGGGCGAGTGCCGCCGCCAGTTCCTCGTGGACGCGCGCCTTGAGCAGGGTCCCCTCCGGGGTGTGCTCCTCGGAGATGACCTCGCCGTCGCTGTGGGCGCGCGCGACCAGCGCGCCCTGGGTGTACGGCACCAGGGCCTCGACCTCGACGTCGGGCCGCGGCAGGCTGGCGTCGATGAGGCCGAGCAGTTCCTCGATGCCCTCGCCGGTGCGGGCGGAGACCGCGAGGGCGTTCTTCTCGACCCGCAGCAGCCGCTGGAGCACCAGCGGGTCGGCGGCGTCGGACTTGTTGATGACGACCAGCTCGGGCAGGTCCGTGCCCGCCACGTCCCTGATGACCTCGCGGACGGCGGCGAGCTGCTCCTCGGGCGCGGGGTGCGCCCCGTCGACGACGTGCAGCAGCAGGTCGCTGTCGCCGACCTCCTCCATCGTGGAGCGGAACGCCTCGACCAGGTCGTGCGGCAGGTGCCGGACGAAGCCGACGGTGTCCGCCAGGGTGTAGAGGCGGCCGCTGGGGGTCTCGGCGCGGCGCACGGTGGGGTCGAGGGTGGCGAAGAGCGCGTTCTCCACCAGGACTCCGGCGCCGGTCAGGCGGTTGAGCAGGGAGGACTTTCCGGCGTTGGTGTAGCCGGCGATGGCGACCGAGGGCACCTTGTTCCTGCGGCGCTCGTGGCGCTTGATCTCGCGCCCGGTCTTCATCCCTGCGATCTCGCGGCGCATCTTGGCCATCTTCTCGCGGATGCGCCGGCGGTCGGTCTCGATCTTGGTCTCGCCGGGGCCCCGGGTGGCGAGGCCGCCGCCCTTGCCGCCGCCCATCTGCCGGGACAGGGACTGGCCCCAGCCGCGCAGCCTCGGCAGCATGTACTGCATCTGCGCGAGCGCGACCTGCGCCTTGCCCTCGCTGGACTTGGCGTGCTGGGCGAAGATGTCGAGGATCAGGGCCGTCCTGTCGATGACCTTGACCTTGACGACGTCCTCCAGGTGGATGAGCTGGCCGGGGGTCAGCTCGCCGTCGCAGATCACGGTGTCGGCGCCGGTCTCCAGGACCAGGTCGAGCAGCTCCCTGGCCTTGCCCGAGCCGATGTACGTCGCGGCGTCGGGCTTGTCGCGGCGCTGGATGACGCCGTCGAGGACGACGGCGCCCGCGGTCTCGGCGAGCGCGGCCAGCTCCGCGAGGGAGTTGTCGGCGTCGCGCGCGGTGCCGGTGGTCCACACGCCGACGAGCACCACGCGCTCCAGGCGGAGCTGGCGGTACTCGACCTCGGTGACGTCCTCCAGCTCGGTGGAGAGTCCCGCCACCCTGCGCAGTGCTGCCCGGTCGGAGCGGTCGAACTGGTCGCCGTCCCGTAGTCCGTCGTCGGCGTGGCCGCGGGCGGCGTCCTCTCCCATCAGGGCGTCCGCGCGGAGACCGGCGGCGTGCTTGCGATCGAAACTCTGGGTGTCGTGGGAGGGGGTGCTGGTGGAGGGGGAGGAGGTCATTGGGTCCTTACGTCGAGGTGTCGGACGGGGCGCGCGGCCCGCGCACGCTCGGCGGGCGGGGCGGAGCCCTCGTGGTGGTCAACGATCCGGGGGCCCGGAGGATTCCCGCTTCCGGTCTCCCGCGGAGGTCGGCCGCCGCGACGATGGTGGCACGTCGCGGCGGCCCGCGGCACCGGATTTACCGTGCGGGAGCGGGGCGCGCCGGTCCCGGCGGGCCGTACGCGCGCGCGTGCGGCCGACACGGTGCGTGCCCGCCATACCACGTGGCGTCGCGTGGTGGGGCGGGCGCGGGGCACCGGGGCGCGGGTGCTTCGGCGCGTGGTTCGGCGCATGGGTCACGGCTATCAGCACGGCGCCCGCTCGGGGCGACGGCGCGCGCCCGCCCCACCCGAACGGTCCGCGCGACGTCGCGGGCGAGGCGGCGGTACGCGCGCGGGCGCGCGTGGCGGCCGTCGCGCGGGGCCGTGCGCTACGCGGCCGGGGTGGGCCGCTGGGCCCTGCCGACGTCGTAGACGCCGGGGACGTTGCGCATCGCGCGCATCAGGGCGGGCAGCCGGGCGGCGTCGGGGAGTTGGAGGGTGTACGTGTGGCGGACCCGCTGCTGGGTGGGGGGTTCGACCTTGGCGGAGACGATGGCGACGCCCTCGACGGCGATGGCCTCGGTGAGGTCGGCGAGCAGTTGCGGGCGGCCGAACGATTCGGCGAACAGCGTGACCCGGCACTCGGCGCTCTCCCCCCAGCGCACCCCGACCTCGCGGCGGCCGGAGCCCTGCATCACGGCGACGGCGCTGCACTGCCGCCGGTGCACGGTGACGATGCCGCCGCGCACCGCGAACGCGGTCACGTCGTCGGGCGGCACGGGCGTACAGCAGCCCGCGAGCCGTACCGTCGCGCCGGGCATGTCGACGACGGCGCCCGGGGCGACGGGGCGGGCCGCGGCGGGCCCTGGCACGGGGGCGCGGGGTGCGGCGTCCTGCGGGGCGGCGTCCTGCGGGTGGGCGGCGAGGCGGCGCTCGATGGAGATGCGGGCCGCGGGGGTGTGCGCGTGGTCGAGCCATTCCCTGGAGGGCTCGGGCGCCGGGTCCTGGCCCATGAGGAGCTGCACCGTGTCGCCGTCGCGCAGGACGGTGCCGAGGGCGGCGAGGCGGCCGTTGACGCGGGCGCCCATGCACGCGTGCGCGCCCTCGCCGTGCCGGGCGTAGGCGGCGTCCACGCAGCTCGCACCGGCCGGGAGGCCGAGGGTGCGGCCGTCTGGCTCGAAGACGGTGATCTCCCGGTCCTGCGCCAGGTCCTCGCGGAGCGTGGACCAGAACGTCGCGGAGTCGGGCGCCGCGCGCTGCCAGTCGAGGAGCCTGCTGAGCCAGCCGGGCCTCGTCGGGTCGGCGCGCTCGCCGTCGGCCGGCTCGTCGGCGCCCTGCGGCTGCTGGGGGTGCGGGTTGCCGAGGGCGACGACGCCCGCCTCCGCCGCGCGGTGCATGCGGTGCGTGCGGATGAGGACTTCGGCGACCTCGCCGTCGGCCCGGGTGACGGCGGTGTGCAGCGACTGGTACAGGTTGAACTTGGGGGCGGCGATGAAGTCCTTGAACTGGGCGACGACGGGCGTGAAGCAGGTGTGCAGCTCCCCCAGCACCCCGTAGCAGTCGGCGTCCTCGCCGACGAGGACGAGGAGTCGCCCGAAGTCGGCGCCGCGCAGCTCGCCGCGCTTGCTCAGCGCCCGGTGCACGGAGACGACGTGCCGGGGCCTGATGAGGACCTCGGCGCTCAGCCCCGCCTCCCGCAGCACCCCGCGCACGTCCTGGGCGATGTCGGCGAGCGGGTCGTCCGCGCGGGCGGCGTTGGCGGCGATGAGGCCGGTGGCGAGCCGGTACTTCTCGGGGTGCAGGATCGCGAAGACGAGGTCTTCCAGCTCGGTCTTGAGCGCCTGGACGCCGAGCCGTTCGGCGAGGGGGATGAGGACGTCGCGGGTGACGCGGGCGATCCTGGCCTGTTTCTCGGGGCGCATGACGCCGAGGGTGCGCATGTTGTGCAGCCGGTCGGCGAGTTTGATCGCCATCACGCGGACGTCGTTGCCGGTGGCGACGAGCATCTTGCGGAAGGTCTCGGGCTCGGCCGCCGGCCCGTACTCGACCTTCTCCAGCTTGGTGACGCCGTCGACGAGGTAGCGGACCTCCTCGCCGAACTCGCCGCGCACCTGGTCGAGCGTCACCTCGGTGTCCTCGACGGTGTCGTGGAGCAGGGACGCCGTCAGGGTGGTGGTCTCGGCGCCGAGTTGGGCCAGGATCAGGGTCACCGCGAGCGGGTGGGTGATGTAGGGCTCGCCGCTCTTGCGCATCTGACCGCGGTGCGACGTCTCGGCCAGTACGTAGGCCCTGCGCAGGGGTTCGAGCGCGGCGCCCGGCCAGTGGGCGCGGTGGGCCTCGGCGACGTGCGCGATGGCGTCGGGGAGCCGTCCGCGGTCGGCGGGGCCCAGCAGCGCGGCGCGCCCGATGCGGCGCAGGTCGAGCCTGGCCAGGCCCCGTCTGCGGGACGCTTCTGGCATCGGGGGGTTCGTGGCCTCCGCACTCATGGGCACCTCCGGCTGCATCGACCGGCAGCGCGCGGGGCATCACGGAAGAACGCCTCGGAAGCGACAATGTCCCCGTCCGGGCCGGTGCTTGATGCTACCGAGAGGAACACGCCGGTCGGACCTACTCCGGCAGAGCGTGAAACGTATCACTCCATCGAGGGACCGTTTGCGGGTTTACGGCTACGAAGCGTGTGCGAGCCACTCCGGATCGAGGGTGCCCTCGGCGACGATGACGGCGGGCCCGGTCAACTCGACCTCGCCGTCGGGACGCTGGGTCACCGTCAGCCTGCCGCCCGGCACATCCACCGTGTGGGTGAGCTGCGTTCCGGTCACCGCGGGGTCCTCGCCCGCGGCCCTGGCGGCGGCGACCGCGACGGCGCAGACGCCGGTGCCGCAGGACCTGGTCTCGCCCGAACCGCGCTCGTGCACCCGCATCGTCAGATGGCGCTCGCCGAGGTCCACCGCGAACTCCACGTTGACGCCGTCGGGGTAGGCAGCGGCGGGGCCGACCGAGGGCGCGGTCAGCAGCGCGCCCGCGTGGGCGAGGTCGGAGACGAGGGCGACGGCGTGCGGGTTGCCCATGTTCACGTTCCAGGCGGGCCAGCGGCGCTCCCCCACCGCGACGGTGACGTCGCCGCCGGGCAGCGCGGCCCTGCCCATGCCGACGGTGATGTCGCCGTCGTCGCCCTTGGCGATGTGGACGCGCTTGACGCCGCCGCGGGTGGCCACCGCGAGGTCGCCCTCGCCGGTGAGCCCGGCGCGCTGGAGGTAGCGGGCGAAGACGCGTACGCCGTTGCCGCACATCTCGGCGACGGAGCCGTCGGCGTTGCGGTAGTCCATGAACCACTCGGCCGCGTCGGCCAGGTGCCGGGCCTCGGGGTGCTCGGCGGAGCGCACGGCGTGCAGGACGCCGTCGCCGCCGACACCGGCGCGCCGGTCGCAGAGCGCGGCGATCCGGGAGGCGGGCAGGGTCAGGGCGTTCCCGGGGTCGGGGATGATCACGAAGTCGTTCTGGGTCCCGTGGCCCTTGAGGAAGCCGATGCGCGTAGCCATGGTCCCGATCGTACGGCGCCGCGCGCGGCGTCGCGTGCTCAGCGCAGCCTGGCGACCCGCAGCACGGCGAGGACCACCACGGCGGCGAGGACCAGCACGTACGCCGCGACGACCCGCCAGTCCGGGCGCTGCCCCGAGCCGCGCTGCGGCAGCCCGGGCCAGGTGTGGCCGACCCGGCGCGCGGCCATGAGGCCCCAGCCGGCGGCGCAGGAGCAGATCAGCAGGCCGAGCATGGCGACGACGGCGCCGCTGTCGCCGAACTCGAACGCGAGCGGGAAGGCGAACATCAGGGAGCCGACCACGGCGAGCCCCACGATGGGCGCGAGCTGCCAGATCCGCAGCCGACGCTGGGGGCGCAGCTCGACCTCGACCTCGGGGGCGGCGAGGGTGTCCTGCTCCGGGTCCTCGTCGCCGTCGGCGGGCCCGTCGGGGCTCAGGCCGTCGTCCGGTGGCCCGTCGGGGTGCGACGGCGGCCGCGGCGGTACGGGGGCGTCGCCGGGCGGCGTGGCGGGGGTCTGGGCGGCCGTGGCGGGGGGCGCCGGGTGGCCGGGCGACGGCAGCGGTCCGCGGCCGGGACGGGCCGGGTGCTGGGTGTTGCCGGGTGCGGTGTTGCGAGGGCCGGCCTCCATCGCCACGCGCCCTCCCACTCGGACTCGACGGGTCGATCGATGGTCGATGATGGCACGCTCCTCGGGGCCGGGATGACGGCCGGAGCGTCCCGATGCCATCACGTGATCAGGCTGTGACCGGTCGTTCGATCAACGTCAGGGCGCTTCGGAGGAGTTCCCTCCGGTCGGGCTCGGCGCCGCTCAGCCAGTGCACCCTCGGGTCGCGCCTGAACCACGAGTCCTGGCGCCGCGCGAAGCGCTTGGTGGCGCGCACCGTCTCCGCGCGCGCGTCGTCCAGGGTGCCCTGCCCGGCGAGCGCGGACAGCACCTGCTGGTAGCCGAGCGCCCTCGACGCCGTGCGGCCCTCGCGCAGCCCGCGGGCCTCCAGGTCCCGTACCTCGTCGACGAGGCCCGCGGCCCACATCCGGTCGACGCGGTCGGCGATACGCGCGTCAAGCTCGGGGCGTGCGACGTCCACGCCGATCTGGACCGTGTCGTACACGGACTCGTGGCGCGGCAGATTGGCCGTGAAGGGCCTGCCGGTGATCTCGATCACCTCAAGGGCGCGCACGATGCGGCGCCCGTTGCCGGGGAGGATGGCGCGCGCCGCGCCGGGGTCGGCGGCGGCGAGGCGCGCGTGGAGCGCGCCGGAGCCGTTCTCGGCCAGTTCGCGCTCCAGGGCGGCGCGGATTCCGGGATCGGTGCCGGGGAAGTCGAGGTGGTCGATGGCGCCGCGGATGTAGAGCCCGGAGCCGCCGACGAGGACGGGCCAGCGGCCGTCGGCGAGGAGCCGGTCGATCTCGGCGCGCGCCAGCCGCTGGTACTCGGCGACGCTCGCGGTCTCGGTGACGTCCCAGACGTCGAGCAGCCGGTGCGCGACGCCGCCGCGCTCGTCGGGGGCCAGCTTGGCGGTGCCGATGTCCATCCCCCGGTAGAGCTGCATCGAGTCGGCGTTGACGACCTCGCCGCCCAGCTCTCTCGCGAGCTGTACGCCGAGGTCGGACTTGCCCGCGGCGGTGGGTCCCACGACGGCGATCACACGGGGGGCGGGGGCTGCTGCTTTCACGCGCCCAGTCTCCCAAACCTCAGGGGTCGCGCTCGAACGAGTTACGTGACGGCGGGAGCGCGGGGTCGTTGCCTGTTGCGAGGTCCCGGGTGCCGATTCCGGGGCCGGGTCCGGGCGGAGGGACGGGGGCGTTCCGGGCGGCGGGATCTTCCCCCGCACACGCCGATCATGGAGATGACATGGGAGTTTTCACGCGGATCTTCCGCAGGTCCAAGGAGCGCGCGGCGGCGCCCGCCGCCGAGGCAGCGGCCCCGCCCGCGTCCGAGGAGCCGGCGGCCGGGGCGAAGGCCGCGAACGGGGGCGCGGACGGGGGCGCGGACGACGCGGGTGATACCCCGCGGGCCGCGGCCGACGCCGTCGAGGCGGTGGAGATCCCCAAGCAGCAGTCCGCGGACGACGCGGCGGACAGCGAGGCGGGGGACGGCGCGCGCAAGTAACGCGCGCGGGCGCCCTGGAGCGCGGGGGCGCGTACCGGGGCGCGGGGACGGGGGCCGTGTCCACCGGGCGCCGTCGCCGCGCGGCTGCGCGCCCCTCTCCTGTGCGCCGCCCCGGTGTGTGACGCCGGGGCGGCGCTTTTCTGTACGCGCGCGTGGACGGCGGCCTTGGCGCTCCGCGCGGGGTCCCGGTGCTCCTGTCCTACTCGCGTGTACGGCTCCCGCGAGGCCGGGCACGCGCGGAGGGCCCGCCAGGGTGTGGACGTCGCGGGACGGGTGCGCGGGGTTCAGGAGGTGTCGGAGGCGAGGGCGGTGATGTCGAGGGCGGCCATGTCGCGGGAGGTGGCGCCGTCGGTGACCCACCGGCGCGTGGCGCCCTCGCCGTACAGCCCGAAGCGGACGCCTGGACCCCAGTCGAGCAGCAGCTCGTCGCGGCCGTCGCCGTCGAAGTCTGCGGCGCCCACGGGGCGGGCGTGGCGCCACTTCGCGGGGGTGGCGCGGCCCCCGTACGCCGCGGGTCCCTCGCGGGTCACGGGGGTCGTCAGGTCGCCGTCGAGCAGCGTGGCGCCGTCGCGGGTGGCGGTCAGCAGGGCGTCGCGGCCGTCGCCGTCCGGGTCCGCCGCGACGAAACCGCCGTACCCGTGGCCGGGGGGCGTGCCGGGCGGCGGCACAGCCGTCTTCGGCAGCCGGTGGGCGACGGGCGCGGCGCCGGTGCCCGGGTACACCGCGTAGGAGCCGGTGACGTCCGGGGCCTCGGTCTCGTAGCCGGGCTCGTCGTTGCGGCTGCCGTCGTCGCCCACGGCGACGTCGCGGCGGCCGTCGCCGTCGAAGTCGCCGAAGGCGAGCGCGTTGCCCGCGCGCAGCGGGACGCCGGGCGCCGCGGGCCCGGTGCCGGGCGCGGCGCGGTAGAGGGTGCCGGTGGCCTGTTCGCCGTCGCCCATGTCGCGCAGCACCAGGGACGTCGCGCGCCGCTTGCCCGAGGGGTCGATGGCGTCGGCGTACAGGGTCCCGTCGGCCCACGGCAGGTGCGTGTCGGTACGGGCGGGCGCGCCCGCGCGCGTGAAGGGCCCGTACAGCACCACGACGGAGGACTGGTTGACGGCGAGGGCGGCCAGGTCGTGGTGCCCGTCGCCGTCGAAGTCGCCGCGCACGACGGACCCGACGCCGAGGGTGGCGGCGTCGGCGGGCAGCCGCACCTGGGTGGCGTCGGCGCCGCCCGCGGGCCCCTTCGGGCCTCCCCAGGAGACGTAGAGGGTGCCGCGCGGCGCGGAGACGTTCCGGTCGAGCTTCCTGTCGCCCAGGACGGTCGCGACGACGTCGGGGAAGCCGTCGCCGTCGAGGTCGGCCGTGAGGGGGCCGTCGGGGCCGAAGGGCTCGGGCACCGTGGTGTCGCTCGCGCCGGGCTCGGGCAGGCCGAGGTCCTCGGGGCGGTAGACGGTGCGGGTGGCGGCGTCGGGTCCTTCGGGGGAGCCGTACACGACCATGTACCGCCCGGCGGTCCGCTGCGCCGCGGGGGCGTCGGTGCCGTACACCGGGAGCAGCAGGTCGCGGTGGCCGTCGCCGTTGATGTCGTCGGGGTCCTCGGAGCCCTTGCCCGGCGCCGGGGGGTGCGCGGCGGGGGGCTTCGTGGCCTGCGGCGAGTGCGCCTTGTCCGCGCGCGCGTGGTCGTCGGCGGCGCCGTCGCCGCAGCCGGCGAGCGGGGCCAGCACGGCGCACAGGGCGCACAGGGCGAGGACCGGCCTGACGGTACGGATCTTCATGCGCGCCATCCTCACACCCGCGCGGGAGTGGACTCCGGGGAACGGCGGAACGCGCGCGTATGTCAACGGCCCCGCGGGGCGGGCAGCGTCGACGCGTCCGAGGCCCAGGCCGCCACGAGGTATCCGACGCCGTACGGCGCGCTGTCGTGCAGCAGGGCGCCGTGCATCGGGGCATCGCCCGCGGCGCCCGCGAGTACCTGCCAGGGGGCGCGGCCCGCCGCCTTCAGCTCCCACGCGAGCGCGGGGTCGATCGCCAGCAGGGCGGCAGTGTCGGCGGCGCCCAGGGCGCGCGCGGCCGCGGCGTCGAACGGCTCGGCGCGCTCGTCGAGATACCCGGGCGCCTTCACGGAGCGGCAGGCGCTGGCGTCGCCCATCACCAGCAGCGCCGTCCTCGCGGGGCCCGCGGCGAGCGCGGCGCCCTCCGCCGCGCACCGCCCGGGCGGCAGCGCCTCGGGCACGGCGCGGGCGTGCACGGGGGTCTCCAGGGCGGCCCGGCCGAGGAGCCAGGCGGCGAGCGTGAGCGCGGGCGGCAGGACGCGCTCACGGCTGTCGGGCGGCGCGGCGGGTCCTGGGCCGAGCCGTACGTCGAGCGGCACGCCGAAGCCGTGGAACGAGCCGGGCGAGCCCTGGGGGTAGGTGACCGGCTCCGCGCCCTTCCCGACGTCGGGGCCGACGACGACGAGCCGGTCGGGACGGGCCCCCGCGAGGGCGCCGACCGCGGCGTCGCAGGCGGCCCGCACCGGTCCCATCTCGGCGGCGGCACCGGCCGCCACCTCGGGCACGAGCAGCGGCGGACAGGGGCAGACGGCGGCGGCTACAAGCATGATCCGCAGCGTAGCGCCGGGCGGCGCGGTCAGTCGCAGCCGCAGGCGCCGCTCGCCGCGGGCAGTGGCTCGGGGACGCCGACCTTGGGGAGCCCGAGCAGGACCCCCGCGGGCGGCTCCGTGGCGGGCGCGGTGCGCCGCTGCCAGGCGTCACCCGCGCGTGTGCGCCGTACCGCCTCGACGGGGCCCTCGGCGAGCAGGTGGTGCGGGGCCGCGTAGCTGATGCGCACCGTGGCGGCGTCGCCGGGGCGCACCTCCTCGTCGGGGCGGGTGAAGTGCACGAGGCGGTTGTCGGGGGCGCGCCCCGACAGGCGCCGGGTGGCGCCGTCCTTGCGGCCGCCGCCCTCGGTGACCATCACCTCGACGGTGCGGCCCACCTGCTTCTTGTTCTCGTCCCAGGAGATGTCCTCCTGAAGAGCGACAAGGCGCTCGTACCGCTCCTGGACGACCTCCTTGGGGAGCTGCCCCGGCATGTCGGCCGCGGGGGTGCCGGGGCGCTTGGAGTACTGGAAGGTGAACGCCTGGGCGAAGCGGGCCTCGCGCACCACGTGCAGGGTCTGCTCGAAGTCGGCGTCGGTCTCGCCGGGGAAGCCGACGATGATGTCGGTGGTGATCGCGGCGTGCGGGATGGCCTCGCGGACCTTGCCGATGATGCCGAGGTAGCGGTCCTGGCGGTAGGAGCGGCGCATGGCGCGCAGCACGGTGTCGGAGCCGGACTGGAGCGGCATGTGCAGTTGCGGCATCACGTTCGGGGTCTCGGCCATGGCGGCGATGACGTCGTCGGTGAAGTCGCGGGGGTGCGGCGAGGTGAAGCGGACCCGCTCCAGGCCCTCGACGCCGCCGCAGGCGCGCAGCAGTTTCCCGAACGCCTCGCGGTCGCCGATGTCGGAGCCGTACGCGTTGACGTTCTGCCCGAGCAGGGTGATCTCGCTGACGCCCTCCGCGACCAGCGCCTCGACCTCGGCGAGGACGTCGCCGGGGCGGCGGTCCTTCTCCTTGCCGCGCAGCGCGGGGACGATGCAGAAGGTGCAGGTGTTGTTGCAGCCGACGGAGACGGACACCCAGGCCGCGTACGCGCTCTCGCGGCGGGTCGGCAGCGTGGAGGGGAACGTCTCCAGGGACTCGGCGATCTCGACCTGCGCCTCGTCCTGGGTGCGGGCGCGCTCCAGCAGCACGGGGAGCTTGCCGATGTTGTGGGTGCCGAAGACGACGTCGACCCAGGGGGCGCGCTCGACGATGGTGGCGCGGTCCTTCTGCGCGAGGCAGCCGCCGACGGCGATCTGCATCCCGGGGCGCCCTGCCTTGACGGGGGCGAGCCGGCCGAGGTTGCCGTAGAGCCTGTTGTCGGCGTTCTCGCGGACCGCGCAGGTGTTGAAGACGACGACGTCCGCGTCGCCGTCGGAGCCCTCGGGGGCGCGGACGTAGCCCGCGTCCTCCAGGAGCCCGGAGAGCCGTTCGGAGTCGTGGACGTTCATCTGGCATCCGTACGTACGGATTTCGTAGCTGCGTGGGCTGTCCACGGAAGGGCTCCGGTCACTGCTGCTCATGGGACAAGGGTAGGCGCTGCCCGCGGGGCCACGGCGGCGGGCAGGCGGGCGTACACGCGCGTGCGGCCGGGCCCTGTTCGCGGCGCGGTCCGGCTGGCAGGATCGCGCGCATGTACCCGTTCGTGTCCCGTATCGGCAGGCGCCGTGCCCTGCTCGGCTCCGCGGCCGTGCTCGTGGTGGCCGGGGCGCTGCTCGCCTGGCTGCTGCTGCCGCTGCCCGAGGACTCCCCCGGCGGGCACGTGGTGATCAGCACCGGCTCCAAACAGGGCGTGTACCAGCGGTACGGGACGCTGCTGAAGGACGCGCTGCACCGGGACATGCCGAAGCTCGGGGTAAGGCTGCACGAGAGCGAGGGCTCGCAGGAGAACGTGCGCCTGGTGGCGACGGGCAAGGCCGACTACACCATCGCGGCCGCGGACGCGGTGGCGCAGTACCAGAGCGAGCACCGCGCGGGCGCCTCCCGGCTGCGCGGCTGCGCCCGGCTGTACGACGACTATGTGCAACTGGTGGTGCACGGGGACGCCACGATGACGTCGGTGACGCAACTCAAGGGGAAGCGGGTGGCGATAGGCCAGGTCGGCTCCGGGGTACGGCTGATCGCGAACCGGGTGCTGAAGGCGGCCGGGATGAAGCCCGGCGACATCGAGGTCAGCGCCCAGGGCATCGACACCGCCCCCGAGGCGCTGGCCCGCGGCGACATCGACGCGTTCTTCTGGTCGGGCGGGCTGCCGACGACGTCCGTGCAGGAGCTGTCGGAGCGGACCCCGATCCGGTTCGTGCCGCTGGGCGGCCTCGTGGAGAAGCTGCACGAGCAGGGCGGGCCCTCGCTGTACTACCGCTCGTCGGCGATGCCGGCCGACACCTACCCCGAGGCGCAGGACGGCAAGACGGTGTCGACGATCGCCGTCGCCAACCTGCTCGTGACGACCGACCGGCTGAGCAGGAGCGTCACGGAGGGCCTGACGCGCACCGTGATCGACAGCCGCGACAGCATCGGCCGCGTCGTGCACGCCGCCCAGCTCGTGGACCTGCGCACCGCCCTGTACACCGATCCCCTGGAGTTGCACGAGGGCGCGGCGAGCTACTACCGGTCGGTGAAGCCGTAGCGGCACCGGCCGTACGTCGCCGAAGCCTGCGTCCCACGCGCGCGTGGGAGCGCCCTCGTGCCGGGGCTGACCATCGTGATGCGGGACCTGCGTCCCACGCGCGCGTGGGAGCGCCCTCGCGCGTCACGCGCGCGTGCATCCCGCGCCGTCGGCGCATGACGCGCGCGTGGGAGCGCTTCGCGCGGCCTGTACGGCGCGCCTCGCGGCGCGTCAGGCGGACGGCTGGTTCCTCGGCACGGTGACCGTCACCCGCAGCCCGTGGGGCTCGTGGTGGGCGTAGTCGATGCGGCCGCCGCCCGCGGTCAGCAGGGCGCGGGAGATGGAGAGGCCGAGCCCCGAGCCGTCGATGTTCTGGTGGCGGCCGCTGCGCCAGAAGCGGTCGCCGATGCGGCTCATCTCGTCGTCGGTGAGCCCGGGCCCCTCGTCGGTGACGACGACGGTGGAGCAGTTGCCGTGGGAGGCGACCGTGACCTCGACGGATTCGCCGCTCGGGGTGAACTTGAGCGCGTTGTCGATCACGGCGTCGAGCGAGCTGGACAGCGCGATGGGGTCGGCCCAGGCGGTGACCGCGGGGCAGTCGCTGACGAGCCGTACCCCCTTCTCGTCGGCGACGGGGCGCCAGGCGGCGACGCGTTCCAGGGCCAGTTCGCCGATGTCGGTGAGGCCCAGGTCGGCGTCGGCGTGCTCGGCGAGGGCGAGGTCGAGCAGGTCGTCGAGGACCTGCGCCAGGCGCTTGCCCTCGGCGCGCACGGAGGCGATGGGCGAGTCGGAGCCCTTGGCGCCGCCGTCCGGGAGTTCGAGGGCGAGCAGCTCTATGCGCAGCAGCAGCGCGGCGAGCGGGTTGCGCAGTTGGTGGGAGGCGTCGGCGACGAAGGCGCGCTGCTGTTCCAGCACGGCCTGGACGTTGTCCGCCATCTCGTTGAAGGAGCGCGCGAGGCGCCGCAGTTCCGGCGGCCCCCCGGCGGCGGCCACCCGCGACTTGAGGCGGCCGGTGGCGATGTCGTGCGTGGTGGTGTCCAGGACCCGTACCGGACGCAGCACCCAGCTCGTGAGGCGGAGCGCGGCGAGCACGCCGAGGACCATGGTGGCGGTCTCGCCCGCGGCGATCACCAGCCAGGTCCGCAGCGTCCTGCGGCGCATCTGGTCGGTGGGCGAGTCGGTGACGACCACGGCGACGACGTCGCCGTCGCGGGTGACCGGCGCGGCGACGACGAGCCGCCCGTCCTGCCAGGGCCACACCTGCCGGGGGTCGTGCCCGGGGCGCGAGTAGAGCGCGACGTCGAAGGTGTCGCGCAGATCGCCGCTCCCGGACACCGCGAGGTTGCCCGGCGCGCGCGCCATGGGGCAGCCGTCGCGGTAGAAGACGCCCGCGCGTATCCCGTAGACCTTGTTGTAGCGGGCGAGTTCCGCCTGGAGCGTGTGCTGCCGCTCGTCGGTCCCGCCACGCTCCACGCACGGCTCCCCCGGGACGCGGCCGAGGCCGCTGGTGCGGGGCGTGACGTACTGGGCGAGCGAGGCGAAGCGTGCGGTGTCGTCGATGCGGTCGACGACGACCCGCTGCTGGTTCGCCGCCGCCACGCTGATGGCGAGGGGCAGCCCGAGGGCCAGCAGCACGCCCGCCATGAGCACGATCAGCAGCGGGAGGAGTCGGGTACGCAAGCCGGCCCGCTAGGCGGCGGGCGCGACGAGCCGGTAGCCCACGCCGCGCACGGTCTCGATGAGGGCGGGAAGCCGCAGCTTGGAGCGCAGCGACGCGACGTGCACCTCAAGCGTGCGCCCCGTGCCCTCCCAGCTCGTCTGCCAGACCTCGCTGATGATCTGCTCGCGGCGGAAGACGACGCCGGGCCGCTGGGCGAGCAGCGCGAGCAGGTCGAACTCAAGGCGGGTGAGCTGGACGGGGCCGCCGTCCACGGTGACCTTGCGGGTCGGCAGGTCGATGTGGACGGGCCCGAGCCGCACCTCGCTCGCGGACGACGCCGCCGGGTCCTCGGGCTGCGCGGGGCGGCGGATGACGGCGTGGATACGGGCGATCAGCTCGCCGGTGTCGTACGGCTTCACGACGTAGTCGTCGGCGCCGAGGTTGAGCCCGTGGATGCGGGAGCGGACGTCGGAGCGGGCCGTCACCATGATCACGGGGACGCCGACGCGTTTGCGGATCTTGCCGCAGACCTCGAAGCCGTCCTGGTCGGGCAGGCCGAGGTCGAGCAGGACGACGCCGATCGGCGGCTCGGGCGGGGGTGTCAGGGCGCGCAGCGCCTCGTCGCCGCTGCGGGCGTGGAGCACGCTGAAACCGTGCCGGGCCAGGATCGCGGCGAGGGCGGCGGCGACGTGGTCGTCGTCCTCGACGAGCAGCAGCCTCATCCCGGCTTCCTCCGGTTCTCCGAGCGTCCGCGCGCCCCGGCTGTCGGCCGCCCGTGGCGTCCGGTACGCGCGCGTGGTGTGTATGGCATCCATGCGGATCGCCGGGGCCGCGTCAAGGGGCGCCGGGCGCGGGGGGTCTTCCGTTACGCACCCGGTACGCTCCGCGCCACGGGCGTCACTCGGAGTGATCGGATGCGACCGGATCGTTATGCTCAAATTCGCCTCAGATGTAATGACGCTGGTCGCGGGCTGTCACTACTGTCCTCCCAACCGACGAGGACGGAGCACCAACCCGATGACCGACGTATCGGTGGTCAAGGACACCGCGCCCACGGGCGGGGACCTGGTCGTGCTGAAGGACGTCAACAAGCACTTCGGTGCCCTGCACGTCCTCCAGGACATCGACCTGACGATCACGCGGGGTGAAGTGGTGGTCGTCATCGGCCCCTCGGGGTCCGGCAAGTCGACCCTCTGCCGCACCATCAACCGCCTGGAGACCGTCGACTCGGGGTCCATCACGATCGACGGCAAGCCGCTGCCCGCGGAGGGCAAGGAGCTGGCGAGGCTCCGCGCAGACGTCGGCATGGTCTTCCAGTCGTTCAACCTCTTCGCGCACAAGACCGTCCTTGAGAACGTGATGCTCGGCCAGGTCAAGGTCCGCAGGACGGACAAGGCGAAGGCCGAGGAGAACGCGCGCTCCCTGCTCGACCGGGTGGGGGTCGCGTCGCAGGCCGACAAGTACCCCGCGCAGCTCTCGGGCGGCCAGCAGCAGCGTGTCGCCATCGCCAGGGCGCTGGCGATGGGCCCGAAGGTGATGCTGTTCGACGAGCCGACGTCGGCGCTCGACCCCGAGATGATCAACGAGGTCCTTGAGGTGATGCGCCAGTTGGCCCGCGAGGGCATGACGATGATCGTGGTCACCCACGAGATGGGCTTCGCACGCTCCGCCGCGAACCGGGTGGTGTTCATGGCGGACGGCCGGATCGTCGAGGAGGCCACGCCCGACCAGTTCTTCAGCAATCCGCGCAGCGACCGCGCCAAGGACTTCCTCTCGAAGATCCTGCACCACTGAGGGCCAGGGGGGGCGCGTGCGCAGCGGGAGCGGTGCCGGCGGCACTGCCCCCGTCCGGCGTTTTCGGCGCCGGGGCGCGCCCCGGGGGGACCCGAGGCGACTTGGGCGCCCCGGCGCGCCGCAGGGGGCGTGCGCTCCCCTTCCGGGCCCCGTGGGGCCGCCGCGCCCCTTGCCATCCGTCGGCCGCCTCCGGTAAATCCACTTCCTTTCCGGCCCGGACCCTCCGCGCCGACAACCGCGCCGACCGCGCCGAACCAAAGGACGTTCACATGAAGCTTCGCAAGATCACCTCCGCGGCAGCAGTCGTGCTCACGCTCTCCCTCGCCGTGACCGCCTGCGGTTCGAGCGACGACGACAGCGACGGCGGTTCCGGCGGCGGTGGCAAGAAGATCACCATCGGGATCAAGTTCGACCAGCCGGGCCTCGGCCTGAAGGAGCCCAACGGCTCGTACTCCGGCTTCGACGTCGACGTCGCGAAGTACGTCGCGAAGCAGCTCGGCTACAAGGACAACCAGATCGAGTGGAAGGAGACCCAGAGCGCCGACCGTGAGACGTCGCTCCAGCGCGGCGACGTCGACATGATCGTGGCCTCGTACTCGATCACCGACGAGCGCAAGGAGAAGGTGGACTTCGCCGGCCCCTACCTGCTGGCCCACCAGGACCTGCTGACCCGCTCGGACGACTCGATCAGCAAGGGCACCGACCTGAACGGCAAGAAGCTCTGTTCGGTCACCGGCTCGACGTCCGCGCAGAACGTGAAGGACGACTTCGCGCCCAAGGCCCAGCTCAAGCAGGTCGGCACGTACTCGGAGTGCCTCGACGGCATCGCCAGCGGCTCCATCGACGCGCTGACCACCGACGACTCGATCCTCGCGGGCTACGCCTCGCAGGACCAGTACAAGGGCAAGTTCAAGCTCGCCGGGCTGAAGCTCAGCAACGAGAACTACGGCGTCGGTGTCAAGAAGGGCGACACCGACATGGTCAACAAGATCAACGACGCGCTCAAGAAGATGGTCGACGACGGCTCGTGGGAGAAGGCGGTCAAGGCCAACTTCGGCCCCGCCAACTACAAGAACGAGCCCGCGCCGAAGATCGGCGACGTCGTCAAGTAAGGCAGAGCCAGACGGGGTGCCGCGTCGCGGCGCGGCGCCCCGCTTCCCTCGACAGACCCGGAAGCGCGGGAGATCGTGTTTGACTTTCTTGATGGCTACGACGTGCTCGGGGCGTTCTGGATCACGGTCCAGTTGACGTTCTTCGCCGCCGTGGGCTCCCTGATCTGGGGGACCCTGCTGGCGGGCATGCGGGTGAGCCCCGTGCCGATCATGCGCTGGTTCGGCACCGCGTACGTGAACATCGTCAGGAACATCCCCCTGACGGTGATCATCGTCTTCTCGTCGCTCGGTCTCGCCGACGTGTTCGGGGTGACGCTCGGGGCGGCGGACGACTTCGACACCCTCTATTTCCGGCTGGCGATCCTGGGCCTGACGCTCTACACGTCGGCGTTCGTCTGCGAGTCGCTGCGCGCCGGCATCAACACGGTGCCGGTCGGGCAGGCAGAGGCGGCCAGGGCGCTCGGGCTCGGCTTCGGCCAGGTGCTGCGGCTGATCGTGCTGCCCCAGGCGTTCCGCGCGGTGATCACGCCGCTGGCGAACGTGCTGATCGCGCTGACGAAGAACACCACGGTGGCGGCGGCGATCGGGGTCGCGGAGGCGGCGCTGCTGATGAAGGAGATGATCGAGAACGAGGCGCAGCTCCTGTTGATCTCGCTCATCTTCGCCTTCGGGTTCGTGGTCCTGACCCTGCCCACCGGCCTCATCCTGGGCTGGCTCAGCAAGCGGCTGGCGGTGAAGCGATGACCTCCGTCCTGTACGACACTCCAGGACCGCGCGCCAAGGTGCGCAACATCCTCTACACGGTTGTCTTCCTGGTCCTGCTGGCCGCGCTGGTGTGGTTCGTGTGGCGCCAGATGTCCGACAAGGACCAGCTCCAGTGGGCGAAGTGGAGCCCGTTCTTCACCGACTCGCGCGCGTGGGACACGTATCTGCTGCCCGGTCTCGGCAACACGCTGAAGGCCGCGGCGCTCTCCATGGTGATCGCGCTGCCGCTCGGCGCCCTCTTCGGCATCGGGCGGCTCTCCGACCACCGCTGGGTGCGGGTGCCCGCCGGGATCGTCGTGGAGTTCTTCCGCTCGATCCCCGTACTGATCCTGATGGTGTTCGCGAACCAGTTCTACTCGCAGTCGACGGACATCAGCAGCGACTCCCGGCCGCTGTACGCGGTGGTCACGGGCCTGGTGCTGTACAACGCGTCGGTCCTCGCCGAGGTGGTGCGCGCCGGCATCCTGGCGCTGCCGAAGGGGCAGACGGAGGCGGCGCAGGCGATCGGGCTGCGCAAGGGGCAGACGATGGGGTCGATCCTGCTGCCGCAGGCCGTGACCACGATGCTCCCGGCGATCGTCAGCCAACTCGTGGTGATCGTGAAGGACACGGCGCTCGGCGGCGCGGTCCTGAACTTCACCGAGCTGATGAGCGCCCGCAAGACGCTGGCCGCGAACTACGCCAACGTCATCCAGAGCTTCGTGATCGTCGCGATCGTCTTCATCCTGCTCAATCTGCTGCTGACGACCTTCGCGTCCTGGCTGGAGCGGCGGCTGCGGCGCAGCAAGCGCAGCACGGGCGCGGTCCTCGGCGCGGACGCCGTCTCCGAGATGGCCGCCGCGGGCGAGGGCAGGCCGGGTGGCGCCGCGGGCGTCACGAAGCCGGGCGAGGAGCCCTGACCCGGGCCCGACCACGCGCGAAGACGCCTCACGAGTGACCGCGGACACCGGTGATCACACCGGTGTCCGCGTCGCTTGACGGGGGAACCCCCAGTGGGTTGCATACGTTCTGTGATCGCGCTCCCTGCTCCGCCTGCCAGTCTCCGTACGCTGCCGACATCGCCCGCACGGGCAGGGGGCGCCACGCCGTGGACCCGGTGATCGTCGTCGGCGCGGGCCCCGTGGGGCTCGCGCTCGCCCTGGGCCTCGCCCGGCAGGGGGTGCCGTCCGTCGTGCTCGACGAGGGCACGGGGCAGGACGAGGCACGCCCCGCGCGCACCGCGGTGCTGCGGGCGGACACCGCGGACCTCGTCGGGCGCCTCGTGGCGGCGCCGCTCGGTGGCGCCCGCTGGACGGGCTGGCGTTCGGTGCGCCGCAAGCAGCTCATGCGGCAGGTCGCCTTCGGCCCCGCGCAGCCCGCGCCGCTGCACATCGCGCAGCACGAGCTGACGTCCGCGCTGCGGGACGCCGCGGCCCGCGCGGAGCTGGTGCGGCTGACCTCCGACAGCCGTCTCGACGCACTGGAGCAGGAGGCGTCGGGGGTGACGGCGCACACCAAGGGCCGCGAGGGCACCTGGTGGCGCGGCAGCCACCTGGTGGGCTGCGACGGGGCACGCTCCACGGTCCGCAAGCTCCTCGACATCCGCTTCCCGGGGCGTACGGGCGTGGAGCGCTATGCCGTGGCGGCGCTCCGTACGGAGCTGCCGTGGCCGGGCGAGGCAGTGCTGCACCGGATGCCGCCATGGCGTCTCGGCGGCCCCGAGGCGGCCGCACGGCCGCTCGGTGAGGGCCTGTGGCGCCTCGACTGGCTGCTGCCGCCGCGCGGGGACCTGGTGACGCCGGAGGCGCTGCTCGCGCGGGTCCGCGACACGCTGGCGGGCTGGTGCGGGGGGCACACGCCGCCGTACGAGCTGCTGGACACGGGGGTGTACACGGTGCACCACCGGCTGGCGCGGCGCTGGCGGGTGGGGCGAGTGCTGCTCGCGGGCGACGCCGCGCACCTGATGGGGGCGCTGGGCACACAGGGCGTGGACGAGGGGCTGCGGGACGCGGACAACCTGGCGTGGAAGCTGGCGTACGCCTGGCACCACGGCAGGGGCGACGCGCTCCTCGACAGCTACCAGGCGGAGCGGCGCGCGGTGGTGGCCGCGCGGCTGCGCGCCGCGGACCAGGCGCTGCCGATAGTGCGCGGCGGCGGGGGGCTGCGCGGCTATGTGCCGGGGGCGGCGCGCGGCCATGACGCGCTGCTCGCGGACGGGCACCTGGGCGTGGGCGCACTGGGCGCGCCCGGCTCGTACGCCCGCTCGCCGCTGGCGCCCGCGCCCTCCGAGGCGATGGTGGAGACGGACACCCCGCCCGGGTCACCGGTGGCGGACGTGCCGGTCACGGCCGAGGACGGCACGGTGGTACGGCTGCGCGAACGGCTGGGGCGGAATCTGGTGGTGCTGCTGGTGGCGCCGGGCACGGGCGTGTGGGAGCGGCGGCACTGGGTGTCGGCGGGGATGATGCCGCGGCTGGCGTCGGCGGTGTCGGCGCTGCCGCACCCCGCGGAGCTGCTGGTCGCCGAGAGCTATCCGGGCGCCGCGGCGCACACGGTGCTGCTGGTCAGGCCGGACGGGCATCTGGTGGCGGCGTTCGGGGGCGTACGCCCCCGGGAGCTGTACGGGGCGGCGACGACGGCGCTCGGGGGCACGGCGCACTCGGGACACGAGGCCCGCGCAACCTGAGCCGGCCCGCCCCGCCTTGGGTGCGGGGGCGGGTGGGGGGCACTGGGCCCGCGGGGGGCGCGGCTCGGCGGTGTGGGGCGGGTCGGTCTCTGTGGCGGGTCGGTTGTCGGTATCTGTGGCGGGTCGGTCTTCGCGACGAGTCGGTCTTCGAGGGGCTGCGGCTGCCCGGTCTGCCGGAGGGCGGGGCCTTGGCCGCCGCCGGGTACGCGCAGGGCGGCGCTCGGCTGCCCCGGTCTGCGGCTGCTCGTTCCCCCTGAGGCGGCAGGGGGCCGGGGCGTGCCGGTACGGGCGGTAATCCTCGGTGGCGCCCCCGGGGGCCTCGGGGCGTTCGCGGGGCGTGCGAACGGCGCCCGCTCCGGCGCTGCGCCCGCCCGCTTCTCCTCGGTTGACCTGGGGAGTTGACCGCCATCCGTGGCCGTGGTGTACTCCGGATCATGACCGACACCGACGTTCGCCTGTGGCGGCGGGTCCATATGGACCTGGTCCGCTATCTGGGTGGCGTGTGTCGTCCGTCCCGCCGCTGAACACGCGCATTCCGACCTTTTTCGTCACGCGCGTCACGCACGGCTCGCAGCACGTTCGTGTGCTCCCTTACCGCGTTGCCACCGCACGGTGTTCCCGTGCGGCTCACGCGGCATTTCTTCACCCGGCCGCCGCGCGGTCTCGCGACCCCGGCGACTTCTCAGGACGGTCACCGTGTCTCACCCTGCAACAGCTCCGTCTGGAGCCACCTCCTCCCCCGCTTCCGCCGCCGCGGAGCAGCCGCCGACCGTGGCGGAACTGCTGGCGTTCGTGCGCCGTACGGCCGAGGACGCGCAGCTCATCGCCTCACTCCCGCTCGACCCCGAGGGCCGCACCTGGGTACGGCTCGAAGGCCCCGGCGGCAGCGAGGCGTGGCTGATCGGCTGGCCGCCCGGTACGGGCACCGGCTGGCACGACCACGCCGACTCGATCGGCGCGTTCCTGACCGCGTCGGGCGAGCTGAAGGAGAACTCGCTCGCCGCCCGGCTGCCCACCGACGGCTGGAAGACGCTGGAGCTGACCGAGGACGTGGACCGGAAGCGGACACTGGCCGCCGGGCAGGGCCGCGCGTTCGGTCAGAACCATGTGCACGAGGTGCTGAACGAGTCGACGACCGCGCACGCGGTGTCGGTGCACGCCTACTACCCGCCGCTGCCGCAGATCCGCCGCTACAGCCGCAGCGGCCATGTGCTCCGCCTTGAGCAGGTGGAGCGCCCGGAGGACTGGCAGTGACCTCGCAGGACGGTCCGGTCTCGATAGACGAGCACCTGGAACGGGTGCGCGCGGGGCTCGACCGGGTCGACGCGGCGACGGCGCACGCGGAGGCGGCGCGGGGCGCGCTGCTTGTCGACGTCCGCTACGCCGCCCTCCGGGAGCGGGACGGGCTGATCCCGGGTGCGGTGGTGGTGGAGCGCAACGAGCTGGAGTGGCGGCTCGACCCACTCGGCGACTTCCGGCTGCCGGAGGCGACGGGGCACGATCTGCGGATCGTGGTGTTCTGCAACGAGGGCTACGCCTCCAGCCTCGCGGCGGACTCGCTGCGACGGCTCGGCCTGAGGCACGCGACGGACCTCGTCGGAGGGTTCCAGGCGTGGCGATCGGCCGGCCTGCCGGTCACATCCGCGCCCGCGGAGGACCGTCCGGCCGGGAGCAGCGGCTGAGGCCCAGGTCCCGTTACGGTGCGCCGTCTCGGGGTGGCGCACGGCGGGACGCCGACCGGGGAGGGGCATGACCGCTCGGCGGAGGTGCCAACGGCCTCGGTGAGAGAGCCCGACCCGGGTGTACGGCGGAGGCGTCCGGCGGCTCCGGCGGCTCGGCTCCGGCGAGAGTGCCCGGCGGCGGTGTCAGCAGCCCTCGCCGGGCAGGTCGTCGGTGCACTCTCCTTCCTCCTCCAGGGCGCGGCGCACCACCCTGAGGGCCATGCCCTCGGGGTAGCCCTTGCGGGCGAGCATTCCGGCGAGGCGGCGCAGCCGCCGGTCGCGGTCGAGACCGCGGGTGGCGGCGAGCCTGCGGGCGACGAGGCCGCGCGCGGTCTCCTCCTCCCGCTCCGGGTCGAGGCGGCCGACGGCCTCCTCGACGACGGGTGCGGCGACGCCCCGGCTGCGCAGCTCCCTGGCGAGCGCGCGGCCCGCGAGGCCGCGGCCGTGGTGGCGGGACTCGACCCAGGCGTCGGCGAAGGCGCCGTCGTCGATCAGTCCCGCCTCCTCCAGGCGTGACAGTACGTCCTCGGCCGTCTCGTCGGGGATGTCGCGCTTGCGCAGGGCGTCGGCGAGCTGACGCCGGGTCCTCGGGGCCCCGGTGAGCAGGCGGAGGCAGATCGCCCTCGCCCGCTCAGCCGGGTCCCCCGATGATGCCTCGTCCCCGGCCCTCGACGGGGACTCGGCACCGGAGCCCTGACGGGCCGTCCGGTCGGTGCGGTACCTCATGGCATGTCAGCTCTTCGCCGCCGCGGCCTTGGCCTTCCCCTTGGCCGGGGGCACGGTCTTCGGTGCCGGGTCGGCCGCCGCGGGGGCGGGCGCGGGGACGACGGGGGCGTCCGGACCCGGCTCGGCGGCCGGGGGCTCGGGACGGACTCCGACACCGAGCTTGTCCTTGATCTTCTTCTCGATCTCGTTGGCCAGGTCGGGGTTGTCCTTGAGGAAGTTGCGGGCGTTCTCCTTGCCCTGGCCCAGTTGGTCGCCCTCGTAGGTGTACCAGGCCCCCGCCTTGCGGACGAAGCCGTGCTCGACGCCCATGTCGATCAGACCGCCCTCGCGGCTGATGCCCTGGCCGTAGATCATGTCGAACTCGGCCTGCTTGAAGGGGGGCGCGACCTTGTTCTTGACGACCTTGCAGCGGGTGCGGTTGCCGACCGCGTCAGTGCCGTCCTTCAGCGTCTCGATACGCCGGATGTCGATGCGCACGGAGGCGTAGAACTTCAGGGCGCGGCCACCCGTCGTGGTCTCGGGCGAGCCGAACATCACGCCGATCTTCTCGCGGAGCTGGTTGATGAAGATCGCGGTGGTCTTGGACTGGTTGAGCGCGCTGGTGATCTTCCGCAGGGCCTGGCTCATCAGCCGGGCCTGGAGGCCGACATGGGAGTCGCCCATCTCGCCCTCGATCTCCGCGCGCGGCACGAGGGCGGCGACGGAGTCGATGACGATGAGGTCGAGCGCGCCCGACCTGACGAGCATGTCGGTGATTTCCAGGGCCTGTTCGCCGTTGTCCGGCTGGGAGAGGATCAGGTTGTCGATGTCGACGCCGAGGTTGCGCGCGTACTCGGGGTCGAGTGCGTGCTCCGCGTCGATGAACGCCACCTGGCCGCCCGCCTTCTGCGCGTTGGCCACGGCGTGCAGGGTGAGGGTCGTCTTGCCGGACGACTCGGGGCCGTAGATCTCCACCACCCGGCCGCGCGGCAGGCCGCCGACGCCGAGGGCGACATCGAGCGCGGTCGACCCGGTGGGGATGACCTCGATGGGGTCGTTCGGCCGGTCGCCCATGCGCATGACGGCGCCCTTGCCGAACTGGCGTTCAATCTGTGCGAGGGCGGTGTCGAGCGCCTTCTCGCGGTCGGTTCCTGCCATGGGTTCCACCCGGTTTGCTTGAGTCGATCGCTTCACGTCGAAGACGCTATCCCCTGCCACTGACAATGCGCCCCGACGCCCGCCGACCTGTGGACAACTCCGACGACTCCACCCCCTTCGCCTGTGGATAACTCCCGGGCAGGGCCCGGTTGGCGGCCCTCGGTGGTGTCCTGTGGCGCGGCGCCGACTCCATAAGAATGGATGTTCGATTTTGGTGTCAAGCGCACCACGCCCCCCATGAGTCGCCGCGGCAACAACGCCGCCCCCGGCCCGGAGCGGGCGGGGGCGGCGGGGAAGGTCGCGCGCGGCGCGGGTGAGGGGTGCGGAGGAAAGGGACACGGAGGGCCGGTGAGGAACCGGGCGGGGAGTCAGTCGCCGCGGGGCGGCGTGCCACCGTTCCCGTCGCTCCCACCACTTCCACCACCCACGCCGTTCCCACCGCTCCCACCGTCGCGCCCGCCGTCCTCTCCCCCGGCACCGTTCCCGCTGCCGCCGCCGTCCGCGCCGTTCCCGCCCTGGCCGCGGTCCTCGCCGGTGCCTTCGTGGGCACCGGGCGGCAGCCTGCCTTCGGCGGCCGCGCGCTGCCGGCGGGTCCTGCCGCGGGGACCGTGCAGGGCGCTCCGGGCCCTGGCCAGCAGGGGACTTGCGCTTATGCTGCGCCGGTCGCGGGCGAGCGGGTCGTCCGCGACGTCGTAGCGCTTCACGTACGCGGCCAGGAACGCCTGGAGGGTGGCGACGCCGGGGATCGCGATGAGCGCGCCGACGACGCCGAGCAGCGCGGTGCCCGCGATGACGGAGCCGAAGGCGACGGCCGGGTGGATGTCGACGGTCTTGGCGGTGAGCTTCGGTTGCAGCAGGTAGTTCTCGAACTGCTGGTAGATCACGACGAAGACCAGAATCCACAGCGTGTACCAGGGGTTCACGGTGAAGCCGATCAGCATGGGCAGCGCCCCGGCGAGATAGGTGCCGATGGTCGGCACGAACTGCGAGACGAGCCCGACCCACACGGCGAGCACCGGCGCGTAGGGCACGTCGAGCGCCTGGAGCAGGATGTAGTGGGCCACGCCCGAGATCAGCGCCATGAGGCCGCGCGAGTAGATGTAGCCGCCGGTCTTGTCGACCGCGATCTCCCAGGCGCGCAGCACCTCGGCCTGCCGGGCGGGCGGCAGTACGGAGCACAGGGCGCGCCGCAGCCGGGGTCCGTCGGCCGCGAAGTAGAAGGAGAACAGCAGGACCGTCAGCAGCCGGAAGAGGCCGCCGAGCACCTGGGCGGAGATGTCGAGGACGCCGCTCGCGCTGTTCTTGACGTAGTTCTGAATCCAGGCCGAGTGGACCAGGCTGTCCTGGATCTTCACCCTGCTGAGTTCGGTGTGAAAGGTGGTGTTGGTCCAGTTGATCAGCGAGTCGAGGGTGTCGGGGAAGTTCTCCACCATGTCGACGATCTGCCCGGCCAGCATGGAGCCGAGCAGCGTGACGAAGCCCGCGCTGGCGATCACGATGGCGAGGAAGACGAGGCCGGTGGCGAGGCCCCGGCGGACCCCGTAGGACGCCATCCAGCCGACCGCGGGCTCGATCGCGAGGGCCAGGAAGAACGCGATCAACACATTGATCAACAGCCCTATGAGCTGGTGGAAGGCCCAGTTCCCGAACTGGTAGCAGGCGACCAGGGACAGCGCGAGGACCAGCGCACGTGGCAGCCAGGCCGGCATCCGGCCGTTCCCCCCTGCCCGGGCCCGTCCCGAGGGTGTCGTACCCGAGGGCGGTGCGGAGGAGGTGTCCTGGGAGATCTCGTCTGTGGGTGCCACGGGGGCAAGTGTGGCCCACGCACGGAGCGCCCTCGTGCGGCCCCTGCCCCGACAGCGCGCGGAGGGGCGCGCGAAGCCCTCCCGCGCGCGGGACGGGGCCCGCCGACGGAGCGGGGCGAACAGGGCGAACGGAGCCTCACCGGGAGGCGGTGGACCGGGGACGGTGCGATGTGCGGGCGCCCGTGGCGGGGTCAGCGCCGCTCCGGGGGCACTCCCATCGTGTCGCAGACCACACGCCAGACGTCCTTGGCGTCCCACCCCGCGTCCAGCGCCTCGTGAACGGTCCGCCCGCCGAGCTGGGTCATCACGTGGTCGCGTGCGAAGGAGTCGGCGTAGGCGGGACCGAAGTGGTCCACCATCCGCTGCCAGAAGACCGTCAACCGCATGCCCCCAGTATCCCGCCTCTGAGGGTGCGCACGGGCCGGGGTGCGCCGCCGGGCACGTGCGCCGGGCCTACCGTCGGAGCATGACCGACTCCGGGGCCTCGTCCCGCCCGCCGATCGACCGTCCGCTGCCGGGCCCCGCGCGCCCGCCGCACCGTTCCGCGCCGGGGCCGCGCCCGGGCCCCGTGGCGCCGTCGGGCGGGCTCTCGCCCGTGGCGCGGGCGCGGGAGTTCGTACGGCGCACCGCGCGCGTGCTGGAGCAGCGGCGCTTCGCCCACCACTTCCCCGCGCCGTGCGACCCGCAGGACACGGCGCGCGGCGCCCGCGCGGACGCCGTGGAGACCGCGCTCGCCGCGTACGGCAACGAGGACGGAGGCTTCGGGCACGGCCTCGACCCGGGGCTGCGGGGTCCGGGCAGCAGTCCGCTGCACACCGTGTACGCGCTGGAGGTGCTGGACTCGATCGGGCGCTGCGAGGGGCGGCGGGTGGAGCGGCTCGGCGGGTATCTGACCTCCGTGTCGGCGCCGGACGGCGCGCTGCCCGCGCTGGCGGCGAACGCGCCCCGGCACCCGGGGTCCTGCGGCGAACTGCTGGTCGCGGGCCCGGTGGTGGGGCTGCTGCACCGCAACGACGTGTGGCACACGTGGCTGTTCCGGGCCACCGACTTCTGCTGGCAGGCGGTGGAGGCGCTGCACGCGCCGCGGCCCCGGGAGATCGAGGCGGCCGTCCGCTTCCTCGACCACGCGCCCGACCGCACGCGCGCGTGGGACGCGGCGGACCGGCTCGGCCGCATGGTGCGCGAGCGGCGCCTCGTGGTGCTCGACGGACGGCGCCCGCTCGGCGGCGGGACGCAGGGCGGGGCGCGGTTCCCCTACCACTACGCGCGTACGCCGCAGTCGCTGGCGGCCGCGTGGTTCACCGACGCGGAGATGGCCCGCTCGCTCGATCAGTTGGCGGCGCGCCAGCAGCACGACGGCGGCTGGCAGGTCGCGCCGGGGGCCGACGGTGCGGCGGGGGCCGCGGGCCGCCGCTGGGCCCCCGGCGCCGCCCAGGAGTGCCTTGAGCGGCGCCCGGTGGCCACCATCGAGGCGCTGCGCACCCTGTGCGCGTTCGGGCGCCACATCGGCTGACACACGCGCGGGAGGCAGGTTCAGCCGCCCAGCGCGCGCACGCCCGCCGTGCCGAGGACGGCGGTGGCGACCACCACGAGGAACGGCGCCCGCAGCAGCAGGACGACGGCCGCGGCGCCGAGCCCCGCGGCCCTGGCGTCGAGGGTGAGGACGCGGCCGTCGGCGAAGGTCTGCTGCGCGGTGAGGGCGGCGAGCAGGGCCACGGGCAGCAGCGCGGCGAGGCGCCGCACCAGCGGCCTTGACAGCGCCGTCGCGGGCACCAGGAGTCCCGCGAGCTTGAGGGCGTAGCAGCCGGCGACGGTCAGGGCGAGGGCGATCCACGTACTCATCGGCCCTCCCCCGGTGTGTCCCCGGCGGTGCGCTCGGCGGCGGGCGCGCCGTCCGCGGCGTGCGGGGCCCGCGCGCCCCTGCGGGCGGCGTGTGCGGTACGCAGCCGTCGCGCGGCGAGGGCGGCGGGCGCGGCCAGCGCGGCGACCAGGACCGGAAGGCCCGCGGGCAGCACCGGCAGCAGCAGAAGGCCAAGAGCGGCGGCGAGCGGCGCCACGGCGCGCTCTGTGCGGCCGCGCAGCATGGGTGCGAGCAGGGCGAGGAACGCGGCGGGGCCCGCCGCGTCGAGGCCCCAGGCGTCGGTGTCGCCGATGGCACGGGCGCCGAGCGCGCCGACGGCGCTTGTGGCGACCCACATCACGAACAGGGTCAGCCCCGTGACCGTGAATCCGATACGCGCGGAACGCCTGTCGGGCTGTCCGAGGGTGACGGCGGTGGTCTCGTCGATGACGATATGGGCGGCGATGGGGCGCCACGCGCGCGGGAGGGCGAGCAGGGGCGAGAGCCGCAGGCCGTAGAAGGAGTTGCGGACGCCGAGGAAGAGCGCGGACGCCGCGGCGGCGAACGGGCTGCTGCCCGCGGCGACGGCCCCGGCGAAGGCGAACTGCGAGGCGCCGGTGAAGGCCAGCGCGCTGAGCACGCACGTCTGGGCGACGCTCAGCCCGCTGCCGGTGGACGTCGCGCCGAAGGCGAGCCCCGACAGGCCCACGGGGAGCCCGACGCCGAGCGCGTCGCGGACGACGGCGGCGTCGCTCTTGTCCCTCCCGGGGGCACCGTGGCCCGTCTTCCGGCCGTGCGGCGGGGCGGTGTGCGGGGGCGGTGCTATCGGGGCGGGGCCGGCCGCGCCGTCCCGTCCCGCGGTGTCGTCTGGTGCTCTGTCTGCCACGCGCGCCACGCTAGGAGCGGCGCCGCCCGGTGGTCTTGTACGTTCTTGCGCTCGCGCTGGTAGGCGCCGGGGGGCACGCCGACGATGCGGGCGAAGTGCCTGCCGAGGTGGGCCTGGTCGGTGAAGCCGACCTCGGCGGCGGTGGCGGCGGGCGTGGTGCCCGCGTCGAGGAGGCGCCTCGCGCGGCGTACCCGGGCGTCGGTGAGCCAGGTGTGCGGCGGCATGCCGTAGTGCCGGCGGAAGGCGCGCAGCAGCGCGAAGGGGCTGGTGCCGAGGTCGTCCGCGAGCCGCCGCAGGGACGGCGGGTCGGCCAGGCGCTCCTCCAGGACGGAACGCGCGCGTACGGCCGTCCCGGCCCCCGCCGCGCGCGCCGTACGGCGCGGCAGGCTCCCGCCGTTCAGCCGCAGCAGGCGGGTCACCGCGACGCGGAAGAGGGTGTCGGCGGCGAGCGCGTTGCCCTGTTCCGCGGCGCGCAGGACCTGGTGCACGAGGCGGACGGAGCGCGGGTCGTCGAGCACCGGGGCGCTGAAGCCCGGGGTGCCGCGCAGCCCCGTCGTCTCGCGCGCTATGGCCGCGATCAGCCCGGGCGGCGGGTACACGGCGCCGTAGCGCCAGCCCTCGGGGATGCCCGCGCGGCCGGTGTGGACCGACTCGGGGTTGACCAGCGCGAGGGCGCCGGGGCCCGCGTACTGGTCGACGCCGCGGTACTTGAACACCTCCACCCCGTGCGAGATGGCGGCGATCACGAAGGTCTCGTGGGTGTGCCGGGGGAAGGTCTTGCGCACGTAGCGGGCGCGCAGCAGGTCGACGCCCGGCAGGTCCTCGTACCGCCAGTGCCGTGCCCGCTCGCCCGCTCCCGCCATGCGCCCATTGTCACCGGGCGGCACGAGGCGACCTGGCCGGGGGCCGCGGCGCCCCTGGCCGCGGTGGCGTCGGCGGGTGGCGTTCGCGCAGGTCCGGGCGGCTGTCAGTGGCCGGGTGCAGGATGGGGGCATGGTGTCGGCACTCGACTCGTTCTCGCCCGCGACCCGTGGCTGGTTCACGGGCGCCTTCTCCGCGCCCACCGCGGCCCAGGCGGGGGCGTGGCAGGCGATCGGGGCGGGCTCCGACGTGCTGGTGGTGGCGCCGACGGGCTCGGGCAAGACTCTGGCCGCGTTCCTCGCGGCGCTCGACGGCCTCGCCTCGTCCCCGGCCCCCGCCGACCGCCAGAAGCGCTGCCGGGTGCTGTACGTGTCGCCGTTGAAGGCACTCGCGGTGGACGTCGAGCGCAATCTGCGCAGCCCGTTGACCGGCATCAGGCAGGAGGCGGTGCGGCTCGGGCTGCCCGAGCCCGAGATCCGCGTGGGCATCCGCTCGGGCGACACCCCCGCGGCGGAGCGCCGCGCCCTGGCCACGCGCCCGCCCGACATCCTGATCACCACGCCGGAGTCGCTGTTCCTGATGCTGACGTCGGCCGCGCGCGAGGCGCTTGCCGGCGTCGAGACGATCATCGTGGACGAGGTGCACGCGGTCGCGGGCACCAAGCGCGGGGCGCACCTCGCGCTCACCCTGGAGCGGCTCGACGAGCTGCTGCCGAGGCCCGCGCGCCGCATCGGGCTCTCCGCGACGGTGCGCCCCGTGGAGGAGATCGCCCGCTATCTGTCGCCGCGCCGCGCGGTGGAGATCGTGCAGCCACGCGCGGGCAAGGAGTTCGACCTGTCGGTGGTCGTGCCCGTGGAGGACATGGGCGAGCTGGGCGGCTCGCCCGCGGCCGACCCCGCGGAGGGCGCCGACCGGCCCTCGATCTGGCCGCATGTCGAGGAGCGGATCGCCGACCTGGTGCAGTCGCACCGCTCCACGATCGTCTTCGCCAACTCCCGCCGCCTCGCCGAGCGCCTCTGCAACCGGTTGAACGAGATCGCGTACGAGCGCGCCACCGGCGAGCCGATGCCCGAGACGCACGACCCGGCGGAGCTGATGGGCGGCTCGGGCGCCGCGCGCGGCGCCCCGCAGGTCATCGCGCGCGCCCACCACGGCTCGGTGTCCAAGGAGCAGCGCGCCCAGGTCGAGGAGGACCTGAAGGCCGGTCGGCTGCCCGCGGTGGTGGCCACGTCGAGCCTTGAGCTGGGCATCGACATGGGCGCGGTCGACCTGGTGGTGCAGGTGGAGTCGCCACCCTCGGTGGCGTCGGGGCTCCAGCGCGTGGGGCGCGCGGGCCACCAGGTCGGCGCGGTGTCCACGGGCGTGGTCTTCCCGAAGTACCGGGGCGACCTCGTGCAGTCCGCGGTGGTCACGGAGCGCATGCGGCAGGGCGCGATCGAGGCCCTGCGGGTGCCCGCCAACCCGCTGGACGTGCTGGCGCAGCAGCTCGTCGCGATGACCGCCATGGACACCTGGCAGGTGGACGACCTGCTGGCGCTGGTCCGCAGGGCGGCGCCCTTCGCGTCGCTGCCGGAGTCGGCCTTCACAGCGGTGCTCGACATGCTCGCGGGCCGCTATCCGTCGGACGTGTTCGCCGAGCTGCGCCCGCGCGTGGTGTGGGACCGGGTCGCGGGCACCGTGACCGGCAGGCCGGGCGCGCAGCGCCTCGCCGTGACATCGGGCGGCACCATCCCGGACCGCGGTCTGTTCGGGGTGTTCCTCGCGGGCGCCGACCCGAAGAAGGGCGGCGGCCGGGTCGGCGAGCTGGACGAGGAGATGGTGTACGAGTCCCGGGTGGGCGACGTGTTCACCCTGGGCACCAGCTCCTGGCGGATCGAGGACATCACGCGCGACCGGGTGCTGGTGTCGCCCGCGCCCGGGGTGCCCGGCAGGCTGCCGTTCTGGAAGGGCGACCAGCTCGGCCGCCCGCTGGAGCTGGGGCGCGCGCTCGGCGCGTTCCTGCGCGAGGTCGGGGCGCTGCCCGAGGAGGACGCGCGGCTGCGGCTGCTGGCGGCGGGCCTCGACGCGTGGGCCGCGGACAACGTCCTCGCGTACCTCACCGAGCAGCGGCAGGCGTGCGGGCACATCCCGGACGACCGCACCATCGTCGTGGAGCGCTTCCGCGACGAGCTGGGCGACTGGCGCGTGGTGGTCCACTCCCCCTTCGGCGCGCAGGTGCACGCGCCCTGGGCGCTCGCGCTCGGCGCCCGGCTCAGCGAGCGCTACGGTCTCGACGCGCAGGTGATGCACGCGGACGACGGCCTGGTGCTGCGGCTGCCCGACGCCGAGCTGATGGGGCTCGACCTGCTGGACGCCGACCCGGCGGAGCGCGGCACCGAGTACGACGCCGAGAAGGCCCCGGTCGGCGCCGCCGACATCGTCTTCGACAAGGGCGAGGTCGATCAGCTCGTCACCGACCAGGTGGGCGGCTCGGCGCTGTTCGCGTCGCGGTTTCGCGAGTGCGCCGCGCGCGCCCTGCTGCTGCCGCGCCGCAGCCCGGGCCGCCGTACCCCGCTGTGGCAACAGCGCATGCGGGCGGCGCAGTTGCTTGAGGTGGCGAGCGAGTTCGGCTCGTTCCCGATCGTCCTGGAAGCGGTGCGCGAGTGCCTTCAGGACGTGTTCGACGTACCGGGCCTGACGGAGCTGATGGGGGACGTGGAGGCGCGCCGGGTGCGGCTGGTGGAGGTCACCACGCCGGAGCCGTCGCCCTTCGCGCGCTCGCTGCTGTTCGGCTACGTCGCCCAGTTCCTGTACGAGGGCGACTCACCGCTCGCCGAGCGGCGCGCGGCGGCGCTGTCGCTGGACTCGCGGCTGCTGTCGGAGCTGCTCGGCCAGGCCGAGCTGCGGGAGTTGCTGGACGCGGACGTCCTGGCCGAGCTGGAGCGCGAGTTGCAGTGGCGCACCGAGGACCGGCGGGTCAAGGACGCGGAGGGCGTCGCGGACCTCCTCAGGCTGCTCGGCCCGCTCACCGACGAGGAGCTGGCGGAGCGCGGCGCGGAGCCGCAGTGGGCGCCGGACCTTGCCGGGACGCGGCGCGCGATCCGGGTGCGGGTGGCGGGCGCCGAGCACTGGGCCGCGGTGGAGGACGCGGGCCGACTGCGGGACGCGCTGGGCACGGCGCTGCCGGTGGGTGTGCCCGAGGCGTTCACGGAGCCGGTGGCCGACCCGCTGGGCGACCTCCTCGCGCGCTACGCCCGCACCCACGGGCCGTTCACCGCCGCCGCTGCGGCGGCCAGGTTCGGCCTCGGCGTCGCGGTCACCGACGGCGCGCTGCGGCGGCTGGCGGCCTCGGGGCGGCTGGTGCAGGGCGAGTTCAGGCCCCCGGGGGCGCCGCCCGAGCCCGGTGCGCCCGAGCCCGCCGCGGGAGCCGGGAGCGGCGGCCAGGAGTGGTGCGACGCCGCGGTGCTGCGCAGGCTGCGCCGCCGCTCCCTCGCGGCGCTGCGGCACGAGCTGGAGCCGGTGCCGCCCGCCGCGCTGGCCCAGTTCCTGCCCGGGTGGCAGCACCTCGGCGGCGGGCACGGGCTGCGCGGCGTGGACGGGGTGATGCGCGCCGTCGAACAGCTCCAGGGCGCCACGGTGCCCGCGTCCGCGCTGGAGCGCCTGGTGCTGCCCGGCCGGGTCGCCGACTACGCCCCGGCGATGCTCGACGAACTGACCGCGGCGGGCGAGGTGGTGTGGGCGGGCGCGGGCGCGCTGCCCGGCAAGGACGGCTGGATCTCGCTCTATCCCGCGGACAACGCGCCCCTGCTGCTGCCCGAGCCGCACCCGCTGGAGCTGACCCCGCTGCACCAGGCCGTCCTCGACGCGCTCGCGGGCGGCTACGGGCTGTTCTTCCGGCAGATCGCCGAGCAGGTCCGCACCTCCACCCACCCGGGGATCGCCGACCCGGAACTGGCCACCGCGCTGTGGGACCTGACGTGGTCGGGCCGGCTCACGGGCGACACCCTGGGTCCGATGCGCGCGCTGCTCGGCTCCGGCAGGACGGCGGGCGCCACCGCGCACCGCGCCCGGCGCTCGGTGCCGCGCGGGCGCTACGGGGCGCTGGCGGGTGCCGCGCGGCCCGCCTCGCGCGGGGGGCCGCCCACGGTCGCGGGCCGCTGGTCGTTGCTGCCCGGCAGAGAGTCCGACGCGACAGTGCGCGCGCACGCGCTCGCGAGGACCCTGCTGGACCGGCACGGCGTGGTCACCCGGGGCGCCGTCGCCGCAGAGGGCGTGGAGGGCGGCTTCCACGCCGCCTACCGGGTGCTGTCGGTGTTCGAGGAGAACGGTCAGGCACGGCGCGGCTATGTCGTGGAGGGCCTGGGGGCGGCCCAGTTCGCGATGGACGGCGCGGTGGACAGGCTGCGCGCCGTCGCGAACGCCAGGGAGCGCGGCGCGGCCCGGGCCGCCGAGCAGGCGGGCGGGCCCGCGGCGGACGGCGACGGCTTCGTCGGGCCGGACGGCGAGTGGCACGCGCTGCGTTCGCCCGGCCGGGCGAACGGCGCCCCTCCGCGCGCGGGACGCGCCCCCGAGGCGGGCCGTGCGGTGGTCCTGGCCGCCGCCGACCCGGCGAACGCGTACGGCGCCGCCCTGCCCTGGCCGGAGCCGCCCCAGGGCGCGAACCACAAGCCGGGCCGCAAGGCGGGCTCCCTTGTGGTGCTGGTGGACGGCGAGCTGACGCTCTACATGGAGCGCGGCGGCCGGACGCTGCTGGTGTGGCCGGGGGCGGGCGAGGACGCTCCCGTGGACGACGACACCCGGCTCGGCGCCGCCGCCACGGCGCTCGCGGGCGCGGCCGCGGCGGGCCGCCTCGGCGCGGTCACCGTGGAACGCGTCAACGGCACCCCCGCGCTCACCTCGCCCTGGGGCGCGCTCTTCGAGGCGGCCGGCTTCCACGCGACGCCCAAGGGGCTGCGGCTGCGGCCCTGACCCGCGCACCCGAACGCCGCACCGCCCCGGTACGTTTTCCGCCGGTCCCTGGCCCGTCGCCGTGGTGCGCCCTGGGCCGGATCGCGGGCCGCGTGCCACCCTTGAGCCATGCCCGAAGGTGACACGGTCTGGCAGACGGCGCGGCGGCTGCACCGTGCGCTGGGCGGCCGGACGCTCATACGGTGCGAGCTGCGGGTCCCCCGCTTCGCGACGGCCGACCTCACCGGCCGCACGGTGCTCGAAGTGGCGGCGCGCGGCAAACACCTGCTCACCCGCTTCGAGGGCGACATCACCCTCCACACCCATCTGCGGATGGACGGGGCGTGGTGGGTGTACCCCGACGAGGAGCGCTGGCGCGGCGGCCCGGGGCACCAGATCCGCGCCGTGCTCTCCGTGCCGGGCGAGACCGCCGTCGGCTACCGGCTGCCGGTACTCGAACTGCTGCGCACCGGCGACGAGGAGCGCGCCGTGGGCCATCTGGGCCCCGATCTGCTCGGACCCGACTGGGACCCCGACGCGGCCCTCGCGAACCTGCGGGGCGACCCGGCGAGGCCGCTCGGCGAGGCCCTGCTCGACCAGCGCAACCTCGCCGGGATCGGCAATGTGTACAAGTCTGAGCTGTGCTTCCTGCTGCACGCCACCCCCTGGACCCCGGTGGGCCAGCTCCCGGAGGAGACCCTGCACCGCCTCCCCGGCCTCGCCAGGAAGCTCCTCGAAGCCAACAGGGACCGCATCGCCAGGACCACCACGGGACGCAGGGACCAGCGGCTGTACGTCTACGGGCGGGCCCCGAAGCCGTGCCTGCGCTGCGGCACCCCGGTCCAGCTCGGCGACCAGGGCGACGGCGCGCGTGAGCGGCCCACGTACTGGTGCCCCGTCTGCCAGCCGGGCCCCGCCCCGCGGCCCCGTACCGCCGTCCGGCCCGATCCGACCGGCCGTGCCACCCGGCGCGGCACCGCCGGGGCGCCGGGCGCCGCGCGGCCACGTCGCGCCCCCTGAGCGCCCGCGCGGGTCTCAGCGCCCGCGCCGCGCGTACCTGAGCCGGAGCCGCAGCCACTCCCCCGCGCGCGTCAGGTGCCGGCCCCGTACCACGCGGCCCGCGCGGTCCTTCGGCACGCAGTGCACGGGCAGCACGCTCAGGCCCCAGCCGCCCGCGACGGCCGCGGCCTCGACCACGCCGGGGCGTGGCGCCAGGGCCAGCCTGAGGGCCGCCCACCACCACAGTGCGCCGCCGACCAGGGCGAGCACCGCGCGGAGCGGGCGTACGGCGCGGACGCCGCCACGGGGCGTCTGACGGGCGGCCCCGGCACCTCGTACGCCCGTGCGGCCCCGGGGCGCTCCTGAGGGCTCCATGGCCGCCTCCAGCGGCTCCGTGGCGCCGCTCAGCCGTTCTCGGCCCGGCACGTGCGGTGGGGCAGCGGGGTCTTCACGGCGTTCATGCACGGCCTCCGATCGCGTTCCGGGAAGCGGTCCGCCTCGGCGTGCTTCCCTCGACCGCCCAATTCACCAACCATGACACAGGCGGATAAATCGGTCACCGTGGGCGCGGAAAGACCCCGGCGGGATCGCTCCGGACTGTCGTTCCGGGCAGGACCCGCCGGGGTCTCACGCAGCGTGCCGTGTGCAAACGAGCGGTGGCTCGTCGCGTCAGGCCGCCGCCATGTCCACAGCTTCCGTGGGTGCCTTGATGGTGACCCGTTCCGGTGGCACCCCTGTCACCGAGACGGAATTGAGCATCGGTCGCACCGGAGCCGGCACCGGCTCGCTGGCGGTCGCCGACGCGGCCAGCTCGGCAAGGGCAAGCTCGTCGCTCACCTCATGCATGAGCTCGGACATCCGTACGTCAAGCGCGTCGCAGATAGCGGAGAGCAGCTCGGAGGAAGCCTCCTTCTGCCCCCGCTCCACCTCGGAGAGATAGCCGAGCGAAACTCGGGCGGACGAGGAGACTTCGCGCAGAGTACGGCCCTGGCGTTGGCGCTGCCGACGCAGCACGTCACCCAGCAGGCGACGGAGCAGAATCATCGGTGGCTCCCTCCTCGGACCGTGTAGCCGCTTCTTGTACGCCCCACCGTACCGCCTCCCACGGCGGCTGTGCGGGGAGCGATGTCGTGTTCACTCAGGGCTGCAAACATCAATTCCCCCCGTGGTGTTCCGTATCCTGTGCACGCGCATTGTCCCGCTGTTCTCCGGAGAGCTGCTGAAGCAGCAGCCCGAGGGCCTTCCGTACGCTAACCATACGGATTTCCGCTCGGCCGCCGTTCAACCGTAGGGCGTGCGCCTTCTCGACGCCCCCGGGACCCGCGACGGCGACGTACACGGTGCCGACGGGCTGCCCGTCCTGGGGCTCCGGGCCCGCGACGCCGGTGGTGGCGAGGCCCCAGTCCGCGCCGAGCGCCCGGCGCACGCCCGCCGCCATCGCGAGCGCGACGCCGGGGTCCACGGCGCCCCGCGCCCCGAGGAGCCCGGGGTCGACGCCGAGCAGCCGCTGCTTCAGGGGTGTGGCGTAGGCCGTCACGGAGCCCAGGAACGCGCGCGAGGCGCCCGGCACGGCGGTCACCTCCGCGGCGACGAGGCCGCCGGTCAGGGACTCGGCCACGGCAAGCGTCTCCCCGCGCGCCACGAGGGCGCTCAGCGCCGCGGACGCGGCGGAGGCGGTCACCGTGCGCGCTCCTCTCCCGCGCCGCCCGCAGCCGTACGACCCGCGGGGCGCCCCTCCGCGGGCGCCGCGGGCCGCTCACCGGCCTCGGGGGACGGAGCGGGCTCCGTGGCGCCGCGGGGCGCGGACGCGCGGGCGCGCGCCTCGTCGGCCGGGGCCTGGGCACGCGCGCGTGGCGCCTCGGCGGCGCCGTCCGCGCGGGACGGCTCGGCGGCGCCCTGCGGTGCCTGCGGGGGCTCGGCCGCCCGCCCGGCCTCCCGCGCGCGGCGCAGACCCGCGCGACGCAGTACGACGGCCTGGCGGATGTAGTCGAGCCCGGTGACCACGGTGAGGACCACGGCGACGGCCATCACCCAGAACCGCAGCGTCGCCAACGGCCCCGTCAGCACCAGGACGTACATGCCCACACCGACACCCTGCGCGAGCGTCTTCATCTTGCCGCCGCGGCTCGCCGGGATCACGCCGTAGTGGATCACCCAGAACCGCAGCAGGGTGATGCCAAGCTCCCTGCCGAGGATGACACCCGTGACCCACCACGGCAGGTCGTCGAGCGAGGAGAGGCAGATCAGCGCGGCGCCCATGATCGCCTTGTCGGCTATCGGGTCCGCGATCTTCCCGAAGTCGGTGACGAGCCCGTAGGTGCGGGCGACATGGCCGTCGAAGAGGTCGGTGATCATGGCGACGGCGAACGCGGCCCACGCGAAGGAGCGCCAGGCCGGGTCGTGGCCGCCGCCTGCCAGCATCAGCAGCACGAAGCCCGGCACCAGCAGGAGCCGGACCATGGTGAGGAGGTTGGCGACGTTCCAGAGTCCGGCCTGCGGCGGCGCGGCGCCTTCCCGGTCGCCGTCGTCGTGGGCCCCGCCCGGGGGGCCTTCGGCGGCGGGCGCCGGGCCCTGGGTCATCTGGCCGCCTCCTCGGTGCCCGCGTCGCCGCCGATGACCTCCGCCACGAGGTCGACGCCGCGGGTTCCGGTCACCTTGGCGACGGCCATACGCCCGACGGCGAGCCCCGTGCCGCCGGTCAGCAGCACCTGCCCGTCGGTCTCGGGCGCCTGGTGGGCGGCGCGCCCCGTGGCGATGACGCCGTCCTCGGCGTCCTCGGTGAGGTCGGCGCCGACCGTCTCGACGAGCACCTCCACCGTCTCGCCCAGCCGCTCCTCGGCGCGCTGCGCGGTCAGTTCCTCGGCGAGCCGGCCGATGTGCGCGAGCCGCGCGGCGACCTCGTCGGGGTCGAGCTTGCCCGGGTAGCCGGCGGCTTCCGTGCCCTCCTCGTCGGAGTACCCGAAGACACCGACGGCGTCCAGGCGCGCGCCCGTGAGGAAGCGCTCCAGCTCCGCGAGGTCGCTCTCGCTCTCGCCGGGGAAGCCCACGATGAAGTTGGACCTGACCCCGGCCCCCGGGACCCTGCCGCGGATCTGCGCCAGCAGGTCGAGGAACCGGTCGGTGTCGCCGAAGCGGCGCATGGCGCGCAGCACGGCGGGCGCGGAGTGCTGGAACGACAGGTCGAAGTAAGGGGCGATCTTGGGCGTGGAGGTCAGTACGTCGATGAGTCCTGGCCGCATCTCGGCGGGCTGGAGGTAGCTCACGCGGACCCGCTCGATGCCGTCCACGGCCGCCAGTTCGGGCAGCAGCGTCTCCAGCAGTCTGATGTCGCCGAGGTCCTTGCCGTACGAGGTGTTGTTCTCGGAGACCAGCATGACCTCCCGCACGCCCTGTTCCGCGAGCCAGCGGGTCTCGCCGAGGACGTCGGAGGGGCGCCGGGAGACGAAGGAGCCGCGGAAGGAGGGGATCGCGCAGAAGGCGCAGCGCCGGTCGCAGCCGGAGGCCAGCTTCACGGAGGCGACGGGCGACGTGCCGAGCCTGCGGCGCAGCGGCGCCCGGGGCCCCGAGGCGGGCGCGAGGCCCGCGGGGAGGTCGTCGGGCACGCTCTCGCCGCCCGGCGTGTCCTGGCCCGCGGCGGGGTCCTGGGATGCCGTACGCGCGCGTGTGTCGTCGTCGGCCCGTACGCGCGCGTGTCCGGGGAGGGCGACCGCGTCGGCGGCGCTCTGCCGCTCGACGGGACTGATCGGCAGCAGGGTGCGGCGATCGCGCGGGACGTGGGGGGTGTGGGAGCCGCCGTCGAGGATGGTGCGCAGCCGGTCGGAGATGTCCGCGTAGTCGTCGAAGCCGAGCACACCGTCGGCCTCGGGCAGCGCGTGGGCGAGTTCCCTGCCGTAGCGCTCCGCCATGCAGCCGACGGCGACGACGGCGCGTGTCGTGCCGTGGCCCTTGAGGTCGTTCGCCTCAAGGAGGGCGTCGACGGAGTCCTTCTTGGCGGCCTCGACGAAGCCGCAGGTGTTGACGACGGCCACGTCGGCGTCCTGGGCGTCGTCGACGAGCTGCCAGCCGTCCGCCTCCAGCCGGCCCGCTAGCTCTTCCGAGTCCACTTCGTTGCGGGCGCAGCCGAGCGTGACGAGGGCGACAGTGCGGCGTTCAGGCATGCGCTCAAGACTACTTCGTCATACCGCGCGTGCCCGCCGCGGCGGTCCGCGGAGGGCACGAGTCGCCCTGCTCGCCCGTCGCCGGGCGGGCGGGGCGCGTCAGCCGGCCTCGGGGTCGCCCTTGGTGTAGCTGAGGCGCTCGACCTGGCCGGGGCGGAACTCGTCGTCGATCCTCTTGCCGTTGACGAAGAGGTCGAGGGCCCCCGCGTCGCCGAGCACGAGGTCGATCTTCTGGGAGTCCTGGAACGTCTTGCTGTCGCCACGCTGGAGGAGCCCGTCGAAGAGGGTCTGGCCGTTGTGGTCCTTGACGGAGATCCAACTGCGTCCGTCGGGCGCGTCGAGCTTGACGGTGACCTTGTCGCGCGGGACCCCCGCGACGGCGCTGTCGGACGGGTCGGGCGTGGTGGCGCCCGAGCCGCCGGACTTGCCGGGGTTCGGCTTGGGAGCGTGGCTGCTCGCCTGCGGGCCCTCGGCGACCGGGGTGTCGTGGGCGTCGGAGTCGTCGTCGTTGCCCCCGCTGAGCAGGGTGAAGCCGACGAAGCCGATGACGGCGACGATCGCGGCGACCATGGCGGCGGTCCAGTTGGGCCTGCGCCGCTCGGGCCTGATGCGCTCCGCCTCGAACAGCGGGGTGGCGGGGGTCGGCGCGGGGCGTCCGCCGTGCTCGGCGTCGTACTGGTCGACCAGGGGCTCGGGGTCGAGGCCGACGGCGCGCGCCAGGGTCCTGATGTGGCCGCGGGCGTAGACGTCGCCGCCGCAGCGCGAGAAGTCGCCCTGCTCGATGCCGTGCACGATGGGCACGCGTACGCGTGTGGCGGCGCTGACGTCGTCGACGGTGAGCCCGGCGTCGATACGCGCGCGTTGCAGCACGCGCCCGACCGGCTCGCGCTCCGGCGTCCCGGCGGTGACCGTGGCGCCGTCCTCGTCGCCGTCCGCGTCCCGTGGCCCGGGCGCCGCGGGGGCGTCCTCGTCGGCCTGGGGGGCCTTCTCGGGGGCCTGCGCGGTGCCAGGCGTCGGGATGGCGGAGGCGTTGTCCGCCTCGCCCGCCGCGGTCCTCGGGGCGTCCCGGGGCTCGTCCGCGGCGGGCTCCTGGGCCTTCGGGGCGGCGGGCTCCGCCGCGGGGTCGGCGCCGGGTGTCCTGGGAGCGCTCGGCTTGCGTGCGCGCGTGGGTTTGCGCCCGCGGGCGCGGGGCTTGCGCGGGGTAGTGGTGGATTCGTCCGTCGGTGGGCGCTGGTCCTCACCCGACGGTGCGTCGTCTTCTGGGGAGTTGCCGATGGACACGGGGGCGCCTTTCGAGCGTGTAGCCACCTGCTGGGTGCTCAGTCTATGTGCGGTGGGAAAAGGCGGGGCAACTGGGCGGTGAGAGTTTGTACGCCATCCGCATGGCGTCTTTCGCCGGGCGGGGAGCGTCGGCGGTGTGCGTCGGTGCTCCTCTTCTGAGGTGACGTTCGCCGGGCGCGAAGGGTTGCGTACGAAAGCACGTTCCCGTGCACCCGCCTACGACTGAGCCTCCCCGCGAATGGTGGCGAGCACTCCGTCGAGTTCGTCGGCCTTCACGAGAACGTCACGCGCCTTGGAGCCCTCGCTCGGTCCGACGACGCCGCGGGACTCCATGAGGTCCATCAGCCGGCCCGCCTTGGCGAAGCCGACGCGCAGCTTGCGCTGGAGCATGGACGTCGAGCCGAACTGGGTGGAGACGACCAGCTCCGCGGCCTGGCACAACAGGTCGAGGTCGTCGCCGATGTCCTCGTCGATCTCCTTCTTCTGCTTGCCGCCGACGGTGACGTCCTCGCGGAAGACGGGCGTCATCTGCTCCTTGCAGTGCCGTACGACCTCGGAGATCTCCTCCTCGGTGACGAAGGCGCCCTGCATCCGCACGGGTTTGTTGGCGCCCATCGGCAGGAAGAGGCCATCGCCCTTGCCGATGAGCTTCTCCGCGCCGGGCTGGTCGAGGATGACGCGGCTGTCGGCGAGGGAGGAGGTGGCGAACGCGAGCCGGGAGGGCACGTTCGCCTTGATGAGCCCGGTGACGACGTCCACGGAGGGCCGCTGGGTGGCGAGGACGAGGTGGATGCCGGCGGCGCGGGCGAGCTGGGTGATGCGGACGATGGAGTCCTCGACGTCGCGCGGGGCGACCATCATCAGGTCGGCCAGCTCGTCGACGATCACCAGCAGGTACGGGTACGGCTGCAACTCGCGCTCGCTGCCCTCGGGGGTGGTGAGCTTGCCGCTGCGCACGGCGGCGTTGAAGTCGTTGATGTGGCGGTAGCCGAACGCGGCGAGGTCGTCGTAGCGCAGGTCCATCTCGCGCACCACCCACTGAAGGGCCTCCGCGGCCCGCTTGGGGTTGGTGATGATCGGTGTGATCAGGTGCGGGATGCCCTCGTAGGCGGTGAGTTCGACGCGCTTGGGGTCGACGAGGACCATCCGCACGTCCTCGGGGGTGGCCCGCATCATGACGGACGTGATGAGGCAGTTGATGCAGGACGACTTGCCGGAGCCGGTGGCGCCCGCGACGAGCACGTGCGGCATGGTCGCGACGTTCGCCATGACATAGCCGCCCTCGACGTCCTTGCCGAGCGCCACGAGCATCGGGTGGTCGTCCTCCGCGGCGTCGGCGAGCCGCAGGACGTCGCCGAGGTTCACCATCTCCCGGTCGGTGTTGGGGATTTCGATGCCGACCGCGGACTTGCCGGGGATGGGGCTGATGATGCGGACGTCGGGGCTGGCGACGGCGTAGGCGATGTTCTTGGTGAGCGCGGTGATGCGCTCGACCTTGACGGCGGGGCCGAGTTCGACCTCGTAGCGGGTGACCGTCGGGCCGCGGGTGAAGCCGGTGACGGAGGCGTCCACCTTGAACTGGGTGAAGACGGTGGTCAGGGCCTCGACGACGGCGTCGTTGGCGGCGCTGCGCGCCTTGCCGGGGCCGCCGCGCTCCAAGAGGTCGAGCGAGGGCAGCGAGTAGGTGATGTCGCCGGAGAGCTGGAGCTGTTCCGCGCGGGGCGGCAAATCCCTCGGCTCGCCCGACGGCGTCTTGGTGAGGTCGGGCACGCCCGCGGGCGCGGGCGTGGCCTCGTCGCCGGTCTTCTCGTGCTCACGCGCGGGAGGCACGGCGGGCCCGCGGTCGACGCCCTGGGTGAGGTCGGCGACGAGGGGCGAGGGCGGCATGCCGTGCAGGACGGCGCCGTCGAGCGCGGCGGCGGCCGCGGCGGCGACGTCCACGGCGTCGGGCTCGCGGCCCTTGCCGCCGGGGCCGGCGGCCGTCTTGCGGCCCTTACGGCGCTTGCTGAGGGCCTCCTGCTCGGCCTTGTCGTGGTCGTACACGTCGTCGCCGTCGTCGTCACCTCCACGGCGTCCACGGGACTTCGGGCGGCGCGCAGGCAGCGCCTCGCGCCACTGCTCGTCGTAGCGCTCGTCGTCGTCGGTCCCGACGGCGGAAGCGTCCGCGGCGGAGGCGGGCGCGGGGTGGACGAGGCCGAGGCGGGTGCCGAGCTGGCGCAGCCGCTGCGGGATGTGGTTGACCGGGGTGGCGGTGACGACGAGCAGCCCGAAGAGGGTGAGCAGCACCAGCAGCGCCACGGCGAGCGCCGTGCCGAGGGCGTAGGTGAGCGGGCTCGCGAAGGCCCAGCCGATGAGGCCCCCGGCGTCCCTGACGGCCTGCATGTGGGTGCGCGAGGGGGAGCCGCAGGCGATGTGGACCTGCCCGAGCACGCCGATGACGAGGGCGGACAGGCCGATGATGATGCGCCCGTTGGCCTCGGGCTTCTCCGGGTGCCGGATGAGGCGTACCGCGATGACGGCGAGCAGTATCGGCACCAGCAGGTCGAGGCGGCCGAAGGTGCCGGTCACCAGCATCTCGACGAGGTCGCCCACGGGGCCCTTGAGGTCGGACCAGGTGCCGCCCGCGACGACGAGGGCGATCCCGAGAAGCAGCAGCGCGACGCCGTCCTTGCGGTGCGCGGGGTCGAGGCCCCTGGCGCCGCGGCCTATGCCGCGGAAGAGGCCGCCGACGCCGTGGGCGGTGCCGAGCCACACGGCGCGGGTGAGGCGGTAGACGCCGCCGGTGGGGCTGGGGGCCCTTTTGGGCGGCGCCTTCTTCGCGGGGGGCTTCCTCGGGGCGGCCTTCTTCGCGGGCGCCGCCTTCCGCGCCGTGCCCTTAGCCGGGGCAGCCGCCTTCTTGGCGGGCGTCTTCTTGGCTGCGGACTGACGTGAGGCCATGGGGGTGAGGTTACCGCCGGGGGCGACGAGGGACACGTGTGCCTCAGCCTTCACCCGTTCGTGTCGCCTCGGGTGTACGGCGTCGGGCGGAGGGCTGACGGAGGCTCACACCGCGTCGGGCAACACGCGCGTGCCGCCGGGGCCGCCCCGGGGAGCCACCGTCCGGTCACGCGCGCGTGGCTCTCACGCGCGCGTATGCCGGCGCGGCGGTCGGTCAGTTGCCCGGGGGCGGTGTCGGCGCGCCGGGTCCCGAGCCCGGTTCGAGGGCGTCGAGGGCGCGGCGCAGGCCGGTGAGTTTGCGCTCCAGGTGGGCCGCGGTGGCGAGCACGGTGGCGTCGGCCGACTCGTCGTCGAGCTGCTTCGAGAGGGCCTCGGCCTGCTCCTCGACGGCGGCGAGGCGGGCGGACAGCTCGGCGAGCACCCCGGCGGGCTCCCTGCCGTCGCCGCCCGCGGGCGTCCTGGCGCCGCCTTCGAGCTGGACGCGCAGCAGCGACGCCTGCTCGCGGAGCTGACAGTTCTTCATGTACAGCTCGACGAAGACCGAGACCTTGGCGCGCAGCACCCAGGGGTCGAACGGCTTGGAGATGTAGTCCACGGCGCCCGCCGCGTAGCCGCGGAAGGTGTGGTGCGGGCCGTGGTTGATGGCGGTGAGGAAGATGATCGGGATGTCCCTGGTCCGCTCGCGGCGCTTGATGTGGGCCGCGGTCTCGAAGCCGTCCATGCCGGGCATCTGCACATCGAGAAGGATCACCGCGAAGTCGTCCGTGAGCAGCGCCTTGAGTGCTTCCTCCCCGGAGGACGCCCGTACCAGGGTCTGATCGAGCGCGGAGAGGATGGCCTCCAGCGCGAGCAGATTCTCCGGCCGGTCGTCAACCAGGAGGATCTTGGCCTTCTGCACCATGGCCCGCCCTCCTCGCCCCGGCATGGGGCCACCCCTGTCCTGAGGACTTGGGAAGGCGCCTGGCGCCCTCCCGAGGAACGGCTCCCTTACGCCGCCCGTCCTTGTGCCGGTCATCGTAGCCGTACCCCGCCTGTCGCCACACCCTGTCACCGCCATGTCACGGAACACGCGACGGGAACGGGCGGTGGGACGGGAAAGTTCCCCGAACACCGCCGTTCTACACGGCTTCGGACGGGTCCTGCCACAACTCTGCCGTCTTTGAACGTACGCCTGTCACTCCTGGCTCATCCACCCACTCATGACTGTCAAAAGGTGATCGGGATCGACCGGCTTCGTTACGTAATCGGACGCTCCGGACTCGAAGGCCTTCTCACGGTCGCCCTTCATCGCCTTCGCCGTGAGCGCCACGATGGGCAGCCCCTCGAACTGCGGCATCCTGCGGATCGCCGTCGTCGTGGCGTAGCCGTCCATCTCCGGCATCATGATGTCCATCAGCACCACGGCCACGTCGTCGTGCTGCTCCAGCATCTCGATGCCCTCGCGGCCGTTCTCCGCGTACAGCACGGACAGGCCGTGCTGCTCCAGCACGCTGGTGAGCGCGAAGACGTTGCGGATGTCGTCGTCGACGATGAGCACCTTCTCGCCGCGGAACCTGATCGGCCTGCGCGGCGCGGGGGCGCGCTCCGGCTCCTCCCGGGGCGCCACCGGCTCCTCCCCCGGCTCCGCCGCCACGGTCTCCGCCGTCTCCGCCGTCTCTTCCAAGGGGGGCTCAGGGGGCTCCTGGGCGGCCTCCTGAGGCGGCGCGGGCGGCAGTTCGGCATGCGGGGCCGCCGCGGTCCTGCGGCGCCGCCTGAAGAGCGCCGCGGGCCCCGTCTGGGAGTCGCGGTACGACTTCACCTCGGCCGGGGTGTCGGGACCGGAGCCGCCCTCCAGGGCGAGCAGGCCGTCACCGGGCTCGATCGACGGCGCGAGCTGCGTGTAACTCTCGCTCGGCTGGCCGCTGGGCCGCAGCGGCAGGTAGAGCGTGAACGTGGAGCCGCGGTCCGGCTCGCTCGCTGCGTGGATCTCGCCGCCGAGCAGCCGCGCGATCTCCCGGCTGATCGAAAGCCCAAGACCGGTGCCGCCGTACTTCCTGCTCGTGGTGCCATCCGCCTGCTTGAACGCCTCGAAGATCACCCGCATCTTCCCGGCCGCGATCCCGATCCCGGTGTCCGTCACCGAGAACGCGATCAGGTCCGCGTCCGGCTCACTGATCATCCCGGCTTCGAGCAACTGGTCGCGGATGGCGGCGGGCACGTCCGCGCCCGCCGACCTGATGACCAGCTCCACGGTGCCGGAGTCGGTGAACTTGACCGCGTTCGACAGCAGGTTGCGCAGCACCTGGAGCAGCCGCTGCTCGTCCGTGTGCAGCGTCGCGGGCAGCTCGGGCGAGACCCGTACCGAGAAGTCGAGCCCCTTCTCCGCGGTCAGCGGCCGGAACGTCGCCTCCACGTAGTCGACGAGCTGCACCAGCGAGATCCTGGTCGGCGAGACGTCCATCTTGCCCGCCTCGACCTTCGTCAGGTCCAGGATGTCGTTGATCAACTGGAGCAGGTCGGAGCCCGCGCCGTGGATCGTCTCCGCGAACTCGACCTGCTTGGGCGAGAGGTTGCCCTCCGCGTTGTCCGCGAGCAGCTTGGCGAGGATCAGCAGCGAGTTCAGCGGAGTGCGCAGCTCGTGCGACATGTTGGCGAGGAACTCGCTCTTGTACCGCATGGAGACCGCCAGTTGCTCGGCGCGCTCCTCCAGGACCTGCCGCGCCTCCTCGATCTCGGTGTTCTTGACCTCGATGTCGCGGTTCTGGCGGGCCAGCAGCTCCGCCTTCTCCTCCAGCTCCGCGTTGGACTCCTGGAGCGCCTTCTGCCGGTTCTCCAGCTCGGCGGAGCGCTCCCTGAGCTGCTCCGTCAGCTCCTGGGACTGCTTCAACAGCACCTCGGTCTTGGTGTTGACCTTGATGGTGTTGACGCTCGTCGCGATCATCTCGGCGATCTGGCTCAGGAAGTCCTTCTGGATCTGGGTGAACGGCTGGAACGACGCCAGCTCGATCACCCCGAGCACCGTGCCCTCGAACAGCACCGGCAGCACGATCACGTACGCGGGCGGCGCCTCGCCGAGCCCTGAGGCGATCTTCAGGTAGCCGGAGGGCACCCGGTCCACCACGATGGTCCGCCGCTCCTCCGCGGCGGTTCCGATCAGCGTCTCGCCCGGCCTGAACGACGTCGGCATGGAGCCCATCGAGTAGCCGTACGAGCCCAGCATCCGCAGCTCGTAGTCGTCGCCCTGGGCCGCCCTGTTGCCCTCCTCCACCGGCATCGCCACGAAGAACGCGCCGTGCTGCGCCGACACCACGGGCGTCAGCTCGCTCATGATCAGCGACGCGATGTCGTCAAGGTCGCGACGGCCCTGCATCAGGCCCGAGATGCGCGCGAGGTTGCCCTTCAGCCAGTCCTGCTCCTTGTTGGCCAGGGTGGTGTCGCGCAGATTCGCGATCATCGTGTTGATGTGGTCCTGAAGGACCTGGATCTCGCCCGCCGCGTCCACGTCGATCTTCAGGTTGAGATCGCCGCGGGTCACCGCGGTGGCGACCCGCGCGATCGCGCGCACCTGGCGGGTCAGGTTCCCGGCCATCTCGTTGACGGACTCGGTCAGGTCGCGCCAGACGCCGTCCACGTCGCGCACCCGCGCCTGGCCGCCGAGCTGGCCCTCCGTGCCCACCTCACGCGCCACCCTGGTCACCTGCTCGGCGAAGCTGGAGAGCTGCGTGACCATCGTGTTGACGGTCGTCTTGAGTTCCAGGATCTCGCCGCCCGCGGCGATGTCGATCTTCTTGGTGAGGTCGCCCTTGGCGATGGCCGTCGTCACCATCGCGATGTTGCGCACCTGGGTGGTCAGGTTCGACGCCATCGAGTTCACCGACTCGGTGAGGTCCTTCCACGTGCCGGCGACGCCCGGCACGCGCGCCTGGCCGCCCAGGATGCCGTCGGTGCCCACCTCGCGGGCGACACGCGTCACCTCCTGCGCGAACGACGACAGCGTCGTCACCATGGTGTTGACGGTGTCGGCGAGCTGCGCGACCTCGCCGCTGGCCTCCACGGTGACCTTCTTCGTGAGGTCGCCGTTGGCCACCGCGGTCGCCACCTGGGAGATGTTCCGCACCTGACTGGTCAGGTTACTGGCCATCAGGTTGACGTTCTCGCTCAGGTCCTTCCAGATCCCGGTCACGCCCGGAACCCGTGCCTGACCGCCGAGCTGCCCCTCTGTGCCCACCTCGCGCGCCACCCTGGTGACCTGCTCGGCGAAGTTCGACAACTGGTCGACCATGGTGTTGACGGTGGTCACCAGCGCCAGGATCTCGCCCTTGGCGTCGACCGTGATCTTCTTGGACAGGTCGCCGTTGGCCACCGCCGTGGTCACCTCGGCGATGTTGCGGACCTGGCTCGTCAGGTTGTTCGCCATGAAGTTGACGGACTGGGTGAGGTCCTTCCAGGTGCCGGCGACGCCCGGCACCTCGGCCTGGCCCCCGAGGATGCCCTCCGTACCGACCTCGCGGGCCACCCGCGTGACCTGTTCCGCGAAGGCCGAAAGCTGGTCCACCATCGTGTTGAGGGTGTCCTTCAGCTCCAGGATCTCCCCGCGCGCGTCCACGTCGATCTTCTGCGACAGGTCACCGCGCGCGACGGCCGTCGCCACCTGGGCGATGTTGCGGACCTGAGTGGTCAGATTGCCCGCCATACCGTTGACGGAGTCGGTCAGGTCCCGCCACACACCGGCCACGCCGGGCACCTGCGCCTGGCCGCCCAGCCTGCCCTCGGTACCCACCTCGCGCGCCACCAGGGTCACCTGGTCCGCGAACGCGGAGAGCTGGTCGACCATCGTGTTGATGGTGTCCTTCAGCTCCAGGATCTCGCCCCGCGCGTCCACGTCGATCTTCTGCGACAGGTCACCGCGCGCCACCGCCGTGGTCACCTGCGCGATCTGCCGCACTTGCGAGGTCAGGTTCCCCGCCATCGAGTTGACGGAGTCCGTCAGCTCCTTCCAGGTGCCGCTGACGCCCTCCACCTGCGCCTGCCCGCCGAGGCGGCCCTCGGTGCCCACGTCCCGCGCCATCACCGTGACCTGGTCGGCGAAGCTGGAGAGCTGGTCCACCATGCGGTTCACGGTGTTCTTGAGCTGGAGCATCTCGCCGCGCACATCCACGGTGACCTTCTGCGACAGGTCGCCGTTCGCGACCGCGGTCGTCACCCCTGCGATGTTGCGCACCTGTCCGGTCAAGTTGCGGAACGCGGTGTTGACCGAGTCGGTGAGGTCCTTCCACGTACCGGCCGCGCCCAGGACCCGGGCCTGGCCGCCCAGCTCGCCCTCGTCGCCGATCTCGCGGGCCACGCGCGTGACCTCGGCGCCGAACACGGAGAGCTGGTGCACCATCTTGTTGACGGTGTTCTTCAGTTCCAGCATCTCGCCCGCGACATCGACGGTCACGCTCTGCGACAGGTCGCCGTTGGCGACGGCGGTGGTGACCTCCGCGATATTGCGCACCTGTGTGGTGAGGTTGCGGAAGACCGTGTTGACGGAGTCGGTGAGGTCCTTCCACGTACCCGCGGCGCCCGGCACGTTCGCCTGACCGCCGAGCCGCCCCTCGGCGCCGACCTCGTTCGCCACGCGCGTGACCTCGTCGGCGAACGTCCGCAGCGTCTCGGTCATCTGGTTGATGGTCTCGGCGAGCTGCGCCACCTCGCCGCGCGCGCTCACCGTCACCTTCTGCGACAGGTCCCCGCTGGCTACCGCCGTCGTCACCTGGGCGATGCCGCGCACCTGCGCGGTGAGGTTGCCCGCCATCAGGTTGACCGAGTCCGTCAGGTCCTTCCAGACCCCGGCCACCCCCGGCACCTGCGCCTGGCCGCCCAGCTCGCCCTCGGTGCCGACCTCCCGCGCGACCCGCGTGACCTCCTGCGAGAACGACGAGAGCTGGTCGACCATGGTGTTGACGGTGTTCTTCAACGCGAGCATCTCGCCGTCGACATGCACCGTCACCTTGCGTGACAGATCGCCCTCGGCGACCGCGGTCGTCACCAGCGCGATGTCCCGTACCTGCGCCGTGAGCTGGTACGCCATCTGGTTGACGGAGTCCCTGAGGTCCTTCCAGGACCCCGAGACGCCGCGCAGCCGCGCCTGACCGCCGAGCTTGCCCTCGGTACCGACCTCGCTGGCCACCCTGGTGACCTCGTCGGTGAACGTCGAGAGCTGGTCCACCAGGTTGTTGACGGTCTTGCCGACCTTCAGGAACTCACCGCGCAGCGGATGGTCGCTGCCGTCCGCGCGCGTCACCCGCAGCTCCATGCGCTGCTCCAGGTCGCCCTCCGCGACCGCCGTGAGCACCCGCCCGACGTCGGACACGGGCCGTACGAGATCGTCCACCAGCGCGTTCGACGCCGCGATCGCGGACGCCCACGCGCCCTGGCCCTCGCCCGCGGCAAGCCGCTCGGTGAGTTTTCCGTCACGTCCCACCACCCGCCGCACCCGCGACAGCTCCCCGGTGAGGTGGAGCTGCCGGTCCGCGACCTCGTTGAACACGGTCGCGATCTCGGCCATGGTCTCGTCGTCGTCCGGCACGGCCAGGCGCTTGCGGAAGTTGCCGTCCCGCATAGCCGTGAGCGCCGCGAGCAGCTTCCCCATCGCCGCCGTGTCCACAGCAGTCGTACCGCGCCGCGCGGTACGCGCCTTGGCGGCCGGCTGTCCGCTTCGTGTACGCGCGACGGTGCCATGCGCCGCTTCGCCAGACTCCACCGTGTCCCTCCCGCAGGGGTCGACCTCGTGCTCGGGCTCTCACTTGCAGCCTGCCCAGTGTTTCACCCCGACGGAACCAGGCCATAACAGTTCGGCAGCTTCCCTCACGCTCCCCCCACTCCTGGGGAGGAAACTCTGCCGGGCGGCATCCGCGAGCACGGCGAAGGTAAGTAACCTTGCACACGGCTGTCCAGCCGCGCCGGCGCAGGGGGGGTCTGGGCGGCGGCACGAGTACGAACGGGCATCGGAGGCGGCCTCAGTATGACCACCGGAGTGCAGGTGCCGGAGGGACAGGGGGACCCACGGCAGAACAGAACGCCCGGTGTGCCCACACAGGACAGGACCCGACCGAGGAGTTCAGTGATCACGGCTCGCGCGGCTGCCAGCTTCGAGCCCGCGGGGCGCTCCGTCGCCGCGGCGAGATCCTTCGTCCGCGACACCCTCCAGGGCTGGGGGTGCGGCGACATCATCGACGACGCTGTGGTGCTGACCAGCGAACTCGTCACGAACGCCGTCGTCCACGCGGGCACCACCGCCGAGGTGCTGTGCCTGCTCTCCGCGGACGGCGTCCGGGTCGAGGTCTCCGACCGCTATCCGGAGCGCGAGATCCCCGTCCAGCAGGTGCAGGTCTCCATGGGGAACCCGGACCGCGAGGGCGGCCGCGGGCTACAGCTGTGCGCCGCGATCGCCGCCCGCTGGGGTGTCGAGTACACGCCCACGCACAAGCGCGTCTGGTTCCAGCTTCCGCTGCCCGACCGGGTACCGGGCACCCGCAGCGCGGGTCCGTCGCTGCCGGTGCGGATGCTGCCGCCCACGGACGGCAGGGTCCGGGTGGCGGTCGTCCAGATCGACCGCCACGGCACGATCGCGGCCTGGAACGACGACGCGCAGCGCCTGTTCGGCTACGCACCGGAGCAGATCGTCGGCAAGCCCTTCACCGATCTCGCCGCATGGCCCCACACCCCCGGCACGGGCACCGGCGTCGCGGAGGCGCTCCAGCTCTCCCGCTGGGAGGGCAGCTACGGCATCCGTGCCGCCGAGGGGCCCCTGATCCGCGTGTACGCCTCGCATCTGCGGGTGCGTGACACGGAGGGCGAGCCGTCCACGGTCTGCCTGCTGGTGCGCGAGCACGAGCGCGCCGTCCTCCAGAGCCCCTCCCGCGCGCCCGCCACCGACGCGCCCGCGGCCGGTGAGCCGGGCCCCGCGGACCCCTTCGAGGTCTTCATCGGCTCGCCCGCCCCCGACGACCTGGACGGGCTGCTCCAGCGCACGGTGGAGCGCGCCCGCGACATACTGGACGGCGACGCCGCGTTCCTGCTGCTCGCGACGGACGACGAGACGGAGCTTGAGGTACGCGCCTCGACGGGGCTGCCCTCGGCCCGGCAGCGTTTCGCGCGCGTGCCCGTGGAGGTGGCGCACGGCCGTTTCGGTTCCGCGCGTATGCCCGCCGTGCACGAGGACCTGACCAACGCGAAGGGCGCCGTCCCGCTCCTTGAGGACACTGGCATGCGGTCGGTGGTCACGGTCCCGTTGAAGGTCGAGGGCCGTCTCACGGGCTCCCTCGGCGTCGCCGCGGAGACCCCTGCCCGCTACTCGAACGAGGAGGCGCTGCGCCTTCAGTTCGCCGCGGACCGTATCGCGCTCGCGGTGGAGTCGGCGCGCCTCGGCGAGCTTGAGCGGCTGCGCCGTGGCTCGCTCTCGTTCCTGGTGGAGGCGTCGGACCTGCTGGCGGGCACGCTGGACAGGGACCAGACGCTGGCGCTCATGGCGCAGATGACGGTGCCCACGCTCGCCACGTGGTGCGCCGTCTACACGATCGCCGACCAGTCGTCGGAGCCGTATCTCTCGTACGTCCTGCATGAGGACGAGGAGCGCATCGACGGCCTGAAGGCGCTGCTGTCGCGGATCGACCCGCCGGAGCCGGTGACGACGCCGGGCGCGCGGGTGTGGAAGGCGCCGGCGGACGCGGCGCACCAGGCGGCGCTGCGCACTTCGATGCGCCGGTTCGATCTCGGCCAGGCCGGGGACGCCGACTCGGGGGTGGGGCCCACGCTGGCGACGGCTTCCGCGGTGGGTGGCGAAACGGTCGTTCTGCCGCTGGTGGCGCGCAACCGCGTCATCGGGATGCTGACGCTCGGCAAGCCGTCCGACGACCATTTCAGGCAGGAGATCCTGGAGCTGGCCGAGGATCTGTCCCGCAGGGCGGCGCTGGCGCTGGACAATGCGCGCCTGTACTCGGAGCGCACGGCGATCAGCCAGTCGTTGCAGCGCAGCTTGCTCCCGCCCGAGCTGCCCGACGTGCCGGGTGTGGAGGTCGAGGTGATCTACCGCGCGGCCGGTGAGGGCAATGAGGTCGGCGGTGACTTCTACGACCTCTTCCCGATCAGGGACGGCGCCTACGGCTTCGCGATCGGCGACGTGTGCGGTACGGGTCCTGAGGCGGCCGCGGTCACGGGCCTCGCCCGGCATGCGCTGCGACTGCTGGCCCGGGAGGGTTTCACGGGCCCCGCGGTCCTTGAACGGCTGAATGCGGCCATTCTCGACGAGGGTGCGCGGAGCAGGTTCCTCACGCTGCTGTACGGCGAGTTGTGGCCGCAGGAGGACGGCAGCGCGCGGTTGAAGGTGGTGTGCGCGGGGCATCCGCTGCCGTTGCGTCTTCGTCAGACGGGTGTCGTGGAGGCGGCGGCAGAACCGCAGCCGCTGCTCGGTGTGATGGAGGACCTTGAGCTGTACGAGCAGACGGTGTGCCTCGATCCCGGGGATGTGCTGCTGTGTGTCACGGACGGCGTCACGGAGCGCCGTGAGGGCACGCGGATGCTCGGCGACGACGGGCTCACGGATGTGCTGACGCAGTGCACGGGGCTGACGGCGGGCGCGGTCGCGGCCCGGGTGATGCGCGCGGTGGAGCGTTTCGCCTCGGACGCGCCGTCCGACGACATGGCGATTCTCGCGATGCGGGTGCCGGGGCTTCAGGACTGAGGTGCCCGGTCGGCCCGCGCGGGGCACGAAAAAGGTCCCCGTCCGAATGGGCGGGGACCTTCTGTTCTACGTGTGCGGGCGTCTCGCTTCTGAGCCCCCAAACGGAATCGAACCGTTGACCTTCTCCTTACCATGGAGACGCTCTGCCGACTGAGCTATAGGGGCACTGCCACCACGCGGATTCCGATGCTTTCCGGTCTCCAGCGCCTGCGGCCAGAGCGATCATACCCTTATTCAGCGGGTGCTCCCAACCGGCTTTGCCGGTCGTCGAATTGTCGGTTACGCGGGCTGGAGGAGGCCGCCGAGCGCGTTGCATGCGGCGCTCATGCGCTGCATTTCGCGTTTGGCGAGGTCGGCGCCGAGAGGCAGGGCGAGGGTTTCGTCGGCGGCCCGTTCTGTCTCCGGCAGGAAGACGCTCCGCCGGAATCCGGGGAGCCGGTGTGCGGGGGTCTTCACCGGCACTGTGCACGCGATTCCCTTGCGGCGGGCGGCGCGTGCGAACGCGTCCCGGTCCGGCCTGCCGTTCCCTGGCACCCGCACCACGTACTGGCGGTATGTGTGCCGGGGGCAGGCTGCGGGGGTGAGGACGCCGCGCAGCCGGTAGTCGAGTACGGAGGCGTTGAACCGGCGTGCGGCAGACACGGCGTCCGCACCGTCGATGGCGCGCCCACCGTGCAATTCACTCTCCACGTCGTCCTCTTCCAGTACGAGGAGTCCGTGCCGCTTTCCGAGGGCGTGCAGGGCGGCCATGGGCGCGGGCCTGCCGAAGCGGTGTACGGCGACGACGGCGGCCGTGGCGGGGCCGATGGCGGCGGCCACGGCGTCGGGGTCGAGGGAGTACGTGTCCAGCTCGATATCGGCGAAGACCGGCAGCGCGCCGAGTTCGACGATGGAGCCGGTGATGTCGGTGTTCCCGAACGCGGAGACGATGACCTCGTCGCCGATGCCGATGCCCGCCGCACGCAGCGCTGCAAGTGACCTCATACTCCGGATCGTCACTTCGGTACGTGAACGGGACGTTAAGCGCAACAAAAAGGAGTCGGTCCCGGACCTTAAGATCCGGAACCGACTCCTTCAATAAGAGTTCGGCGGTGTCCTACTCTCCCACGAGGTCCCCCTCGCAGTACCATCGGCGCAGAAGGGCTTAGCTTCCGGGTTCGGAATGTAACCGGGC